>JAQBPO010000093.1 GCA_028287465.1 Fibrobacterota bacterium
CGTTCCCGGCAAATCGTTTTCAGCCGGCCTCCGCCTCAAACTGGAACCCCATTGGCATGTCTACTGGAAGAACCCGGGCGATGCCGGCCTCCCCGTTTCCCTGGACTGGAAGCTTCCCGCGGGAGCCTCGGCCGGCCCGATCGAGTGGCCCTACCCTTCCCGCATCGAAGTCCCGCCCCTGATGAATTACGGCTATGAAGGCGAAGTCCTTCTCCCTGTGCAAATCGTTTCTTCCGCCAAAAGCGGGAACCTGGATCTGAAGGCCAAAGCGAAGTGGATCATATGCAAGGACATCTGCCTCCCCGGCAGCGCCGAGTTGTCCCTGACCCTTCCCGTTTCATCGGCCCCCCAAGCTCCGGCCGATCCCGCCCATGCCGCCCTATTCTCGAACGCCCTGGCCGCCCTTCCCCTTCCCTCCTCCGCCTGGACCTTCTCCGCCCTCGCCCAAGACTCCACCATCCTCCTTCTGGCCTACCCGCCCCAAGGCGCCGCGTCTTCGGCTTCCATCGCCCCCATCGCTTTTTTTCCGGAAGCATCCGACGTCCTGGAGAACGCGGCCCCGCAGAAGTTCTATCCCATCAAAGGCGGGTACGCCCTGGAGCTCAAGGCCGCGCCTCCCGAGGAAGAAGGCGGAAAGGGTCCGGACAGCCTGACCGGCGTGGCGGTCTCGGAATCCGGATGGAACGATTCGAAGGCCAAGGCCGTCCAGATCAAGGTCGCCATCGTGAAGGGGAAGGCCGGGCCCGAAGCCCTGGCCGCGCCCATCGTCGTATCCGGCAACCCCAATCCCCAGTCGACCTATTTGCCCGCATCCACCGCGCCGGGAACGGTCGATGTCCCGAAGGGAATCCTGGGAGGCGCGACAGGAATCCTCGCAGGCACGGGCTCGGTGACCCCTGAGGCGCATTCCGGCTTCGTCAAATTGCTGCTCATGCTCTCCCTGGCTTTTCTCGGTGGCCTGATCCTGAACCTGATGCCCTGCGTGCTTCCCGTGCTTTCCCTGAAGATCTTCGACTTCGTCAAGCGCGCCGGCGAATCCCGCTGGAAAATCTTCTCCCATGGCCTCATCTTCACGGCCGGAGTGCTCATCTCGTTCTGGATCCTGGCCGGCCTGCTCCTGATCCTCCGCAGCGGCGGCTCCGAACTGGGCTGGGGCTTCCAACTGCAATCCCCGGGATTCCTGGTCGTCCTGTGCGCCCTGTTCTTCTTCTTCAGCCTCAACCTCTTCGGCGTGTTCGAGCTGGGATACATGTTCACGCGCATCGGCGGCACCGGAACCCAGAGCGGATGGGCCGGTTCCTTCATGGCGGGCGTGACCGCCACCGTGGTCGCCACGCCGTGCACCGCCCCGTTCATGGGCTCGGCCATGGGCTACGCCTTCACCCAGCCTCCCTATTACGCCATGCTCGTCTTCACCTTCCTGGGGCTGGGCATGGCCGCGCCCTACCTGATCCTGTCCGGCTTCCCCGGACTGATGAAATTCCTTCCCAGGCCCGGCGAGTGGATGGAACACCTGAAACAGTTCATGGGCTTCCCCCTATTGGCCACGGCCATCTGGCTGGCCTGGGTCCTGGGCAAGCAGGCGGGGGTGGATGCGCTTATCGCGCTCTTGTTCGTTTTGCTGCTGGCCGGCTTGAGCGCCTGGATCCTGGGGAAGTGGACGGCCTTGCATCGGACCACGCCGGTGCGCATCGTGGCGGGCCTGGTGGCCTTGGTGGTGTTCCTGCCGGCCTTCGTTCTGGTGCTGGTGTACCTGGATCAGATCCGCGACAGCCGTCCGAAGCATTTCTCCGGCGCGACGGGAATAGCGGGCGTGGCGGGCTCCAACGTGACCATGGAGAACGGGATTGCCTGGGACGAGTTCTCGGAAGCAAAGGTGGCCGAGCTGGTGGGCCAGGGGAAACCCGTCTTCGTCGACTTCACCGCGGACTGGTGCCTGAGTTGCAAGGTGAACGAAAAGGTGGCCTTCGGTTCGCGGGAGGTAACCGAGAAGATACGTTCGATGGGCCTGGTGATGCTGCGGGCGGATTGGACCCTGAGGGACGAGACCATCGCGCGGGCCTTGGCGAAGTACGGAAGGAACAGCATTCCGCTCTATGTGTTATACAGCGGGAACGGGGTTTCGGACTATGTGATCCTGCCGGAGGTGTTGTCCCCGGGAATCCTGTTGGATGCCTTGGGAAAGGTCGAGGCCGCTCCCAAGACCACCATGCGCTGATTCCCCATTTTCGGGGACATTTCCCGTCCCCGCTTCCCCGCTATACTTACTGCAGACACAACCAAGGAGCCGCCATGAACGGGTATCTGCAGAAATGGAAAAGAGTCAGCGTGGTAGAGAGCATCCTCCTGGTGGACGGGGACGAAACCACCCGGGACGCCATGAAATTCATCCTGGAACTGAACGGCTATCGGGTGGTGGAAGCCCGCCATGGCATCGAAGCCCTGCAGGTCCTGAACGAATGGGGAGGCGACATCCAACTCGCCCTATGCGGGCCGGATCTGCCTGACATGACGGGGCCGGAATGGCTGGGGCAGCTGCGCTTCCTGGGACCGGAAGTGCCCGCGGTGATGCTTTCGGAAAAGGATTGCCTGGAGGTGACGGAGATGGCGGTGGGACCCGCTTATGGAGGCATGCCGGCAACGCCGCCCGCTCCCGCGAAGCTCCTGGAACGGATCCGCCGGGCCTTGGACGACCATTTCTTCTCGCGTTGCGAACGGGCCACGGCGGCCTGAGTCGTCAGGCCTGGAGGTTCCTTGGCTATCAGGCCGGGAACCCCTGGGGCTTCAGCAGAACTGGAACCGGGTCTTCAGGCCTTCGGGGCCTCTTGGCCCCAAAGCTCCCTTTCGGCCTGGAGGCATTGGATGGCCTCCGCAAGAACCTTGTCGAGCATGCTCAGGCCTTCGCCGATATGCTCCTTCAGACCGATGCTGGCCATCTCCTCGATCCGCTCCGCGATTTCCTGGACCTTGGCGGCCCCCAGGTTCGCGGCGCTGGCCTTGAGGGAATGCGCGATCAGATGGATGGATTTCAGGTCCCCCGTTTCCAGGCCTTTGCGCGCGGATTCGATGCGTTTCGGGGCCTGGGCGACGAAGTTATCGATCATCCGCAGGAGGAAATCCTTGCCCCCGATATTATAGAGATTGACCAGGGCGGTCTTGTCGATGGTCTTCACCGACATCATGAACCAGCCTTTCCGGATACGTTAATGCGATCCCGTACCATTCTACTATAATCGGTTTCGCGAATCAGCCGGTTGGATTCGATTGGGCGCAGAAAATGTACTTTTCCGGCCATGCGCGCTCCCCGAGCGACCCGGACGCCATTAATGGCTTCCCTGCGGCGCTGCTTTCGTCAATCCGCATCGAATTCACCATCCAAGGACCCGTGCGCGCCCTTATCCGGGAAGGATGCCGGTTCGCGGCCCGGCGGCGGCGTTTCTCGGCGTGAATTCGTCCAGGGCACCCTGGCCATGGGTGCCGCCTCCCTGATTCCGGGATGCGGCGGCAAATCCAAATCCGGCGGCAATCGGATAGCCATAGTGGGCGCGGGCATCGCGGGCCTCCACGCGGCCCATCTCCTCGCCAAGGGAGGTCTCTCTTCGGAAATCTATGAAGCCGGCGCCCGCGCGGGCGGCCGCATCCTCACCATCCGGAATCTCGTGTCGCCGGGCCAGTATACCGAAGCGGGAGGCGAATTCATCGACAGCTCCCATACGGACATGATGTCCCTGGCGCGGGAGATGGGACTGGCGATCCAGGATGCGCAGGGAGGCGATCTTGCCGGACTCATCGAGAACGCCTGGTTTTTCGGCGGGCACCTTCGGACGGAAGCGGAAGTGGCCGTGGCGGTGAGGGATTTCACCACGGCCATCCAAATGGACATCGGCCGCCTTCCGGAGGCCATTTCCGCCGGAACCGCCGGGTTCGCCGCCGAGCTGGACCGGATGTCCCTGGAGGAGTACCTGCACCGGCGAGGGGTAACAGGCTGGTTACGGGACCTGGTGACGGCCGCTTATGTGTCCGAATTCGGATTGGACGCGGGCCGGCAGTCCTGCCTCAATCTCCTGACCCTGGTTTCGCTCGATACATCCGCGGGCCGGTTCGAGGTGTTCGGGGAAAGCGACGAGCGTTTCCGGATCGCGGGAGGCAACCAGGCGCTTACGGACGCTCTCGCCGCCAGGTATGCGGCCAGCCTGCGCCTTAACCATCGCCTGGAGGCCGTAGCCGCCGACGGGGACGGGTACCGGCTTTCATTCCTGGGACCGGGCGGGGCGGTGGAAACCAAGGCGGATGCGGTCATCCTCGCCCTGCCGTTCACCTTGTTGCGATCCGTCGACTTCAAGATCGATCTTCCTGAGGCCAAGCGGAAGTGCATCGCGGAATTGGGTTACGGAACCAATTCCAAGCTGTTCCTGGGATTCTCGTCCCGGCCTTGGCGCAAGGCGGGGTACGCCGGCAACTTCTTCACCGATGGTCCGATCCAGAGCGGATGGGAACATACCAAGGTGCAACCGGGCGAAGCAGGCGGCATCACCGTTTTCCAGGGAGGCACCGCGGGCCTGGATTTGGCCAAGGGGGGTCCGGCGGCGCAAGCGGAAGCCCTGGCGGGTCCGCTCGATCGTGTCTTCCCCGGGACCATGGCCGCGCGCAACGGGAACGTAGGCGCCTTCCATTGGCCGACCTATCCCTTGTCCCTCGGGAGCTATGCCTGTTACATGCCGGGGCAATGGACGGGACTGTCCGGAGAGGAAGGCAAGCCGGTTGGGAACCTGTTCTTCGCTGGAGAACATTGCAGCGCGGAATTCCAGGGATATATGAACGGAGGCGCGCTAACGGGCCGGTTGGCCGCGGAAGCGATATTGGCGAAATCCGCTGCCCGCAAATCCTTACATTGAATCGGCCTGCGAAAACGGAAACGGCCCCCGGGTGAGGGCCGTTTTGATCCCGTGCCTGACCATCCGAACTCGCCTCGACAGAAACAGGATGAACCGATGGTTCCCGGGCCATAGGCCCGGACACCAAATCCGAATTCAGTAACCGCTGGAGCCGCCGGTTCCCGAACCGCCAGTTCCCGAGCCTCCGGATCCCGAACCGCCCGTTCCCGAGCCACTGGTTCCTGATCCGCCCGTTCCCGAGCCGCCCATATCCGTGCCGGAGCCGGATCCGCCGGTGCCGGTCGCGTCACCGCCCATGCCGCCGGAGGAGCTGCCACCCGTGCCGGAAGAGCTGCCGCCCATGCCGGAAGAGCTGCCCCCGGTTCCGGACGAGCTGGAACTCGAGGTATCCGAAGTGCTGTGGCGCTTGCTGTGCTTTTTGGATTTCGACGATTTGGTGGAGCCGGTCGCTCCGGTGCTGGTATCGCTCCCGGTGCCGCCGGTCCCCGAACGCGAGGTATCATAGGCGCCCATGGAACCCGTGCTGGAGGACGTGTCGGCCGCCGAACCCGAGGTTCCCGATTGGGAGCCGCTTCCGCCGGTTCCCATCGAACCCGAAGTGCCGGTCCCGGGAGAGCTTTGGTTGGTGCTTCCGGAGGAAGATGAACCGCTTCCCGAGCCGCCGGTGCCCGAGCTTCCCGAGCCCATGCCCGTGCCGCTGGACGAAGATCCCGACGAACCTTGGGAACCGGTATTCAGGCTGTCGCTTCCGTAGCTGCCCGAACCGGATGAAGAGCCTCCCGAGGAGGAACCCATGCCCGGTTCCGAGCCGGAACCGCCCGTGCCGGAGCCTTGGCTGCCCATGCCGGTGCCTTGGGATGAAGAGGATCCGCTTTGGGACGAGCCGCTTTGGCTTCCCGAGGATCCGGATTTATCCTGCTTATTGCAAGCAGTGAGGACCAAACTCGCGGATGCAACCATCGCGAGCGATTTAAGCAATGTCTGCCTCTTGCTCATGTCATTCTCCTTGTTTGAAATCGGGATTTGGATCACGGCGGGGATCGAGGTCTAGGTTAAAGATAAATTTACCGAAACATGCATGCTACCCTTTAGGCGGGCCCCGCCGCCATTGGGCTGGCGGGCGTCGGTTTTTTTTCCGCGCGTCTTTTACCCTTGCCTTACCCTGGAAAACGCCTTCCGCATATTCGTATTATATTGCAGGTTCCCAAAGGCCCCCATTTTCCGACCGGAGAACGAAACTGCTCGCTCGCATCGCCGCCATCTGCATCCTATCCAGCCTGGCTTCCCTCGCGAAGCCTCTTCCCGGGGGGGCGGTGCGCCTGGATCTGGATTCCACCCGCTTCGGAAGGCTATCCGATTCCCTCGAAAAAAAAGGCTATCGGCCCCTTTCCCTGGATTTGCGGGGCTCTGGGGACAGCCTGCTTTACGCCTCCTCGTGGGTCCGCGAGGACGGTCCCGCTTGGAGGATCATCCCTCCCACCCTCGAATCCGGGCTCCAGGATACCCTGGCCTACTGGTCCAAGCGAGGGTTCCAGCCGAAGGTGATCGCGGCGGCGAGCCCGCGCTTCGCGGCGATCCTGGAAAAGGATTCGACACCGGCGGTCGTCATGACCGGTTTGACCATGACCGGTTTCCAGGCGGTGGTCGATTCGGCCCAGGCCAAACGTTCGAAATGCATTTGGCTGGATGCCTATGGTTCCCCGGAACAACCCCGGTTCGCCTGCGTATGGAAACGGAATACGGAAGGCGTCGCCTGGAATTACAGCTTCGGGGACGGCGCGCGATCCCTGCACGACAAGATGGACATCTTTTCCCGGGTATGGGTCCGGCCGGCCTTCATCGCGCCCCTTCCCGGCGGAAGGTTTTTCACTTTATGGGAGGAGAATTCCATCGGCCCCTGGGCGGCGCATGCGGACCTCGCAGGCGCGGAATTGCCCGTGGAGCTCGAGCAGGAGGCGGAGCAAGGTTTTTTCCCCTTGAGCCTGCAAGCCTCCCCGGACGGGAACGCGACCTTCGCGGTACTCGTAGCCAAGCGTTCGCGTCCCATGCCCCGCGGCTGGACCGTGTCCGGGCCGCCGGCGCCGGGCATGGAGGCCTTCGACGGTTATATGAGGACCCTCATGCAGCGCTCGGGCGTCCGGGCCGGCGCCTTGGCCATAGCGCGCGAAGGCAAGCTCGTATTCTCCCACGGCTATACCTGGGCTGAAGAGGGTTACCCGGAAACGAAGCCGAACAGCCTATTCCGGGCGGCCAGTTGCAGCAAGCCGCTCACCAGCATCATGGTGCACCAATTGATCCGGGAAGGGAACGGGGACGCAACCGACAACGGGCCTGGGTCAAAGCCCTCCCTAAAGGAGAAGATCCTTTCGCTTCTCAATCCCCAAGGCGAGAACGGCGAAGCGGAGGTGCCCGTGGACGCGCGCTTCCGGGACATCACGGTGGATCAATTGCTCACGCACTCGGGCGGTTGGGCCCGTTCGCGCCAGAATCCCGATCCGGTTTTCAACGATTTCGCCCCCGGCTCGGAGATCCGCAAGCGCCTGCCCGCGTCGCGGAAGGATTTCCTGAAATACATGCTCTCCCAGCCCCTCCAGTTCGAACCGGGCAGCCGTTCCGTTTACGACAATTTCGGGTTCTTCCTGCTGGGCCGCATGCTTGAAAGCCTGCCCATGGGCGTCGGGAAATCGTACGAGGCCTTGGCGGAGGAACGGATATTCCATCCCCTCGGCCTGTCGCGCCCACGCTTCGGCGCGAGCCGCTTCGAGGATCGGGCTCCCGGTGAAGTCCTGTACCACACCGCCGTTCCGTACCTGCAGACGAATCCGGAAGGCGTCTCCCCTCCCTGGGTCCCGGGAGGATACGGCGACTTCGATTTGCGGAACATGGACGCGGCGGGAGCGTGGATCCTCTCCGCGCCGGATTACGCCAAGGTGCTGGCCGCCTTCGATCTCGGGGCCGCCAACCCCATCCTGAATCCCCGGGGCGTGTCGACCATGTGGTCTCCCTCGGGGACCAATAACGGGTTCCTGCGCGGATGGTTCGGGCAGAAGGTGTCGATGGCGGAGGGCGATACGGTCACGGCCAAGTGGCACAACGGCCTCTTTCCCGGGACTTCGACCCTGGTCTTCCATCTTCCGGATCACTTCTCCTTCGTCCTTTTCCTCAATCGCGATCTTTCGCCCCAGCCCGGAGGCAGGGAAGGCGTGGAACTGACCCGGATGGCGGAAACCGTCCGGAAATGGCCCGCGACGGACCTGTTCCCGGAAATGGGCATCCCTTCCTTCGAACCCGGCGCGAGGACGGCCATCGCCGGGCCCTGAACGCGAATTCCGCCAGAAACCCGATAAGCCGCGACGCGCCCCAAACAACGTAACACTTGCGTTACCTCGCCGGCGGCCTGTTTTCCTGGGATTGCCGCGGTCCGGAAAAGGGCCCGGCGGCGCTGCGATTATAGCATCTGGCGGTTGCCTCAAACACCGGGACAAAAGGTCCCGCAGGCTATGCGCCGAGGCTATGAAAGCCCTATAAAACCGCTGTCCGGGAACGAAACCGGAGAAAATGGGACGTTACCGGACATTGAATAAGGGTCCGGTTTGGGAGACAATATCTTCGTGCTCCACACCACCCGGAAGGCAGGCGAAGTCACCATGAAGGGCAAAATCCTTACCCTCGGCTGTTCCCTGTTGGCCTTGTCCCTGATCGCCTGCGCTCCATGCCTCTCCAAATCCGGCCGTGACCTCGCCCTCATCCGGGCGTCGGAAAAGGGCCAGACCAGGGAGGTCTACCGCCTCATCAAGGCCGGGGCGGACGTCAATGCGCGGGACCCGGAAGGGTGGACTCCCTACCTGGCCGCCTCCTCCATGGGCCATTTGGACGCCATGAAGCTTCTGCGGGCCAACGGCGCCAAGACCATCGCTCCGGAAATGGAACCGGAAAACGTGGCCCGCTACCTGGCACACTGACCCCTCCTATCCGGAATCCCGTTAAAATACCGTAGTCGATCCCTCCCTCAGGACATAATTTGTTAGGGTCCCCGCCGACACGCGGGGATCTGGAACAAACGGAACCATGGAATTCAAAGATTATTACAAGTCATTGGGGCTCGAAAAGGGCGCCGAGCCCGACGCGATCAAGAAGGCCTACCGCAAGCTGGCCGGGAAATACCATCCGGACAAGAATCCGGGAAACAAGGCCGCGGAGGATCGCTTTAAAGAGATCAATGAAGCCAACGAGGTGCTTTCCGATCCGGAAAAGCGCAAGCGTTACGATGAACTGGGGGCCAACTGGAACCAGCAAGGCGGCCCGCAGTACGAAAGGCAATACGCCGGCGGCGGAGGAGGACGGGGCCGGAGCCGCACCTTCACCCAGGAAGACCTGGGGGAGATGTTCGGCGGCGGCGGCGGGGACTTTTCGGATTTCTTCGAGACTTTTTTCGGCGGCGCGGGAATGGGCGGCGGAGCCGGACCGGGAAGGGGCCGGCAAGGGGGCGCATGGACGGGCGCCCAGCGGGCCCAGCGCCCCGGCGACGACTACCAGGCCGACGTGGAAATCACCCTCGAAGAGGCCTACCTCGGCGCGAAGAAGATCATCGAGATCGATGGCAAGAAGCTCCGCCTGCAATTCAAGCCCGGGATTACCGACGGCAAGGTGATCAAGCTGGCGGGCAAGGGCGGCAAGGGAGTGAACGGCGCCCCGGACGGGGACTTCTACCTCCGCATCCACGTCACCCCGCATCCGGTATTCGACAGGCGGGAGGATGATCTGCATATGACCCTGCCGCTGGAAGTGCAGGACGCCATCGTGGGCAGGCAGGAGGAGATCCAGACCCTTTCCGGCAACCTCAAGCTGCGCATCCCTCCGGAAACCCCCAATGGGAAGGTGTTCCGCCTCAAGGGCCAGGGCATGCCTCTGTACGACAAGCCCGGCCAGTACGGTGACCTGTACGTTACGGTCGGATTGCGCCTGCCGCGCGATCTCAAGCCCGCAGAAACCGAATTCTTCCGGCAGATGGCCGAGGTCCGCCGTAACCAGGCGTGACCCCGACCGTAATCAGGAATGGCGGCAAGGGTCCGTGGGCCCCTTCCTTCGGGGCCCAGGACGCGCGCAGGTGGCGGCTTTCCCTGAAACCGGGCTGCTTTCCGCCTGATCGGGAACCCGAGCGCCGGGTATCCCAAGCGCGATGCCGGGTTTAATCCTATCCTTTGGGAATGACCCCGAGACTCCACTACTGCGCCTCGATCCTGGCCGCGGCCCTCCTTATCGCATGCTCCAG
>JAQBPO010000001.1 GCA_028287465.1 Fibrobacterota bacterium
GGGAAGTTGTAATGCAGCATGTAATTGCGGAAGGATTCGCCCTGAAGGGAGTCGACGCGCTGTTCGTCGTTCTTGGTTCCCAGGGTGCAGACCACCAGGGCCTGGGTCTCGCCGCGCTGGAACAGGCCGGAGCCGTGCGTGCGGGGGAGGACCGAAGTCTCGATCTCGATGGCGCGGATGTCGGAGGGGCCGCGTCCGTCGATGCGGACCTTCTCGGCCAGCACCATCTCGCGCATCTCGCTCCACTGGACCGTTTCGACGTGTTCCTTGATCTCGCCGGCGCGGTCGGCATAGGCCTCACCGAGGGCGGCGATGACGTCCTTCTTAATCTGGCTCATGGTGGCGTAATGCGCCTTCTTGAGCATGGGGGTGTGGAAGGCCTTGACGAGCAGGGGCTTGGCGATGGCTTCGACCTTGGCGAAAAGCTCCTGGTCGATGGCCTTGGGCGTGAACACGTCCTTGAGGACTTCGAAGCGGGAGATCAGCTCCTGCTGGCCCTTGACGATGGCCTTGATGGCTTCATGGCCGGCGAGGATGGCGTTGACCATGACCTCTTCGGCGATTTCCCAGCCCGAACCTTCCACCATGCAGATGGAGGTGGCGGTACCGGCGACGATGAGTTCGATGTCGGCGGTTTCGATTTCCTCGAAGGTGGGATTGATGGTGTACTTGCCGTCCTTGCCGATGACCTTGACGGCCGCAACCTGGTCTTCGAAGGGGAGCGAAGAAAGGCCGATGGCGGCGGAAGCGCCGATGACGGAGAGGGTGTCGGCGTCATACTTCTCGTCGGCGGAGAGCACGGTGCAGACGATCTGGACTTCGCGCTTGTAGCCTTCGGGGAACATGGGGCGAAGGGGCCGGTCCACGATGCGGCAGGTCAGGACTTCCTTGTCGCTGGGCTTGGCTTCGCGCTTGATGTAGCCGCCGGGGATCTTGCCCGCGGCGTAATACTTTTCGCGGTATTCGACGGTCAGGGGGAAGAAGTCGCCCAAGGATTCGGGTCCCGCGCAGACGGTGCAAAGCACCATGGTGTCGCCCAGGCGGACGATGACGGCGCCGCCGGCCTGTTTGGCCATGCGTCCGGATTCGAGAGAGATGGTTTTGCCGTCGGGCAGGGTGATATTAACGGTTTGTTTTGCCATGGAAATGATGTGCTCCCAGATAGCGCGGCCCTCGCCGCGCCCGGTTGGTTTTGGAAGGAAAGACGGAGACGAGGAGGATTAGCGACGCAGGTCGAGCGTCTTGATCAATTCGCGGTACCCGTTCAGGTCCGTCTTCGTCATGTAATTGAGAAGGCGGCGGCGGTACGCGACCATGGTGGTCAAGCCGCGGCGGGAGTGCTTGTCTTTCTTATGCACCTTCAGATGCTCGGTGATCTCGGCGATGCGATGGGTCAGCAAGGCCACCTGGACCTTCGGGTTCCCGGAGTCCTTGGGGTTCTTGCCAAAATCGCTGATGGTCTTCGCCGCAATTTCCTTCGTCATGGTTGCCATAATACTTCGTCTTTCTTCTGCTTGCTGAACTGATGCTTGTCTTGAACTTGACTCTGTTTGTCTTACTTCTTGTCTAGATACGGGCCAGGAAACCGGCCTTGAAACCTGCCCGTCGAATCGGCTTTGCGAACCAAATCCGGACAAATCAAACTACGAAAACGGGCTGACCCTGACTTGAGGGGGGCCTATTTAAGAGGTGTGGAATAATAGCTTTACGCGGGGAGTTTGGCCAATTTATTCCGCCAAGGGGCGGATTTCCATCCCAATGGAAAGGAGGTCCCCCCGGCCGGAACCGGACCGGGGGACCATCGGGTTTTTACCAGGAATAGGAGATTGTGGGCATGAAAAGCCCGGCGATCAGGAGGATGGTCACCACGACGATACCCACCACGATCAAAGGCACTATGAAATTCTTTTCCTCGTCGACCAAACCGTTGTTCATTGGTTTTCCTTTCATCGCGCATCATCCCAACCGTCCCGACCATCGGTTTCCGGTCCAGGCCAATCCTGTCCGTCTCCGTGCGGTTTCGGCCCCTCAGGCTTACCTAGCGCGTCAGTCCCAAATATAGGTCTTATCCTGGAAAACCCTGGGAAACCCTACCCCGAAATCCGCGGAATTCTTGAGTTTATTTTAACAATTTGACCGAAACTTGAGGATTTGGAGGGCGCGGTCTAGAGGCCGGCAAGCAGCCGGCGGGTTACGTCAATGTCCTTTGCAACCTGATCACGGAGGCTTTCCACGGAGGTGAATTTCCGTTCGGCCCGGACATGGAACAGGATCCGGAACTCCACCCGGCGGCCATAGAGATCCGCGTCGAAATCCAGCAGATGGACCTCGATTTTCAGGGCGGTCCCGCCGAAGGTGGGGCGGTGGCCGATATTGGCGATGGCGGCGACCTCCCTGCCGTCCACGATAGCCTTTCCCCCGTAAACTCCCAGGGCGACCATGGCCTTGTACGGGTATCCCGGGTCCAGGTTCGCGGTCGGGAACCCCAGCCCTTTGCCCCGGCCATCCCCGCGGACCACGGTGCCGGCATAGCTGAAGGGGCGGCCGAGGAGGTTGTTCGCCTTATCGATCCGGGCGGCCTCAAGGTAAGCGCGGATGGCGGAGGAGCTGACGACCTCCCCGTTCAACTGGAACGGTTCCAGGATGAGGACGTCCTTGGCCGGGTCCTGGACATGCTTCTGCAGCAAGGCCGCATTGCCCAAGGCTTGGCGGCCGAACCGGTGGTCATGTCCGAGCAGGAAGCGTTTGCCTCCAAGCCGCTCTTTCAGGAAGGCTTCGATGAAATCCTCGGCCGGGAGCCCCGCCAGGTCCTGGTCGAAGGCCAGGGGGATCACTTCGATCGGCCATTCCCTGAGGAGGGCCAGTTTTTCGGAAGGGGTGGACAGCAAAGATGGTTTTTCCCCAGGCTTGAAAAAGTACCGGGGATGGGGATCGAAGGTGATGACGACCGGGTCCAGGCCCGAAGCGCGGCTTTCCCGGAGCAAGGATTCCAGGACCCGGCGATGGCCCAGATGGACCCCGTCGAAATTACCGAGGGCGACCATGCACGGGCCCGTCCTCCGCACATCCTTCCAGGATACGGCGGTGCCGGCGGCCTTGGCCTCCTGGGAGTTCAGGCCTTGGCCAGGACTTTCCGGGGACACAGCAGGCCTAAGGGTGAAAAGGTGGCGATGGCGAGCAGGCGGCCTGCTTGGTCTAGAGCGCGGTATTCCTGGGGCTCAGGAGAGGGTCGGGTCGAATCGCCGGAACGCGCCGGATCGGCGGCTACCGCCGTTTCCGCCCCTGCCGGGGCGACGAATTGGCCGTTCAGGAAACGCGCCACGTGCGAAGCGGGGATTACGGCCGAGGGCAGGTGCGCCACCGCCGCTTCCAACGGTCGCAGGGGCACTCCCGGAACCAGATCCTCCGTCCGCACGGCGTCCTCGACACGGAACGGGCCGATGGCCAGCCTGCGGATATTGTCGGTCACCGCACCGCAGCCGAGGGACTCGCCCAGGTCGTGCACCAGGGAGCGGACATAGGTGCCTTTGGAACAGGTCATCACCATTTCGGCGGAGGGGACGGACCGGTCCATCGCCGACGCGTCGGCAGGAGAGGGTCCGGCAGGGGCGAAGGATCGCAGGTCCAGGGAATGGACCGTTACTTCACGCGAATCCAGGGTCACGGTTCCGCCCGCGCGCATCCGGTCGCAGGCCCGTTCTCCGTCGATCTTGATGGCGGAATAGGCGGGAGGGGTCTGGCGGATGGGGCCGCGGAAGGCGGACAGGGCGCTGCCGATCCGATCCGCGTCCAGGGTCCCGGCCGAAGCCGCCGATGGGTGCGGCTCCACCGCGCCCTCCATGTCGTAGGAATCGGAGACGAGCCCGAAGCGGGCCGTGAAGGAATAGGTCTTGGGCATGCCTTCCAGGTATTCCAGGAGGCGCGTACCGGCGCCGATGCCGACCAGGAGCAGGCCGGTGGCGGCCGGGTCCAAGGTGCCGGCATGGCCGATCTTGGTTTTGGGGAAGAGGCGCTTCAAGGGACGCAGGGCCTGGAAGGAGCTGACCCCGGCGGGCTTGTCCAGAAGCAGGATGCCTTCGTGCGCGGCCGCCAAGGATGCGGTCACGCCCGCTTCCTTGGCGGCCGGACTTTCATTCATCGTCGGAGTCGGAGTCCGTTGCGTCCTCGTCGGCGGCGGGAGCGGGCTTGGGCTTGATTTCGTTGAGGATCTCGTTGATGCGCAGTCCATGGTCGAGGTTCTTGTCCTCGATGAACTGGATTCGCGGCACGGTGCGCATCTTCATCACCTTGGCCAGGTGGGTGCGGAGGTAGGAGGCGCTGTGGCTGAGGCCCGCCATGGAGTCCCGCTTCTGCTTATCCGTGCCCATGATGGAAACGTGCACCTTGGCGAAGGCCATGTCCGTGGTGACTTCCACCCTGGAAATGGTGACGAAGCCGATGCGGACATCGGTGAGTTCCTGCTGGATTACACCGCCGATCTCACGTTGGATGAGGTGGGCGACGCGTTCGGTTCTTCGGGTCATTGGATGCTGCTCGGTGGTGCGATGAAAGGTTGTTTCGAAACTGCTCTTTGGAGGGACCCGGGTAAGGCGGTCCGGATGCCGCTAAGCATCCGGACCCCGTGAATCCTAGGCTTTGACCGGAGTCAGCTTACGGGCGACTTCCACCTTGCGGAAGAAGGCGATGATATCCCCTTCGATCAGGTCCTTGATGCCGTCCAGGCCGATTCCGCATTCGAACCCGGCCTTGACCGAGCGGGCGTCGTCCTTTTCGCGCTTCAGGGAGGTCACCTTGGCTTCGCCTACCTCGATGCCATTGCGGTATACGCGGGCCTTGAGCTCGCGTTCCACGATGCCGCTCTGGACCTTGCAACCGGCGATGGTGCCGATCTTGGGGATGCGGAAGATCTTGAGGATCTCGGCTTCGCCGGCCACCTCTTCCTTGATCTCGGGAGTGAGCATGCCTTCCATGGCCGACTTGATTTCATCAACCACCTCATAGATGATGCGGTAGTTGTTGATGGTGACGCCTTCGACCTCCGCCAGCTGACGCACGGCCTCGGAGGGCAGAACGTGGAAGGCGATGATGATGGCTTCGGAGGCCGCTGCAAGGTGGATATCGGCATCCTTGACGGCGCCGACACCCTTGCTGATGACATTGACCCTGACTTCCTTGGTGGACAGCTTTTCCAGGGCGCCGGAAATGGCCTCCACGGAACCGTCCACGTCCGCCTTGATGATCACCTTGAGCTCGTGGAACTCGCCCGATTTGATTTGATCGTAGAGCTGATCCAGGGTGATGTGGCGCTTCTGGCGCATCTCGCGTTCCTTGGCCGCACGGCGGCGGCGGGTGGCGATTTCGCGCGCTTCGCGTTCGTCTTCGACCACGACGAAGGAATCGCCCGCCTGGGGCGCGCCTTCCAGACCGAGCACCTGCACCGGAGTGGAGGGGCCGGCATCGGGCCGATTCTTGCCGCGTTCATCGAGCAAGGCCCTTACCCTGCCCGAGAAGGTGCCGGTAACGAAGATGTCGCCGACCTTGAGCGTCCCGTTCTCCACCAGGATGGTGGCGACGGCGCCCTTGCCCTTGTCCAAGCGCGATTCGATGACCACGCCGACGGCGGAGCGGTTCGGATTCGCCTTGAGTTCGAGCACTTCGGCTTCGAGGGCCAGAGTCTCAAGCAGCTTGTCCATTCCGGTGCCCTGGCGCGCGGAGACTTCCACGCACGCGTACTTTCCGCCGTATTCTTCCACTTCCACGCCGGCTTCGGCCAACTGGGCTTTGATCTTGGCCGCATTGGCGTTGGGCAGGTCGATCTTGTTGATGGCCACCACGATCTGGCAATTGGCGTTCTTGGCCAGGGTAATGGCTTCCTTGGTCTGAGGCATGACCATGCTGTCCGCGGCGACCACGAGCAGCACAACGTCCGTGATGTCGGCGCCGCGGGAACGCATGGCCGAGAAGGCCTCGTGACCCGGGGTATCCAGGAAGCAGACCGGCCCGTGGGACGTATTCACCTGGTAGGCGCCGATATGCTGGGTGATGCCGCCGGCTTCGCCCGCGAAGACGTTGGTCTTGCGGATATAATCCAGGATCGACGTCTTACCGTGATCGACGTGGCCCATGACCGTGATGATGGGCGCGCGCGTGATCAGGTTTTCTGGGGTATCCGCTTCCTGCTGATCGAGCAGGGCATCCTGGGCGTATTCGTCCATGAGATGCGCTTCATAGCCGAATTCGTCGGCGATGAGGGCGATGGTTTCATGGTCGAGGCGCTGATTGATGGTCACCATCATGCCCATTTCCATGCACTTGGCGATGACCTGCGCGGGCATGGCGTTCATCAGACCGGCCAACTCGCCGATGGTGACGAACTCGCCCACGTTGAGGACGCGCTTCTCGCCGGGAGTCTGTTCCTCCTCGTCGCGGCGGCTCTTCATCTTGCCTTTGCCGCCCTTGGAAAGGCTGGCCATCACCTTGGTGACATTGTTGCGCGCCTCGAGCAGTTCGGCTTCGATCTGCTCCTTGGTCTTGCGCTTATGGCCTCCGCGGGAACGGTTCTGCTGCTGGGGGACCGCGGTCCCACGGTTGCGTTCCTTTTCCTTTTCCTTCTCTTTTTCCTTGTCCAGGCCGCGGCGTCCGTCCTTGCCGGTAAGGCCGGCGAGGGTATTGATGATGCCCGCTTCCTGGGCGCGTTGGGCATAGACGTCCCTGGGCGCGCCGAAGCCGCCTGGCCCGCCGGGACCGCCAGGACCCCGGTTCTGGAAACCGCCGGGACCGCCTGGCCCACCAGGGCCGCCGGGTCCGCGATTGTATCCGCCTTGATATCCGCCGGGACCGCCTGGCCCACCAGGGCCGCCGGGTCCGCGATTGTATCCGCCTTGGTAACCGCCGCCGCCGCCGGGACCACCAGGGCCTCCGGGACCGCGATTCTGGTAACCGCCTTGATAGCCACCGCCGCCACCGGGACCGCCAGGGCCTCCGGGACCGCGATTCTGGTAACCACCTTGATAGCCGCCGCCGCCACCGGGACCGCCGGGACCGCCAGGGCCTCCGGGACCGCGATTCTGATAACCACCTTGATAGCCGCCGCCTTGGCCGCCACCCTGGTAACCGCCGCCGCCGCCGGGACCGCCAGGGCCTCCGGGACCGCGATTCTGATAGCCACCCTGCTGGGGATAGCCTCCGCCTCCGCCTGCGTTGCGGTTGAGGCTGCCGGAATAGCCCTGATGACGTTCTTCGCGGCTGCGGGCGCGGGCCATGCTTTCGGCTTTCGCCTTGGCGATGCGGGCCATCAGGTTCGCGTCGGGCTTTTCCACCGATACCTTCAACTCGGCATGCAGGCTACGGGCCTTGGCCTCGGCATCCGCGGGCGTATTGATAGCGGGGGGCTTAGGGGGTTCCACCGGAGCTGCCGCCACCGGCGCTGCGGCAACCGGGGCTGCGGGCGCCGCTTGGGGCGCTTCGACCGCGGCAACGGGCGCGACGGGAGCCGCCGGCTTGGGAGCGGGCGGCACGTAGCGTTCGATGATGGTCTGGAAAGGAGCCGCCTTAGGGGCCTGGGCTTCCGGCGCGGGAGCGGCGGTCTCGGCCTGGGGTACCGGGCGTGCTACGGGAGCCTCCGCGCGGGTTTCCACCGGGGCGGGCGCTTCGTACGCGGGCGCGGGGCGTTCCTCTGCGCGCGGGGCTTCCGCGGGCGCGGCGGCAACGGGAGCCTGCTGCACGATGGCGGCCTTGGGCACGGGAGGGGCGGGGGGAGGGGTCGGCGGCACCTTCTTCAGCACGGCCTTCATGGGGATCTTCTTCCCGGCCTTGATGAGGGCGTCCTTCTCGATCCGATCCTTCTCGGCCACGATCAACGGCTTCACCTTCAGGAAGGAAGGCTGGTCGATCATCGCCGCGGACGACTTGACCTCCACGCCCACGTCCTTGAGGAGCTTCACCAGCAGGTCGCTGGAAATCTCATAGGTCTTAGCGAGGGAGGAGACTCTTTTCTTGGTAACATCGGTCATAATTTCGTTTCCACTCTGGGCTCGCGCCCGGCGTATTCCTTACTCTCCGTCAGCTCCGTCAGGCTTCTTCTTGGCGAACAGCGATTCCAATTCCGAGAACTTGCTCGGCACGGCGGCCACCACCTGGGGTTCGCCGACCCCGGGGATCTTGACGCCTTCGCGGGGCTTGAGCAACAGTTCCTTCTCTTCGGGCGGCATATTGCCGAACTCGGTCTGGCCGTAGATGTCCAGTTCCTTGCCGATGAGCTTGGAGGCGAGGCGCACGTTCTGCCCGCCGCGGCCGATGGCCTGGGAAAGGTCTTCGTCGCCTACGATCACGACCACGCGTCCGTCCCCGATATCGGTGATCTGCTTGATGTTGGCGGGCGAGAGCCCGCGGCGGATATAGGTGTGCATATCATCGCTCCAGTGGATGATATCGATGCGTTCGTTCGACAATTCGCGCACGATGGCCTGCACGCGGTTGCCCTTCATGCCCACGCAGGCGCCCACCGGGTCGATGCGATCGTCCTTGGTGGAGACGGCGATCTTGGCGCGGTAGCCCGGGTCGCGGGATACGGCCTTGATGGTCACGATGCCATCGTAGATTTCGGGAACTTCCAGCTTGAAGAGCTCGGCCAGGAAATCCGGGTGGGTGCGCGAGAGCAGGATCTGCGGGCCCTTGGTGTTGGTGCTCACGTTCGCGATGTAGGCGCGGATGGTATCGCCCTGACGGTAGCGTTCCTTGCGGATCTGCTCCTTGAGGGGGATGATGCCTTCCGTCTTGCCGAGGTTGACCAGGATATTGCCGCGATCGACCTGCTGCACGGTTCCGGACACGAGGGTCCCGATGCGGTGCTGGTAGTCCTCGAAAATCTTGTCGCGTTCCGCGTCCCTGACCTTCTGGAGGAGGATTTGCTTGGCGCTCTGGATGGCGGCGCGCCCGAAGTTCTCGATGGGGATTTCCATTTCCAGGTAATCGCCCGCGACCGCGTCCTCATTGTATTCGGTGGCTTCGCCGATGAGCATGTACTTCTCGTCGAAGGCGGCGACCTCTTCAGGGGTAAGGGCGGGATCGACGTCGGGATAATCCTCGACGATATTGACGCGCAGGAAAACGTGGATCTCGCCCGTATCCTTGTCGATTTCCGCTTCGATATTCTTCGCCAGGTTGAGGTACTTCTTCGCCGCGTTGATCAGGCTCTGCTGGAGGGTCGACACGACCACTTCCGGGCCCAGATTCTTGGTCTTGGCGATAAGGTTCAGGCTTTCAAAAATCTCAGCTGCCATCTAATTCTCCAGTACGCTGCTTAAGTAAGTCTCACATCCACCTTGGCCTGAAGGATCAGGTCGAGGGGGATGGAACGGGACTTCCCGTCCGTGTCCAGGGTAATCGACGTCTCTCCGACGTCTTCCAATTTGCCGACCATGAGCTTCTTGTTGCCGAAGCCCTCGATCGGTTCCCGCGTCGAGACGCGCACGAAGCGCCCCAGGTTGCGGCGATAGTCCTTGATGGTCTTGAAGGGACGGTCCAGGCCGGGCGAGGAGACTTCGAGGATATAGTTCTCATCCTGCATCACGTTGTCCGCGTCCAACAGGGTGCCGAGATCGCGGCTGATGCGCGCGCAGTCATCCACGTTCACGCCATCGCGCTTGCCGACGTAGATGCGGAGAACGCGACGCTTGCCGGCGCGGAAGATCTCCACGTCAACCAGGTCCAGACCGTTCGACTCCGAGACTTTCGTCGCGAGCTCGGTGATGTTTTGAATCAGATCCAACCGTTTCTCCTGCATACAAAATAGCTAAAAGGCCAATGCTCTAAGAGTGGGTTCCCCGCCCTCAAGGTTTCGGAAATCTTAAAGAAGGAGGAAGTGGGAAACCACTACAAGGTGAAAAATTAAGTAAATTATGCGTCAAACGGCAAGGTTGTCCGAGGGATCCCGCTTGGGGAGAATCGGCTTACCGGTACTTGGTAATATACGATTTGCGCTGAATCCGGAACCTAAAAGGAGACCGCCCTTATGAAGCTGATTCTCATCCTCCTCGTGGGAATGGGCGGATTATGGCTTTCGGTCAAGCAATTGCTCCGGAATGTCCGCGAAATACGCCTTAAACCGAAGGGCGCCCACCGGACCGAGGACAAGGTATTCAATTACCCATTGATGTTCCTCTGGTTCGGCTATTTGATCGTGTTTTTCGGCGGACTGATCGTGAATAACCTGATTATCCACTGAGTCCGTTCTCGGCTTAGGGGCTAGGGGGCCCCTTCCTCAGTCTTCACCCTCACCCAATACGCCTCTTTTTCCTCCAGGCTCAGCGCCTTGAAATCCACTCCGTCCCCCTTCGCCAGGGCTTCCATGGCGGCGTAGCGATCCATGAATTTGCGATTGGCGCGCGCCAGGGACTTTTCCGGATCCAGTTTGAAGAACCGGCCGAGATTCACCGCCGCGAACAACAGGTCCCCGAACTCGCTTTCCAACCGGTCCTGGTTGGGCATTCCCCCGGAAACCTCCGCTTCGGCCCGGAACTCTTCCAGCTCTTCCCGGATCTTATCCATGGGGCCTTTATAATCCGGCCAATCGAATCCGGTTTGACCCGCCCTTTTCTGGATTTTGTCGGCTTTCAGGAGGGCGGGC
>JAQBPO010000040.1 GCA_028287465.1 Fibrobacterota bacterium
ACCTGGGAGCGGGCCGCATCGATCAGGGCATTGGCGATGCCGGCGCCGGCCACCTTGGCGCCTCCCGAAAGGCTGCTGTCGATCTGGGCTTCGCCCGGAGCGATACGGCGATAAAGGTGATAACCCAGGTTCTCGAACTCGCTTTCGGTGCTCCATTCCAGGGTATCCACGCCCTCTCCGCCCTTGGCTTCGAAGGACCGCAAGGTCACGGCAAGGCCGGTCTTATGGTTGATGAAGAAGACATGGGTGCCCGGGGCCAGGGTCTTGTTGAACTGCATCACCAGCTCCCCGCCGCCGGCGCCCGCCGTATTCAGGTAGACGTTGTAATGGTAGCCGCGGGTCAGAACCTGGTTGTCCAGAATGACCACTTCGGGCAAGGTGCCCTGGGTCCAGGTATTGATGCGGAAGGCGGGCGAAAAGGAGGTCTTGGTGTTCGCGAACTTGAAATGGGCGATGCCTCCGGCAGCGGCGTAGGTATAGGCCCCATCGCCTTCGGCGAAATTATCCGCATTGAAATCCAGGGCGTCCGTGGTAGTGCGGGTGCCGGTGATGGCGGTGATGACGGCCGGGTTCTGCAGATCGGCGGCCAGGGAATCCGCCGTGGCGGAATCGGTGAAATCCTTGGAGAAGTCGAGGAAGAAGTTGGTCGTGATGGGAATGGGCGTGGAATTGGCCTGGGTGAACAGGGCCGGCTTCAGAGCCATCCAGGCGCGGCGGCTGTCCGAGCTACCGTCCGATTGGGTGGCCGTGACCGAGGAAGCCATGAGGTTGGCCCCACCGGTATAGGAGCCGGCATTGTTCTTGACGCTCAGGACGCCTCCCACGATGGAGTGGGTGGTAAGGTCCCCGCCGATCTCGGCCCAGCGGGCATTGGCGGTGGCATAGGCGGCGGCCCAGGCTTCCGTGGGGGCCCCGCCGGCCTTGACCTGCAGGCCGAAGCGCGGATCGTCCAGATTGAAGGCGGCGGATACGCCCGATACCTGGAAGCTGCCGATGATGCGGCCCGAAGGATAGAAGGTCCACCGCTTGATCAAGGTGAAGGTCCCCTGGCCGCTCATGGACATGGAGGAGAGGACCAGGGACAGGCGCGTTGAGGAGGAGTCCGCCAAGGTGTAGGTGAGGTTGGCCGTTCCGCCATAGCCTTTCGCTCCGGAGAAGATCGGGTTGGTGCCTCCGGTCAGATCGAAATACATGGGGGAAAGGCTGCGGTGCAGGCCGTTGGTCGCGTCATAGCCCACCAGGTTGGAGGCGGTGCTGACGGCCACGTTGGGCTCGATGGCCGCGGCCTTCCAGACATTGACCTCGCCGAACCCGGCCTGGGATCCCGCCGTGGACGTGGGCGTGATCCAGCCGTTCAGATCCAGCTCCATGTACCATTGCCCGCTGGTCGCCGCGCCGAAGGTCGTCGACGAGAAGTTTTGGATGGCGATCTTGTCGTTGGCCGTGGCCGTGATGGTCAGGGTCTTCATCTGGGCGGCCTCGCCCATGAACCCGGTGGAATCGTCATCGTCCACGAACAGGGTCTGGTCCGCGCCGGTCAGGACCTTGTTGAGCTGCAGGACCAGGGTCGCGCCGAAGGCCTGGTTGCCGACCGAATCGGTCACGAAGTCCGTATTGGGCTTGAGGCGGATGCCGTTCAGGTACACGAACTTGGGCGTTTTGATGCCGGACCAGTTGGCGATCTGGAAGGCGGGCTGGACGCGGGTCTGGGCCGCCGAGCCGTTGATCAGGGCCACCATACGGTTGTTATTGTCGGCCCGGAGGGCGTAATGGCCGGACTTGGAGGAGAAGCCCCGCGCGTAGACCGCCTGGATGTCCCCTTCCCCGATTTCATTCTTGAAGATGCGGATATCATCCAGGATGCCCTTGAATCGATCCGTGGCGCCTCCGGCCGCGTTCTCGCCGAAGCGCAGGTCGGTCGCGTTGACCACGGCGGTGGCCGTGGCGGAGGAGGCCGATACCATCACCCCGTTCACGTACAATTCGATCTGCTTGGACCCGGTGGACTTGACCACGGCGCAGAGATGGGTCCAGACCCCATCCGTCAAGGTGGGGGTGGTGGCCGAGGCCGCGCCCATATTGAAGGTGATCTGGTTCTGACCCGAGACCTTGCGGAAATACCAGCCGTCCGAGGTGGTGATGCCCTTGGATAGGATGAAAGCCGTGGTCCCCATGGTCGCGAAATCGGGCTTGACCCAGAACATATAGGTGCCGCCCAGAGTGGCTTCCAAGGCGTCATTGTCCGTCACCACGGCCACGTCCGTGGCGGTCAGGGAAAGGCCTCCGCCCACCTTGCCGGAAACCCAGGCCGCGCCCGCCCCGGATATCGTAGCGTTGTTCTGGAAGTAGACCGCCTTGTCACGCGCGATCGCTCCCGCGCCATCGTCCAGGGTCCAATGCCCGTCCAGGGCGCTCTGCCAGTCGCGTTCCAGGAGCAGGGAACCGCCGGAAGCCGTGAGGACGCTGGGAACGTAGGCATCGGCATTCAGGGTCGCGGCCTTTTGGAGGCTCAGGGACGCGTCGCCGATATAGATCAGGAATCCATGGCTGCGCCGCATGAACTTGGCGCTGGCGCTGGGGTTGGCCGTGGAAAAGACCACGGTGCCCGGCGAGCCGGACGCGGAGGTGGTGGTCCAGGTTTCCGCCGTGGCGGCCCCGCCGTCCAAATCGCGCGTGACCGCGATCGCGGCGTCGCGCGTCGTGGTGGTCAGGTACCCGAATCCGTTTTTGCCGCTGGAGGTGGCGAAGGCGGAGGCGGTCGTGCCCAGCTTCAAGGTATAGTCCACCGAGGTCAAAGCGGTGGAACCGCCGCTGATATTGGAGATCTCGCTCTGGACGTAGATATGGCCCGAGGCATAGATGGCGTAGTAGATATTCAGGTTGAGCGAAGCCGAGACCGGCACCCATTGGCGCACCACGGCGCGGGCCCGGGTGCGCTCAAGGAAGGCGGGGGTGATGGCGGTGCTGCCCGAGGAGGCCTGGAAGGATCCGACCTTGGCGTCGAAGAGCAGGGTATTCGCGGCGAGCAGGTTGGTGGTGGAATCGGCCATGTCCGAGAAGAAGTTGATGCCGCCGCCGCGCGCCTGGTCGAACACGATCTTCCATTTGGAATTCTTGACCGTGACCGTAGTGGAGGTGGATACCGTGATCAGGGTGTCGAAATCGCCGGTGGGATTGGGAGTATAGCCCGTGCCTTCGTACAGGCCGATATCCGGCGCGGTACCGAGGGTGCGGGCATTGCCGAAATAGTCCTGGGAATACCGATAGGTCACGAAACCGCCGCCGGAACCGTAGCTCGAGGAGCCGGCATCGATGGCCGGGGATCCGGGCAGGAGCTTGTAGGAGTTGAGGTTGGCCAGATTGGTATCCGCGAACATGGGATCCTTGATGAGGGTACCGGTGGCGTTGGTGACGCCCGTGACCTCGCGGCCGGAGGTGACCTGGTAGAACAGGTTGCTGGCGACCACGCCGATATTGGCCGCCTGGGTCAGGATGCCGTAATCCCAATTCTGGATGATGTTGTTCTTGACCGTCATGTCCGTCCAACCGGTATTGAAATTCTGGTAGATCGCATGCTGGCCCGTGCTCCCGGTGCCGATGATCACGTTGTTCAGGATATTGAAGGAATTGTCCTGGGTGGTATAGATACCGGAATAGAGCGGCTGGAGGATCAGGTTGTTGGCGATGGTGATTTGATCATTCGTGGAATTTCGGATATGGATTCCGTCATGGAGCTTGATACTCCCGTTATTGTGGATGCGGCATCCTTCGATGCGTACCCTCACGGCCGTGGACCATAGGTAGATCCCGTTGTAATCGTTCACGGCGGGCTTCATGTCCATGCTGCGCAGGAGGACGTCGCTTTTCAGGACAACGGTCGAGCCGGCAAACCCTTCGGTCCCGGTGGTGCTTCCGTTCAGGACGGCGCGGGAGTTGCGATCGAAGGAGGTGATGATGGTGGGCTTGGAAGTGATCGTGAAATCGGAATCGGTATAGGTGCCCGGCATCATGCGGACCACCAGGGTATCCGTAGCCCCGCTGCCGCAGAGCATGGCGGTCCAGGCGTTCTTCATGGGGGTCGCGGGATTGCGGGCCTGGACGCAGGAATTCAGGTTGTTCCCGATGGCGGAATCCACGTAGACGGTATCCAGCATGTACACGCTGCCCGATAAGTTCGCCGTATCCGACGAGGCCTTGGTGAACGGGCTCCAGACCCCGTTGGTATTGCGCACGGCCAGGGCGAAGTAGTAGGTACCGGGATAGGTGGCGGGATAGCTGTAACTGGAATCCGTCTTGATGAGCTTGACCACGCGGGTCGTGGAGGCGGCGTTGGCGGAGTCGGGATAGCCCGAGTATTTGACCCAGAGGCCCACCGAATCGGCATTGGCGGAATCCGAGACCGGGGTATTCCAGGACAGGGCGATAGTGTTCACGCCAGCGGTCGCCGTAAGCGAGACGGTATTGTTGGGGCCGGGGCGGGCGTTCCAGAACACATTGCCGGTCTGGCGCTGGGTCTGGTAGGCGAGTTTGATCCAATCCGGGGAGCGTTGGACGGTACTGAGGGAAACCTCATCGACTACGCCGGTCCATTTGAGAAGATTATCGCTCCCGCGCGCGCCGATTTTGAAACCGGAGGCCGTCGTGGTCAGGACCGCGGCGAGGCTGTCCGTTTTCGCCCCATCGATGTAATGGATGACCGTGGCCCCGTCATAGCTGGCGCAATGCTGATGCCAATTGACGTCGTCGGCGACCGGGCCGATTATGTTGGCGTTCCAGCCCCAGAATCCCCAACGCCCGCCTGAGTTGCCCCAACCCAGGATGCCATAGGTCGAATTGCCGGAATTCGTACCGTAACTCGCCAGGATCTTGTTCGTGTTGAGCACGCTGGTCTTGGCCCAGCCGCACAAGGTCCGGCTTGCCGTGTTCGTGGGAAAGGCGGATCCGGCGACGGTGATGTACTGGGTCGATCCGTCCAGGTTCTGCCCGAGCCCGATCATGCCGCCCACGTCCGAGGCGTTGGTCATCGAGGTTCCCGTGCCGGTATTCCCTTGGCCGCTGGCGTCGCCGTATCCGCCGGCATTGGTATTGCCATCCTCGCCCAGATGCCAGACGCCGGTGAATCCAACACTGGTGCCGAAGACGCAAGACGCGCACTGCCCGTCGGCCACGGTTACGCCCGAGGCCTGCTGGTAATACATGGTAATGAAGTCATGGTCGCTGTTTCCGTCCACCTTGGGCACCAGGACCCAGACCTCGGCCGAATCCACGCTCGCGGCCCGATCCCAGCGTTCCACCTGATAGTTGAGCCAGGTCTTGCCGTCCCCGTCCAGGAAGCGGATGTCCGGAGGGGCATTGGTGCCCGTGCCCGCGACCAGGTCCGTGATGGGGGTGCCGCCCACCGTACCGGCAATGCGGACCAGCAGCGGGAAGTTGGTGACGCTGTCCATGACGTTGGCGCCGGTCCTGGTGGTGTTGAAGGTGAACTTCTTCGTCTTCTGGAAATCGGCTGGGCTGGGATTGAACAGCGGGGTCGCGTCCCGGCGCTGATTCTGGTACGTCAGCAAGTTCCATGAGGAGTCGCGCACCACGCTTGAGATTTGGATTTCATCCAGATTACCGGTATAGTAATTGGACGCAATATTCAATCGACCGATATTCAAGGTGGTAGGAGCGGTCAAGGAAGCGGTGCCCCCGGTCGAAGCGCCCAATTGCGCTCCGTCGATGTAGAAAACCTTGGCTCCCGTCGCCCTGTTCCGCGTGGCCGTCACGTATTTCCATACCCCGGTGTTCATGGCCGGGCTCGCCAATTTGATGGTATTGTCCGAGCTGCCGGTGCCGAAAGCCGCGGAAGTCCCGATCAGGGTGACGCCGTAATCCGTGGTGAATCCACTGACTTCACCGTCCACGAGACCGGTGCCGTCGAACCAGGAAGTGGCGGCGCCGCCCGCCGCCCCGGCCGTTGACGTGTTCATCCAGAATCCGATGGTGAAATCGTCCTGGACCGGACGGGCGATGCTGATATAACCGGTGGTTCCGTTGAAGCTGCGGCCCCGCCCCACGATGCCGCCTACGTCCCCGGTGGCATTGTCGGTTCCATTGAAGGACCCGGTGGCGCTCGTCACGTCCGTGGCCAAATGGTAGGTTCCCGCAAAGCCGTTGCTCGTTGAGAACACGCAAGAAGCGCATTGCCCGTCCGGCACCGTGGCCGAGGCCTGTTGGTAATACATGGTGATGGAATGCGCGGCGCTATTGCCTTCGATCTTGGGCACCTTGACCCAGACCTCGGCGCTGTCCTGGCCCGGGCTCCAGCGTTCGATCTGATAGTCCAGCCAGGTGACCCCGTCCCCGTCGAGGAAGCGGATGTCCTGGCCCGCCGATTGGGTCAAATCGGTGATGGGGGTGGCGGAACCGACCGGGGTGCCGGTGATGCGGAGGAGCAGGGGGAAGTTGTAGACGTCGCCGGGGATGTTCGCGCCCGAAGCGGTGGTGTTGAGGGTGAACACCTTGGACCGCTGAAAGGAGGCGGTCGTGATGGTGGTCGTGGAAAAGAGGGTGCTGGTAGCCTTCTGGTTCTCATAGGAGAGTTTGATGAAATCCGCCGAGAGCGCGGAGGGGGCCACCTGGGCCTCCTGGATATTGCCTTTGAAGTTGTACCCCTGGTTGCCGAACCGCTTGCCGATGCCGAAATCATTGGTGATGGTGGTGGTCCCCAGGGCATGCGCCGTGGTGCCGTTGGAAACGCCGTCCACGTAGAGTTCGATCGCGGTAGCGGTCTTCTTGCCAGTAAGCAGATGCCAGTTCCCGTCATTGAGGGTGGTGGAGGTGCTCGTCTTCCCCGCGGAAACGTTGGCCGAGAAGATTTCGAATTGGGCCTGTCCGGGCTGGGAGCTGGTGAGGAAACTCATGACATAGCCGCCTCGAGTGCCCGGGAATCCGTTCTCCTTCCCGATAACGATGGGCCAGTAGCTTCCAGCGCCGGTATTGGTGGTCTTGACCCAAGCGCTCACGGTGAAATCCGCGGTGCCGAAATCCAGCTGGCCGCCGGCGGGATTGGGGACCTGCACCGCGTCCTGGGACCCGTCGAAATACTTGGCCGACGAAGCGGTAAGCCCCGTGACCTTGGCCTGATCGCTGGCGAAGGTGCCGCTGGCCCGGTACCGGGTCGCGTCCACGGGCAAGGCCTCGTTTCCGTCCAGATGCCAAACGCCATTGTACCCGGCCCAAACCGAATCCTTGACGTCGTACGGGCTGGCCGTGCAGGCCGCGCAGCCGTAATACAGGGTGATGAAATCCGCCGTCGAATTACCGTCCACCTGGGGCACGCGCACCCAGACCTTGCCCACCTGGTTGGCCTTGTCCCATTCCACCACTTCGTGATAGAGATAGGTGCCGTCCTTGTCGATGAATTGCAAATCGTTCCCCGTGGCCGTAGTCCCGGAGAAATCGAAATTCGCGGCGGTGAGCGGGACCAGGATGGGGATATTGGTCACGTTGCCCGGTACGTTGGCGCCCGTGGCGGTGGTGTTGAAATTGAAGCGGACGGATTTGGTGAAATCCCCGGCCCGGGCGCCCAAGGTGAGGACGGTGGACGCGGCCTTCTGGGATTCATAGG
This sequence comes from Fibrobacterota bacterium, assembly GCA_028287465.1. GTDB lineage: Bacteria > Fibrobacterota > Fibrobacteria > UBA11236 > UBA11236 > Chersky-265. The sequence goes on from JAQBPO010000040.1 coordinate 7,613, forward strand.
CCAGCTTGATCCAATCCGCGCTGCGGGCGACGCTCGCTACGCTGACTTCGTCGAGATAGCCGTTCCAGTATTGGCGATTGGTCGCGCCATCGTCGTCGACCTCTCCGATCTTGAAGGGCGAGGCCGTCGAATAATAGATATTGCCGGTGAAGGCGGTGCTGCCTTGCTCGATCCCGTTCACGTAGATGCGGACCTTGGTCCCATCCACCACGCCCGTGACATGGTACCAGGTCCCGTTGGTGGCGGTATAGTTCGAGGAGGCGAAGGTTTCGTTCCCGGACGTACCGTCCGTGCTAACGCCGAAACGGAACCCGAGGCTCGTATTCTTGTAGATGAGGTTCCAGGAACGATCGGCGCTCGCGGTCCATTCGATCTTGCTTGCGATGCCCTCGTCCTGTCCCGCCACCGCCGCGCCGGAGCGGTTGACCCAGGCCGATACCGTCACCCGATCGCTCGCCGAGAAATCCATGGTGCTGTTGGAGGCCGCGCTGATATAGTCGCCATTGCCGTCGAACAGGTGCGCCTTGCTGATCAGGCCCGTCTGCTGGTTCGGTACATTGCCGTTGAAGGTCCCGTTATTGGCATTCGGTGTCGCATCCAAGGCCGTGCCGGAAGCCTCGTTGAGATGGTATTCACCGGCGATGCCGTTGGAAGGTTGGAAGACGGAGGTGGCCGAAGAAAGCGAAACGGCGGACGGCTTGCCCCAATACATCCGGAACCATTGGGAATTGTTGTTGGCCTTGACCGTGGGCAAAAGCACCCAGACTTCCGCGAGCTTGTTGGCCGCATCGTACCGGGCCAGCTCATAAGGAAGCAAGGCTCCGGTGCTGTCCGCGAAACGCAAGTCCCCGCCGTCCGTCCGCGCCTGGGAGAAGTCGAAGTTCGCTCCGGTCAGCCGGACCAGCATGGGGAAGTTGGTCACGTCCGAGGTGGTGTTCGCTCCGGTTGCCGAGGTGTTCACATAGACCTTGCTCGCATACGCCCAGGTGGACAGGGCCGTATTCGCATACACCAAGGCGGTCGAATTCGCCTTTTGGGTTTCGTAGGACAGTTTGATCCAGTCGGCGCCGCGGACCACGTTGTCCACGCGCGGCTCATCGATGAGGCCGCCGAAGTAGTTGGAAAGGGTGGTCTGCCCGATGCGCAGGGTCTCGCCGCTTTTCATGAACTGGGGCGTGCCCGCGAAGGTGCCGCTCCCGACCAGGCTTCCGTTCAGGTAAATGCTGTACGCATTGGTCGTAACGGTCCAGGTGACATGGTTCCAGGTATTGATGACGGGCGTAAAGGCATAGTTGGCCGTGGTCGAAAGCCAGGACGATCCATTTCCGATATCCGCGTGCATGCCGCCGGATAAATCGTCCCATTGGGCGTCGAAGGTATACTCCCCGCCGAACCGGGACGAGATGATTGCCCGGGTGTTCCCCAGGGAGGCCGGCTTGGTCCAGGCGGAGAAGGAAAAGGACCCGAGATCGAGGCTGGCGGAGTAGGGCATTTCCACGTACTGGGAGGAACCGGCGAGGAAGGACCGCGCCCGGCCGATCAAGCCCAGGGAGTCGGTCGAATTGGAATTAGCCCCGTTATTGCCGTTGGACGAGGCGTCCGTGAAGGCGGAGTTCAGATGCCATACGCCTCCGAATCCGGAAGCGGAAGGGAAAACCCCGCTGGAGTTGCTCAGACTCGAGACGCCGGAATTGCCCCAATACATATTGATGAAATCCCGATTGCTATTGCCGTCCACCTTGGGCACCTTGACCCAGATTTCCGCCTTCTTCAGGGTCGGGTCCCAGCGCTCGATCTCATAGATAAGCCCGCTGCCGTCAGGGTCCGCGAAGCGGATGTCCCGCCCGTCCGGCATGGCTTGGTCGAAGATGAAGTTGTTGGAATCCAGGCGCACCAGCATGGGGAAGTCCGTGACGTCGTTCGGGACATTGGCTCCCGTGGAGGTGGTATTGAAATTGATGGTGGAGACGTAGTTCCAGCCCGAATAGTCGAGTACGTTCAGGCTGACCACGCCCGCCCCCGCGGTGATGGTGGCGTAGATCCCGGTGGGGAGGGTCCCTACGTTCAGGATATTGTTGGTCAGGGTGCCCGTATAGGTCGCCAGGGTATAGGTGCCGAAGGTGAACCCGGTCCCGGCCGTCACGTTGACGGTACCGTCCAGGGTGAAATTGCCCGTTACCGCTATCATGTCCGATCCGGCGGGCGACAAGGTATACGTCAGCACCGAGGTGGAGTTGAGGACCTGGGCGCCGGTGCTCAGGGTCGCTTCATTCGCATCGCCCGGGGAGACGATGCCGCCATTGCTCACCGTGACCGTGCCCGGAACCGAGCCCGTACCGGCCAGGGTCGCACCGCTGGCCACGGTTACCGCGCTGCCCGCGTTCAGGGAGCCGTTGACCTTCAGGGTGCCCGCGCTGAGGGTGGTGGCGCCCGTATAGGTATTGGCCGCGGACAGGGTCCAGGCGCCCGCGTCCTGTTTGGTCAGGGTGCCCGTGGTGGTTCCCAGGATGCCCGCCAGGCTGCCGTTCTGCGCGCCGCCCAAGGTCAATCCGAAGGTCGCGCCTGTGACGGTTCCCGTATGGCTTAAGGTGATGGCCCCCGTGCCCGCGATGATGCTGCTGGCGGATCCCAAGGTGAGGAGACCGGCGAAGGTGGCGCCCGTGGCGCTGGAGTTCTGCAAAGCGCCGGCGGAAGCGAGGCCCGTACCGTTCAAGGTAACGGGCTCGGCCGTGGTGTAGGCGATGCCGTTGAGATCGAGGGCCGCCCCTGTAGCCACCGTGGTCGCGCCCGCCGCGGTGCCCAAGGCATCGTTCGACGCCAGTTTCAATATGCCCCCGCTCACCGTGGTCAGGCCGGTATAGGTATTCGCGCTTGAAAGGGTCCAGGTCCCCGCGTCCTGCTTGGTCAGGGTGCCGCTCGTGGTTCCGAGGATGGATGCCAGGGTCCCGTTCGATGCGCCGCCCAAGGTCAGGCCGAAGGTCGCGCCGGTGATGGTGCCCGCATTGCTTAAGGTGATGGCACCCGTACCCGCGATGACGCTCGCGGCCGCGCCCAAGGTCAAAAGGCCCGGGAAGGTTGCGCCCGTCGCGCTGGAATTGATGAGGGCGCCGCCCGAAGCGATGCCCGTACCGCTGAGGGTCAGGGGCTCGACATTGGTGTAGGTGATCCCGTTCAGGTCCAGGACGCCGCCGCTGGAAACCGTGGCGCCGCCCGTAATGGCGCCCAAGGCCGTCGCGCTTCCCACCTTCAGGGTCGTATTGATGGCGACGGTCGTCGTTCCCGAATACGTATTGTTGCCCGACCAGGTATGCGTGCCGCCTCCCTGGCAGGCGATAGCGAGGGTTCCGGAAGTATTCTGGATGGTCCCGGAATAGCTATAGCTGCCGGGGCCGACCAAGGTCAGGGTGTACGTGCCCGCCCCCGAGGTATTGTCCACGGTACCTCCGGACCCCGTCACCCCGTAAAACGCTTCGCTATTGCCATTGAGGTCCAAGGTTCCCGAATTCACGGTCAGGTAGACGTTATTGAAGATTTGGTCCCCGCCCGTCCCCGCGACCTTCACGGTGCCGCCGCCCACGGTCAGGAACGATGCGCCCGCAGCGTGGACGGAGCCGCTGCTCGTCTTGGCCAGGATCACGGTGCCCGCGTTCGCCACCAGGGTCATGCCGTTGTTGTCCGTCGTCCCGCTCAGGGTGAGGGTTCCCGCGCCGATCTTGGTGAGGGTGTTGGAGGTGGTCGCGCCGCTCAGGGTGAAATCCCCACTACCGCCCATATTGCAGGGGTTCGCGGTGATGGTGACGTCGCCGGCCCAGCTGGCCGCCGTGCCCGAGGAGTTGATGAGCGCGCCGTTGGCCCCTACGCCGGTGCCCGTGATGCTCATGGCTTCCGCGCCGATGGTCTTGGCGTTCAAATCCAAGGTGGCGCCGCTGGCCACCGTGGTTCCCGCCGCCGTGGTCCCCAGGGCCGCATTATTGTTCAGCTTCAGGGTTCCCGCGGAAACCGTGGTCAGGCCCGTATAGGTATTCGCGCCGGAGATTGTCCAGGTCCCCGCGTCCTGCTTGGTCAGGGTCCCGGAAGTGGTCCCGAGGATGCTGGTCAAGGTGCCGTTCTGCGCGCCGCCCAAGGTCAGGCCTAAGGTCGCGCCGGTGATGGTGCCCGCATTATTGACGGTGATGTCGCCCGTACCCGCTATGATGCTGGACGCGCTGCCCAGGGTGATCAGGCCCGGCCAGGTCGCGGCCGCGGCATTGCCGTTCATCAGGGCGCCCCCGCTCGAGATACCCGTGCCGTTCAAGGTCAGGGCCTCGGCGGTGGTATAGGTGGTGCCGTTCAAATCGAGCGCGCCGCCGATGCCGACGGACACTCCGCCGGCGCTGGTGCCCAGGGCGGCCGAGGCATGGCCCAACTGCAAGATACCGGCGCTCACGGTAGTCAGGCCCGTATAGGTATTGGCTCCGGAGAGGAGCAGGGTTCCGGAACCGGCCTTGGTCACGGTGCCGCTGCCCGTGGCGATGATGCCGGAAACCGTGGTGTTACCCGTCCCCTGGAAGGTCATGTTGAAATTGGTCCCGGTCAGGCCCGTGGTCCAGGTCATCAGGATATCGGGGGTGCCCGGATCGGTAACGTCCAGGACGGAATGGCCCGCAATGGTGCCGCCCCCTCGCAGGGTGAATCCGGCGGTGCCGCTGGTGACATTGGCCCCTGCGGACACGTTGACCGTATACGCTCCCGCCGTGTTCAGGAAATGCACGCTATGGGTGACTCCGGCGCCGGCCGCGACCCTGTCCACCACCACATTCACCCCGGTCCCGACCGCCTCCAGGGAGGCGTTTAAATCGAGGGCCGTATTCGAGACCACGCGGATCGTGGTCCCGGCCGAGGCGTATACGAAATCCAAAGTACCGCTATTGCCGAAGGCGTTGGCGTTCCGGCCTTCCAAGGTGCCGCCCGTCAGAAAGATATCGTTGTCGAGTTGCGAATTGTCCACGCCCAGGATTAAGGTGCCGGAGCCGGACTTATAGACCGGTGCCGTGGTGATTGCCGATATCGCCCCGTTCAAGGTCAAGGTCTGGCTGGAGGCGACATCGAAGGTTCCCGTGACGCCGGAGTTCAGCAGGAAGGCCTTGGTCAAGGTGAAGGAGCCCGTTGCCGCCAGGGTACCGGTGCCCGTATAGGTCACCACATTGGTGCCCGAAGGGGATCCCAGATTGTTCGCCGCCCCCACGCTTACGGTTCCGCCCGCTATTTCCGTTCCGCCCGTAAAGGTGTTCGCCCCGGTCAGGGTCCAGGTCCCCGCATCCTCCTTGATGATCTTGCCCGTGCCGATACCGACTATGCTGGCGATGCTTCCGTTGGCCGCGCCGCCCAAGGTCAGGTTGAAGGCGCCGGAAATGGTTCCCGCATGGCTCAAGGTGATGTTTCCCGATCCCGCCTCGATGCTGGAGGCCGCGGCCAAGGTCACAAGGCCGGGGAAGGACGCGGCGGTGGTGCTCCCGTTCTTGACCGCGCCGCCCGCCGAGATGCCCGTGCCCGAAATGGTCAGGGGTTCGGCGGAAGCGTAGGCGATGCCGTTCAGGTCCAGGACCGCGCCGCTGGACACCACGGTATTCCCGCCCACCGCGCCCAGGGCCGTGGTGGAACCCAGGATGAGGGTACCCCCCGAGCTGACCGTAGTTACGCCGGAATAGAGGTTGGCGCCGGACAGGGTGAAGGCCCCAGTACCGGTCTTGGTCAGGGCCAAAGTCTGCTGGGTATTCTTGATGACCCCGGAGAAGGCGGTGGTTCCATTGTTCCCGCCGGTGGTCAGGGTGAAGGTGCCCGCGGTCGCGGCATTATTGTCCACGACGGCGCTGCTAGTGCCGGCCAGGGAACCGATGGTTTCGCTATGCCCGTACAGATCCAGGCCGCCGTCGGACAACGTCACGGCCACCCCGTCGGGGATGACATTGTTCGCGCCCAGGCGCACCACACCGGGGGTGATGGTCAGGGTGCCGGTAAAGGTGTTCGCCCCGGCGAGATATAGGGTGTTCTGGGACCCGCCATTGGCCTCATCGACGGTGATATTGCCCGAACCGCTGATGACGCCGTTGAGGGTCATGGAATTGCTCGTGGCGCCCCCCAGGCCGATTTCGCTCGCGGCCGTCACGCTGATGTTACCGTTCAGGACCACCGCACCGGCCCCGCCGTCATGGCACAAGGTGGGGTAGCTGGAATTGCCGCTGCTGCCGTTCAGCACCCAATTGTTGGGGACCGTTATCGCGGAGGGAGCCCAGATCATGGCGAAGGCGCCGGCGTTCACCGTCACCGTGCCGGTGCCGAACCCGTTATTATGGTCCGTGCGGATATACCCGCCGTTGATGGTGGTGCCGCCGGTATAGGTATTGTTGCCCGAAACGACCTGGGCGCCGGTCCCGTTTTTGACCAAGGCCACCGTGCCCGAGGTGTTCTTGATGATGCCGGAGAAGGTGGTTCCGGTATTGTCCCCGCCCGTGGTCAGGGTATAGGTTCCCGTCCCCGCCAGGTTGTCCACCGTCCCCGAGCCCGCCAGGGAGCCGATGGTTTCGTTATGCGCTTCCATATCCAGGGTGCCGTTGATGGTCACGGCGCTCGCATTGGGCACCACTTCGCTCTGGTTCAGGTAGAGGGTCGTTCCCGAGACGATGGTGGTGGGTCCCGTCCAGGCGTCTCCGGTCCCGGTGAGGAACAACCGCCCGCTGGTACCCGTGGTGGCTACGCCCCCGTCGGTGGCGGCGTCGCCGCCCTGGGTGGAATGCGCAAGATTGTTGTTCAATCCCAGGTCGAACCCATTGGCGTCAAGGAGCGCGCCGCCATTGCGGATTTCGACGGCATTGAAATTGCCCAGATGCCACCCGCCCAAGGACGTTCTGAAGGTGCCTCCGTTGAAATAGAAGTAACCGGCGCCCGATCCCCTTTCCACAAGGCGCCCATTTATCATGGTGCCGCCGTTCAGGTTGATCGTGCCCGTTCCGCCGTATCCCGGGGTATAGAACTTGTCGTTGGGGAACGCTCCTCCCACCGCCACCGTCAGGGTCCCGCCAGCAATGGTCAAGATGCCCGTGCCATAAGGGCCGCCGCTCGGTCCCCCGCCCACGAAGGTCCGCCCGCCGCCATTGCCCACGTTCAGGGCGCCGCCCGTATTCAAGGTCAAGGTGCTCGTCCCCGTGGCCCCGTACCCCACGCCGAAGACGCCGGTGGCGTCGGTCGACAGGGTCACGGTTCCGTCGATGTCGACATTGCCGCCATTGTTCAGGATGAGGCTTTGCGTGCCGATCACGGAACCGGCGGCATTGATGTCCAAGGTGCCGGCGGTCACGGTCGTCGCCAGGGAATAGGTGCAGGCGCCCCCGAGGTTGAAGGTGAACGCGCCGATCTTGGTCAGGGCCAGGTTGCCGCTGATGACGCCGCTGAAGGTGGTGGCGCCCGTGGGGTTCATGGTCAGGGTGGCGGCGGTGCCGCTGGAATTGGTGACCGTGGACGCGCTAGCGCCTTTGGAAATATAGGTAAGGGTCTGACTGAAGCCGTTCAAGTCCAGGATGGACGTTCCGACCGACCCCAACTGGACTCCGGAGGTGGCGCAGATACCGTTGGTCGCCCCCAGATAGGTCGTTCCCTGGTATATCCCGAGGTTCGCATAGCTTCCCCCTCCTGACAGCACCACCTTGTTGTTGCGGATGGATACCAGTACCGATGAAGTGATTGCGCCTGAAAGGACGAGGCCGCCGGTGGTATTGCCGCCCTGGAAATGACCGCCATTTGTCGCGGTATTGTTGATGGTGATGGCGCCGCTCCAGGTGGCCGTGCCCGCGGCCGGACCCTGCACCGTGCCGTTGAACGCCGCGGGATCATTGGCATTGATGGTCAAGGCATTGGCCACGGTGATGCCGCTTTGCGGCAAAAGCTGGCCCGTTCCATTCACCACCGTGGTCCCGGCTCCCAGGGCCGTATTGTGGGAGATGATGGTCGTGCCGGCGGTATGGGTATACCCGCCGGTCCAGGTATTGGCCCCGGACAGGGTAAGGGCGCCCGCCCCGCTCTTGATGACGGGCATGTCCCCGTCGTCGTCCCGGATGATGCCGGAGAAGGTGTTGCTCGAGGCGTTGCTGATCTCGAGGGTGGGCGTACCGATATCGTCGTAGCTGAGGTTCACCAGCCCGCTGCCGGTGAGGCCGCCGATCTTGCGGGTGCCCGTCCCGCAGGGCGAGAGGGTCGCCGAAGCGCCCACGTCGATGGTGCTCGCGGGGCCAATGACGGTATATCCCGAGGTGGTCTCGATCCAGAGCTTGCCGCCGTTGATGATGTTGACGGGGCCCGTATTGTCGCTCGCGCCGGTAGAAGACCCCTTCCATAGGATGCGGTTCTCGAATTGGCCGCCTCCGCCCGGACCGTCGATGATATAGGTGCCCGCTCCCCTTATCCGCGAGTCGAATTCCATACCCGCCAAGGCGGACGGGATCATGGTCACGGTCGCGCTATTGGTGATGGAGGAGAAGAAGTAAATGGTGCCAACGGTGCGGCTGAAGGTCAGGTAGCCGCCGCTGACCGTGACCGGGCCCGATTGGGTCTCGGTGCCGGAAATGGTCAGGGTCCCAGCCCCGGACTTGGTCAAGTTGCCCGTGCCGTTGGCCAATCCACCGGCCATGGTGAAGTCTCCCGAGCCGGTGAAGGTCACGTCGATATCCGCTCCCGTCACCGTGCCCGTCATGGTGGTCATGTATGAGGCATTGTTGGTCATCACGAGCGCGGAACCGGCCGCGCCCGAGGTGGCCGTGGTCACGTTCCAGTCGATTTGCTTCTGGTTGAGGTTCAGCGTTCCAGTATTGAATGCGACCGTTCCGGCGGTGACCTTGAAATAATCCGGCGTTACGGAGCGGCTGCCCAGGTTGAAGGTGCCGGCCCGGACCTCCAGGTAGGCCGCGGTCACGTCGTAGGTGGATACGGTGGTGGTGCCCGAGCCGGTCTGGACCAAACGGCCCAGTTTATACCCGGCTCCGGTCCCGTTCCGGGGAGTGAAGGTTTGCGCGCCCGTTCCGGAGAACTGGAGTTCGCCCGCGCCCATATTGATCGCGCCTCCCGAGCGCAAATCCACGTTGCCGGTCACGCTCATCCAATAGGGGAGATAAAGCCGGCCCACCGGGACGATCTGTTTGGCCAGGGACGCGCTCGACCAGCTGAAATGGAGCAAGCCGTTCGAGCCGGTATCCCGGAACTCCAACTTGATATAATAAGGCACCCCGGCGACCAGGTCGATGGTTCCCGTGCCATCCGCGCAGCAAGTCCAGGAGTCGAAGACGGAAACGTCGTTGACCCAAAGCCGTGCTCCATCGTCCTTGGTGGCGTAGAAGGTATAGGTTTCCGTGTACTGGGGGATGATGAAGCCTTCGAACTGGCCGCTGAAATCGTCCCCGGTGAAGAAGTCGTCCGGTCCGGAACCGGCGCCCCAATCGTAGTCGATAAAGGGCGCGGCATTGGTGCCCGTTGTCCCGGTCATGTCCGTGCCCTGCCACCATTGGACCTTCAGGCCGTTATGATCCGGGTAGAGCTGGCTCTGGGGGATGAGTTGTTTGGCCTGGGAGGTGCTGGACCACCGTAGTTCCGCGCCGGAGTTCCCCGTGCCCTGGTAGGTTTCGAATATGATTTCGGTGAGCACGCCCGCGGTCAGGGCGATGGTGCCCGTGTTTTCCGTCCCCATGCCTCCGGCCACGAATTGGTTGATGACCTGGGTGCCGTTCACCCAAAGGCGGCCGCCGTCATCGGTGGTTTCGTAGAAGGTGTAGGTCTGGCTGTACAGGGGCACGACCCAGCCATGCCAGATGGTGCGGGTATTGTCCGAGCCGATACCGCTCGGCATGCTCACGGCCCAGTTTTCCGGAAAGTTCACCTGGGCGTCCAGGCGCGAAAAGGTGCTGCCCGTATAGGCATCGTCGCTGAAGTATTGCCCGCGGATGCCCTTGCCGAATTGTGCGTAGCCCCATTCGAACCGGCCTGTATAGGCGGAGGTGAAGGTGAGGCTCAGTATCGTGGTCGATACCTTGTCGTAATAGCAATTGGCGGTAGAGGTTCCGTTGAAGGTCACATCGTCGCCGGACCCGGGCACGCCGTCCGGGCTCCAGTTCGCGGCGGTATTCCAAAGGTTGTCGCCGCCGCCATTGTCCCAGACCTTGGCCACCGCGAAGGACGGTCGCGCGCAAAGCAGGAGCAGAAGGAAAGGGAGGATCAGATAGGATAGGAGAGGGGAAAGGCGCGGCGAGAAGCGGGGGATTTCCGGCAACGATCCGACCGATCGCCCTATAGGCGATCGCGCTTCGATCCGGAATCGGGAAGCGGCCATTTGCACTTTCTGGATTTTTCGGTAAAAAACCCGTCAACGTTATTTTACGACGCGGCGAATGCGCTTGTAACGTGATGATGGCCACGGTCTTGAGGCTTTGGCTTGCGAAGCGGCCGGAGTTCAAGCGGAATTTGAAGCGGAACTTCGAGTGGAACCCTGGATCATCCAACAACCCCAGAAACCCAAAGGGGATTTCCGGGACGAGACGGGAAGGGAGTATTGGAGCGGGGTCGGGGAATCGGGGAGGTAAGCGGAAGCAAGGGAAACCGGGCGGTTACCCCATCAATTCCTTCATCTTGCGGCAGGTCCCGGGGATGTCCCCGGATCCGAAGATGGCGGTGCCGGAAACGATCACGTTCACGCCCGCGGCGATCACCTCGGCCGCGTTCTTGGGCCCGATGCCGCCGTCCATCTCGATGTCCAGGGCCTTGCCCATGGCATCCGCTTTCGCCCGCAGCTTGCGGGCCTTGTCCAGGGCGTAAGGGATGAATTTCTGCCCGCCGAAGCCCGGGTTCACGGACATGATGAGCACCAGGTCCAGTTCCGGGAGGACATGTTCCAGGGACTCGATGGGGGTGGCGGGATTGAGGCTCACGCCCACCCGCATGTCCCGTCCATCCCTGGTCTTGAGGGCTTTCACCACGCGCACCAGGGAATCCAGGTGCACCGTGGCTTCCTGATGGACGGTTATGGAATCGGCTCCGGCCTTGGCGAATTCGGCCACGTATTTTTCCGGATTGGAAATCATCAGGTGGCAATCCAGGGCCAATTTCGTGTGTTTCCGGGCCGCCTCCACCAAAATCGGGCCGAAACTGAGGTTCGGCACGAAATGGCCGTCCATGACGTCCAAATGGACCCAATCGGCCCCGCCCTGTTCGATTGCGGCCAATTGGTCCTTTAAGGACGCCAAATCCGCGTTCAGAATGCTGGGAGCCAACTTGTTCGCCGTAACCATTTTTTCTCCTGGAGGTCGGTTAAAAAGTAGTTTAATAGATAAGCTATGGGTTTAAACCAGTTCTTCCAAGGCCTCGGGTCCAAGCTCAACGCTTTTCTGAAAGCGCGCCGCATCAAGTCATCCCTGTTCTCCGGAACGCCCGTTCTCCAGAGCATTTCGGTCCTGGACGGCAAGCCTCCCAACTTCTCCCTGGTCTTCAAGAACGGCCTCATGCTCACCCTGGGCGAAGCGGGCATCCTCGATTACCAGGATCGGGAGTTCGGGAGTTTCATCGGCGGGCCGGGGGAGAGCACCGCTCCGGACAACCACGAGTTCCTGGTGCAATTGCACAAGATCGTATTGAAGAGCCTGCTGCGTTACGTCATCCATCCGGGCCTGAGCGCCGTGGAGCGCGGCCGGGCCGCGGAAGCCGCCTCCAAACTCTGGCTCGCTTCCGAAGGCCGGGACGTAACGGGACGGGACTATTCCATGGCGGATCAAGGTTCGTGGAAAACGGGCTCCCCCAGGGAATCGGCTCCCTTATATTGAACGATTGAACGCCGGATCTCCTCCGAACCGATGCCCGGCTATTTGGTGAAGAAGTCCCGGTCGGCCAGGGTCACCACGGCCAGCGCTTCCCGGGCCAGGTCCCCGGGTATCCCGAAGGTTACCTGCAGGGCTTCCATCATGCCGGCCTGATCCAGCTTCCGCATCTCCCCGCCTTCCGCCGTGCGCACCAGCAGGCTCCGCTTCTGCAGGTAGTATTGCACTCCGTCCCGCACCTTGTTCAATACGGGATACCGCATCATGGGCAGCCGGTAGGAGGCCTCCCAATGGGCCTGGAACTCCGCCTCCCCCACGGCGCGCTTGCGGAAATCGAATCGCTGTTTCACCGCCCCCCGGGGCCCGCTCCACAGGCGCCAGGCGTCCAGGGCGGGAAGATCCTCCACGCGGACTTCATTCGGCGGAACCCAGGTCGTGGCGGACAGGCCCGCCGTCGGCAGGGGAATGGGATCGAAAATCAGGTACCCGGGATCGAGCAGATGGCCGCGCCCCTCCCAATCGAATCGCAGGCCGCAATGGATATTGAGCGCCTTGCCCTTGTCGCCCATCAGGAAGGCGCAGTCCAGCCCTTGGGAACGGATGCGTTCGGCCAGCCACCAGGTGAGGGAAAAGCAGGTGCCGCCGGCCCCGGTATCCCGGGATTTCTCGAGCCAGTCGTTCGCCAGCCCCAGGGTACTTTCCATGTTACCCCCCTGGCTGAAGGCGACGATCTTGCTCAGGTTCTCGTAGGGGAGGGCGGAAAGCTCGCGGAGGGCGGCCAGCACGGGGGCGGGGAAGGGGGTCATGGGACCGGTAAATATAGCCAGAAACCGGTTACCTTTTACCCTGAGCCGAGCCGTCCAATCCGAACCTGGTCGAACCCATGAAGCGAACCCTGACCCTCCTCATTTTCCTGATCGCCCTGTTGGCGCCGGCGCCCAAAGCCCAAGAAGGCGGGGGAGGGGCGCTCCTGTTCCTGGCGGGCGGCGTCCTGCTCGGGGAAAACCTGCTCTCCACCACGGCGGTGAAGCTGGCCGGCGACGAGGCGGGCTACCCCGCGGGCTTCCTGCCGATGTTCGGATACGGACTCATCGGCATGGTCTCGGCCATGTACCTGTCGCCCTCCGGGAGCAACCTGCTCGTACCCATGATAGCGGGCAGCCTGGCGGGCAACGCCTATTATCTCTATCGCACCCATTCGGAAAGGCGCGTCAGCCTATCCTTGGGAACCCATTCCCTGGGCTTGGGTCCGGAGGGCACGGCCCTGGGCCTGCGACTGGGGCTGGGCGGATTCCGGCTCGGGGCCTATCGCGGGGACATCGGGGACAAGTCGGTGCCCGGACCCAATTTCGCCGGCAAGGACCTGGACTTCGCGGAGCGCGAAGCCGGATCGATATACGCCGTGGACCTGCAATACCGCCGTGCCGTGTACGGCCGATTGGAACTGGTCGGCGGCGGAGGCGCCACGCGGGCGACGACCCATTACGCATCCTATTCCCATCCGGATCCGGCCGATAACTTCGACCGCGACCTGCGCTTCACCAATTATTTCCTGACGGGCGGGATCGGGTATCTGTTTTTCAAACGCCTGGAAGTGGACGCCCAGGCGGGATGGATGCTGTTGCGTGATCGGGAGCGGGAGGCGATCCTGAGCGGCTTCGGATCGGATTACGTGAAGGACAATCCCCTGCAGGCGAACCTGAAATTCGGATTGAGGATCTAATCTGATCCGGTCCTAAGGACTAGGTGAACAACCCCGAACGCGCCCGCTGCTCCAGAAATAGGTCCACCAGGGTCAGCGCCGCCATCGCTTCCACGATCACCACCGCGCGAGGCAATACGCAGGGATCATGCCGGCCCTTGGCCGCAAGGGTCCGTTCCTTGCCTTGCTTGTCGACGGTCTTCTGGGGCATTGAGATGGTGGCCGTCGGCTTGAAGGCAATCCGGCACAGGATCGGCTCGCCATTGGTGATGCCGCCCTGGACGCCGCCGGAGCGGTTGGTCTCGGTGCCGATGGCGGCGAAACCCGAAGCCGCCGACTTCGATTTTCCGGCCTTGGTTCCGGTTTTCGTTCCGCTCTTGTTCACGAACGGATCGTTGTGCTCGCTGCCCCGCAGGCGCGTGCCCGCGAAGCCGCTGCCGATCTCGAAGCCCTTGGTGGCGGGAAGCGAAAGGAAGGCGCGCGCCAGTTCCGCCTCGGCGCGGTGGAAGACCGGTTCGCCCACGCCCTTGGGCGCGTTCTTGATCACGAGCTGGATCACGCCGCCCAGGGAGTCCTGGGCCTTACGGGCATCGTCAATGGCCTTGGCCATCTTTTCCGCCGCGACCGGATCCGCGCAACGCACCAGATTGGATTCGATGGTCTTGAAGGTCGCCTTCAGCGGATCGATATCGGCGTCGATGCTTCCCACCTGGGACACGTAGGCCAGGATCTCGGTGCCGCAGACTTCCTTGAGGATTTTCCGGGCGATGGCTCCTGCGGCCACGCGGCCGATGGTCTCACGCGCCGAGGCGCGGCCGCCGCCGCGATAGTCGCGGAAGCCGTATTTCAGATCGTAGGTGAAGTCCGCGTGCGAAGGGCGGTACAGCTCCACCATGTCCCCGTAATCGTGGGAACGCTGATCGGTATTGGGCACGGTCATGCCGATGGGGGTGCCGGTGGTCCGGCCTTCGAAGAGGCCGGAGAGGATTTCCACCGTATCCGCTTCCTTGCGGGGGGTGGTCAGCTTGCTCTGGCCCGGCTTGCGGCGATCGAGTTCGGCTTGGATATCCGCTTCCGTGAGCTTGAGTCCCGCGGGGCAGCCGTCCACCACCACGCCCACGGCCTTGCCGTGGCTTTCGCCGAAGGTGGAGATGCGGAACAGGTTGCCGTAGGTGCTGGACATCAGTCGGCCTTCAGCTTGGGATTGTTCTTGTGGCGATCGGCGTCCCGCACGGTCTTCTTCTCCAGGTTCTTCTCGAGGGCTTCGGTCAGATCGATGCCGGTCTGGTTGGCCAGGCAGAGGAGCACGAACAGCACGTCCGCCATCTCGTCGGGCAGGTCCTTGGCCAGATCCGACTTCTTGAAGCTCTGGTCGCCGTAGGTGCGGGCCATGATGCGGGCCACCTCGCCCACCTCCTCCATGAGGATGGCGGTATTGGTGAGTTCGGAGAAATACCGGACCCCGACGGTCTTGATCCAGTCATCGACCTTGGATTGGGCTTCTTTGAGCGTCATGGCTGGTTCCCTGCGGGCCCGGATACCTTCCTCGGCGGCGCGTACGTCTAAAACTTAGTTCATGAACCGGGGCCTGCAAAGCCGGGCGGGATCCGGCGGGAAGCCGGCCCGGTACCCGTTTGTTTTTATCTTAAGGACCCCTCATGCCCGCCGCGACGAACCCACCATGAACGCCCTGTACCTGCGGGCCTTCGCCCTCTTCGCCGCCCTCCGGATCCTGTCGCTGTCCCTGCATTTCATGGGCGACAACCCCTACGGCGAACCGGTGGTTTTGAACCCGGACCGCTTCCTCCCCAACGCCGCCTTCCACGAGGCGGGCCTCATCATGGCCTGGTGCCTGATCCTGGCCTCCCTGGACGCCTTCCTCGTCCGGTCCCCGACCGGCCGGTCAGGGACCGGTCGCGCGGGGACGATCGGCCCGCATGGATCCCGGGGCTCCGCGGTCCTTCGCGCGCTCTGCCTGCTGGGCGGCTGCCTCTATATCGGCTTCTGCCAGATCGACAACGAGGTGGTCCGGTGGATGGGCGAGCACATCAACGTGTCCTTCCTATGCACCTATTTCGGCTTCCGGGACTCCTTCATGTGGGGCCGGGTGATCAAGGCCGACTGGCTCCATTTCCTGATCGCGGCCCTGCTCATGGCCGCGCCCTGGTATCCCGCCTGGCGCCTGTGGCGGCGCCGGGATGCGGATCGCGCCCTCGGGACCGCCTGGGCCCCGGTGGCCCTGGTCCTTTCGGCGGTATTCATCTCCTTCCCCTTCTGGTTCCACTATTCGGACAAGCGCTGGCGCCGCATCCGCCCCGCGCCCTGGGGTATCATCGCCGATACCTGGAAGGGATTCGCCGGCCAGGAGGAGCCCCGGAACCGGCTCCGCGCCTATTCCGACCTCATCGCCATGGTCAGGACCGGCAAGCCCTCCTCGACCGACCTGGCGGCCATCCCGGCCTATCCCCTCCTCGACTCCGACAACCTGGGTTCCCTAAGCCCCGAAGCGTTCAAAGCCCTCCCGCTGGATCAGCGCCCGAACATCGTGCTTCTCATCGTCGAGACCCTGCGCGGCTGGAAGACGGGCCTGGTGGACGATCCCTCCATGCCCTCGCAGACGCCGCACCTGGACAGCGTCCTGCTCTCGGAGGGCCTGTGCTTTCCCTGGACCCATTCCAACGGCTTCCCTTCGGTCGAAGGCGGCATCGGCATCCATCTTGGCCTATGGCCGCATTTCCGCCGCACCTTCATCAGCGATTACATCCACGTGCGGAGCCGGTCCATCCCGGAAGGCCTGCGCCTGTTGGGCTACCGGTCCGAGATCCTCTTCGGCTACGATCCCTCCTTCGACAATTTCACCCCCTGGCTGCGCAAATGGTACGATCGCTACGAGTACGATCCCTCGCGCAGGAACGACGGCCCGCTCATCGATCGGCTCATGTCCATCATCGACACCCTGCCCACCGATCGCCCCTTCATGACCGCCCTGTGGACCACCACCATGCACCCGCCCTTCGACGTGCCCGCGGACGCGGGGTATCCGCCCGCCAAGGACGCGGACGAGGCCTACAACCAGGCCATCGGCTATACGGAGAAGCATATCCTGCGCCTCTTCAAGCACCTGAAGGAACGGCCGGACTTCAAGCGCACCCTGGTCATCCTGGTGGGCGACCACTCCGATTACACCGCATGGCAGATGCGCAACACCGAGGTGGTGGGCGAACTCAACCCCGGGCATACCTGGACCAACCTGGCCTTCTGGGGAGGCTGGCCGGGCCTGGGACCCCGCGGCCGCCGGGAAGAGACCGTGAGCCAGATCGACATCGCGCCCACCCTGTTCACCATGCTCAACGCGCGCTTCCCCAACCACTTCATCGGCCGCAGCCTGCTGCAGCCCTCGCAGCGGGACATCCTGTGCATGCGCTACGGGCACCTGGCCCTGATCTCGGAAGCCAGCCGCACGGTTTTCCACATGGAGGCCGATTCCATCTGGCACTGGGACCTCGACAAGCACCGCAAGATCGACTATGCGCTCCTGGAAGGCAATACCGCCCAGGCCACGCGCGCCGCGCCTCCGGGTTTCGATCCGGAACGCTACCGGGACATGGCGCGGGCGTATGGACGGGTCTTGGACAGGGATGCGCTGTTGCCGCCGGATCCGGGCCGATGAACATCCTCATCATCACCCAGGACTTCCCGCCCGAACGCGGCGGCATCCAGACCTACGTGCTCGAGCTCGCGCGCGGCTTCCTGGCCAAGGGCCATGAGGTGCGCGTCATCTGCCCGGGCTCCCCCGCGGATCCCAATCCCCTTCCCGGCCTCGCGGACCTGGTGCGCCTGAAGATTCCCGGTTCGCTCCTGTTCATCCGCCTGTTCGCCTTCCTCCCCGGTTACCTGCGCCGCAATCCCTCGGTGACCCATATCCTCTACGCGCAATGGCAAGGCGCGGTGGCCGCGAGCTTCCTTCCCGGGCCCAAGCGCGCGGGCCCTGCCGGGCCCATCAGGTCCTACTGCCTCGTTCACGGCCGCGAGCTGCTCACCTCCGTGTTCGGGCCCCTGGGGCCGATGCTGATGCGGCGCGCCTTTTCGCGGCTGGACGCGGCCTTCCCCAACAGCAAGGAGGTGATGCGGCTTACGCGCGAGAAGGCGGCCCCCGCCTGCCCCTTGCATCTGGTCCATCCCGGCGTGGATCCGGATTTCTTCCGGCCCGCGGACGCGCGCTTCCTGCGCGAGCGTTACGGGCTCGGGGACGCGCCCGTCATCGTCAGCATCACCCGCATGGTGGCGCGCAAGAACCTGCGCCGCCTGATCGAAAGCCTGCCCGGCGTCCGCGCCGCGGTGCCGGGAACCGTCCTCCTCCTCGGCGGGACGGGCCCGGAGCGCGATGCCCTGGTGCGACGGGCGGCGGAGCTGGGGCTGGGCGATTCCGTGCGTTTTACCGGGCGCATCGCCGACGGGGAGATGGCCGCGCATTACAGCCTCGCCGACGTCTTCGCCTTGCCGAGCCTCTCTTCGGAAAAGGACATCGAAGGCTTCGGCATCGTCTACCTGGAAGCCGGCGCCTGCGAGGTCCCGGTGGTGGGGGGACGGGCGGGCGGCGTGCCGGACGCAGTCGCGGAAGGGGAAACCGGATTGCTGGTGGATCCCGAAAATACCGAAAACCTCAAACAAGCCCTGGTCGACCTCCTCCGGGACCGGCCCAGGGCCCTTGCCATGGGCAAAAATGCGCGTTCCCGCATCCTCAGGGATTTTACCTGGAGCGCGGCGGCGGAAGGGTTACTGGGTCGGATCGCTTGACTATCTTTTGGGAACTGTGGATAAAATGGACACTGCGGAAATCGATCGGACGGAGGAGCCTTCCTTGAGGAGCGGCATCTCGGCCCTGACCTCCAGGGTGACGGCCGTCGACGTGGGATTCTTCCGCATGCTCGCCGCCTGGTCCATGCCCAAGCCGGTCACCCTGTTGCTCATCCTGCTCGTGCGCATCGGGGACGGGTGGATGTGGGGGGCCATCGCCCTGTACCTCTGGTGGGCGCTGCCGTTCGCGGAATTGGAAATGACCGTCCTGCACTGCATCCTTTCCATCGGCATCAGCCTGTGCTTCTACCTTCCCATCAAATTCATCATGAAGCGGCCGCGCCCGTACGACAGCGGTCTGGACGTCACGCCCCTGGTCCCGCCCCTGGACAAGTACAGCTTCCCGTCCGGGCATACCATGAACAATCTGGCGGTGGCGCTGACCTTGGCCCTCCACCTGCCCCGGTTGATCGTACCTGCCATCTTGCTTCCCGTGGTCATGGGGATGCTGCGCATCCTCTTCGGCGTCCACTATCTGAGCGACATCGTCGGCGGAACCGTGCTCGGAACCGTGGCGTTCTTCATTTCCAAGGCCATTTTCCCCGCCATCGACCTCTGATCCCGGCATTCCCGATTTTCGCGGGCTTCCCCGCTTTCAGACGGGTCCCGGGCATGCTAGAATATCCCCGGTGGGGGGCATGCTTGGATGGAAATCCGACGGTCGAGGAAGTATCTTAACTCCGGTTCGCCTTACCGCGCATGTCAAGCAAACGACCGCAGAAAGTAATGAGATTGCGCCTTCCGGCCCTGTTTCCCCTCATGCTCCTGATCGCCTTCGCGGCCGAGGCCGCACCCAAGTCGGATTCGACCCGGGTGCGCGGCACCGCCCCGCGCGATTCCGTTCCCGCTCCCATTCCCCCCAGCGCCGCGAAAGCGGCCAAACCGGCCGATTCGACCGCGGCCAGGGATTCCGCCGAACGCGCTGTCCATAGGGATAAGATCCTCGCGGATTCGCTCAAGGCCGCCGACCTGATCCGCGCCCAGACCGATTCCATCGCCAAGGCCTCGGGCGAGCCCATCTTCCAGGATTCGGCGCAGGACAAGAAGCTCTACGAATACATCGCCTATCCTATGCTGCAGCTGGCCACCTTCCCGGTGGAATTGATCCTGGTGCCCGCCGTGCAGCTGGCCATCTACCCCTCCAAGGCGCCCCTGCGCTACATGCTCAACGAGAACGTCATCGACCGCACCATCCAGCTGATCAGCTTCGGACAGAACGACAAGGTGATGATCTACCCCACCCTGAACCTGGCGCCGGGAACCGGTTCCTTCACCGGCCTCACCCTGAGGCATCTGGCCATCTTCGGGCGGAGCACGGAACGCCTGGTCGCCCAGGGGAACCTGTACGTCAACGGGGACTGGAAATTCCGCAGCTACCTTTCCGCCAACGACATCATGGGCACGGGCTTCAATTCCAAGCTTTCCATGTCCCTGGTCCGGGTGAAGAACACCTCCATGAACCAGCCCGGCACCCCTTCCTTCTGGTTCTACGCGGATACCTCCAATATCTTCTCCGCCAACCTGGGGCACCGGGTCATCGAGAAGTTCGCCCTCAAGGGCACCTTCGTCTACCGGGACAACCATTTCGGCCAGGCGCCGCCCCAACAGGACTCCCTGCACAGCGATTTCTTCCGCGACCCCGCAGGGCTGCTCGACGTGAAGTCCCGCGGCCTCAACGATTCCTGGCAGGATCGCATCCTGGCGGCGGGCATTTCCCGGGACACGCGCAACAACGAGAACATCCCCCTGGCGGGCAGCAATTTCAGCGCCACCTACCATTACCACCTCACCACCGCGCACCATGATTTCCACGGCTGGGAAGCCTCCATGACCAACTACTTCAAGCTGGGCAAGGAAAAATACGAGGTGGCTTCCAAGGGGGACAAGGAGGCCGGAGGCATGAGCATGCGCAAGGTCCTGGAGAAGATGGACATCGACAACCTCAAGAAGGAACTGTTCAACCGCAAGGTCTTCGTCACCCACCTGTATACGGCCCAGGTCTACGAGCTGCAGGGCAACCGCATGCCCGTCTACGGCCTGCAGACCTTGGGCAACGATACTCCGTTGCGGGGCTACGGCGGCAGCCGGTTCCGCGATTACACCGTGCTCTCCGCGGGCGGCGAATACCGCTTTCCCATCATGCGCCTGGTGGACGGGGTCATTTTCGACGAATACGGCGTCTTCGGCCGGTCCTGGGACAAGATCGACTTCCTGGATAACCTCAAGAACTCCTGGGGATTCGGCATCCGCGTGCGCCGCCCGGACATCTACCTGTTCCGCCTGCAGCTGGGCTTCCACGGGGCCCAAGGCATCCAGCTGAACATGTCCGTCGACGAGCCTTACTCGCTTTCCCCCCGGACCCTGCCGGCCTCCCAAGAAACCATCCGCCGGGACATCAACCGCGGCGCCGCCATCTCCTTCGCCGGGAACTTCTTCAAGCTCGCGGAATTCCTCCTGACCCTGCTCGCCGCGCGCCTCTACGGCGTCTCCGTGTGGGGCTCGTACATCTTCCTGAATACACTCTTCCTGCCCGTGCTCCGGCTTTCCTGCGCGGGCATGGACAAGGGCATCATCTGGTACGTGTCCAAGCACCGGGAATCCCGCCTGCCGGCCGGGTTCTTCGCCTGGGTGCGCAACCGCATGCTGATCATCTCCGCCGTGCTCCTCACCGGCTTCGGAGTCTACCAGGCCTTCTGGGGCCGCGCGTCCTCGGCGCCGGGCGGCCTGCTCGATCCCGTCGCCTTGATCCTCATGGCGGCCGCCATCCCCTTCATCATGCTCACCAACCTCAACCTGGGCGTCTCCATGGCGTTCAAGAAGATGGAGCACGAGGTGCTGGTGCGCGGCATCCTTTACCCCATCTTCTACCTGGGCCTGCCCTGCGCGTTCGCGTTCCTTTCGCGGGAGACACGCGTGCTGGCCTTCTTCTTCCTGCTCGGCAGCGCGGCCGGATGGCTGGCCAGCCTATGGCTCGCGGCCCCCCTCAAGAACTCCATGGACGATCAGCCGGTCACCGAGCATACCGACAAGGCGCTCGCGGTCCTGTGGCACTACTCCTGGCCCATGGGCCTGCGGGACGTATTGCTTTCCATCCAGCAGCGCATCGACATCTGGTGCCTGGCCCTGTTCCTGCCGCCCAAGGCCATCGGCATCTACGGCCTGGCCCTCTCCATCGCCAACTCCATCAAGACCATCCGCCAGGCCTTCGACAATATCCTGCTGGCCGTGATCGCCCAGCTCAAGCGCGGCATCGACAGCGCCAATATCCGGGACGCCTACCTGCACGCGGGGCAGACCACCCTCGCCCTGCAGATCCCGATCTTCGCATTCCTGACGTTCTTCGCGGGCCCGCTCCTGAGCCTGTCCGGCCCCGAATACGCGCAAGGCGAGTCCGCCCTGCTCATCTTCGCCTTCACCCTCATCATCATCGGGTACCTGGGGCTTTCGGGCGTGGTGGTTTTGGGCATGGGCAAGAGCCGTTGGGCCATGTTCAACGATCTCCTCTGCCTGGTCCTGGCGCTCTTGTTCACGCCCGTCCTGGTCCCGCGTTACGGCATCGCGGGAGCCGCCATGGGCACCTCCCTGTCCATCCTGCTCACCAACGTGGTCTGGTTCTTCGAGACCATCTACCTCATCCGCCTGGTCCCCCTGCGCGCCGCCGTCTTCGTCAATTTCATCCTGGGCGTGGGCCTCACCGCCCTGGCCTGGTCCGGCTGGAAACGGTTCGGCGCGGATACCCTGGTCTCGCGCGGGATCTGGTTCGGGCTCTACGCCGTCCTGTACGCCGCGGTCCTCTGGGCCCTGTTCGGGAAGGCCTGGCTGAAGCGCCGCCGCGCGGACGCGGCCGCCGCCCTCGAATCCGCGCCCGTACCCGCGACCGCTCCGGAATCCGGCCTCGGTTCCGGAATCAACCCCGGTTAGGATCCCGGGCTTTTGCTACCTTCGTCCCTATGCTAGGACGCGTACTCCATCATCTGAAGAACCTTCGCGACGTCGCCATCGAGGACTACCTGGTCCGCCACCTGCAGGAGAATCCCCGCTACCGGGATCCCCTGCGCCTCAACGGGGCCGAGTTCCAGACCTTCTCCCAGCACGGGGAGGACGGGATCATCGAGGAGATCTTCGCCCGCATCGGCACCACCAACAAGCAATTCGTCGAGTTCGGCTGCGGCAACGGCCTGGAGAACAACAGCGCCCTCCTGCTGGTGAACGGCTGGCAGGGCCTGTGGATGGACGGCGGCAAGGAAAACGCCGAGCTCATCAAGGCCAAGTACGCGGATCTCCTCAAGTCCGGACGGCTGAGGTTCCAGCGCTCCTTCATCAATGCCGAGAACATCGAAGCCCTGTTCAAGGAAGGCGGCGTGCCCGCCGAACCGGACTTCCTGTCGATCGATCTGGACGGCAACGACTACTGGATCTGGAAGGCCATCAGGAACTACCGGCCGCGCGCGGTCTGCATGGAGTTCAACGGCATCTTCCGCCCGCCCACGCGCTGGGTGATGAAATACAATCCCGACCATATCTGGAACGGATCGGTCTATTACAATTCGAGCCTCAAGTCCCTGGAACTGCTGGGCGCCGCCAAAGGCTACAAGCTGGTGGGCTGCGACTTCACGGGCGTGAACTCGTTCTTCGTGCGCGAGGACCTGGTGGCCGGCAAGTTCCTGGCCCCCTTCACCGCCGAGAACCACTACGAGAGGAATAAGGCCTTCCTCACCAAGGGGCACCGCCATACGCCGGACTTCGGCGCCTTCACCCTCGACGAGGACCTCGGGGAAAACACCGGCAAGGCCTGAACCGGCGTAACCCACGGGTTACGCTTCCGGGGGCCCGATCCTTCCCGCGTCCCCGATGACCCGGGCGAAGGCCTCGAAGTAACGGCCGCAGGCCTTGTCCCAGGACGAGGCTTCCGCATGGGCCTTGGCGGCCTCCCCCAACCTGCGCAACAGATCCCTATCGTCCATCAACTGCAGGATCCGATCCGCGATGGCGCGCGGGTCCTCCGGATCCACCAGGAAACCGGTCTTGCCGTCGATCACGGCGTCCGGGACCCCGCCGCTGTTCCCGCCCAGGGAGGGCGTGCCGCAGGCCCCGGCCTCCAGGAAGACGATGCCGAAGCCCTCCACGTCCGGCGGGTTCACGGAGGACCGGCTCGGCAGCACGAACAGGTCCGCCCGCGCATAGCAGGCCCCCATGTGTTCGTCCGGCACCCGGCCCAGGAAGCGCACGTGCCTCTCCAGCCCTTTGTCCGCCACCCGCTTCTTCAGGCGCGGCAGGTCCGGTCCGGACCCGCCGATGCAATACAGGAAGTCCTTGCGCCGCTCCGCCACCAGGGCCGCGGCCTCGATGGCCATGTCCACGCCCTTGCGCGGCACCAGGCGGGAGAGGGACAAGGCCACGAAGGCGCCGGCGGATTCCAGTCCGAACAGGGCGGCGCGATCCGGTTCCGCCGGGATGTCCGGGAACAGGCGCGTACCCAAGGTCAGGACCTGGCGCCGGTCGGCGGGAACCCCGAAGGCTGCGGCCAGGGAATCCGTGAATCGGCTGATGCTGATGACGCGCCGGGCCCGGCGCAGGACCCCGCCGCGCAAGGCGCGCCAGAGAGGGATGCCTCCCGGCAACACTTCCAGGCCCATGCACAGGATCAGGTAGGGGACGCCGGTCAAGGTCGAGGCGATCAGGCCGCCCAGACCCGTGGTCACCTGCATATGGACGATGAGGCTCGGCCGGTAGGTTAAGGCGAGCCAGGGAACGATCCAGGCGGCGCAGAACAGGGAGGCCCACCGTCCGGTGCCGGGAAAATGATGGTAGGCGAGAAGTCCGGGCGGCGGGGTATCGCAGGCCGGTTGCCCTATATGGAGGAGGACGATGCGATCGCGCCGGGTAAGGCCATGCCGCACGAGTTCGGCGGCCAGGGTCTCGATGCCGCCCCGGGTCGGTGGGAAGTTCCGGGTTACCAATAGGATGGGGCGCGGGCTCGGCATGCCCCGGGAAAACTAACTAATGCGCTTTCTGAAAAACCCCAAATATCAATGGCTTAATACCCCGATCTTACCGCGCCGACTCTTGATTCTCCCGGATGCCGAGCCCTATAATTTTTCAAGAGCCTG
This sequence comes from Fibrobacterota bacterium, assembly GCA_028287465.1. Classification (GTDB taxonomy): domain Bacteria; phylum Fibrobacterota; class Fibrobacteria; order UBA11236; family UBA11236; genus Chersky-265. The sequence goes on from JAQBPO010000040.1 coordinate 32,107, forward strand.
CAACAATCGAAATCGGAGTGCACTGTGCGTAAACTCCTCCTCTGCTTGGGAATTTTGGGTCTGGCCCCTTCGGCGACCCATGCGTTCGCGACCATGCCCGACAATCCCATCGCCTTCGGCAACTGCACCGCCAAGGTCAAGGTCGATGCGGCCCGATTGCGATCCGGCCCCTCCCTCGAGAGCAAGGTCCTGGGAGTCCGCACCCAGGATGAGCCCCTCTATGTGACCAAGGTCTTCGGCAAGTGGGTCCAGGTGGTCATGACCGACGGGGACACCGCCTATATCGCCGCCTACCTGCTCTCCTTCCCCGCCAACGAGATCCTGGAGCAATGGAAGCGCACCACCCCGGCCCAAAGCGTAGGCAAGAAGGCCAAGGTGAAATGGGCCAAGGTCAATTTCCGCAAATACCCTTCCGCGCATTCGCCCCGCATGGGGCACTTCAGCCACAATGACGAAGTCGCGGTGCTGAACGATATGGGCAATGGCTGGAGCCTGGTGGAAAGCCGCAAGGCCGACGGCAGCGGCACCTGTTTCGGATTCATCGCCAACCGGGCCCTGGCGGCTCCGGATGTGCCGGATCCCCCTGAATGGGTCGCTCCCTTGGCCATGGTCCGGCTGAATCCCGGCGAAAAGATGGAAAAGGCTCCGGTCATCGAAACCCCGGCCCAGTACTGCCAGCGCACCGCCTGGACCCCGGAACTGTTCGTGATGGAGCTGAAGGCCAAGTCCCGCCTGCATCCCCAGGACCTGATGAACGGATCGTCCGAACAGCTCGTCGCCATCCAGTAGTCGCTTAGGGCAAGGGTCTATCGGCCGTCCGACCTACCTCGCATCCGTTCATTAGCCTGCCGTCCTAGTAGATCAATCCCTCTATGCCACCCATCACGCGGAATCGCACCGGATTGCCGTTCGGCTGATCCCGGAAATCCTCCCCGAAGGCATGTAAAGCGGACAAGCTCAGCTTCAGGCGATCGGAAAACAGGGTCTGGGACAGGGAAATATGGTTTTCCCAGTGGGTAGGCACCTTGAAAACCGGCCCCCAACCCCGCACTTCCTTGGGTCCCAGGTAGGTCGCCTGGGCATCCAGCCGGGTCTGACCGGCTTTACCCGGCAAAGCCCAACCGGCCCCGCCGCCGGCCCACCATGGGCTGGGCCGGAATTCGATTTCGTCCGCGTCATGGCTCCAGAATTCCCGCATTCCCGCCTGCAATCGCCAGGTCACCTGCTTGGCCGCCTCGCCCGAAGCGAAGATCTTTCCCGAGGCGTTCTGCAGGAGATGGTCGCTGCCCAGATAGCTTCCCTGCCGGCGCAAGGCCTCGCCGAGGGTATCCAAAACCCCGAGATGGAAGATGGGGAGTTCCCATTCCATGGCATAGTCCCCGCCGATGCCGACCAGGAAATGCTTCCGCACTTCGCGGTATTCCGCGCCGGTCACCCATCCCCGGGCCTGGGATCCGGGTTGGTTCACGGCCAGGAAGGTGGTGTCCGGGGTCAGGATTTCGGTCGGTTCCACATACCCTTGCATGCGGTGGCGGTAGTACCCCCGGAGGAATTGCATGGGCTGATGGGAGCCCACGGTCTCGCGGAATTCGGAACTGTGTTGGATTTGGATCATGCGCTCCCGGATCCCCATGGTCCCCTGGGAAACCATCCGGAAGGGGAGGGAATCGGGAGCCGACCAATCCTGGCGGTAGCGGAAGCGGAAGGGGTAGGTCTTCTCCTCGAAGCTTTCGAACGCGCCCTTGGAGCTCATGGTCCGGCGCTGGAATCCCAGGTCCAGGCGCCATAACCAGGCCCCTTCCGAGGAACCCAAAAAGCTCATGGTGATTTCCGAGCGGCGCCAATGGGACTTGTCGAACTGGAACGGGCTGGGGGAATCCCATTGCTGTTCCACAAGGGTCAGGTCGAAATCCTCGCCCGCCTTATACAGGAGTTCGGCGTTGAAGCCCTCCCAGGGATACGCCTGGCCGGATACCGGGGAGGTGGTCCACCACCAACCCTGGTTGTACTGGGCCGCCATGGTGCCGCCGCGGCGCTCGAACGCGGCCCCCACGTTCGCCTGGCTCTTGAGGGGCAGATCCCGCCCGAACCAGGCCAGTTTAGCGTCATTGCCCCGGGAAGAGATGAGTTTCCGGTTGGGGAAGGTGCGCTGGGAATAGAGGCCGTTCTGGTCCAGGCCCGCATGCAGACGGAGCTCCTCGATCGGGGACCAGGCGATATCGGAAAAGGCGTAGGGCGAGGAGGGTTCGGCGATTTCATTGGAGCCCAGGGCCCGGGCGACCAAGGTCAAGGTATCGCTTTGCCAGGACCGATCCGTGCCATAGCGGAGGAAGGGATGGGTGGGCCAGAGGAAGGGGGTGGCGTCCCCGAAGGTCTGGTAGAATTCCCGTCCGGAAATGAAGCCTTCCTGGCCATTGAGGAGGAAATGGTTCTGGGGCGCCTCCAGGCGATCGCGGAGGAAGTCCGTTTCCACGGCCACGGTCGCGGGCCTATCCCAGGCGGGGGGCGCATCGGCGGCGCGGACCGGGAGGGGGGAAACGGCAAGGAGGGCCGCGGCGAGAAAGCCGGCGGCGGCCGCATTCGCCATGGCTGGAGCCGATGCCGGCGATGGGATGCGTTTCAGGATTGCGTTCGAAGCTTCGATCACCTTGGCTCCCCGATTGAGATTCAAAGGATAGATTCCCGCGGCGGATTTTCCACCTTGCGGGACAGGCGGGCGGCGAAAAACCCGTCGTAGCCGGTTTCCCCCGGATGCAGCCAGAGGAACCGTTTTTTCACGGCCCAGGCGGGCAGGCGATCCCGGGCATCGTCGATTTGCCAGTCCGGATGGGAGTTGAGGAACGCTCCCACCACGGCCGAGGTCTCCTCCTCTTCCGGGCTGCAGGTAGCGTAGATGATACGCCCTCGGGCGGAAGCCAGGCGGGCGGCGCTCGCCAGGAGACCCTTCTGGAGCTCCGCCAGGCGGACGAGATCCTCCCGGGTCCGGTTCCAGCGCGCTTCCGGGCGGCGGCGCAGCACGCCCAGGTTGCTGCACGGCGCGTCCACCACCACCACGTCGAAAAGCCCGGGACCGCCGGGTTCGCCGGGATCCTGGAAGGCGGGAAAGGCCGGATCCATCACCACCGGGGCCAGCCGCGAATGGCCCAGGCGGCCGATGGCGTCGTGGATGCGGGTCAGGCGGCGGAAGGAGATGTCGTTGCAGACGATGGGGACCTCCGCGGCCCGGGAATCGCCCAGATGGATGGCGCGCTCCACCAGGCAGGCGGCCTTGCCGCCGGGGGCGGAACAGAGATCGAGCAGGGTCTCCCCCGAACGCCAATCCGCCAGTTCGGCGATGAGCCAGGCGGCGGGATCCTGGAAGGCGATCCGGCCCGCCTCGAAAAGCGGGGAATGCAGGGCTTTACCCCCGCCGCCGCCGCCTTCTCCCCCTGCACCCTTGGGCGCGATACGCAGGAACAGGGGCGCGTCCGGATCCGTCTCCGTTTCCACCCCGAGTTCCGCGAGCGCCGCGCGGGCCTCCGCCACGCCCCCACGCGCGGGGTTGACCCGCAGCCACAGGGGCGCTTCCTGGTTGTTGCGCTCCAGGGCCTTCAGCAGCCCCTCCGTGCCCAGGCGCTTCCGCCATCGCTTCACCAGCCATTCGGGATGGGAGAAATTGATCGCGAGGGCGGCGATGGCATCCCCGGGAACCTTCTGCAGGCCGTTGGCCGCCATCTTCTTGAGGACGGCATTGGCGAACCCCGCCTGGAACTTGTCCGCCAGGTTCTTGGCCAGCTCCACGCCCACGTTCACGGCGGCGAAGTCCGGCACCTCCATGAACCAGAGTTGATATCCCGTGACGCGGAGGATGGTCCGCATGAGGCCGGGCCCCGGCTTCCGGGCGGCATAGAGATCGATATTATGGTCGAGGAGGGACTGGTTGCGGATCACGCCCAGGGCGATCTCCCGCACCAGGCCGCGATCCTGCGCGGTAAGGGCGTCGGTATGGCGCGCGAACAGATCCTTGAGGAAGTCGCCGGAGGATTCCTGCTCCAGGAGGATTTTTACGGCGGCTTCCCGCGAGGCGTAACCTTGCAATGCGATTCCCGGACCGGAGTGTCGGGGAAATATAGCTATTGGAAGCGGAGGCTCTCGCGCTCCGCGGGTTGCAGGCCGTTGATGAAGTCAGGACCGCTCACGCGAGGCTTGCCTTCCCACTGCACTTCCAGGAGCTTGAGCCAACCCTCGCCGGTGGCGATGATGGGATGGCGATCCTGGGAAACCCGCATCGTGCCGGATTCGACGATTTCCGTATCCGGCGACAATTGGATGCCCAGCTTCACCGCATCGTACACGGCCATGAGGCCCGGCGGCGAAGGCTCCCGCCGCGCCGCGTGGATGCGCAGGATGCGCCCCGTGCCCGCCTGGATTGCGTAACAGATGGGATACGGGTTGAACCCGCGGATGCGATCGTGCAGATGATGCGCGGGCTTCCTGAAGTCCAGCAGGCCGTCTTCCTTCTTCAGCTTGGGGGCCGGGGTGCTCTTCCCGTGGTCCTGCGGTTCCGGTTTCGCGCGGCCCGCTTCCAGATCGTCCAGGGCCGCCATCAGCGCGTCCCGGCCCATTCCCTGCAGGCGGATGAACAGGTCCCCGGCGGTCTCCTCGGGTCCGATCGGGGTGACCGCCCGGGCCAGCACGCCGCCATGATCGATCTCCTTGTCCAGCTGGAAGACCGTCACTCCCGTTTCCGCCTCGCCCGTCGCCACCGCCCATTGCACCGGCGCCGCGCCGCGGAACTTGGGGAGGAGGGATCCGTGCACGTTGACCGCGCCGAAGCGGGCCAGGGGGAAGAGGGTATCGGGCAGGATACGGTAGGCCACCACCACCAGCAGGTCCGCGTTCTGGGCGCGGATCAGGTCGTGGAACTCCGGGGTCTTGAGGGAAACGGGCTGGGCCACGGGCAGGCCCAGCTCCAGGGCCTTCTCCTTGACCGGCGGGGCCGCCAGCTTCTGGCCGCGGCCCTTGGGCTTGTCCGGCTGGGTGACCACCAGGGCCACCTGGTGGCGGCTGTTATGCAGGGTTTCCAGGAACGAGACGGCGAATTCGGGCGTGCCCATGAAGATCAGTTTCATGGGCCCAAAATAATTCAATCAGCGCCGGGATGCACCGGCCTCGGGGATCCAGGAAAATACCGCGGTTCCCTTGCGCATCCGGCCGCTCGCATCCACGGCGTCCGCCCCCAGGGCTTCTTCCGTCGCTCCGGCCCGGATTCCGCGGGTTCGTCCCGGCAGGGCGATCGCCGTCCCGTAAAGTCGGACCTTCGCCACCGCGGGCTTTTCCGTGCGGTTGGTCCGCCAGATGCCCCAGTTGGCCCCCACTGGTCCCTCCGCGCCCTTCCAGGCCTCGTCGAAGGAGGTGAAGAGCATGAAGGACATGCCGTTGGCGGCCCCCACCTTGATGAGGTCCTCGGTGAAGCGCGCTTGGGCGGCCTCGCTCGGGATGGCCGGGGAACGCGATTGTCCGGCGCTGGGGAAACCGGTCTCGCCGACGATGACGCGCTTCCCCGGGTACTTGGCCTTCACCAGGTTCCATCCCTTGAGCACGTGGGCGGCCCCGTTCTCGGCGGACTGGTTCTCCCAATAGGGATGCACGTGGCAGAGCACGTAATCGACCACCGGGGCCAGGTCGGCGGAATTGTCGCCGATGCGCTGGTAGATGTCGGCGGTGGTGACGGGAATGCCCGTGCCCGCGTTCTTGACCATCTTGATGTACTCGATGAGGCGCGCCTTGGTCACGTCCTGGCGGAGCAGCACCTCGTTGCCGACGATCAATCCCTTGATGGCGGCGGCGCTCGGGCCCTTGGCCAAGGCGATGAGGGCGTTGACCTGGGCCTGGTTCGCGTTTTCGTCCTTGCCGATCCAGGCGCCCATATGGACTTCGAGCCCGGCCTCCAGGGCCAGCTTGGGGATCTGGGCGTGGATGCCGTCCGAGGCGTAGGTGCGGATGCCCTTCACCAGGGGAGCGAGGATCTTGAAGTCCTCGCGGATCTGGGCCTCGGTGGGCTCGGCGCCGCCGGGTTGCTGCCCATCGCGGTACGGGGAATAGCAGATATATTCCAGCGCCTTGGCGGAAAGGGACGGGACCAGGCAAACGGCTGCCAGCGCCGCGATCGCGGCCGCACGGAAAAACGGACTTTTCAAAACGGAAACCCCCTTGCCCACCCGGGCTTAAGGTAGGGCCGGACCCCCCGGGACGCACGGGGATTCCTGGAACGGTTCCGGGGCGGTTTTGTCCCCACCCCGCGAAGCTTTTGATGTTTGGGACCCATGAGAAAGCTAGGGCATCGGCCCCGGATTCGTATCTTAACCGCATGAAGACCTTCCGCTGCCTTATTTTCGACCTCGACGGCGTCATCATCGACACCGAACCCAAGCACAAGGAGGCCAAGCGCATCGCCTTCGCCAAGCACGGCCTGGAGGTCCCCGAATCCCTTTACCATGAGTTCCGCGGGCGTTCCGATCAAGACATGGCCGAGCACGTGGTCGCCCACTTCGGCCCGGAGGGACTGGACTGGGCCGAGGTCCTGGAAAGCAAGCACCAGGTCTTCTCGTCCCTGGAGCACAATATCGAGCTGGTCACCGGCGTCCTCGAGTTCATCCGCGCCGCCCGGGATCGCTACGAGAAGCTGGCCGTCGCCACCTCCGCCACCGCCAAGAACCAGGGTTATGCCTTCGAGCGTTTCGCCCTGGCGCCCTATTTCGACGTGGTGGTGAACGCCCAGGATCTCACCCATACCAAGCCCCATCCGGAGGCCTATGCGGCCACGGTCGCCAAGCTGGGGATCCCCGCCGGCGACTGCCTGGTCATCGAGGACTCGAAGAACGGGATCCTGTCGGCCAAAAGCGCGGGATGCGCGGTCGCCGCCATCACCACCTCTTTCTCCCGCATCGAATTGATCGACGCGGAAGCGGACTACCTAGTCGACGGCTTCGGGGAACTGGCCGGCCTGCTGAAGATCCCGTAGGCTTGGGCCGAGGCGGCCTCCGGGTTACGGCCGCCCGCGCGCTTCTTCAATACCCGCCGCCGCCGCCCGTAGACGACCCCGTTCCCAGCAGGACGATGGCCGCCACCGCGAGGGCGACGAAACCCACGATCAGCAAGGTTTTCCTGCCTCCCGATTCGCCCCCCTCCTCCGAAGCCGCGGGTTTGCGCGGCTCGGGAGCGGAGACGTTCCGATCCGAACGCATCTGCGCCTTCGGCGCCGCCTTCGCCTGGACCGGAGCCGCGGAGGCGGGAGCGGCGATGGCGGACGGAGCGGATGGAGACGGGATCAGGGCGGCGGATGGATCCGCGGCGACCGCCGTTCCGGGTTCGGAATGGGATCGGGGCGCGGCAAGGGACAGGAAAAGCAGAACGGCGGCGAAGAATCCGTAAGGGTTTCGCATGGGGACCTCGTGGTGAGGGGGCGCGTACCGTTAGGAAAGAAAAATCATTCGCCGGGGTTAAACAAGCGGGGAGGTCCGCATAGGATCCCGCCAGGGCGGCGGATTCCGGTTCCCGTCATCCGTTCCCGGATCAGGATTTCTTGAGGGGACGCCACCATTTTTCGTTGGCCTTGTACCATTCCACCGTCGCGGCGATCCCGGATTCGAAATCGTGCCTGGGCTTCCAGCCCAATCGTTCCCGGATCCTGGAGGCGTCGATGGCGTAGCGGCGATCGTGGCCCAGGCGGTCCTCGACGTACTTGATGCTCGTTTCGTCCTTGCCGAGCAGGCCCAGGAGCTTTTTGGCGATCTCGATGTTCTTGCGCTCGTTGTTGCCGCCGATATTGTACGTCTCGCCGGCCTTGCCCCGTTCCAGCGCGAGCAGGATTCCGGCGCAATGATCCTCTACGTGCAGCCAATCGCGGACGTTGAGGCCATCGCCGTAGATCGGTATCTGCTGGCCGTCGATGAGGTTGGTGATCAGCAGGGGGATGAGCTTTTCCGGGAACTGGTACGGCCCGTAATTGTTCGAGCTCCTGGTGATGATGGTGTCCATGCCGAAGGTATGGTGGTAGGCCGAGACCAGCATGTCCGAGCCCGCCTTGCTGGCGGAGTAGGGCGAGTTGGGCGAGAGCGGCGTCGTCTCCAGGAACAGGCCGGTGGGCCCCAGGGAACCGTAGACCTCATCCGTCGAGACATGCAGGAAGCGGGCCACCTTGGCCGCCCGCGCGATCTCCAGGAGCACCTGGGTGCCGAGCACGTTGGTCTGCACGAAGATTTCCGGGCCCAGGATGCTGCGGTCCACGTGGGACTCGGCGGCGAAATGCACCACCGCGTCCGGCTTCGAGGAGAAGATGTCCGTCATGAGGGAGCGGTCGCAGATATCGCTCTTGAAGAATTTGTAGGCCGGGTTCCCGGAAAGGTCGGAAAGGCTCGCGGGGTTGCCGGCATAGGTCAGCTTGTCCACGTTGGTGATCCGCCAGCCCGGACGGGTGGCCAGCACCTGGCGGATGAAATTGGATCCGATGAATCCGCAACCGCCTGTGACGACTAGATGCATGCGCGAGCTCCCGAAATGATGGCCGAGGTAATTTAGAAAAAGGAATCGGGGCCGGCGGACGCCGTCCGGACGGCTACTTGGAGAACTCCCTGGAGACCCGGATCAATTCCTTCTCGATGCGGAGGAACGCCTCCACCAGGTCGGGATCGAAATGCTTGCCGGACTCCCCGACGATCATCTCCCGGGCGCGTTCATGGGGAATGGGCTCCTTGTAGCAGCGCCGCGATACCAGGGCGTCATACACGTCCGCCATGGCCACGATGCGGGCCGAGAGCGGGATGGATTTGCCTTTGAGGGGCTTGCCGATGCCCGGCTCCACGAACATGGCCTTGGTCGCCCCAAGCACGTTGGGGTATCCGGTCCCGTCGTAACGCTGGTGGTGATGGTAGGCGATTTCCTTGCTCAGGGAATAGAAGGTCCGCCAGCCCAGCTTCAGCTCCAGCTCGTGCAGGAGATCGCCGCCGATGATGGTATGCATCTTCATGATCTCGAACTCGTCCGCCGTGAGGCCGCCCCGCTTCTTGAGGATGTCGTCGCGGATGCCGACCTTGCCGATGTCGTGCAAGGGGGCCGCGATGAAGATCTCGTCGCAATAGGTGCGCGTGATGTAGCTGGAGTATTCCGGGAACTTGGCCATCTCCTGCGCCAGCATGCGGGAGTAATGGCTCATGCGGATGATATGATCGCCCGTGTCCGGATCGCGCACTTCCGAGATCTTGGCGAAGCCCAGGATGGAGACCTTCTGGATCTCGTTGCCGCGCTCCAGGCCCTCGAGGATGCGTTCGTGCATGCTCTCGCTGGTCTTGCGGTATCCCGAGGAGATGACCCGCAATGCCGCGTAGGGAACCAGGAATTCCGGGAGCCACGCCAGGTATTGCAGCGGCGCCGCCGCTGCAGGCAGGAAGCCGGCCGGGCCGCCGTTCAAGGCCAGGTGCATGACGAAGCGGACCGCGTGGAAGAAGAGCCCGAAGGCGAGGGAAGGGAGGAGGGGATTGTCGAGGATGGTTTCGAACAGGGCCAGGTAGCGGGTCGCCGGAGCGCGCGCCGGGGCCTGCGCTACGGGAGGTTCGAAGCGCTTTTGCTGACCGTGGATATCCAACAACGTCATGCCTTCAAAGCCCTCTCCCTTAAACCGTTATTGCAAAAGACTCTAGATATAGTAAGTCTCAAAGTTGAGCCGGGCAGGGTGTTTTTCCGGCCGCGCCGCCTTCCCTGACCCCGCCGATATGGGGCGCGGGTGTATGATTTCCCGACGCGCCTCAAAATATTAAATACGGAAATGCCGATTTTACTATGATTTGAAACCGGCCGGTCCCCTCCCCCGACCCCCGGAAAACCTACCATGAATCCCCGATTCGAAGACGCGCTCCGGCGCTACCGGCGCACCGGCCTCGGCAAGGCGAAGCTGCTTACCGCCCTGAGCGCTTCCCTGAATCCCTCCGTGGAAAACCTGGGTTTCGCCCGCCTGGACCATGCCCGCGAGGACCGCAAGGGTTTCCCGGAAGTCGTGTTCGGCCAGGGGAAGACCAAGGAGCAGATCGCCGCCATCGCCGCCCGCCTCCTCAAGCGATCGGGACGCCTGCTCGTCACGCGGATCGGTCCCGAGGTCTTCGATCATCTCAAGGCCCGCCATCCGGAACTCCGGTACAATCCCGCCGCCCGGGCCGCCTACCATGAGGGAACTCCCGCGTTACGGGCCTCCAAGGCCTTGCGCACCGGGCACGTCCTTATCCTGTGCGCCGGGACCAGCGACCTCCCGGTCGCGGAGGAGGCCGCGCTCACCGCGCGGTTGCTGGGCTGCCGGGTGAAGGCCCTCCACGACGTGGGGGTGGCCGGCCTGCATCGCCTGCTGGCCCAGCTGCCCGCCCTGAGGCGCGCCTCCGTGATCATCGCGGTGGCGGGCATGGAGGGCGCCTTGCCGAGCGTGGTGGCCGGCCTGGTGGACAAACCCGTGATCGGGCTGCCTACCAGCGTGGGGTACGGCGCGTCCATGAAGGGCATGGCCGCCTTGCTGGCCATGCTCAACTCCTGCGCGCCGGGCCTGACCGTGGTGAACATCGACAATGGCTTCGGCGCCGGTTTCGCCGCCGCCCAGATCCTGCGCCTGGCCCAAGGCGCCGGAAAGCGCCGTCCCCGGTTGCCCTGAAATCCCGCCCCGACCGCGCCGCGGTTTCGACCGCCTCCGGGCCGCGATCACCGCCCCGCTTGCGGCCACCGCACTTGCGGCCGGCCCGGTCGAATTCGTAGAATGAGCTTGGCGGCGGTTTCGCCCCGAGAAGCGAGGATTTTTCCCGTCATGGTCCTGAATCCCTCGAAAACCCCCTTTTCCGGCCTTTTCGGCCCCATCCTCCCGGGGATGACCGTCCTTGCCCTGGCTCTCGGCGGCTCCCTTTCCTGGGCGGTATCCGGGCTCCAGGCCGCGACCGAGGTCTGCGGGACCTTCTCCCTGGCCACCGAATGGACCGCCAAGCAATCCCCTTACCTGGTCACGGGCGACATCTTCATTCCCGGCAATTCCCGCCTGCGCATCGCCCCCGGGGTCATCGTCCGGTTCGCCAAGCCCAGGCCCTGCCCGGACCAGAAGCAAGCCATCCCCCAGGTCGACTGGGCGGACTCCGCGTATACCGGCATCAAGGCCGACGGCACCTTCTACAGCCTGGGCACCGAGGAGCAACCCGTCCTGTTCGAACCCGACGACCCTAAATCCGGATCGGTCGGCTGGGACGGCATCCGCCTTTCCGGTCACCAGCTCGGAGCCGCGGAGATCGCCTTCAGCGTGTTCCGCGGGGCCAACCAGGCCGTAACGGCGGACCATGGGGAATTCTTCATCCACCACAGCCTCTTCGAAGGCAACAATACCGGCGTGCTGGCGGCCAAGCGCGGGGACGTGGGGATCGTGAACTGCGATTTCATCGGCAACTTCAGCGCCGGGATCGTCATCCGCAAGGGAAGCCCGCGCATCGCCAACAATATCTTCCTGGGCAACCGGTCCTACGGCATCTGGGGGGACGGGCGCCCCGCCATCCGGACCTGGAACAATGCCTTCTGGGGCAACCGGGAAGAAGCCTGCTTCAAATGCCCCTACGCGATCCTGGCCCCCGTCGGGACGAATGCCAACAAGGACACCATCGACCGGTACGGGAACATGGCCGCGGACCCCGTTTTCATCGGAACGCCCAGCTATCAGGAAGCGTTGCAGGCGGATATGGCCACGGCCACGCCTCCCCATCTGATCAAGGACGCCAACCTGGCCAAGCTGGAGGCGGACGCGCGCGTGAAGGAGGAGAAGGAGGATCGGGAAGCCGGGCCGGCCGAGGCCAAGGCGGAGTCGAAGCGGAAAGCGAAGGAGAAGTTCGTCCCCGTCGGGAACGGTCCCTACCTCCTCTCGCAATACTCCAAGCTCGTGAACGCCGGTCACCAGGGGCGCGACTTCAAGGATCGCGACGGCAGCCGGAACGATATCGGCATGCACGGCGGGCCCATGGGCCGCATCAGCTCGGATCCCTTCTAGCCCCTTCCCCAAAAAGCCGCAGGTTCCCCCGTCAACGCAAATACCCCATACGATGCACGCTTCCCGGGCTTGCATCCCGCAGGCGTCGCCCCTTACAATGGGAAGGCCGGTACGTCCAGTCCCCGGCGCGGAGGCCCATGGAAATCAGCAGCTCCACTTCATCCGTCCAGGGTATCCAGCAGGCCTTCGCCGCCAATGCCGCCCGCGCCAAGCGCGTCGCCCAACCGGACGGCGGGCCCCAATTCGAAAAGGACATGGCCGAACTGCCCTCGGACGCGGACAACGTGGCCGCGAATACCAAGGCGCTCAAGACCCGGGATCAGATGTTGGGCACCCTGCTCGATATGGTCGCCTGAGCCGGCTTTCCCCCGCCGGAAAAAAGGCCGAAAAAAAAGACGGGACCCTCGCAGATCCCGCCTTTCCCTCGTGTGGTGCCCGATGCGCTCTTTGCGCGGGATCGGGTACGCGCTCCTGATAAGAAAGATCCATGCCAAACGCCGCGGGCCCGCGGAAACGCCCAAACTTTACTTTTTTGGAATGTTTGTGACAGTAAGGGACCCTAAAGGTATTTTCCTCCTGTAAAGAATCATCCCTGCTTGTCGGGATCCCTTACACGGCCCTTCCCTCTCTACCTTAACCGCCCAGGCCCTCCCATGAACGAAGAACACCAGTTGAAATTCGAACAGCTCTCCCCGGTCCTGATCAAGTTCCTGGCGCGCTATGGATTCGGGGAATCGTGCGCCATCACCCTGGCGGGCACGGCGGGTTCGCGCCGCGTCTATTTCCGCCTGCAGGAGGGCCTGCGGAATTTCATCGTGCTGGTCTCGCCTCCGGACGACGCGGACTTCGGGCGCTTCCTGCGCATCACCCAGTTCTACCGGCTGATGAACTTCCCCGTGCCCATGGTCTATTGCATCGACGACGCGGCCCATCAGGTGATCCTGGAGGACCTCGGCGATCGGAGGCTGTACGATCTCATCAAACAGGGCGAGCCGCCCCTGGAGCTCTACCAAAAGGTGATCCACCAGCTGGTCGACCTCCAGACGCGCTGTTTCCAATGGCATCAGGAGTGCCCGGACATCCGCTCCCGCCTCTTCGACGAGCATGATCTCCTGTGGGAGACGGATTACTACGCGGCCCAGTACCTGCAAGGGCATCGCGCCATCGTCTATTCCGCCAAGGAGAAGGCCACGCTGGACGGGCTGTTCCATGAGCTCGCCCGCAAGGTGGACGCCCAGCCGAAGTCGATCATGCATCGAGATTTCCAATCCCAGAACCTGATGATCCAGTTCGACGGCACGGTGCGCGTGATCGATTACCAGGGAAGCCGCCTGGGATCCGTCTATTACGACCTCGCCTCCCTGCTGCTCGATCCCTATACCATGCTGCCGGACGAGGACGTCATGGAACTGCTGCGTTACTACCACGCCAAATCGCTCAACCCCCTGGCCTTCGGGGACATGCTGCACCAGTTCCTGCTGGCGGCCTCGCAACGGGTCATGCAGGCCCTCGGAGCGTATTGCTTCCTGAGCCGGCATAAGGGCCTGCCGCAATTCAAGGCGTACATCGAACCGGGGGAAAAGCGCTTGCGTTGGATCCTGGACCGGCTGGGATGGGCGGAGCTGAAAGCGGTGCTTCCCAGGCCCTGACCGGAGCCCCGGAATGGCTCCGTCCCCGTTTTTTTCCTAACTTTCACGCGTCTTCGGTACTGCGCGACGCGCTGGGGAAGGCTCCGCCGGAGCGTTCCCGGAAAGCGGAAGGGAAATCATGGCGGGATTCCTCAAGGAAAAAAAACAATGGCTTGGCGCCAACTGGAAGGCGCTCCTCGCGATCACCCTGATCGGCCTGATCCCCTTCCTGGGATTCCTCACCACTCCGGATGGCGCCCTATACGCCTCCGATCAGTTGGGCGCGCCGGCCTGGAAGTTCTACTTCGACGCCTTGCGCTCCGGGACCGTCCCCATGTGGCATCCCTACGGACTGGGCGGCATGCCCTCCTTCGACGCCGGCTTCGGCGACGGGGCCTATCCCCTCTTCCTGCTCATCGGCATGATCATGCCCATCAAGACCTTCATCTCCTGGTGCTTCCTGACCCACGTCATCATCGCCGGCTGGTGCGCGTACTACCTGGTGAACCGCTTTTTCGGCCTCGGCCGCATGCTCTCGACGGCGCTGGCCGTCGCGTACATGTTCAACACCAACTTCATCTCGCATATCCACGCCGGGCATACGGGCAAGTTCTACATCATGACCTGGCTGCCGCTCTCCCTGTATCTGCTGCTCCGCAGCCTCAAGCCGGACGCGAAGTGGTACCACTCCGGCCTGTTCTCGCTTTCCATCACCCTTCTGCTGGCCACCTTCCATCCCCAGTTCATCTATTACGTGCTGATGGGCTATTTCCTGGTCTGGGCGTTCAAGGCGTTCTGGCTCGCCAAGGAGCGGCGCATCCCGGCCTTCCTGCTTTTGGGCGTGAAATTCTGGCTTCCGGTATTCTGCGGGATCGGCCTGGTGTTCTTCCTGTTCTATCCCGCCACGCAATACACCAAGTTCTTCGGCATCCGCGGCAGCGGGGAGAAGACCACCTATGAGCACGCGACATCCTGGTCGATGCATCCGGAGGAGACCGCCTCCCTGATCGTTCCCGAGTTCGGCGGCATCAACGAGAAATACTGGGGCCGCAACCCGTTCAAGCTGAACTCGGAATACCCGGGCCTCTCCCTCTGGTTCCTGGGCATCCTCGGCTTCGCCCTCTTCCGCAATACCGGGAGGAAATGGTTCTGGCTCTGGGGCGGCGTGGCGCTCCTTTCCATCCTCTTCGGCCTGGGCGCCCATACCCCGCTCTTCCGCCTATTCTACTCCCTGGTGCCCGGCATCAAGAACTTCCGCGCCCCGAGCATGATGCTGTTCTGGCTGTCCACGGCCCTCCTGATCATGAGCGCGGACGGGCTATCGCGCCTCTCCGATCCCAAGGCCGTTCCCGCCGCCAGGAAGAAGGCCTGGGGCAAGCG
>JAQBPO010000042.1 GCA_028287465.1 Fibrobacterota bacterium
TCCTCGCCAAGCTGAAGGACTACCTGGAGAATGAGCACCCGCGCCAGCAGATCGATCAGGAAGAGGCCATCCCGGATTGGGCCATCAAGAAGATCTTCTCCCTGGGCGTGATGGGCATGAACATCCCCCGGGAATACGGCGGCCAGGGATTGGGCGTCACGAGCTACAACCGCGCCCTCGAGATGATCGGATCCTATTGCGCCTCCACGGCCGTGGTCGTGTCCGCCCACCAGTCCATCGGCTGCAAGGCCCTGGTCCTTTTCGGCAACGAGGAGCAGAAGAAGAAGTGGCTGCCCCGCCTGGCCAACGACATGCTTTCCGCCTTCTCCCTTTCCGAACCCAATGTGGGTTGCGACGCGGGCGGGCAGGAGACCAAATGCGTCCTTTCCGAGGACGGGGAATACTACATCCTCAACGGCGAGAAGAAATGGTCCACATCCGGCGCCCTTTCCGGCATGTTCACGGTCATGTCCAAGCAGATCTTCACGGACGCCAAGACCGGCAAGGTCCATGAAGCCGTGACCGCTCTCATCTGCACTCCGGACATGCCCGGCATCACCGTCATCGAGAAGAACCGCAGCAAGTGCGGCATCCGCGGCACCTGGCAGGCTCGCATCCGCTTCAAGGACGCGCGCATCCCCAAGGCCAACCTGCTCCATAAGGAAGGCAAAGGCCTGGTGGTGGCCCTTTCCTGCCTGAACTACGGCCGCTGCACGCTTTCGGCGGGCATGCTGGGCTCGGCCAAGACATGCATGGACCAGGCCATCAAGTGGGCGCAGACCCGTTACCAGTTCAAGCGCCCCCTGGCCGATTTCGAGCTGGTGCAACAGAAGATCGCGCGCATGGCGGCCTATACCTACGCAATCGACGCGGTGCTGTATTTCACCACCGGCATACTCGATCGCCATGACAGCGACATCATGGTCGAGACCGCGACCTGCAAGGTCTTCGCCTCCGAGATGGGCTGGCGCGCCATCAACGACGCCATGCAGATCATGGGCGGCGAAGGCTATATGACGGAGAACGAGGTGGAGCGGGCCTTCCGCGACGCCCGCATCTACCTGATAGTGGAAGGCGCCAACGAGGTCATGCAATCCTTCATCTTCAGTTATGGCGGCAAGCAATTGGCCGAGTCCATGCTCGGCATCCAGGCCGCGCTCACCTGGAACGGCAAGGAATCCCTGTTCGGTAACGCCTCGCGCATCATCCGCCACAGCCTGAACTTCCCCATCCTCGGCCGCGCCCTCGGCATCGCCGGGGAGGTCTTCCTCGGCATCAAGAAATCCGCGCCCCGCCTGACGGGCCTGCATCAGGATCTGGCGCCCTGGGTGTCCCGTTACGAGAAGCTGGTGCAGGATCATGCCTACCAGTTCAAGAAGATCAGCTACCAGGTGCAGGAGAAGATCGTAACACGCGGGGCCATCCACGCGCGCCTGGCGGACATGGCCATGTGGCTGCACGCTTCGGCCTGCACGCTTTCCAAGTTGGATAGGCAATTGAAGGCCGGGGCTTCCGGGGCGGCCTGGGAGCGCGATCGCGCCGCGGGCCTGCATTTCCTGGACATGGCCGAACACGAGTACCGGAATGCCGTGCAGGCCCTGTTCCGGAATCCGGACGATACCATGGCCGCGGCCAACAAGGCGGCCCTCGCCTATTCGGACACCCTGCCGAATTCCCATTACGTCCTTCCCGAACGCTCGCCGAACGCGATGGGCCAGGGCAAGAAGGTAAAGACCGAGTTCATCAAGCAGTTCCCGGGCAAAGCGGCATGACCCGGGCGGGACACCATGTCCGTAATTCCTGACAGCATCCGCATCGGCAACGGCGCCGGTTTCTGGGGGGACAATCTCGACGCGCCCATCCGCTTGGCGGAGCTGGGCGCGTTGGATTTCCTGACCCTGGAATACCTGGCCGAGCTCACCCTTTCCATCCTGGCCCATCAAAGGCGCCTGGATCCCGAATCCGGGTACGTCGGGGATTTCCCCGCGACCGTGCTGCGCCTCATCCCCATCCTCAAGGCCCAGCCCAATCTTCGTATCGTCACCAATGCGGGCGGGCTCAACCCGGCCGCGTGCGCCCGCGAGGTCGCAAGGCATCTGACCGCGGCGGGCATGGGCGGCGAGAAGGTGGCCTGGGTGAGCGGCGACGATCTGATGCCCCGCCTGGCCGAGTTGCGATCCGCCGGCGAGCGATTCCGCCATTTCGATTCCGGGGAGGCCCTGGGCTTCTTCGAGACGGCCGCTTCCGCGGAGGGCGGGACCCGTGAATCCCAAGGAGGGGTAGTCAGCGCCAACGTATACCTGGGGGCCGCTCCCATCTGCGAGGCCCTGGACAGGGGCGCGCGCATCGTCATCACCGGCCGCGTGGCCGACGCGTCCCTTACCCTGGGGCCGGCCATGCACGCCTTCCGCTGGGGCTGGAAGGATTGGGACAAGTTGGCGGCCGCGAGCGCCGCGGGACATCTCATCGAATGCGGGGCCCAGGTGACCGGCGGCCTCCTGTCGCGCTGGCAGACGGTCCCGGACTACGCCCATATCGGATATCCCATCGCCATCCTGGATTCCAAGGGCGGATGCCGCATCACCAAGCCCGAAGGCACGGGCGGCGTGGTCAGCCGGGAAACCGTCACCGAGCAGCTCCTGTACGAGATAGGGGATCCGGCGCGTTACCATACCCCGGATGTCACCCTCGATTTCACGGATGCCGAGGTGACGGAAATCGGCCCGGACCTGGTCGAGATCACCGGCGTCAAGGGCGTGCCGCCTCCGGCCACCCTGAAGGTCTCCTGCGCCTATTCCAACGGGTTTTCCGCCAAAGGCGATCTGGTCGTGAGCGGCCGGGACGCGGCCGGCAAGGCCAAGGCCACCGGGGAGATGATCCTGGACCGGGTCGATCAGGCCGGTTTCCCCCTGCGGCGCAAATACATGGAGGTCCTCGGATCCGGCGCCACCTTACCGGGCGTGGAGACGGGAGCCGGGGATCTGAAGGAAGTCGTCCTGCGCATTTCGGTCTGGGACAAGGACAAGAAGGCCGTGGAACGGTTCTGCCGGGAAATCTCCCCGGTGATCACCTCCGGGCCCCCCGGCATCTCCGGGTATGCGGGTTCGCGGCCCAAGGCCAGGCCCATGCTTTCGTACTGGCCCACCGTGGTCGAGCGCGATCACGTGCGCCCGGTGGTCTACGTGCGCGGCGCGGAGGACCTGGCCGAATGAAGAAGATACGCCTCGGCGATATCGCCCATGGACGCAGCGGCGACAAGGGCAACCATGCCAATATCGGCGTCATCGCCTATACGCTGGCGGGCCACGACCACCTGGCGACCGCGCTCAGCGGTGACAAGGTGAAGGCCTATTTCCATTCCCTTTCCCCGGAAAAGGTCGACCGTTTCGATCTGCCCAGGCTTTTCGCCTTCAATTTCGTGCTCTGGAACGTGCTGGGCGGCGGGGCATCGGATTCCCTGCGCACGGACACCCAGGGAAAGGCCCTGGCCACGGCCCTGCTGGAAATGGAATTGCCGGAACCGGAAAACCTGGCGGCCATGCTGCCTCCGGAAGCCATGCTGCTCCCGGATGCCTTGCCGCCCGCGGGCAAATCGGCGCCGGGGAATGCGCCGCCCAAGGCCCCGAAGGCATAGCATGGCGGCCACGCAACCGGAGAGCGGATCGATGGACGAGAAGTACCGCGACAACGTTCAGCATAACGCCTCCCTGCTCGATCAGCTGCGGGAGCGGATGCGCATCGCCACCGGCGGCGGGGGAGCGGACGCCATCGGGAAACACGTGGCGCGCGGCAAGCTGGTCGCGCGCGACCGGATTTCCATGTTGTTGGACAAGGGAAGCGAATTCCTGGAGCTCTCTCCCTTGTCCGCCTGGGACATGTACGAGAATGCGGCCCCGGGCGCCGGCATCGTCACCGGCATCGGCAAGGTGGCCGGCCTGGATTGCGTGATCGTCGCCAACGACGCCACCGTGAAGGGCGGCAGTTACTTCCCCATGACCGTGAAGAAGCACCTGCGCGCCCAGGAGATCGCGGAGCAGAACCACCTGCCGTGCATCTACCTGGTGGACAGCGGCGGCGCCTTCCTGCCGATGCAGTCCGAAGTCTATCCCGACAAGAACCATTTCGGCCGCATCTTCTTCAACCAGGCGCGCATGAGCGCCCGGGGCATCCCCCAGATCGCGGTGGTGATGGGAAGCTGCACCGCCGGCGGGGCCTATATCCCGGCCATGAGCGACGAGACCGTCATCGTCCGCAACCAGGGGACCATCTTCCTGGCCGGGCCGCCCCTGGTGAAAGCCTCCACGGGCGAGGACGTGACCGCGGAGGAATTGGGCGGCGGCGACATGCATACGCGCAAGTCGGGCGTGGCGGATTACCTGGCCGAGAACGATCAGGACGCCTTGCGCATCACCCGGGACATCCTGGCGAACATCGCCCGCACCTGGGAACGCGAGCCGCTCTATCCGCGCGCGCCCGAATGGAAGGAGCCGATCCGGAACGTGGAAGACCTGCTGGGCCTGATCCCGAAGGAAATCCGCACCGCCTTCGACGTGCGCGAGGTGATAACCCGGATCGTCGACGGTTCCGCCTTCCACGAGTTCAAGCCCCTGTACGGCAAGACCATGGTCTGCGGTTTCGCGGCCATCCACGGGTTCCCCGTGGGCATCATCGGCAACAACGGCATCCTGTTCAGCGAGGGCGCGCTCAAGGCCGTGCATTTCATCCAGCTTTGCGAGAAACGCGGCACCCCCTTGCTGTTCCTCCAGAACATCCCGGGCTTCATGGTCGGCAGGCATTTCGAGGAGGGCGGCATCGCCAAGAACGGCGCCAAGCTCGTAACGGCGGTGGCCACCACGCGCGTGCCCATGATCAGCGTGATCCTGGGCGGCTCTTACGGGGCCGGCAACTATGCCATGGCCGGCAGGGCCTATGAGCCCCGCTTCCTGTTCTCCTGGCCCAACTCCCGCATCTCGGTGATGGGCGGATACCAGGCGTCCAAGGTGCTCTCCCAAGTCAAGATCGATCAGCTGAAGGCCCAGGGGCGCGTCCTCACCGACAAGGAGATCGCGGATCTCGAGAAACCCATAGTGGATTCCTATGAGCGGGAAGGATCCCCCTATTACAGCACGGCGCGGCTCTGGGACGACGGCATCATCAGCCCACTGGAGACGCGCAAGATCCTGGGCCAATGCCTGGAGGCCGTGCAAGGCGGCCATTGGAGCAACGGGCACGGCTTCGGCCTGTTCCGGATGTGAGTCAGGCCCGGATTTGGGAGCATGGAAGGAACCGAGGAACTGGATATGGCTGACGGATACCGGACCATAAAAGCGGAAACCCATCAGGGAGTCCTGGACCTGCGCCTCTTCCGGCCCCAGGTCAAGAATGCCTTCAACCCGGAGATGATCCGGGAGTTGAAAGAGGCCCTCCGCCTCGCCGAGGCGGACGAAAGCCTGCGCGTCATCACCCTGCGGGGCGAAGGCGGGGTCTTCTGCAGCGGCGGCGATCTCAACTGGATGAAGGAAAGCCTCTCGTACACCGAAGAGGAGAATTTCGAGGACGCGGAAAACCTCTACGCCCTCTTCGAGGCCCTCGATCGATGCCGGCTCCCCGTGGTCTGCGGCGCGGAAGGCTTCGCCTTGGGCGGAGGCGTGGGGCTCGTGAGCGTTTGCGATTACGTGGTGGCCCGCCGGGACACCCGCTTCTCCCTTTCCGAAGTGCGGGTGGGCCTGGTTCCCGCCTGCATCGGGCCGTTCGTCCTGCGGAAGATCGGCGAGTCCCAGGCGCGCGCCCTGTTCCTGACCTCGGAGCGCTTCGACGCGGATCGGGCCCTCCAGATCGGGCTGGTCCACGAAGTGGCCGAGGATTCCGAAGGCGTCACCCGGGCCATGGCCCGCGTCACCCAAAGCATCCTGGCCGCCTCGCCCAAGGCCATCGGCGTCGCCAAGTCCTTCATCCGCTCCCTCACGCGGACCTCGCCCGGATCGCAAGGTCCCCTGGCCGTCCGCACCCTGGCCGATATCCGCGTCACCAAGGAAGCCCAGGAAGGCCTGCGCGCCTTCCTGGAAAAACGGGCACCGCAATGGCACAACGGAAATCCAGGCTGAAGCCCGGGCCGCCGGTCCGGTTCATCACGGCCGCCTCGCTTTTCGACGGACATGACGCGGCCATCCATATCATGCGGCGGGTCCTCGTCTCGGAAGGCGCGGAAGTCATCCACCTCGGCCATGATCGTTCCGTCTCCGACGTGGTGGAAGCGGCCATCCAGGAGGACGCGCAAGGCATCGCGGTCTCGAGCTATCAGGGCGGCCACGTCGAATATTTCTCCTACATGGTCGAGTCCCTGCGCAAGCGGGGCTGCGGGCATATCCGGGTCTATGGCGGCGGGGGAGGGGTGATCAACCCCGGGGAAATCGCCCTCCTCCACAAGCGCGGGGTGGCGCGCATCTTCACTCCCGAGGACGGCCGCACCCTTGGCCTCGAAGGCATGATCCGCCTCATGATCGGGGAATGCGGCACCGCTCCCGGCAAACCCATGGCCGCATTGCCCGCGAAGTTCACGGCTGCGGATTCCCCGGCCATCGCGCGCGCCTTGAGCACCCTGGAATGGGGACAGGAGAAGTCCGGCCGGGTGAAAACCGGAGGCCTCCTGAAGGCCATCCGGGCCCGGCTCCGCGGGTCGGTATGCCCCGTGGTCGGCATCACCGGCACGGGCGGGGCGGGCAAGAGTTCCCTGGTGGATGAAATGCTGGTCCGGTTCCTGGAAGCCTTCCCGCGCAAGCGGGTGGCCGTCCTCTGCGTGGATCCTTCCCGCCTGCGCACGGGCGGGGCCTTGTTGGGCGATCGCCTGCGCGTGAACGCCGCGAGCCGTTCCGATCGCGTCTATTTCCGTTCCATGGCCACGCGCCGCGCCCATGCGGCCATGAGCGCCACCGTCAAGGACGGATTGGACCTTCTGAAGGCGGCCGGATTCGACTTGATATTGCTCGAGACGGCCGGTATCGGGCAAAGCGATACCGAGGTCACCGAGGTGACGGACACCAGCCTTTACGTGATGACGCCGGAATACGGCGCGCCCAGCCAGCTCGAGAAAATCGGCATGCTGGACTATGCGGATTTCGTCGTGCTCAACAAGTTCGACAAGCACGGCGCCGAAGACGCCCTGCGGGACGTGCGCAAGGCCTATCAACGGAACCGCAAGCTGTTCACGACCTCCCTCGAGAAGCTCCCCGTGTTCGGCACCTGCGCGCATCGCTTCCGGGACCTGGGGACCAACGCCCTCTGCAATGCCCTGTTCACCCACCTGGGCCTGGAGTTCGAACGCTTTCCCGAAGGCCTGCCGGACCGGCGCGGCCTGCTGCCGCGGGATCGGAGCGATTACCTGCGCCGTATCGCCACCCGGGTATCCGACTACCATGGGGAGACGCGGGAAAAGGCGGGCAAGGCCCGGAGCGCGGAGCATGTCTACCATGCCTTGGGCGAGCTCGGGGTATCCCTGCCGGGCAAAGCCGAGCCCCTCGCCGATGGGAATCCGGCTTCCGGAAGGAAAGCCGCGGCCGGAAGGAAGTCCGCATCCGCGGGGAAAACGGCCGCCGGTAAAACCGCCCCCGCCGCGGAAGGCCCGGTGCAGGCGTTACGCGCCCGTTACCATGATCTGCTCTCCGGGATCGACAAGGAAACCCTGGAGGAACTCCGAGGCTTCGACGCCCTGCGACGGTCCTACCAGGCGGAAACCCAGACCTACCGCGTGCGGGACAAGGATATCCGGGTCCGCAACCATACCCAAAGCCTGAGCGGCCTGGACATCCCCAAGGTCAGCCTGCCGGAAAGCGCCTCCTGGGGCGACCAGGTGGAATTCCTCCGTTCCGAGAACGCGCCGGGACGCTTTCCCTATACGGCCGGAGTGTTCCCGTTCAAACGGGAAGGGGAGGATCCCACCCGCATGTTCGCCGGGGAAGGCACGGCCGAGCGCACCAATGCGCGCTTCCATTACGTCAGCAAGGGCCAGAAGGCCGTGCGCCTGTCCACGGCCTTCGATTCCGTCACCCTGTACGGAGCCGATCCGGATCCGCGCCCGGACATCTACGGGAAGGTAGGCAACTCCGGCGTTTCCGTATGCTGCCTGGACGACGCCAAGCGACTCTATTCCGGGTTCGACCTGTGCGCGCCGGATACTTCGGTCTCCATGACCATAAACGGCCCCGCGCCCATCATCCTCGCCTACTTTTTCAATACCGCCATCGATGCGGCCTGCGAACGCTGGCTCCGGAAAACCGGACGCTGGGCGAAAACGGCGGTCAAGATCGCGAAGTGGTTCAAGGACCGGAAGATCGCCCCCCCGACCTACCGCGCCCCGAAGCTCCCCGCCGGTCACGATGGATCCGGATTGGGCTTCCTGGGCCTGCCCGCGGACGCGGTGATGGACCCGGCGGATTACCGGCGTATCCGTTCCGGGGTCCTGCAATCCGTGAGGGGTACGGTCCAGGCGGACATCCTGAAAGAGGACCAGGCCCAGAACACCTGCATCTTCTCCACGGAATTCTCCCTTCGGCTGATGGGGGATACCCAGCAATATTTCATCGACAACGGGGTGCGCAACTTCTACAGCGTGAGCATCAGCGGCTACCATATCGCCGAAGCCGGCGCGAATCCCATCACCCAATTGGCCTTGACCCTGGCGAACGGATTCACCTACGTGGAGTATTACAAGGCCCGGGGGATGGACATCGATCGTTTCGCCCCCAACCTTTCCTTCTTCTTCTCCAACGGCCTGGATCCGGAGTATACCGTGATCGGCCGCGTCGCCCGTCGCATCTGGGCCATCGCCATGCGCGACCATTACGGCGCGGACGAACGCAGCCAGAAGCTCAAGTACCATATCCAGACCTCGGGACGATCCCTGCATGCCCGGGAAATCGACTTCAACGATATCCGCACCACCCTCCAGGCCCTGCTGGCCATCGGCGACAATTGCAATTCCCTGCATACGAACGCCTTCGACGAGGCGGTGACCACCCCCACCGAGGCCTCGGTGCGCCGGGCCATCGCCATCCAGCTGATCATCAACCGCGAATTGGGCCTGGTGAAGAACGAGAATCCCATGCAGGGCAGCCATTTCCTGACCCGGCTGACCGCCATGGTGGAAGAGGCCGTACTCGGCGTCTTCCAGGAATTGGATGCCCGGGGAGGGGTGCTGGGCGCCATGGAGACCAATTTCCAGCGGAGCCGCATCCAGGAAGAGTCCATGCTGTACGAACGCCGGAAGCAAAGCGGGGAGTTGCCCATAGTGGGGGTCAATACCTTCACGAATCCCGCCGCGGAAGGGACGCGCGGGACGTCGGAACTGATCCGCAGCACGGACAAGGAAAAGCGCGACCAGGTGGATCAGGTGAAAGCCTATGGGAACCGTTTCCCCAAGGAAGGGGCCGCCGCCCTGGCGCGCCTGAAGGCCGCGGCCCGTAAGGACGGGAACCTGTTCGGGGAATTGCTGGACGCGGCGAAATACTGCACCCTGGGAGCCATCTCCAAGGCCCTTTTCGAAGTCGGCGGCGCCTACCGCCGCAATACCTGAAAAAGGAGTAAGCGCGGAACCGTTTTGGGGCGGTTCCGCGCGAAGCCGCCGGTGGCGCGGGTGGCGGAGAAAACCGGCGGCGTGGATCGGAAGGTGAAGCGGTCCCATCCAATCTAATCCAGCGCCGTCCTCCATTTCCCTCAACCCTCAAAGAAGCGTTGTCGACCCGACAACGAACCTCCTTTTTCCGGGTTCCCCCTTGCCCAATCGCCCGGATGGATTTATCATGTATAATAAACCAACCAAAAGGTTGGAATATAAAACACCTCCGAGGAGCCTTCCATGTTGAACATCGCCGTCCTTCTATTCGCCCTGTCCGCCGCCGGCGGCCTGCTTCTCGCCTCCATGCATTTCCGCGGCAAGGATCGGCCCTGGATCCTGTCCATCCTTCACGGTCTCCTGGCGGCTTCCGGCCTGGTCATCCTGCTCGTCGCGGTCAAGGCCGGTGGAACACCCGAACATGCGAAGCTTGCCTTGATCCTCTTCATCGTGGCGGCCCTGGGCGGTTTCCTCCTGTTCGCTTTCCACCTGCAGAAGAAAAAGCTGCCTTCCGCCGTGGTGGTCATCCATGCCGGCGTCGCCGTTTCGGCCTTCCTGCTCCTCGCGGCCTCCCTGTACCTGGGGAAATAGGCGCGTATGCGTCCCGTGATCGAATTCCGCAAGGGTATCAGGGTGATGGGGCATCCGCTCCATACCATCCTGGTTCATTTCCCCATCGCCTTCCTGTTCCTGGTTTGGCCCCTGGAAATGGCCGGATGGCTGGCCGGGTGGAACCAAGGCTGGCGGCTGGCCTGGCTGGCGGAGGCGGCGGGACTCGTTTTCGCGGTACCGGCATTGATTACCGGCCTCTGGGATTTGATCGGTTTATCGTCGGATAGGGATCGCCAAAAGGCTTCCGCCCTGGGGAACCTGCATATGATGGTCATGGTGGGTGCGGTATGCGTTTTCGGCTTCGCCTTGTACCTCAAGGATGGGCTGGCGCCGATTCCCCCACCCGTCCTTTTTGCTATTTTGGGCCTATCCTTCGCCGGTACCGGTCTGCTGATCTGGGGCGGTTGGCTGGGCGGGGAAATGGTCTTCCGGCACGGAGCTGGAAGCCGCGAATAAAGGAAAGCATCCGATGGGTCCTCGCGCGGGAAATGCCGATAAGCCGCCCGGCAGGGCCAGGGGACTGAAGCCGGAGCGTCCCGATATCCGGCAGCAAATCCTGCGCTTCCTGAAAACCCGCGGCCAATCCGAAGTGCGCGACGTGGCCAGGCATTTCCGCATCTCCCACGAAGGCGCCCGCAAACAACTCGTGCGCATGGAAGCCGGAGGCCTGGTCACCCGCACTCCCGAAGTCGGGCAGGAGGCCGCGGGCCGCCCCAAGGATTTCTACACCGTCACCGCCGCCGGGGACCAAAGCTTTCCCAAGGCTTATGATCGGCTTTCCATGGCGATCCTCGAGGGATTGCGCAGGGAGTCCGGCGGCAAAGGCGCGGGCCGCATCCTGTCTGCGCTCGCCCAGGCCCAGGTCGAGGCATGGGCCCCGAAACTCGAAGGCAAGACCCTGAAGGAAAAGCTGGATGCCCTCAAGGGCCTTTACATGGAAGCGGATCCTTTTGCCACGGTGGAATCGCGGGACGGGGATTTCCTCCTGATCGAAAGGAATTGCCCCTTCCTCAACGTGGCCATGGAACATCCGGCCCTGTGCAGCCTATCCGTATCCACCCTGGAAATGCTGCTCGGATGCAGGGTGGTGCGCGAGGAGCGCTTCCAGGCCGGGAACGGCCGGTGCGTATTCCGCGTCAAGCTGGATGCGCCCATCGCGAAGAGGGAATTCCGCTTCGAATCCGATCCTTCGTGATTCCCGGGACACCTTCTCCCGGACCGGCGCGCGCGCGCGCCATCATGGTGCTGGGCACCTCCTCCCATGCGGGCAAGACCATGGTCGCCGCGGCCTTGTGCCGCTCCCTTTTCAGGAAGGGATTCCGGGTCGCGCCCTTCAAGGCCCAGAACATGTCCAACAATTCCTGGGTCACTCCGGAAGGCGCCGAAATCGGCCGGGCCCAGGCCATGCAGGCGCGGGCCGCGGGCATCGAACCCCATGCGGACATGAATCCCATCCTGCTCAAGCCCATGGGCGGGAACCTCATGCAGGTGGTGGCGATGGGGAAGGCCGTCGGGAACCTTTCCGGAAAGGAATATTACCGGCGCAAGGACGAGATGCGCGCCACCGTCCGGGAGGCCTATGACCGCCTGGCGGGAAGGTTCCAGGCCGTGATCCTGGAAGGCGCGGGCAGTCCCGCCGAGATCAACCTGAGGGAAGAGGATCTGGTGAACGGTTCCATGGCGGAATACGCCGGGGCCCGTTGCATCCTGGTCGCCGATATCGAAAGGGGCGGCGTTTTCGCATCCATCTTCGGCACCATCTCCCTCCTGGAAGCGCGCCATCGCGCCTTGTTGGCGGGCGTGGTCATCAACAAATTCCGCGGGGACGCGTCCCTGTTGGATTCCGGGATCCGCGAGATCGAATCCCTGACAGGCGTTCCGGTGCTGGGCGTGCTGCCCTACCTTGAGGACCTGGGTTTGGAGGAAGAGGACTCCCTGGGAGCGATGGGTTCGCGTGGGATGGCGGATGCAGGCCCCGTCCGGATCGACATCGCCGTCATCCGTCTTCCCTTCATGAGCAATTTCACGGATTTCCAACCCTTCCTGGATCCGGAAGCGCGGCGGACCGGCGTGCGCCTGCGGTACGTGGCCAAGGCGGAGGATATCGGCAATCCGGATTTCCTCATTCTGCCGGGCAGCAAGAATGTCCGGCATGATGCGGATTTCCTGCGCGGTTCGCGGTTGGACAAGGTCCTGGAAGCCGCGGCCTCGCGGGGCATCCCCATCCTGGGGATTTGCGGCGGCTACCAGATCCTGGGCCGCATCATACGCGATCCCCATGGTATCGAAGGCGAGCCCGGGGAGACCGCGGGCTTGGGGCTATTGCCCGTGGATACCACCTTGGAACGGGAAAAGGAGCTGTGCCGGGTGGAAGCGGAGAATCTGGGCTTCCCGTTCCTGGCCATCGGGGCCCCAATCACCGGGTATGAGATCCATATGGGCCGGACCGTCGCCTTCGGGGAGGGCCGCCCTTTACTGCGCACGATGCGGAAAAACGGGGCGATGGCCTCGGAACTGGGCGGTTTCGGATCGGTTTCGGCCGAAGCCGTTTTCGGATGCTACCTGCACGGCCTTTTCGACCTTCCGGAAGCGCGCGCCGGCCTATTCCGCTGGGTTTCCGACCGCAAGGGCCTGGATTGGCCGGAACCGGAGGCTTTTGCCCCCGATCGCGCCGCGGAATCCGGGCCCGGGAGGGACCCGCTGGAGCGGATCGCCGACCTGATCGATTCCCGATTCGACGCTGCATCGATTCTGTAACGGTTTCCGCCAAAAACGCAAACCGCGGGCATGGCCCGGATCGAATATTTTCCGGAAGGAGGGTGAAAAGATTAGTTAACAAGTATGGGACCAACTCCCCGCTCCCGCGGGTAAGCACGATTCCTGGAAAGAGCAGGCGATCATGAACCGCTTCCCAAGCGCCGAATCCATTAACACCGACGTTACCTCGCTCTCGTCCTACCTCAAGGAAATCGGCCGCAACCGCATCCTCACCCGCCGGGAGGAACGCGCCCTTTTCGATCGGATCTCCCGGGGGGACGCCCGCGCCTACAACGAATTGATCACCTCCAATCTCAAGTTCGTAGTATCGGTATGCCGGCAATTCCAGAACCAGGGCCTGCCCCTGACCGACCTGATCAGCGAAGGCAATCTCGGGCTTATCCGGGCGGCGCAATGCTTCGACGGCACCCACGAGTGCCGCTTCATCAGCTATGCGGTGTGGTGGATACGGCAACGCATCCTGCGCGCGCTGGCGGAGCAATCGCGGTTCCTCACCATCCCCGTGGCCAAGGCGGCCGCCATCCGTAAGCTGGCCGCGGCGGAAAAGGTGGTTTCCCAGCGCAAATCCCGCCCCGCCCGGCCCGAGGAGCTCGCCGAATACCTGGCCATCCGTGAAGGCGAGGTCCTTGACCTGCTGAGGATCGGCCAGCATTCCCGGTCCCTGGACGAGCCGGGCCAGGGCGGGGAGGAGGGCTTGGGCGACGAGGGACTGGGGGACGGCATGGCGGAGGGAACGGATTTCGCCGCCTTGGGGGACAGCCAGAGGCAGGGGGTCTGGGAGGCCCTGGAAGGATTGCGCGAGGAGGAACGGGAGGTGCTGCGCCTGCATTACGGGTTGGGCGCGGGGCATCCGATGACCATGGAGGAGATCGGGATCCTCCTGGGCCTGTCCCGGGCCAAGGTGAGAAGGATACGCGACGAAGCCATGGACCGGCTGCGGCAGCCGGTGCGCAGGATACGCATGAGGGAATTGATCTAAGGGGTGTTTATGGAAGAAAAGAAGACGATCCTGATCGTGGACGACAACGACGAAATCGTGGAACTGGTAAAATGCATGCTTTCCCTGGAAGGGTACGAGACCATAGACGGGTGCAGCGGGGAGGATGCGCTGTACCTGAACGAGCGGTACCCGTTCTCGATCCACCTGTTGCTCACGGACATCCGCATGAGCCCGAACATGAACGGCTGCGACCTGGCCCATGCCATGCGCATCGTCCGGCCCGGGATCAAGGTCATCTACATGTCGGCCTTTACGGATGACAACCGCGTGGGCGAAGAGGTGTCCGCCGGGCAGGCGTATTTCCTGCGGAAGCCCTTTACGAAGAAGGATCTCCTGAAACACGTGGAAGCCATCCTGGAAGCCCAGGCTCCGGTCCGATTCTGAGGATGGAAGCGCGTCATCCCTTCTCCAAGTCCGACATCCATGGATTGATCGTCATCCATACGGCCTTGGTGATGGGCATGATCGTTTTCGCGGCCGTGGTATTGGGGAATTGCCTGCGGAACCGGGGGATCGGCCCGGGCATCATCCCCGATTTCGTGACCCGCGCGGCCTATGCGAACGCGGTCCTCCCCGTACTCGCCCTGATCGCCTCCAGGCTTTTCCTCAGCAAGAGGTTCTCGCGCGCGTTCACCCGGCTGCGGAGCCGGGAACTCCATATCGAGGGATTCAAGAGCGAGGTCCGCACCGCGTACCTGGTCCGCGCGGCCATCACGGAATTGCCGGCCCTCATCGGATTGGCCGCCGCCTTCCTGGTGGCCCTCGGGCCGGGCGACATCTTCGCCGCCCCTCGCGTGCACCTTTCCCATTTCCTGGGGGCCCTCCTGTTCGTGGTGGAAACCCTGCGCGTCGCGCCCACGGAAGGCCGCATCAACACCGCCTTCCGGGAATACGCCCCCGAATGAAACGGACGGCTATTCCGGTTGTCCTTTGGACAACCCTTTGTCGGCCCCGGCTCCATGCCCCCCTTCCCCCCGCGTTATATTCTTCCGCGGGGGGTTTCATTTGCCGCGAATCCGGGGATGCCGTTGAAGGCCAGGGTCGGGATCATCGGCCTCGGCACGGTCGGATCCGGCGTCCTCAGGCTTTTGGCCCAGCAGGGCGGATTCTTCTCCTCCCGTCTTAATATCGATCTGACCGTTTCCGCCGTCAGCGCCCGATCCGCCGAATCCCTGGACACGGCGCCGGCCGGAGCGTATCGGACCACCGATCCCATGGAGATCTGCGCACGTCCGGACGTCGACATCGTCCTGGAACTGGCCGGGGGCTGCGAAGGCCCGTTGGCCTGGATCAGCGCGGCCCTCCGCAACGGCAAGCACGTCGTCACGGCCAACAAGGCCCTCATCGCGGCGCACGGGCCCGAGCTCTTCCCCTTGGCCGCCAAGTACAGGCGCGTTCTGGCCTTCGAGGGCGCGGTGGGCGGCAGCATCCCCATCGTGAAGACCTTGCAGGAGTCCTTCGTCGCCAACGATATCGACGGCATGGCCTGCATCATCAACGGAACCTGCAACCATATCCTGACCGAGATGACGGACCGGAAAATCCCTTTCCTGGACGCCCTCAAGGAGGCGCAGGCCCTGGGCTACGCGGAGGCGGACCCGACCCTGGACGTCGAAGGCATGGACGCGGCGCATAAGCTGGCCATCCTCGCGGCTCTCAGCTACCGCAAATTCGTGGACTACCGGGAAATGAGCGTCACCGGCATCACCCAGATCACGCCCCTGGACCTGGAGCTGGCCGGGGAGTCGGGATACGCGGTCAAGTTGCTCGGCGTGCTCGAGCCCGGCCCGGACGGGAACCTGTTCGCCCACGTGTATCCCGCGCTCCTGGCCAAGGGCCATCCGCTGGCTTCCATCCACGGCGTTTCCAACGCGGTATTCGTGAAGGGATCGGCGGCCGGGTCGCATATCCTCTCGGGGCCCGGAGCGGGCGGCCTCCCCACCGCCAGCGCGGTGGTCGGGGATCTCATCCATGTCTGCCGCCAGATGGGCAACAACCTGTTCTCCGAGCATACGGTGAATTGCATGCCGCGGGAGGAGAAGATGCAGTTGGTGCCCATCGGGGCGCTGGTCTCGGAATATTACCTCCGGTTCACCTTGAACGATATCCCGGGCGCCATCGGCGAGATCGCGACCTTGCTCGCCCGGTACGGCATCTCCATCAATTTCGCCCTGCAAAAGGTACTGCCCGGCCGCGCGGGAGTGACCATCCTGATCCTGACGCAAAAGAGCCGCGAACTGGACGTGCGGGATGCCTTGGCCAAGATCCATACCTTTCCCTTCGTGGCGGGAAAGACCCAGTTGCTCCGTATCTACCGGTGAACCGCCGCGGACGCCCGGGCCGGTCCTTCTCCGGGTGGGTTTCCCTATCTTCCGGCCCGGAAAATTCGTTAAATTACCGGAAAGGGGAGGCTCGCTTCCTATGTCCGAAAACCTGATTGAAAGCCTGTCGCGCCGCCTCGCGGAACTGCGCGCCGACGGCCTTTACAAAGCGGAACGCGTTCTCGCTACGCCGCAAGGCGCGGAAATATCCCTGTCCACCCTGGCCGACCCGGCGGCCGTCGCGTCCCTTTCCGCCCTGGGCGCTGAAAACCCGGAAGACGATCGGGCCGCGGCCGGAGCCATGGGCGGCCCCATCGCCGGAACCGATGCCGGAATGCGTACCGGCCGCGAGGTCCTCAACCTCTGCGCCAACAATTACCTGGGCCTGGGCGGCCATCCCGCCCTCATCGAGGCGGCCAAGCGCGGCCTCGACCGCTGGGGCTTCGGCCTGGCTTCGGTGCGCTTCATCTGCGGCACCCAGGAGGTCCACCGCACCCTGGAGGCGCGCCTGGCGGGTTACCTGGGCACGGAGGACGCCATCCTTTTCGGCTCCTGCTTCGATGCCAATGGCGGGGTTTTCGAGGCCTTGCTGGGGGAAGAGGACGCGGTCATCAGCGACGAGCTCAACCATGCCAGCATCATCGACGGCATCCGCCTGAGCAAGGCTAAACGCCTGCGTTACCGTAACAACGACATGACGGACCTGGAGGCCCGCCTCAAGGAGGCGTCCGGGGCCCGCTACCGCCTGATCGTCACCGACGGCGTCTTCTCCATGGACGGCATAATCGCCGACCTGCGGGGAATTTGCGATCTGGCCGACCGGTACGATGCCCTGGTCATGGTGGACGATTCCCATGCCGTCGGGGTGCTGGGGTCGCGGGGGGCGGGAACACCCGAACATCGCGGCGTGGGGGGCAGGGTGGATATCCTGACCGGCACCCTGGGCAAGGCCCTGGGCGGGGCTTCGGGTGGATACGTGGCCGCCCGCAAGGAGATCGTCGCCTGGCTGCGCCAGCGCGCTCGCCCTTACCTGTTCTCGAACACCCTGGCTCCCGCCATCGCCGAAGCCTCCCTGGAGGCCGTGGCCATGGCCGAGGCCGGAACGGAACTCCGGGAACGGTTGCGGGAAAACAGCGCGCATTTCCGCGCGGGCCTGCAGGCGTCCGGCTTCACCCTGGCGCCGGGCTCCCATCCCATCATCCCCGTCCTCATCGGCGACGCGCAAAAGGCCAAGGCCATGGCGGACCGCCTGTTGGAACTGGGCGTATACGCCGTGGCGTTCTCTTTCCCGGTGGTGCCGCAAGGCAAGGCCCGCATCCGGGCGCAGATGTCCGCCGCGCATGATAAAGGGCAATTGGACCGGGCCCTGGAGGCGTTCCGCCGGGCCGGAAAGGATACGGGCGTAATCGCATGAAAGCATTGGGCAAGGACAAGGCCGCACCGGGGATCTCCATGCTGGATTGGCCGGAACCGGAATGCGGGCCCAACGACGTCATCATCCGCGTCCGGAAAGCCGCGATCTGCGGCACCGACCTGCATATCCACCATTGGGACGAATGGGCCCGCAAAACCATCCCCGTTCCCATGCCGGTGGGACATGAGTTCTTCGGGGTCGTCGAAGCCGTGGGCCGGGAAGTCAGGGGCGTGAAGCCGGGCGAACGCGTATCGGGAGAGGGGCACATCACCTGCGGGCATTGCCGCAACTGCCGGGCCGGTCGCCGGCACCTCTGCCGCAATACCGAAGGCGTGGGCGTGAACCGTCCCGGCGCCTTCTCCGAGCTCCTGTCCCTGCCCGCCACCAACGTATTCCCGATCCCGGACGGGATCCCGGACGAGATCGCCTGCATCCTCGATCCCCTGGGCAATGCGGTGCATACCGCCCTTTCCTTCGACCTCGTGGGCGAGGACGTCCTCGTCACCGGAGCCGGCCCCATCGGCCTGATGGCCGCGGCGGTGGCCCGGCACGTGGGAGCCCGTAACGTAGTGGTTACCGACGTCAATTCGTTCCGGCTCGGCCTCGCCGCCCGCCTGGGCGCCCATGCGGTCCAGGCCGCCCCGGGCGCCTTGGACAAGGCGATGGCGGATCTGGGGATGGTGGAAGGGTTCGACGTGGGCCTGGAGATGTCCGGCAACGGCAAGGCCTTCCAGGACATGATCGGCCATATGAACCATGGCGGCAAGATCGCCATGCTCGGCATCCTCCCGCCGGACGTGGCCATCGACTGGGGCAAGGTCATCTTCAAGGGCCTGGTCCTGAAGGGCATCTATGGCCGCGAAATGTTCGAGACCTGGTACAAGATGACCGCCATGCTGCAATCCGGCCTGGACATCTCCGCGGTCATCACACATCGGTTCCCCTTCGCGGATTACGGCAAGGCCTTCGAGGTGGCCCATTCCGGCCAGGCCGGGAAAGTCATCCTATCCCTGGACTGACGGGTTTTCCCAAAATCACGAGTTCTCATTTCGCGTTGTCCCGCGGACATACGTTTCTTCCCAAAAACGCGGGAATTTAGCGCCAGTGTCGGGAAAACATACGCCCAAAGCCTCGGTTTCACCCCTACGCGAGTTCTTTTCTCCCGCCAATCGCGGAAAAACTCTCTAAATTGGGAAACATCACCTTTGAAAGGGGTGATCCAATCGGTCTTTCCGCAGAGGGGTTTGCGTAGGCCGGTTACTTGGAGGGGAGAAAGGAAGTCGGGGTGAGAGACCTATCGACTCAAGTCAAAACCGCAAACCCAATTAGAGAATGGAAACTACCTGAACACATAGAAGCGGGGGAAGGCGGCCTGAAACCGTCGCCCATTTCCCTGCTCGGCATCGCGCCGTCGCCCGTGCCCTTGCATGGATTGATGGCCCACGCCGTCCCGCATTCCGCGGGCGCCGGCCTGGCGATCGCATCGGCTTACGGCCATGCGAACGGCAAAGCCGCGCCGGGAACCGGCGATCCGGAAGAAGCCGAGGAGGGGCGCGGCAAGCTCGGGCCCCATCTCAAGCTCCTGCTCCGGATGGTCGAGGACCAGCCGCGCGCAAAGATCAAGGACTTCTACCTGACCCTCAAGGACCGGGGGTACATCGGAAGTTACGATCTGGTCAAGAAGAAGATCCACGCATTCCGCCGCGAACTCGGGCGGAACGCAGGATCGACCTTCCTGTCCACGGACGCGCCGCACGCCCAGGTGGAAATGGCCAAGCTCGTCCTCAAGGGTTCCGATGGCCAAGGCCAGGCGATCGAAGTCAAGGCGCACCTGTTCACCATGGTGCTGGGCAACTCCGGCCGCTTCTACGCGGAGCTCATCGAAGGCAGCGATATGGGAAGCTTCCTGCAATGCCACCAGAACGCGTTCGAATTCTTCGGCGGCGTTCCGGTCGGGGTCTTTTACGATCCCCAGGAAAGCCCGACCATGCGCAGGCTGGTGGGGGGATTCCCCTTCCACCTTCCCGTGGTGGACTGCGGCCATCATTACGGCTATGCCGCTCAACCCACTCCCGCTTTCGCGCCGTGGATGAAGGGCCGTCTCAAGCGGCCCGGCAAGGTCCTCAAGAAGCTCTTCTTCCCGGGATACGAATTCACGTCCCTGGAGAAGGCGAATGCGGACATGCTGGAATGGATGGCATGGCTCGGACGGCAGAATCAAATCCGCGAACGGAAGGAAAAGACCCAGCGGGAAAAGCTGGGGATGTTGCCCGCGATCGGATTCAACTTCCGCGGCCGCCGCCAGTTCCTGAAGCTTCGCGCCTGATTCCGGTGTCTTGGCGCTCTCTTCCGTAACAAGCCTGATCAACCGATTCTCCGGCTACGTCCAACGTAGCCGGAGGGTTAGTCCCTACTGATCTTGCGCGGCTCTAACCGGTTGTTTTATAACGGGTTGCCCGGTCGATCTTGTTGCGGATTGCAAAGTGTGTTAACTTCCCGAAACAGTCCTTGACCCAGGCGCAAACTTCCATATATTTACGTTCAACGTGGGGCAATGGCGGTTGAAAATTTTTTCGGGATGGAGCGATTTTGGAACACTCTGACGATCTCATTGGCCTCGAAGATTCCCTCATGGACCTGCACCTTTCCGTGAACAAATTGATCAAGGTCATCCAGGACAATGCGTCGAATCTTGAACGGGGCGAAGAGGTGCTTAACAAGCTCCCATTGCTTGATTTCTACAATGAGGACCTGTTGCGGAACATCGGAAACATGCGCAGCCGTGCCTGAGCCTTAAGGGATCCTGCCGGAACCCGGCCGCGGATCCCGTTCCTTCGCCCCCAGGGGGCCCCATTTGAATCAGGTATTGACGAGGGAGGGGAGGGTCAGCCGGATCTTCTCCATCTTCTGACCGTCCATTTCCATAACTTCGAAAGTGAAATCCTTGAAGCGGATCACGTCCCCTTTGTCCGGGACCTTGCCGTGGATGAACAGGATGAAGCCCCCGAAGGTGTCGATCTGGATGTCCGGATCCTCGGGCTTCAGGGCCAGGCCCAATTCCGCGTTCAGGTCGGACAAGGACACGATCGGATCCACCAGGTAGATGCCGTCGTCGATCTTGCGGATTTTCAGGGTCTCGGTCTCATCCTCATCGTGGATCTCGCCGACGATCTCCTCGAGAATGTCCTCGAGGGTGATCAACCCCGCCGTGCCGCCGTATTCGTCGACCACGATGGCCATGTGGATATGCTTGCGGCGGAACTCCCGCATGAGTTCGCCGATCTTCTTGGTGCGCGGCACGAAATAGGCTTCGCGCAACAGGCCCTGCAGCTTGAACCCGGGGCCGCGGATTTCGTCCCGCATGCTCATCAAATCCATGGTATGCAAGATGCCCTGGATATTATCGATGGTTTCCTTGTAGACCGGGATGCGGCTGTATTTCTCGTCCGAGATGAGGTCCCGCACTTCCCGGAAGGAGGCGCCTATCTCCAGGGCCGCCACGTCCACGCGCGGGGTCATGATTTCCTTCACCTGGGTTTCGCGCAGGTCGAAGATGCTCCGGATCATCTCTTTTTCATCGTCTTCCAGGCCGCTGCGGTCCGGATTCTCATCGTCCACGGGCGGGGCAAGTTTGTGCAGGTTGGTCTCGCCCAGGAAGCTCAGCTTGGGATCTATCCCCATCTTGCGCAGGACCAGATCGTGGGTCTGGAAAAGCACTTCGCCCACCTTGCCCATGAAAAAGAAGCTGTAGACCTTATAGATGCGCAGGGCCCATTTCCCCAGGGAGGGGGAGAAAGCCTGGGCCAGGATGGGGGAGAGCCAATGGGCGATGGCGAAGGCCAGGAGGATGTCGATCAACCCCAAGGTGACGATGCTGGTTTCCGGGAACATGTAGGCCAGGTAGCGGATTCCCGCCAGGATGGCGCACCCGTCGAGGATGAACCGGCCGACGCTGATGGATTCGAAAAACCCCGGCTTTTCCCAGAGGGTGACGGCGCGGGAGACGATGGCCTTGGTCTGGGCGGACTCCCCATTCAGGGAATGCTCGGAGTTCTGTCCCCGGAAAAATCCGATGACGGTCTTCACTCCGCTCAGGACTCCGCTGAGTCCGGCCCAAAGGAAAAAGAAAAGAAGGGTTTTAAGGGGAGAGGTTGGATCCACGTTGTACAGAGGTTCGGTGATCGGGACGACCACACAGGGTTAAATATAGTTCATTTCAGGGTTCCAAATAATGGTCTTCCCGGGCGCGCATGGTCTTCCGGTCCTTGGCGTTCATATGGTCGAATCCGGCCAGATGCAATGCTCCATGGACGACCAATCGGCGCATTTCATCGTAAAAGGTGTTTTTCCAACGGGGGGCCTGTTTTTGGGCTTTCAATGTCGCGATGTAGATCTCGCCGAAAACGTCGTCATCGTCATAGATGAAGGAAAGCACGTCCGTGGCCTTGTCGAGCTTGCGGAAACGGCGGTTCAAATCCCGGATGAAGGCGTTTTCGCAGAAAACCAGGTTCACGGTGCGGATCAGGGGCTTCCGGCCTTTGGCCGTTTTCCCCGCCTTTTCCAAGGATTTCGCGAATTCGGCGTCCAGGACCGTTTCGGCCAGGCGCGCCAATTCCTTGGGCTTGGGAACGGGAATGGGACCGACATCGGCCCACTCCACCTTCACCGCCTTCACCCCTTTGGCCAATCGGACCTAGTCCTCGCCGGCTTCGACGTCGCCGCCGCCGCCGCCTTCGTTTTCGGTCCATTTATTGAGGACGTCCAGCACCTTTTTGGCCTGGGCGATGGAAGAGATGTTGAATTTGCTCTTCTGCTTGTATTCGCCATTCTGTTTCTGGTACCGGCGGATGGAAATCTTGGTGGTCTTGAAGGTGTTCGTGGCCTTGTCCAGGTCCTGGTACTTGAACATGATGGTGGTCCAGCTGCCCTTGGTCAGGACCTCCTTATCCAATTCCTTGACGAGCTGAACGCCCTCTTCCTCGTAGTTCATGGTGATTTCTTCGACTGTGCTGGCGGCCATATATCCTTTCGCGTGTCCCGATTCCGGGGGAGGTTAAGTATAGGTAGGATGGGGAGGGGATGCAAAGCCGCGATAATCGGGGCCGGTCCGGTTTGGCCGGTTCCGGCTCGCTTTCGTACCTTTCCATGCATGTCCCTGAATCCATCCGAGCCGCATTCCGCCCCGTTAGAAGCCCTTTTGCCCCTGGAAGCCAAGATCAGCCGCGGCGAAAGACTGACCGCGGATGAAGGGCTATTCCTGTACCGGATGGCCCCGCTTCCCTGGCTCCGGACGCAGGCGGACGCCGTGCGTCTGACCCGGCATGGCCAGGAGGCCTATTTCAACCGGAACATCCATTTCGAACCGACGAATAAATGCGTGTACGCATGCAAGTTCTGCGCCTTCTACCGGACGCCCAAGGCGACCGAAGCCGAAGGGGCCTGGGATTACGGTTTCGAATACCTGCGCCATAAGCTGGACGCCTATCCGATGGGATCCCTCACCGAGATCCACGTCACCGGCGGGGTGCATCCCGATCGCGGGGTCGAGTACGGCGAGGCTTTATGCGCCTTCATCAAATCCATCCGCCCGGAATTGCACGTGAAGGCGTTCACCGCGGTGGAGATCACCTATTTCGCCAAGAAGAGCGGGGTGACCCTGACCGAGGCCCTGGATCGGCTGAAACGCGCGGGCCTGGATTCCCTTCCCGGCGGCGGCGCGGAAATCTTCGATCCGGAAGTGCGCAAGCGCATCGCGGGGGGGAAGGCGCCGGCGCATACCTGGCTGGAGGTCCACGAGGCGGCCCACCGCCTGGGCCTGCTCTCCAATGCGACCATGCTTTATGGCCATGTGGAGGAATACCGGCACCGCATCGATCACATGCTTCGCCTGCGGGATCTGCAGGACCGCACCGGCGGGTTCAAGGCCTTCATCCCGCTCCGCTACCGCAACGAGGCCAATGCCCTGAGCCATATCCCCGAGGTTCCGGCCGAGGAGGACTTGCGCAACTACGCCGTGGCCCGGCTCTTCCTGGACAATATCCCCCATCTCAAGGCCTATTGGGTCATGTTGGGATTGGATCTGGCGACCCAGGCCCTGGACTACGGGGTGGACGATCTGGACGGGACCGTGGACGATTCCACCCGGATCTATTCGATGGCCGGGGGGATGGAGCATCCCGCGGTTACGTCGGCGGAACTGGGGAGGATCATCCGGTCCAAGGGGCGCGTGCCGGTGGAGAGGGATTCCGAGTACGCCAAGCTTCGGGCGGTTTGAATCGCGGACCCTGCGGTCCGGATCGAGGGGGGCACCCTCAAGCAGCCCCGATTCCTTTCCCGCCATAGTAACCGTTCAGTTACCGTAACT
The DNA here is from genome assembly GCA_028287465.1 of Fibrobacterota bacterium. Lineage (GTDB taxonomy): Bacteria > Fibrobacterota > Fibrobacteria > UBA11236 > UBA11236 > Chersky-265. The sequence continues at coordinate 24,097 of JAQBPO010000042.1, forward strand.
CCCGGAAAGTGCCGGTTGATCGCGGGCAAATAATCGTCAAATCCGCCGGTTCCTTTGCCTGCCCGTTTTTTCCGAGGATATAATCCTGTCGATAACCCCATCCATGAGGTCGGCAGCCATGAATCCGAAATTCCCCATCGCCATTTTTCTGCTCTCGGGCCTGGTATCCATCGGATCCGCCGAGGAGTTCAAGGAAGGCCAGGTCGTGGCCTTTACGGCCAGCGATGCGAGCGATGAGACCATCCAAGAGGACACGCGCATCATGATAGGAGCGGGCCTTCTCCTTCCTATCGGCCTGGGAGCGGAATTGAGCGGCCAGTCCTGGGGCGTCCTTCCCAGCCACGGTTGGATTCCCGGCCTGTTCCTGGACACGCGGCTGGGAGCGGGAACCCTGGGCGCCAACATCCGCGCCCGCGCCGGTATCGGGTATCGGAGCCACAAGGAGGATATCTACCAACCAGTATCCATGGGCGGCGGGAACTACCTGGGGGCCAAGGGCCCGGGCGTGAGCGGCCATGCGTTCTACGCCGGATTCGACGGGGAAACCGTCGGCGGCAACGATCCCTATAAGGCGGGCCTTTTGAGCGTGGGCTACCATTATGAAGTGGCCAGCCAGGTCAATGTAAACGCCGGCGGCTCATCCAGGGCGGGAAACCAGGTCGCGGCCCTGGAGCTGGAATTGACCCAAGGCGTAGTCGAAGGGAAGATGCATGATCCGGGAGCGAACTTCGCAGGCGATATCGGATTGGGCGGGCGCTGGTATACCCGGTTCGAGGTGGGACTTCTCTGGGGAGACGAGACCACCTTCCGCATGTTGCGGATGACCGGCCTGATCTGCTATAAGTTCGGTCTCAATCTGCCCGGCCTGAAGTAAGCGCCGACCGGTCAGGCGGCCGCCCTGGGCGCGGCGCCGGTTCACAAGGCGGAATGTCCGGTCAGGAATACCTGTCGTTGAACCAAGGCTCGGCCGAGTTCGAATACCCGCGCAGTTCCCAGAAGCCCAATAGATCCTGGGGCAGGAACAGGATCTCCTTGATCCATTTCGCGCCCTTCCACGCGTATTTCCGCGGGGTGATCATGCGCACCGGTCCGCCATGCTCGCGGGGGAGATCGATGCCTTCCCAGGTATGCACCAGCAGCACGTCGTCGTCCATGCATTCGGCGAGGGGAAGGTTGGTGGAGTAGCCGTCGTAGGCCTTGATGTGCACGTGGGTGGCATCGGCCTTGAGGACGGCCTTTTCCGCCAGGGTGCGGAAGCGGACCCCGCCCCAATGGTTGTCCATCCGGCTCCAGGAAGTGACGCAATGGAAGTCGGAGACGTCCTCGACCTGGGGCAGGTCCATGAAATCCTTCCACTCCAGCACGTAAGGTTTTTCGACGTATCCTTTGACGGTGAGGGACCACATATCCCGGGGGATGGCCGGCTTGACGCCCAGGTCGAGCACGGGCCAGTTCTTGACCTCATGCTGGCCGGGGGGAAGCTGGGGCATGCCATGCCGATTGGCGGGGCCGGTTCCCTGGACCTGGCCCTCTTCGGCCGCGCGGCCGCCGGCCATCATCCGCTTGTCATGGCCCTTTTCCGCGACGCGCATCTTGCCGCGGATGAGGGCCTGGTTGAATCCATCGTCCGGGGATTCCCCGCCCGATCGCGCGGATCCGCCCGCTATCTTGGGGTCCGGCGTTTCTTTTCCGCCCGGGTTCTCGTTTCCGCCCGGGTTCTCCGGTTGCTTGGGTTCCATGTTCGGCCTCCGGGTCCGTACCATCAAGTTAGCAATCCCTCCGCTTTTGAGGACGGCCGGGGACCGCGCATGGCGGCGCACGGCGGAAGCCGATGCGCGCCTCCCGGCGGACGGCGGGCATGCGAGTTCCTATCTTTTCCCATCACATGACTCCGAAAAACGCTCCCATCGCGCCCACCGCCTGGCGCGCGGCCGCCGGCGCCGCCTTGCATCCCGCCTCGGCCTACCTGCTCGCCGTATGGGTAACCCACGTGGTACTCCGGGCGGCCGTGCTCTACCGCAAGGACGCCTACGGCTTCCCGTTCGTAGGCAAGCCGGACTGGTACGTCTTCCATGCGATCTCCATCGATTGGCTGTGGATAGCCGGGTGGTCCCTCCCGTTCCTGGCCGCCATGTTCCTTTCCGCCATGATGTGGTCGGAACGCGGGCGGCGCTGCGCGTTCGGGGCCCTGATCGTATTCCACTCCGTCCTGCTCCTTTTTACCGTGGTCGATCAGGAAACGATGCGCTTCCTCGGCATGCATCTTGATCTGGGCCTCATGTCCACTTACGGCAATGCCGCGTCCATCCGGGAAGTGTTCAAGTTCATCGCATCGGACGAGTCGATTCCCTTCCTGCCTTACCTGCTGTTCTGCGGTTGCGTGCCGCTCTCCCTGGCCTTGCACTCCTGGTTCCGCGGCCGCGCGTGGGCGGCCGCGCGGCCGATGGCCCTTCCGGTCCCGTCGGTCCTGTTCGGAGGAGCGCTCGTCGCCTACGTATTCCTGAACTTCATCTGGACCGGCGGGTTCCGCATGCGTAAGCTGCGCCCTTCCACGGCGACCCTATGGGAGAGCTTGCAGACCAAGCGCGGGAAGCCTCCCGCCCCGATCGCCCTGGCGCGGATGGGCGGCGAGTTCCGGGCCCAATGGCTGCTGGAACAGGGCGATAGCGCGTACGCGTTCCCGGATACGGCCTATCCGTTCTACAAGGTGCCCGCGCAAAGCCTGTGCACGGGGGCCTCCGGCGCCGATCCGTACCGATGCCGCCTGGACGAGGACGGCGACGGATTCCAGGCCGCGGCGGATTGCGACGATGCCGATCCCAGATCCCATCCGGGCGCCAGGGACCTGCCCGGCAACGGCGTGGACGAGGATTGCGACGGGCTCGACGACCATCCCAAGAATTTCGTCCTCATCCTCCTGGAATCGCACCGGGGGATCAACGCCGGTTACCTGCGCCCGTTCGGGTCCCTGCCTGGATTCGCCGGCCCCAGCCCCACTCCGGTGATGGACAGCCTGGCGAACGGCCATGCGCATGCCTGGACGCGCTTCTCCTGCTCGGGCATCCCTACCATCAACGCCTTGGTGAGCACGCATCTCTCCATCCTCCAGCATCCCACCCGGTACATCGCCAACGATTTCACCACCTTGCGCCATCGCGCCTTCACGGACGAGCTGGGCCGCCGCGGATACCGCACCCATTTCTTCTCGGCCGCGGATCCCTCCTGGGACGGCCAGGTCCCGTGGCTCCGCCAATGGTACCAGGGCCTCACCTACGACCGCACGCGCGAAACCGACGATGCCATGTTCCAGGACATGGCTGGTTGGATGCGGGACAGCCTTTCGGCGGACCGGCCCTTCATGGTCGCGGCCATCACCAAGACCAACCATTACCCGTTCAACGCCGAGCCGGGCGTGCGCACCCCCGGGCCCGGCGCGGGCCTGCAGGAGAAGATGCGCGCCACCATGGAGTATACGGACGCCTCCGTGGGCCGCTTCCTGGAGGCGGTGCGCGGGCAGCCCTGGTTCGCGAATACCATCTTCATCATCCTGGCCGATCACGGCTTCCCCCTTTCCGAACATGGCTCGTCCACCATCGGGTACGGCCTCTATACGGAGTCGGTGTGGATCCCTTTCGTCATGGTCGGGGAGCATCCCAAGCTCGGTCCGGCTGCCCTGCACGATTATCCGGCCAGCCAACTGGATATAGGTCCCACGGTGCTGGACCTGGCGGGCATCCGCGCGGAGAACAGTTACCTGGGGCACAGCCTGGTCCGTCCCGCCACGGGCCTGAACAGCCTCAGCTATCTGACGCGCGGGGAGCAGGGCACCCTGGAGCATGGTTCCTTCCGCATCCATGGGCCCTTGGGGGCCATGCCGCGGGAGCAGGGGACGGAGGTCTTCAATACCACCGGGGACCGGCTTGAAAGGCAAAACCTCTATCCCGGCGCCGGCAAGGCGATTTACGATTCCTTGATGCCCCTCCTGCGGACCATCGGCGCCCTGAATACCTATGCGGTGGAGGCCAATATCCTATGGCCGGATTCGGCGGCTGGGCCGGGGAAGCATTAGGGTAGAGGACGGAAAGTCGGATTTCAGGCCGGTTCCGGGCTTGGCCCCGGTTGCGGAAGTTGGAATGGGGAAGGGGCGGCCGAGGCCTTGAATTTCTCCGGGATTGTGTTAAATTCTCCCCGCCTTGGGGTCATAGCTCAGTTGGTAGAGCGCTTGCATGGCATGCAAGAGGTCTGGAGTTCGACTCTCCATGGCTCCACCAGAAAGCCCCCGGTCTTAGGACTGGGGGCTTTCTGTTTTCGGTGTGGAAGTTATTCGGGTTTGGGCCATATGCCGGAAATCACCATCCTCTCCCTTACCGACACTCTGCCCTTGTCCTGCACGCGCTCCGGCACTTGCTGTCATGGCAAATCGGTTTGGCTGAATCCCTGGGAACTCGCGCGCCTGGCCGCGGCCAAAGGCATCCCTCCTCGGGCGTTTCGCGATCGGTATTGCGAATTCGGCGGCATACGCTTGCGCTTCGACGGACCTGCCGGTTGGAATAACCAGGCCGCCTGCAGCCAATATCTGCCTGGGAGCGGTTGCAGCGTGCATGCGGGCCGGCCTTTGGCTTGCCGGTTATACCCTTTGGGTCGGCAAGGACAGGGAGGACGGTTCCAGTATATCCATCAAGGCTCCGGGTTTCCCTGTTTGGAAGGATGCCCCGATGTCGTAAAGCTGCCTCATATGACGGTGGCGGCCTATCTCGCCGGTCAAGATACGAAGTCCAGTGAAACCGCTCAGGATGAATACCTGGAACTGATGCAGCGATTGGCCGACGGTGCGTTCGGCCTGCTTTTGGAAACCGGTCTGGCCGCATCCGGCGACACGCGGACCTTGGGCCTTTGGCGCGAACTGGGCTCTTCACCTCCGGAAGACTTGGCGAAGCGCCTGGGTCCGGAATGGTTGGATCGGCTGATGCTTCCGGATCTGGGTGACGGTTTCGATAGCCCAACGGATTTTTGCCGTCGCCATTTCGAAATGCTCGATGGGCAGACCCAATCCTCCTTCGGCGCTTTGGGGGATTTCGATGCGGTCCGGGAAGCCTCGGGATTGCTGATGGGGCTCGCCTTGCATCTGGGCCGTGCGGTAGGCGCCGATCCCGCCGACCTTATCGGACATTGGATCGGGACGGCAAGGGGACTTGGGGCGCTCGAATAGTCTACTTGGCTCCACCATTCAATCGGTGGTTCTATGCACCAGGAATCAGGGGGGTCAGCTTTCGCCAACCCCCTTTTTCGCGGCCATTTCGATTCAGCGGCCCAGGTCGTTTACGTCCCCGATCACGCGATCGAGCTTCTTGCCGGTTTTCTCGGCTTCACCGGCCGGTGGAGCATCGTGGATAATGACCGGGGTCTCATGGACGATTACCGGGGTCTTCTCGATTACTTGGACTTTCTCGACCGATGCTTTTTTCGAGCATGCCATGGTGCCGGTAATGCAAAAGGTGGCCAGTATCGCGAATAGAACGCTTTGCTTTTTGATAGAATCTCCGGATTGGTGTAAGAGGGCACTAGGCCCCACCCGGAAACAACCTTCTTCGGTAAAGAAAACCAACACATGATTGCAAAAGGTCCTTTATATATGAGGAGCGCGCAGGTTGTCCCGGCGCCGTTGGCGGGAAGAAATGTTCCGGCCCCGGACCGCCTCTTCATGCTACATTCCCTGCCAGCCTGCTCTTAGGTGATACGTGGGGTAAAAATGAGCGTCGCATCGAACCGGAAATGGATTTGGATTTCGATGATGGCGGCTTTCTTCCTCCCGCCACGGCCCGGATTCGCGCAAGCCAATCCTGATACCTATTTCCTTTCATCCGGTTTCGCTCCCTACAATACCATCCCCCTCCTTCTGGGCAACGGATTTACGGCAACGGGTGGCAAGGCCACCGTGACGCTGATAGGCAACGAGGCGTCCAATACCGGATACCTGTACGTGGTGGATCCGGTCACCGGCGAGGTCAGGTTCCTGTTCTCGAACAAGGACGCCAAGGGTACGGTGATGGATTTGGGCATCTACCCGAAGGGCGCTCCGGTGGTTTTCCTGTACGTGGCGGATAAAGCCAAGATGACTCCGAAAAAATATACCGGAGCCAATACCGCCGGGAATTACGATTTCGATGGCGATCCCGCGCTCAAAGGCATGGCGATCAACCATGGCGCCATGCCGGTCAGCGGAGAAACGAACAATAAGGAAGACCACCGTTGGGCGATCGCCGGGCGCGCGAATTGCTCCGACGTGGTATTCGGTTTCGAGGATGTGGCGGGAGGGGACTACGATTACAATGATATCGTCTTCCTGGTGGGCGGAGTGCGGTTGGACTCGGAAATCAAGCTGCCCGCGCCCGTCATCAGCGGAAAAACGCCGTTCCGGGACTCGGCCACGGTAACCCTTACGCTACCCCCGCTATCCCCTGCCACCACCCGCATCTACTTCACCGTGGACGGCAGCGCTCCCTCGGTCAATGCGACGGGCGTTCCCCAGGGCGCCACGCGCGAATACCTCGCGCCCTTCCTCCTGACCGCCGAAGCCACCGTCAAGGCCTTTACCTGGAAGCCCAACGGGAGCGCGGATTCCTGCGGCGGCTCGGTAGTCTACGCGGGCAGCGAGGTGGCGTCCACGGCATTCACCAAGGAGAAGGTGACGAAGACCGCCTCCGGCGTATACCTGGATCGGAACGGCGACGGCCGCATCGACGCGGCGCGCATCACCTTGGCCGCGGCCAGGGATAAGCTTCCCGCCGCCCTGACCTTGGAAGATCCGTTCCAACCCGGGCATACCATCTCGGTCGCCCCCGGTCGCCTGTCCTTCGACCCCGCCGATGGGCTGGTCCTGGTCGCGCAGTTCCCGGAACAGCCTTTCCAGTTCGGCACCGCCTTCCCGGACGGTCCCTACGGCCGCTTCCCCTCCGGGCCGGAAGGGTATGACGATATCCCCTTCGTCATCAGGGACGCGGTAGGTCCGGTGGTGATTTCCGCGGAAGCGAAGCCCAGCCGGCCAGGCACCCCGGATATCCTGAAGATCGTGCTCTCGGAGGATATCAAGGTGGAAGCGGGAGATAAGAAGTTCCCTTTTTCGGCCTTGCACCCGAACGGAGCGGAATTCGGTCCGGGAGTCGTCTTGACCGGCGTCGAAAGCCTGGGCGGAAAGGGCTACGAATTCACCTTGGCCGCCGGATCAGGCCCGCAACCCGGAGACAGCCTCAAGCTGATCGGCGTGCCGACCCTCACCGACACCCGGGGTAACCAAAGCAATATGGGGTATTACGTGCCCGTCGGAGGCCTGCTCACCATATCCATCCAAGGCGGCGATTACGTGGTCGGCGAGAAAATCGATCGTCCCGTGCCCTTGAAGATCAACGTTTCCGTGGTCGAGATCGTCGATCCGAAAACGGGCCGGACCGGAGACTGCCTGGACTGCAGGACCGGGGAATGGAAGTCGGCCGACCCGAAGCGCCCGGATGCCTTCACCAGGGCCCCGGAATTGAAAGTCAGCGCCAAGGGCGGGTTCGATTTCGATTTCAGGGTATTCGACCATTTCGGGCAGGTCGTGAACCGGGCCAAAGGCACCGTATCGGAAGGCATGCTCCGGGATGTGAAAGCGGATCCGCAGGGATACAAGAACGTGGCCTTGCGTTGGTACCCGGTCAGCGAGAGCGGCCAGCACGTGGGTACGGGCGTCTATATCATGATGGGTACGGTAACCGTGGAGCCGACCCAGGTGCAGGGGCCGGTGGGCGGAACCGTGCGCGTCGGCGGCAGCCGCGACAGGATAAACGTGCGGCTGGGTTACGTCCGGTAGGTTCCCGTCGGGGAATTCGGGATGTTGGGGATAATGGAGGCCGTAGCGTTTACAGGTGTAAACGGGCGGAGGTTTCCGGCCCCCTGAAAACCCCTTTTACCGGTAGATTTCCCGGACGGGCGTTTCGTCCCGGCGGGGATCCATGGAAGACATCTATGAATATTCGGATTACCGCCTGTTCATCAAGGACTATTACGATCGCAACAAAGCGGTCAATGCGGCTTTCTCCTATCGGTACCTGGCCGAAAAGGCCGGCATCAATTCCGCGCCCTTCTTCAAGTTCCTGATCGAGGGCAAACGCAACCTCACCAAGAGTTCCATGCTCAAGATCTGTTCGGCCCTCGGGCTCAAGGACAAGGAAGCCGAATACTTCGAGCATCTGGTGTTCTTCAACCAGGCCAAGACCGTGCGGGAGAAGAACCAGTTCTTCGATCGCCTCATCGCCCTCCAGAAGGCGCGCAACGTCATGCGCATCCGCCAGGATCAATACGCCTACTTCCGCGACTGGCACCATTGCATCATCCGCGAACTGGCGGCCATGGGCGGCTTCAAGGACGACTTCGCCGCCTTGGGCCGGATGCTCAACCCGGCCATCAGCGCGGAAAAGGCGGAGGAATCGATCCAGCTGGTGCTGGAGTTGGGATTCCTCAGGAAGGAGGACGGGCGCTATATCCAGGCCGAGCCCCTGCTCACGACCGGGTTCGGCATCCAGAGCTACCAGATCATCCGCCACCAGGTTAAGATGCTGGAAATGGCCATCGAGGCCTTCGAGCGCTGTCCGCCCGAGGATCGGATCTCCTCTTCCACCACCTTGAGCCTTTCCCGCAAGACCTTCGAGAAGGTGATCGGCAAGATGCGGGATTTCCGCACCCTGGTCATGGAGATGGCGCGCCAGGATGAAAGCCCTGAGGCCGTATTCCAGATGACCATGAACCTGTTCACCGTGACGCGCAAGCGGGCGGGGGCATGATGCGGGCATTTCGGCGGGCTCTCAAGGCTTACATGCTTTTGGCGGCGGCAATGGCCGCCCTGATGTCGGGCTGCGGCCGGGACGCTCCGGTGGCCGGCGGGGCCACGGATACGGAAACCGGCGGGGCCAAGGCCTTCGGCCGCATCGAATTGCCGGGCGGCGCGCCTGCGGCTTGCGCCATGGTGGAGATGCGTTCGAGCGGCTTCCTCAAAGAGCCCCTGGAATCGGTTCCCTCCTCGAAGGGCGCGCGCAGGGCCCTGGCCGACGGACAGGGCCTCTTCCGGTTCGATTCCGTGGCCGCCGGCACCTACCGATTCGAAGCCCGATGCGGCGACAGCCTGTCGGCCGCCTTCGAGGGTACCTTCGCCGATACCTCCGCCCGGTTGGAATTCCCGGCCGTGGCGCTCAAGGCTCCGGGACGGGTGCGCGGCCGCGTTCTCTATGCGGACGGGGTACGGCGGCCGTCCCTGGTCCGGGTTTACGGCTCCTCCCATTCCGCGGCCACGGACACCACGGGCGCTTTCGTGCTCGGCGGGATGCCCGAGGGCGTATACGATCTGCGGGTTTCCAGCCTATCTCCTTTCCAGGACAGCGTGGACGTGAAGGGCGTGAGGGTGAAGGCCGATTCCGGAACCATGGCCGCCGACGTGATCCTGGGCCAACGGCTGAAGCAGGGCTTCGAGGTCGCGGACGGGCAACTGCGGGTGCCGGGCCTGGCATTGGGTGGAGCGGTCATCTACGACAATGATCGCTTCGACAATACCGCCGATGACGAATTCCTGTGGGCCCTCGCCAGCCAGGGACGCGTGGACCTGCGCGGGCAAATCCTGCCGGGCGTGGCCGCGGCCGATCCGGACAGCTTCCGTTCCTACCACCGTAACAGCCTGCGCGAACTGCGCTTGGCGCGGCAAGCGGGCATGCGCAATCTTCCCGAACCTTTGCCCGGCGCCTTCGGGAGGCTGTCCCTGCCGCCTTCCGGCCGCTGGGAGGACATCCAGCCCCTGCCGAGCCCGGGCAGCGCCCTTATCGCCGCCGAGGCCGCGAAGGCTTCGCCTGACCGGCCCCTTCTCTTCCTGGCCGGCGGTCCCATGACCACCTTGGCGTCCGCCATCCTTTCCGATCCCTCCATCGCTGAGCGCATCTTGGTCTTCGCCACTTTCAATTTCAATCGCCCCGAGGAGGATTCCCTGGCGGTTTTCGTGGTGGCCAAGTCCTGCCGCCTGGTGGAATGGGGCACGGGGTATACCTGGGACAGCGCTTTGGCCAGGCTGGAAAGGCCCGCAATGCCTGCAATGACCGGCAGCCGCTTCGGCGAGGAAATCCTTTCGCGCTATGCGGCCCCGGCCTCGCCCTTCGCCTTTTTCGGCGACCTGTCCGGCATCGCGTTCGCTTACGATCCCAAGGTCTTGCGGACCGCCCTTGCCGCGAACCTCCCGGCTCCTGGAAGCGATCCGGTCCCCGCCGCGGCTACCGCCGCGACCTTCGACCTCATCGCCGTGCCTGCCGGAGCCACGGATTTCCAGGCCATCCAGGCGGCTTATTTCGGGGTCGTGTCCTCGGCCGGGGCCTATCATCCCTGGGGCCCGGGGGATACCATCCAGGCCGAAGCCTATTCCGGCCATGCGGCCGATACCGCATGGAAGGTGGAGGCTTCCGGAGAAAGCGGCGCCGAAGCGCTGCCGGGCCTGGCGTCCGGGGCCTGGGCCGAGTACCGCGTGCGAGGCGGCTCCGGCTTGCATAAGCTCGAGTTGCGTTGCCGCAATCCTTCCGGGGGTCACTTGGAGGTTTCCGTGGGCGGGGCCGCGCCCTTACGCGCGGACATCGCCGCGGCACCGTATTGGAATACGCAATCCGTGGTGATCCGCCTTAGCGGCGGCCTCGATACCCTGCGCGTCACCTCCGGCGCGGACGGCCTCGACCTGGATTGGCTGCGCCTCTCGCTCCCCTAGTCCCGCTTCCGCCAGAGCCGCCTTGGCCGTTTACACTTGTAAACGCCTTTCCGCGATTGCCGATCGGCGATTCCCCATCCGGGCTAGATTCCCCTTCACGCCGCCGGTACACGGCGCGTGGCACCGGGGGATGGCATGGCTGGATACGGATCGGAAAAGAACGCGCGGCCGATTCTGGCCTCATGGGCGTTCTTCGCGGCGGCGGTTGCGTCGGCTGTCGCGGCGGAAGCGCAGACGGTGGCCATCACCGGGGTGGCGCAGCCTTCCGTGATATTGATCAAGGACGGGACCCTGCTCAAGTCCGAAGCGGACCTATCGCTGACCTCGGACGCGGCTTTCCCCGCTTGGGCGCGCATCACGGTGCCGGGCCAGGCCGCCTATATGGAATCCCTGGGGAACCTCGCCTCCGGCCCCAATACCAAGACCGTTCACGTGGCCGAATTGCCCGGCGCGCGCGCCGACGTTTCCTTCCAGATCTTCCCGAACGCGGCGGGCACGGGAAACCCCCTGGCCGCCCGCACCTTGTCCCAGAAGCGCATCCGCCGTTGGACGCTTTACGCGGCCAATGACTGCCATGTCGATATCGGGTATACCCATTACCAGGAGGTCCTGAAGAAGAAGCTTTATCCGGCCTACCTCGATACCGCCTTCGATTATATCGCGGCCACGGCGTCCTGGCCGGCGGAATCCCGGTTCACCTATCCGGTGGAATCGGCCTTCATGATCTCCGATGGATCCTGGCTCTCGCGCAATGCGGACTGGCATGAAACCCTCAAGGGCCATCTCCGCAGCGGCCGCATGAGCTACCCGCCCGGTTATTTCAATTTCAGCACCGAAACCATGAGCGCCGAGGAATTGGCGCGATCGAACTACCCGTCGGGCCGGCTCCTTCAGGACATGCTCGGGGTGCCGCCCACCAAGGCGGCCTATATGACCGACAATCCGAGCATGAGCTGGTCCTTCATCGATGCCTTGGCCGAATCCGGGGTCAAGGCCTACCGGTTCCGGTTCAACCACGATTTCAACAAATGGGATATCTTCCACTATCCCCGCCTGTTCTTCCTCCAAGGTCGGAACCCGGCCAACAAGGTGCTCATCTGGAACGGCGGGCATTACTGGGATGAGAACGCGCAAATCGGGGGATCCTTCGGATTCCAGGGGGCCAGCAGCGCCGACTGCCAGGCGCAGGTGCTGGCCTGGTTCGCGAAGCTGGAGCAGGAAGGGTACGCCCAGGACGCCTGGCTCGCGACCTTCACCTCGGCGAATTCGCAGGGCTGGGTGGACAATAGCGGCATCAATCCGAACGTCATGCAGCGCATCAAAGGCATCAACGATCTGATGGCCGCCCAGGGGATCGCCTATCCTAAAGTGATCGCGTCCAACCATGGGGACTTCTTCGACCATATCCTCGCCGGGGACACCCGGGCGATACCTGTGCATAAGGGCACGGTGGAATCCTGGTGGAACCTGGGCGTGCCGTCGACGGCCTATGAAACGGGCCGGAACCGCGAAGGACAGGACAAGCTGGCCGCCGCGGAAATGTTCTCGGCCTTCGCGGCCGCGACGGTGGACAGGCCGCACCCGCAGGAACGGCTGACCCTGGCCTGGAAGAACATGCTGACCTGGGACGAGCATACCTGGGGACCCGCGGACCGTTCCGCGGGCGACCAGTGGAATTGGAAACGAAATACCGCGCTCATCAGCGAGGGAACGGGCGAAGACCTGCTGGCCAAGGCGCAAAAGGCCCTGGCGGGCGCGGTCAAGCTGCGGCAATGGAGCATAGTCGTCTTCAATCCCCTTTCCTGGCGCCGGGACGATTTGGTGCGCGTACCTTTGGCGGAATTGCCGCCCCGGTTCGATATCGCCGACGCGGCCACGGGACGCCCCGTCCGTTACCAGAAGACCGAAGGCGGGCAGGCCCTCTTCCAGGCGTCCGGGGTGCCGGGGCTCGGATACAAGGTGTACGAGGTGTCCCTCCGGACCGACGAACCGCGCTTCACGGGTTCGCTTTCCGCCACGGGCGATATCCTGGAGAACGCCTACTTCAAGGTCACCTTCGACGCGGCGGGCAATATCTCCGGCATCCGGGACAAGCAGGCCGGGAACCGCGAACTGGTTGATCCCGCCGCGCCGGGCAAATTCAACCAACTGCAGGTCAATGAGGTGTGGCCGGCCGCTCCCGCCGTCTTGCATTCGGTAGTCGGACCCCTTTCCGCGGAGATGGTCGCGGACGGGACCCTGGGCGCGCAAGGCGTCGAGGCGATGCAAAGGAGGGTCATCCTCTACGATAGCATCAGGCGCATCGATATCGAGAACACCGTTCTGAAGGCCGACGGCGGGGACCGTTGGGATTTCCATTTCGCCTTTCCGTTCGCCATGAAGGACCATGAACTCACGCATGAGATGCCTACCGGCTCCATGCGGCCCGGGGTGAGCCCGGACCTGGCGGATACGGGCACGGAGCAATTGTATACCTCCGCCACGGATCAGTACGCCGTGAACCGATGGATCGACATCAGCGACGGGAACGGATACGGCATCGCCTTCTCGCCCGTCACCGCGCCCATGGTCTCCTACGGCGGGCGCAGGGCCATGAGCTGGGACGTGGGCTACAACCACAAGGATCCCTGGATCTGGAGCCAGATCTACAACAACCATTGGCATACCAATTTCCAGGCCGTCCAGCCCGGTCTCACGCGCTTCCGCTATTCCTTCCAGCCCCATGGCGGCAAGGACTGGTCCGAGGGGGACGCTCCCCGCATCGGGGCGGCGGCCTTCAACCCCTTGCGCGCTTCGGTTGTCAAGGGCCCTCAGGACGGTCCCTGGAGCGGCGCGGAAGGCTCCTTCGTCGGCATCGACGTTCCGGACGTCGTCCTCACCACGGCCAAGCCGGCGGAGGACAACGGGGACGGCATGGTCTTCCGCTTCAACGAGGTATCGGGACGAAACACGCGGGTTACTGTGGATCTTTCCAGGTTCGCGCCCATGGCCGCCTTCGAGACGGATCTCATCGAGAACGATCGCGGCCCTTTGCCCCTCACGGAGGGCAAGGTCTCTTTCGATATCCATGCGTATGGATGGAAGACCGTACGCATCAAGCGCGGCAATCCGCCCGGCCAGCCGGCCGGGCTCTCCGCCGCCATCCTCGCAGGGGGCTGCCGCCTGGCCTGGGATCCCGTTCCGGGCGCGGACTATTATGAAGTCTTCCGCGGTACGTCGGCCGGCTTCGCGGCGGGCCCCGGCGGCTATATGGGTCTTGCCGGGCGGCCGCGATTCTTCGACCCCCAGGTGGTGCCGGGCCTGTCCAGGCCTTATTGGTACCGCGTCCGGGCGGTCAAGGCCGGATCCAAGGGCGCCGCCTCGCCCGCCTCCCAGGCGGCCGCGGGCACCTATGTGGACCGCACGCCTCCTTCCGTACCCGAACTGATCCGGGTCGATCGCCTGCACGGAACGCGGGCCTCGCTGGAATGGACCGCCTCCGAAGACGATATCGCGGTCGCCGGTTACGAAGTCTGGCGCGATGGCCAGAAGCTCCTCACCGTGGACGCCATCCTGAACAGCCATCTGGATATCGCGCCCGTAGCCTGGAATGAAATGCCCCGCTACCAGGTGCTGGCCTTCGACCAGGCGGGCAACCGGTCGGCCATGGGGAAAGCCAGGACCTCCGGGCCCGATCTTCCGGATTGGATCAATGCGGCGCTTTCCGCGGCCGTCACGGTCTCCTCCGAGTTCGACGCGGCCCATGGCAAGGACCGCCTCGTCGACGGGATTTACGGAAGGCAGGATGCGGGCGAATGGGCCGCCGCCGGCGAAGGCAATCCCTGGGCGCGCCTAGACTGGAAGGAGAAACAATCCATCCGGGCGATCGTCCTGCATGATCGCTCCAATACCGACGACAATGTGAACGGCGGGACCCTGACCTTCAGCGACGGCAGCAGCATCAAGGTATCCGGCATTCCCACCTGGGGCGAGGCCAGGCTGATCGCCTTTCCATGGAAAGAAGTCTCCTGGGTGCGCTTCCAGGCCGAGGGGGGAAAAGGCGTGAACGGCGGGCTGGCGGAGCTGGCGGCGCTGGGGGAGGACCGCGTACCGGTATCGATCGCGTCCCCGGTCAAGGATGCCCGCGCCTGGAAGGTCCGGGCGGGCGAAGGCGGTACCGGCAACAGCAATGGCGGCCGCAAGCCGGCGAAGCCGTGAAAGCGGGCTTGGCGGCCCTGGCATTGGGATGGGCGATCGGGCCGTCGGCGACCCCAGCCTTTTCCCATCAGGATCCATACGTCGTTTTCGTCTGCCGCATTACGGACGCCGCCGGCCGGCCGGTATCGGGATTGTCGGTGGTTTTGGACCTGGAACGGCGCGGCGCGCAAGGCGAGGCGGTTCCGCCGGGTCCGGGGGCCCCGGGAGGGGAAGCCCCCGTGCTTTCGGGCGCGGCCGAGGCGGCGGTGGGATTCAGGTGGGATTTCACCGGTACGGTCCGCTTACGCGTATTGGACGGGAGGCGTCGTCCCGTCGGGGTACTCTCCGCCGAAGGCAAGGTAACCGGCGGGATCAGCTTTACCTATTCGCATCGCGCGGGAGCGGGAACCCCGGAGCCTGCACCCGGGAGGGATTTCCTCAGGGAAGGGACGGTCTGGCTGGGCGGGGATGGCAATGCCCGGGAACGGGCGGATATCGGGGCGCAAATACCCGCCATCCGCGTGGATTGGGCTCCGGAAGAGGTGTCCGCGGCGGAAGCGGAGCAGGATCGCCGGGCGGCGGTCATGGATCGGGATATCGAAGCGGACTTCCGCGCGCGCATGGATGCGGTCCGGAAAAAGAGGGGGGCAAGATGATTCAGTGCGGAAAATCCGGGGACGCGGAAACGGGGAGGACGGCGCTCCGCGGGAATAGCGGAAGGGCGGGAATGGGCAAGGCATTGGCGTCGTGGATGGGCCTGGCGGGCATGGGCGTGGCGGCAATGTGCGGCTGCCGGATGACGACCGAAGCCGTGGACTGGGCCCCGCCTCAACGGATCCTGTTCCAGGACGGTTTTTCGGGGAACGGCTATAACTGGTTCACCGGTACGGTTCCGGACCGGTATGATTTCGAGATCGTGGACGGGGAATATTTCCTGCGGTCGCTTAACGATAGCGGCATCATCGTTTCGAAAGAGATGGCCGTTCCGGAATCGGAGGATTTCATCGTATCGGCATCCTTCCATTCCTATCGATCCGAAAAGGACCAGGGATACGGTCTCTGTTGGGGCGGAGGCGGAGGGTCCGATACGCCGCCCGGGGGCGGGACGGCTCCCGGGGACCGGTTTTGCTTCTTCATCTCACGCGATCGCCGGTATACCCTATTCAAACGCGAGGGCGGTTCGGTGAGCGAATATATCCCCTGGACCGCGACCTCGGCCCTGCGCGAGGACCGGAATGTCCTGGAGCTGCGCAAGCGAGGGGAGTCGATCCTCATCGTCATCAATGGCGGGGACGCAGGCGTAATACCCTATGAACGATTCCATGGCGATCGGCTCTGCTTCGCCGGTGACGGGATCCAGGATTTCGCCGTTGATGAGATCGCTATCTCGGTTCGGTAGGGGCCGGTTTTGACCGGCTCGGGAAACGCAGGGCCCGGAAGGCCCGCGGATGGCGACGGACGGTAGCACCAGAGTTACGGTAACCCCTTAAGTACGGGAATCTCGGCCTCGAGGTTTTTGGGGTCTTCCGCCAAATCCGCGAATCCCGCATCCTGCGGCATGGAGCCGGAATCCGATACCGGTCTCCGTTCGGTGAACGGTACCGGGGCTCGCCCCCCTACGCCCATCCTGGACCGGCCCGATTCATCCGAAATCGAATTCCCAAAAACGCGACTACCCTGATTGGCAAATCCTGTCATCGATTGACAAGAAAACCGACACCGCCTTTGTGTCAAAAAAAGTTGCGCGGGCGACATCATCGAAATTACCTTAGGCGTTTTGCCCGCCCGCTATCCAATCAAGCCGGAGTCTTTACATGATGGTGATCCACCGCAACCCTTCCATGCCCCTGGCCCTTCACGGGCTTTTTCGCGGGGCCTTCAAAGGCCTTCTCCTCCTTTTGGCCGCGGCCCTTTCCCCGAAGCTTGCGGCGCAACAGTTGGAAGCGGAAGCCTGGACCACCCAGACCGGTTTGCAGACCGAAGCCACCTCCGACGCCGGCGGCGGGCTGAACGTGGGATGGATCGACGCCAATGACTGGGCGGAATACCTCAACCGGCCCCTGGCGGCGGGCAATTGGATGATCGACGCGCGCATGGCCACCATGGCCACCGGCAGGTCCATACAACTCTACGTCGACGACGTCCTCAAGACCACGGTCACCTATGCCGGCAATACGGCGGGATGGCAGAATTGGATCACCGTCGCTTCGCCGCAATTCAACGTCGCCGCGGGCGGGAACCATAAGGTCCGCCTGGTATTCCCCGGCAACAACATGAACCTGAACTGGATCAAGTTCGTTCCCCAGACCGTAGATGGCATCGCCCCTTCGGTTCCCACGGGACTGAATTCCCCATCCCAGTCCAATACCACGGTAAACCTGTCCTGGACGGGTTCCACCGATAACGTGGGCGTTACCGGCTATGACGTCTATAAGGGGGGCGTCCTTTCGGCGAGCCTGGGCAATGTCGTCGCCTACCAGGCCGGCGGCCTCACGGCGAACACGGCGTATTCCTTCCAGGTCCGGGCCAGGGATGCGGCGGGCAATGCCTCCGCCCTGTCCGGGGCCTTGAACGTTTCCACGACCAATACCGCGACGGCAAATCTCCTGGTCAACGGGGATTTCTCCAATGCCTTCGCCAATTGGAACATGTACCAGGGCGTGCCCCTCAACGTTTCCGGAGAGTATGCGGTCAACGTACCCGTGGCCGGAAACGTCTATGACGTGAACCTGGTCCAGATCCTGCCCTTGACCCAGGGCGGCAAATATACCCTGACCTTCCGGGCCCGTTCCAACGCGAACCGCACCATCGTCGGCGGGTGGGGCCTGGCCGAAGCGCCTTGGACCAACCAGAGCATTACCGTGAACCTGACCACGGCCTGGACCGATTATGTCCTCTCCGCAGTCTCGACGGTCCCATCCCTGGCCAACTCGCGCGTGTTCTTCGACGTGGGCGGCATGACGGGAGAAGTGCATATCGACAACGTGGTCCTGGCCAAGGAAACGATCGCCGACGTCCAGGCGCCCAGCGTGCCGGCGGGGCTGGCGTCTCCCGCCCAGGCCAATACCACCATCAACCTGGCCTGGACGGGTTCCACCGATAACGTGGGCGTTACCGGCTACGACGTGTATAAGGGCGGCGTCCTGCTCGCTTCCTTGGGCAATGTTACCGTCTACCAGGCCACCGGCCTCGCGGCGAACACGGCCTATTCCTTCCAGGTCCTGGCCAAGGATGCGGCGGGGAACAAGTCCGCCCTGTCGCCGGCCGTCAACGTGACGACGGCGAACGGGCAGACCGCCTTGCTTATCGAGGCGGAGGCCTGGACCTTGCAGAACGGCCTGCAGACCGAAGCCACCACCGACGTGGGCGGCGGTTTGAACGTCGGCTGGATCGATGCCCTCGACTGGGCCGAATACGCGAACCAGCCCTTGGCGGCCGGGACCTACCGGCTCGAGGCGCGCATCGCCACCATGGACGTGAACCGTTCCATCCAGCTCTCCGTGGACGGCGCGCTCCTGACCACCTTGGGCTACGCCGGCAACACCGGGGGATGGCAGACCTGGGCGACCGCGGTATCGGGGAATTTCACGGTCCCCGCCAGCGGGAACCATCTCATCCGCATCGGATTCCCCGGGAACAACATGAACCTGAACTGGATCCGTCTGGTGCCGACCGCGCCCGACCTGCAGGCGCCCACCCTGCCGGCGAACGTGGCCTCGCCGGCGCAGACCGGAACGACGGCGGATCTGACCTGGACCGCCTCGACGGACAATGTGGCCGTGGCCGGGTATGAAATCCACGTGAACGGGATCCTTAAATCCGTGGTTGGCCCGGTTACCGCCTCCCAGATCACCGGCCTCGCCTTGCAGACGACTTATTCCGTCCGCATCCTGGCCTTCGACGCGGCGGGGAACAAATCCGCTTTGACCGCCGCCATCAACGTCACCACGACCAATGCCGCGAACCTGAACGGGATCTACGCGGTGACGAACCGGAACAGTTCGAAATGCGTGGAGGTTAGCGGCGGGTCGGTAGCCAACGGCGCCGTGGTCATCCAGAACGAATGCGACGGATCGCGCGCCCAGAAATGGGAACTGACCCTGGCCGGGGCCAACGTGTACAAGCTCAAGAACGTCAATTCAGGCAAGGTCCTGGACGTGACCGGAGCGGGTTCGACCAACGACGTCCAGCAATGGGACGATGTGAACGGCGCCGCCCAGCAATGGCGGGTCCTGCCCGCGGCGACGGGCTATTTCACCCTGAACGCCACTTCCGACGTCAGCGAATGCCTGGATATCTTCGGGGTGAGCAAGGCGAACGGCGCGACCCTGCAGACTTACGGTTGCAATGGATTGGCTTCGCAGCAATTCGCCCTGGCGCCGACGGAAGCGACCACGGCCTGCGTCGCCGGCGCCCCGGCCTCTGCGGCCATCGCGACCCAGGAACTGTGGCCCGGCGTGGGTTTCACCCAGCCCATGGAACTGGTCCAGGAGCCCGCCGCGGCGGGCAACGCCTGGATCGTGATGGACAAGCTCGGCATGATCCGGCGCGTACTGGACGATGCCGCCGATAACGTGAACCGGGTATTCCTGAACATGGAAGCGAAGGTGACCAACTCCGGCGAATCCGGCCTGGCCTCGTTCGCCTTCGATCCGGAGTACGGCGTTTCCAACCGGTACGTCTATCTCACCTATCTGTCTTCCGCGCCCCAGGAACTCCGGCTTTCCCGCTTCACGGCCAATGCCAACGGCACCGCCGTCGACCCGGCCATCCCGGAGGTGGTCCTGTTCCGCTTCGCCCAGGCTTCGGACATCCACCATTCCGGGGGCCTTGCCTTCGGTCCCGGACCCGTAGCCGGCGCGAATTACCTGTATCTGTCGGTGGGGGACAACGGCACCAATGCCACCGGGGATCTGACTCCCTTGAAGGTGACCCAGATGAATTGGCCGAACGGCAAGATCCTGCGGTTCTCGCAAGCCGAATTCCGTTCCGCGGCCCAGCTGCCCTGGAACTACGCCAATGGCGCCACCAACCCGTACATCGTGGCCACGGGCCTCCGGAATCCCTGGAGGCTGAGCTTCGACGGGGACGATATGTGGATCAGCAATGTCGGCTTCGACAAGAACGAGGAAATCAACAAGTTCAACGTGAAGACCGAAATCGGGGTCAATTTCGGTTGGCCCTGGTGCGAAGGCAATACCTGCTGCACGGCCGGGATCGATTGCAGCCTGGGTGGGCAATTGCCTCCCATGCCGAACAACCTGACGCCGCCCTTCTACGCCTATCCCCGCAGCGACGGCCCCACCGGGGAAGGCGCGGTCATCGGCGGTTTCGTCTATCGCGGAACGGCCATGCCCGGCCTCGCCGGCAAATACATCTTCACCGATTTCGTCGATCAGGAAGTGTATTCCCTGGATCCGGCCACCAAGGTGCGGACCAGGATCCTCTCCAACGCGGGCAATATCGCCGACATCGGCAAGGATAGGAACGGCGAAATCATGCTGACGGATTACGGCCGGTCCAACATCTACCGGATCGTTCCCGGAGCCGGCGGCCCCTTGTTGGCCTGGCCCCCGCAGAATCTGGCCGATGCCGGTTGCTTCGAGTCCTTGAACAACGGCAACCCCGTTCCCAAGGCTTCCGTGCGACGGTTCAACGTGGCCCAGAAATTCTGGTCGGACGGAGCGGACAAGGAGCGGATGGTTTCCCTTCCCGCGGGCTCGACCATCAACGTTACCGACCCGGACAATTGGACCCTGCCCATCGGCGGCGTCACCATCAAGAATTTCTTCTGGCAGGGAAGCATCTTCGAGACGCGGCTATTCGTAAGGCATACGGACGCGACCTATGCGGGGTATACCTATAAGTGGACGGCGCCGAATGCGGCGACCCTGGTGTCCGCGGATGGGGATACCAAGGACCTGGGCGGGGGGATGATCTGGAAATACCCGTCCCGGTCCCAGTGCATGACCTGCCATAACGAAAAGGTCGGGGGCAGCATCGCCCTGGAAACCCGCCAGATGAACGTCGGTTCCCAGCTCGCGGACATGGCCCATCAGGGCATGTTCAATATCGCCAACCCGGCGCCCCTAGCCCCTTTCCCGGATTTCAAGGACTGGACCGTACCCATCGGGGATCGCGCGAACGCCTACATGCATGTGAACTGCGCCAATTGCCATCGCGGTCCGGCGGAATCCGCCGCGGGCCGGGCGACCTGGGACGCCCGTTACAATACGCCGTTGGCGAACAAGAAGGCTTGCGATGAGACTCCGATCGAACCGGTCGGCGGCAGCGCGGACGAGCGGATCATCAAGCCGGGCAATCATACCCTGTCCACCGTTTGGCTCCGGGCCCATCAGAGGACCAGCCAGTACATGCCTCCCTTGGGAAGCTCGGTTCCCGATGCCGAAGGCGTGGACATGCTCAGGGATTGGATGAACCAGTTGACGGGCTGCCAGTAAGCCCGCCGCCAATGCCGGCGGGCAGGTGGTCCAGGATTTCGGGTTCTTCAACGTAATCTCGCGGATCCGCGATATCCTCAGGCCGGGCGGCCGCGATTGCGGAAACGGGTGGCGAGCCAGGCGATATTGCCCGCAAGGGAGATCGCGTCCTTCATCCCAAGCCTGCCTTCGCGCCGCGCCGGCCCCGCAATGGAATCCGCCAGGCCCGCCGGCTTACGGTATTTCTTGATGACAAGGAATCCTATCGTGCCCGCGAACAGGACCATCAACGGCCTTTTCACGGTTTCCAACCCATCCCGGACCCCCGCGGATGAGGCTTGTTTCCGGACCAGTGGTCCGGGAGCCCGTTCATGGCGCGCCGTCACGGGTTCCCGGGGCGGTGGGACGGTCGTCCGTCCCGGTTGCGCCGCCGTGGCGCCGCTCGGCTTGGGCGCGGCGGGTTTAGCTTCCACCGGCGAAGCGGTGGATTCCCCTTCCATTCCCTGCTGGACGCGTTCTCCCGTCGATACCGGCTCCGCATGCGGCGAAGGCTTGATGTGGCTGCCGAAGGTGTTCGCATAAACCTTGGTGAACTCCGCCCCGAAAAAGAGGATCTGGGACGAGTAATAGATCCACAGCAGGATGATGACCAGGGAGCCCGCCGCGCCGTATGCGGAACTCACGCTGCCCCTGCCCAGGTAGAGGCCGATGAGGTAACGCCCCAGGGAGAACAGGAAGGCCGTGACCACGCCTCCGATCCATACGTCCTTCCACTTGCAGGTGACGTCGGGCAGCACCTTGTAGATCAAGGTGAAGAGCAGGGCCGTGATCCCGAAGGAGATCGCGAAGTTGAGGGCCTGGATGGCCGCGGCGGGGATGGGCAGGATCCGTTCCAGGTACGATCCCAGGCCCGCCAGGACCGCGCTCAAGACCAAGGTCACGAGCAGCATGAACCCGATGACCAGGACCATGGAGAAGGACAGGATGCGCGTGCGCAGGAAGCCCTTGATTCCCTGTCCGGGTTTGGGCTTGACCTGCCAGATGGTGTTCAAGGCGTCCTGGAGCTGGCCGAAGGCGCCCGAAGCGCCCAGCAGCAAGGTTACCAGGCCTACTAAGGTCGCTATGACGCCGCCTCCCGATCGATGCACGCTGGAAACCATGGTCTGGATGGCTTCCGCACCCTGGTCCCCTACGAGGCCGCGGATCTGGAAGAACAATTGGTTGGTCGCCGCCTCCTGGCCGAATACCATGCCGGCCACGGCGATGGCCAGGACCAGCAGGGGGGCGATGGAGAAGATGGTGTAATAGGAGAGGGCCGCCGCGAGCCTGGACGCTTTGTCGTCGCTCCACGCGCTCGCGCTGTCCTTCATCAGGGCGAACCCGGTCTTGAAACCCAATTTCGGACCCCTCGGTCCCGTCGGTGGTTTTTTCTTCGATGAAGCCATTTGAACCCGCCTTCTCCTTTTAAGATATATTCCGGGGGATTTTACGCAAAAATCGGCTTCATTCTTCGGAATCGCGCCGATTCCGGCCCTTTACCCTCCTTTGCGGTTCCCATCGGCGGATACGGCGGATACCGCGGCCCCGGATCGGCCGCGGGACCGGGTCATCGGGCCCGCCGCGCAAGATCCGCCCCAAGCCCGCCTGGGTAACCTGCATGTTTCCCATCGTCCGCCGTCTTTGCCTTTTTGGCAACCGTGATCCGGAGCATGCCTTCCGATCCCGATCCTCGTCATTGCGCCCTCATCCTGGGGATATTAATTTCCGGAGGCCGATGCCGGATCCGCGGCGGGAATGGAGCGAGGCCTTCTTGGAATCAGGCGTAAGATCCGACGAATCCGCGTCAAGGAAGGATCCGGGGACGGTCCTTCCCGATTGGCTGGCATCTCCCGCGCTGGAAGGGAAGGCTTCGGATCCTATCCGTTACCTCGCGGACAACAGCCGGTCCTTCCGGTTCGCCTGCCGGTTCCTTCCCGCCTTGGAGGCCAGGCGGATCGCCGAGGTCTACGCCTTCTGCCGCTTTACGGATGATCTGGTGGATCTGGCGGATCCGGGAATGGCCTCCGGCCTCGACGAACGCCTGGATGCGTGGGAAACCCTGGCGGAACGGGCGCATGCGGGGAGCCTCACGGGGTTCCCCCTGCTGGATCTCCCCATCGGCAGGATGGGCCGGGACGGGATCCCGTTCCGCTACGTACGGGAACTGATCGCGGGAATGCGCATGGATCTGGTTCCCCGTACCTACGCGACCCTGACGGAACTCGAGACATATACGTATCGCGTCGCCGGGGCGATTGGCCAATGGCTGACCGAACGGGTGGGCATCCGCGATGCGTGGGTGCTGGCCAGGGCCGCGGATCTGGGCCATGCCATGCAGCTGACCAATATCCTCCGGGACGTCGGCGAGGATCTGTCCCGGGGGAGGCTCTATCTTCCCTTGGACGCGATGGCGCGGCATGGATTGCATCCGTCCGACCTGGACGAGGCCTCCCGATGGAAGGGCGCGCCCCCGCAAGCCTACCGCGACCTGATGGAGGAGATGATGGGCATCGCCGAGCGCTATTACCAGCGCGCGTTCCAGGGCGTTCCGGCCTTACCGGTCTTCTTCCAGAGGCCGGTCTTCGTCGCGGCCCTGGTCTACCGCGGCATCCATGAGGCTTTGCGCAGGAACGGCTACGACAATATCACGCGTCGCGCCTGTTCCACGGCATGGGACAAGGCCGCGATAGGGCTGCGGGCCTATTGGCTGCTCCCTTCCCTGCGCGCCCTGTTCTCCCCTTCGCCCCGAGCATCGGTCACGCGTCCGCATGGCTCCAGGGACGGGGCGCGCGCCTGGCCCTGGTCCGGAAGCGCGGGCGCCTACGCCGCAGGGAGCGCGACGGGCCCATGAAGCGCGCCGTATTGGTCGCGGCCCTGGCCGCGCTCGCGTCGAACCAGCATGCCCTCGCCGGAAAAGGTACTGAGGAGGCCAGGGAAGAGCGCGTCTCCCCGCCCGAACGCGACGACGTCTTCGCCGAAGGACTGCGCGATCTGCGCGCGGCGGAGGCGGGCCTGCGCGCCCATCCCGATTCCATTCCGATGCACCTGGATCGGCTGCGAATCCTCTACGTACTCGGCGTCCGTAAAAAGGGATTCCTGGGGGACGCGGAGAAGGAGATCGATTGGCTGCGCGAAAGGATCGGAGCGGATAATGGGGACGGATCCGACCTCCTATTGGCCTATCGGGGCGCCATCACGGTTGCCCGGGCGAAATTCGGGTTCAATCCAACCCGGAAGCTGGAACACCTGAAGGCGGGGATCCCGCTCCTGGATTCGGCCCTGGAGCATGCCCCCGACCAACCGGAGATCCGCTATCTCCGGCTCGTAAGCGGATATTACCTCCCGTTCTTCATCGGAAGGAAGGAGAAGGTCGCGGAGGATTTCCGGGCCTTGGCGCGGATCCTGCCCCAGGCGGCGGATCGGTATCCCCCCAAATGGTTCCTGTCCGTCGCCGGGTTCGTGGTCGACAAAGGCGATCTGGGGCAGGAGGAGAAGGCGCGCCTGGAAGGGGCCATGCGGACGGTCGCGGCCGGATCCCAATCGTCGGCCCGGGGACCCGGGGAGGCGGACCGGTGATCGCGGCGATGCGGCCTCGGCCGCGTTTCAACCCCTGGGCGGCGCGCTGTTTCGAATCCGTCTTCCTTCCCATGCGGAAAGTCCTGCTCGGGGATCTCGTATTCCTGAACCTTCCGGCCTCCTTGCCGCGCGATCGTCCCATCCTCCTGGTCGGGAACCATATCAGCAATTGGGATGGATTCCTGTTCAGGGAAATCCAACGCCGGCTTTTCCCCGCGCGGCCGATCTTCAGCATCATGCTCGAGGAGGAACTGCGCAAGCGGCCCTTGTTCCGGTTTCTCGGCGGCATCGGGATCGACCCGGGCAATCCGGTATCGGTGGCCGGCGCCATCAGGGACGTGCGGGACCTGCGGAAGGGGGACCCGGATTTCTTCCTGTCCTTCTTCCCTCAAGGCAGGATCGTTCCCGGTTTCCGGCGGCCCCTGGATTTCCTGCCCGGCATCGATCTTTTCCTGCGGGCCATGGTACCCGCTACGGTGATTCCCGTCGGCCTCCATATGGAGCCGATGCACAAGCTGGCGCCGGCCATGTTCATCTCCCTTGGCCGCCCTCTCCAGGTCGATCGGCCATCCCCGGTCCGGAGCCTCCTCGCCGATCAGGTGACGGCGGAACTCGATCGCATCCATGCGCACCTGACCCGTCCCCGGAGTCCGTTCCCAGGGGCCGGCGAGGGACATGCGGAAAGGATCCGGGTCTCATGAATAACCCGGAGTCCATATTACTCGGCCTTTCGAGCCTCTCCGCCGTCGCCATGCTGGCGGGCGCGATCTATAATGCCCTGACCGCCCCTCGGCTGGAATCCGGCGGAAAGTCGATCCCGAGGGCGTGCCCCCGGGTCAGCCTGCTGATACCCGCGCGGAACGAGGAAGCCAATCTGGGAATCCTGCTTCCCCTGCTCGCGCGCCTGGAATGGCCCGGGCTGGAAATCCTGATCCTGGACGATCAATCCTCGGACGGGACGCCGCGCATCGCCGGATTGGGGCCCGGGAGGCTGCTGGCCGGCCGGCCTTTGCCCCAAGGATGGATCGGAAAGAATTGGGCCTGCCACCAGCTGGCGGAGGAAGCCTCCGGGGACATCCTGATTTTCTGCGATGCGGATGTCCGCCCGCGATCGGACGCGGTGTTCGCGACGGTGTCCTTGATGGAATCGGGCGGACTGGATGCCTTGACCTGCCTGCCCAGGCAAATCCTCGGGACCTGGTCGGAGAAGGCCGTGATCCCGCACCTGCTTTCCGCGCCCCTGTTCGGATTCCTGCCCATGGCCCTGGTTTCGCGCCTGCCGGTCCCGGCCTTGTCCATGGGCTGCGGACAATGGTTCGCATTCACCCGCGCCGCCTATGCGGGCTGCGGCGGGCATGCGGGCGTAAGGCGCGAGGTCGTCGAGGACATGGCCCTGGCCCGGCGCGTCAAGGCCCACGGCATGATCCTGGGCGCGTCGTTCTCCACCCGCTGCCTATCCACGCGGATGTACCGTGACCTGCCCGGCCTATGGAGCGGGTTTTCCAAGAACATGGTCTATTTCACGGGGACGGGCCTGCTCAGGCCGCCCATCGCCTTGGCCGCATTCCTGATCGTGAACGTCCTGCCTTGGGTGATGCCTCTTTGCGGCCATGGGCCATGGCTCGTGCCGTTGGCCTTCTGGGCGGCCGCGCGTCTGTTGACGGCTAGGGTGGTGCGGGAGCCTTTCTCCGCTTGGTTCTGGTCGCCGTTGGGAACCCTGCTGGTGCCTTCCCTCGCCGCGCGTTCCTGGTGGCTCTACCGCACCCGTTCCGTGGCATGGAAGGACAGGATCCTTTCGGCCGCGTTCTCCGCATCGGAAGTGGATCAAGCGAGGCAAGTAGCGGAAGTATGAATATGAGTATGGGCATGCGACAGGAAGCCGTGGTCATCGGCGGGGGATTCGGGGGGCTCGCTTCGGCCATGCGCCTGCAAGGCATGGGGTTCAACGTGACCTTGCTCGAGATGCGGGACAAGGTAGGAGGCCGCGCCAACCGGTGGCGGGCCAAGGGTTATACCTTCGATATGGGGCCAAGCCTCATCACGGCGCCGTCCATCATCGAAGGCGCGTTCAGGGCGGTCGGGAGCAGCCTGTCCGCCTTCGTCGACCTCATTCCGCTGGATCCCTTCTACAGGATCCATTTCCACGACGGCACATGGATCGATTACTCCGGGGATCCGGAACGGATGAAGGCGCAGATGGCCGCCTTTTCGCGCCGGGACGCCTCCCGCTACGACGCCTTCATGGATGCCATCAGGCCGATCTACGAGGCCGTACTGGAAACGGGCCTGGGCGCGACGCCGTTCCACGATTGGCGCGTCATGGCGCGCTTCCTGCCCACGGTCATGCGCCTCGGAGCCTGGAGGACGGCCACCTCCTTCGTGAACGGGTACTTCCGGGATTTCCGCCATCGCTTCATGTTCAGCTTCCATCCCCTGTATATCGGAGGCAATCCCTTCGCCTGCCCGGCGGTCTACCTGATGATTCCCTACCTGGAGCGCCGGCAGGGAGTCTGGTACACGCGCGGCGGGATGTACAGCGTGGTGGAAGCGATGGAACGGGCCTTCCGCGACGCGGGCGGGACCGTCCTTACCGATCATCCCGCCACGCGGATCCGTGTCGAAGCCGGCCGGGCCGTGGGGGTGGAAGCGCGCGGCCGGTTCTTCCCCGCGCAAGCCGTCGTCAGCAACGCGGATCTGGCCCATACCTACGCCGATCTGATCGAACCCCGGCATCGCCGCAAATGGACGGACGGCAGGATCAAGCGGCTCGAGCATACCATGGGATGCTTCCTCCTGTTCCTGGGGGTGCGCAAGACCTTCCCTTTCCTCAAGCATCATACCCTGATCCTTTCCGAACGCTACCGGGAACTGCTCACGGACATCTTCAGCCGGAAAATCCTTCCCGCCGACTTCAGCCTATACCTGCATGCGCCGGCCAAAACCGACGGCAGCATGGCCCCTCCCGGATGCGAAAGCCTGATGGTTCTGGCCCCGGTGGCGAACCTCGACTCGGGACTGGATTGGGAGGGGGCCAAGAACGCCTTCGCCGATCGACTGTTGGATTTCCTGGAGGCCTGGGGATTGGAAGGATTGCGCGCCCACCTCGAGGCCTTCCGCATCTATACGCCGCTGGATTTCCGCGCGGACTTCAACGCGGTCCGGGGCAATGCCTTCGGCCTCGTTCCCACTTTATCGCAGACCGGATGGTTCCGCCCCCATAATCGGAGCGAAGACATCGCCAACCTGTATTTCGCCGGGGCGGGCACCCATCCCGGCGCCGGGGTCCCTGGGGTTCTGCTTTCGGCCGAAGCGGTGGAGGCCTGCGTACGGGAGGACTTCCCCCGGATCCGCGAAAGCCATCCTCAGCGGAGCGCGGCCGCGGTCCCATGAAAGCCGTCTACCTCCTGGTCGATCTCGCCAGCATCGCTTTCCCTTTGGCATTCGCCCGGTCCGAACGTTTCGGATTCGGGGCAAGGTGGAAGCGGGCCGTGGGAGCGGTATGCATTTCGGCCCTGCCCTTCGTCGCCTGGGACATCGCCTTCGTACGGGCCGGGATATGGGGTTTCAATCCCCGGTATACCTTGGGCCTTTCCCTCTTCGGCCTTCCCTTGGAAGAGTACCTGTTCTTCCTCGCCATCCCCTTCGCATGCCTGTTCATCTACCGTCAATTCCGCCGATGGCCGGAGGGCGCGGATCCCCGGGGTCCCGCAGGAGTTACCTCCAGGGCCATCTGGGCGTCGATCGCATCGATCTTCGCGTCGATCGCGCTGTTGGACCTGGGCCTACGGCAGCCGCATATCTATACCGTTTCCGTCTTCCTCCTCGGGGCCCTGGCCGCCTCCCTCCTTGCCGTGATCGGGCCCGGCTGCTCCGGTCCCCTGCTTGCGGCGCTCGCCGCCCAATACGTCCCCTTCCTAATCGTGAACGGGATCCTCACCTCCCTGCCCGTGGTCCTTTACCGGGAAAGCGCGATCCTGGGATTCCGGATAGGCTCCATCCCGGTGGAGGACGCGGCGTATTCCTTCATCATGCTGGCCCTTCCCGTCGCGCTTTACGAATTCCCATCGTCCCGGAACCCCCGTCCGGGCGGGCCTGGATCGGAAACGCCCTACCGGGAAAGCGCGTCCGCGGAAAGGAAATCCCCTTGAGGATGCTGGCCGGCATCCTGCTGGGTTTCCCCTTGATGGAACTCGTCGCCTGGGCCTCGCACCGCTGGATCATGCACGGGCCCCTGTGGATCCTCCACCGATCGCATCATGGCGACGGCGGAAGGCGTTGGGAGGCCAATGATCTGTTCGGACTGTTCTTCAGCGCCGTTTCCATCGGGTTGATCGGCACGGGCGTATCCGTCCCGGGGACCCGCCCATTCCGGTTGGGCCTGGGGCTGGGCATGGCGGCATACGGCCTCGCCTACCTCGTTTTCCATGACGTGCTGGCCCACGCGCGCTTCGGCCGCCGGGGGGTTCCCCGGATAAGGTATGTGCGTCGTTTGTTGCGGGCCCATCGCATCCACCACAGCCGGGACGAACGGGACGGGAGCCGCCATTTCGGATTCCTGTGGGCGCCTCCGGCCGGAGCCCAGGCCCGATCCGGGGAGGATGCCTGAGACTTACCTATCTTTACCTGCGGGGTGGGGGAAATGGGCGCCGTGGCGCCCGAGGAGCGAGTCGTGGGATCCGGTCGCCTTTCCTTCCATACCTTGCCGGCCTTCATGGTCCTCATCGCCCTTGTGGCCCTCCTTCGCGGGATCGGCACGGCCGCCCTGCCTGCGGGCTTCACGGAAAAGGAAGTCGCCAAAGGCCTCAGCAGCCCTTCGGGCATGGCCATCGCGGCGGACGGCCGCGTCTTCATCGCGGAGCAGGAAGGCCGGGTCCTGGTGCTGAAGCGGGACTCCCTGCTCGTAAGGCCGGTCCTGACGCTCAAGGTGGAGTCCCATGATGAACGGGGATTGACCGGCATCGCTCTCGATCCGGATTTTCCCGCCAGCCCCTATCTCTACGTCTACTATACCGCCCCGTCCCCTTCGAGCCACAACCGCCTCAGCCGGTTCGCGATCTCCGGCGATGAGGCCGATGCCGCGCAGGAACAGGTGCTATTCGATCTTCCCGACATCGGCGCGGCCATATGGCATATGGGAGGGGGCCTTGCCTTCGGCAAAGAGGGGAAACTGTATTGCGGCGTGGGCGATCATCAGAAACCCGCGGAGGCGCGCAACCCGGATTCCCCTTTCGGCAAGGTCCTCCGCATCAATCGCGACGGCAGCATTCCCTCGGACAATCCCCGGTACGCATCGGCCATGGGGATCGCCAGGGCGGTATGGGCTTCCGGCCTTCGGAATCCCTTCAGCCTGGCGGCAGGACCCGGCGGAGTCCCCTTGCTCGCCAATGATGTGGGGGAAAGCAGCTTCGAGGAGATCGATGACGTGACCGCGGGAGGCGATTTCGGCTGGCCTTCCAACGAGGGCCCCGGCCCGGATGCGGCCTATGCGGGTCCCCTTCTCGCATACGGCCACAACGATGGGTGCGCGGTGATGGGCGGGGATTTCTATCGGCCCGACCGGCCGCTCTACCTGTTCCCGCCTGAGTATGACGGGAAATATTTCTTCGCGGATTTCTGCGATGGCTGGATCCGGACCGCCGATCCCGCGGCCGCGGGAGGCCCCGGTTCCGCCGCGGCAATTCCGGCGGCGTTTTCGGATAAGGCCGCCTTTCCCACCAAGCTGCGCATCGCGCCGGACGGAAGCCTCTACTATCTCTCGCGCGGGTATGCGACGGGGAACATCAAACCCGGCGTAAGCAAGCTCTTCCGCATCCGCTACGGTGAGGGCGGGATCGGAATCCGCAAGGATGGCACCGATCGCACCCCCGCCCGGAACGGTTCCGATCCTCGCATCCTCATAACCGGTTCCGGATCGGCCGGCGGATTCCGTATCCGGATCGGAACTCCGGCCAATCCGGACGCCTTCCCTTGGATACGGGTGGAGATCCGGGATCGCCTCGGGCGCTTAAGGGCCACCCTCGCGGAAAACCGCCCTTGGCAAGGAAACCTGGACCTTTCCTGGATGCCCGTCATCGGTCATCGCGAAGGCCTTGCGTTCCTGGTGGTCCGCTCGGCCGGCCGCGTCTGGTCCCGGCCCTTGGTGGCCCCGGTCCCTTGAATCCCCTGTTTAGTGCATTCTAACCGCTTCCCGCGACCAGGCCGCGCATCCCCTTCGCGAACCCCTGGCGAATCCCCGTTCCCAAGCGTTAAAATCCCCAGAGGTCGGTTCATCGCTGTTTAGTGGCACGGAACAAAAACCGCCTTTGCGAACCGGAACCCGGGGCGGTGCGCGTCGATGGACCCTATTTTGGGGACAGCGGCCCGCCGGGACCGGATTGGATGGCCATGGACATATACGAACATTCCGATTACAGGCAGGTCCTGAAGACCCTCTACGAGGAACGGAAAAGGAAGGATGCGAAATTCTCCTACCGGTTCATCGCCTTGCATGCCGGTTTCAAGTCGGCGGGATTCTTCACCCAGATCCTCCAGGGCACGACCAATATCTCCATGAACACGGCCCTGAGCCTGGCGGGCGTATTCAAGCTCAAGCCTTCCGAGATCGAATATTTCGAGAACCTGGTCCAGTTCAACCAGGCCAAGACCCAATCGGACAAGCAGCATTATTTCCGGAAAATCATCTCCTTGAAGAAAGGGAAGTCGAAGACCCTGGACGAGCGCCAGTTCGAGCTCTTCACCAAGTGGTATTACCTGGCCGTGCGCGAATTGCTGGGGATCCGCACCTTCAAAGGCGACTATAAGCGGCTCGCGGAATCCCTGGTGCCCGCCATCACGGTGGCGGAAGCCCGCGAGGCCGTGAAGGTCCTGGAAAAACTCGGATTGGTCCGGATGGCCCCGTCCGGCGCCTATGAACGCCTGGACGATGTCCTTACGACGGGCGATTATTGGAAGTCGGTCGCCATCACGCAATTCCAGATCGATACCCTGGAACTGGCGCGGGGCAGCTATGATCGGGTGGCGCCCGAATTGAGGAACCATTCTACCTTGACCCTTAGCATATCCCAGGGGGAATACGGGTGGATCAAGGAGGAATTGGGGAACCTGCGAAAGCGGATCCTGGAAATGGCCCGGGGATCCATGAACCCGGATCGGGTGTACCAGATCAACGTGAACGTGTTCCCGCTCTCCACCATAGACCAAGCGGATCCATGAAGACCGTTCTTGCCGCCCTCGCCACTATGACCCTCCTCACCGGATGCTTCCAGGCCAAGCCTTCGGACGTGGCCGGCGGCGGCGGCGTGGAAACCACGGGGGGCGCCATCGCCTCCCTGGCCGGACCGGCCCAAGGCGCAAGGGTGCGGATGATTCCCGCCGGGTATGATCCCTCGGCGGGAAACGCCTTTCCCGATTCCCTGGAAACCTTCACCGGGGCCGACGGATCCTGGTCCATAGGCGGCCTCGCTCCCGGCCTCTACAACCTGGATGTCTGGCAACCCGGGGACGGCACGCGGTTCTTCCAGGCCGGCATTCCCGTGGGCAAGGGCGCGGCTCGGATCCGATCCGCGGATACCTTGCGATCCCCCAGCCGGGTGCGCCTTTCCCTGGCGGGCGCGCGCAGGGGAATCCTATACCAACCGGGTACGGCCTATGCGCGCAGGCTGGCTTACGCGGGCAGGGAAACCAGGGTGGAGATCCTGGATTCCCTGCCCGCGGGAACCCTGCCGCCCTTCTATCTCGCCGCGGCCGATTCCCCTTCCGCCGCGCCGGTCCGGCTTACGGACAGCCTTCGGACCCTGCCCGGCGCGTTGCTGGATCCCGTCGCGAACGCCCTCTGGCTCCATCAGGGCATCTGGCGCCTGGATACCGCGGCCGCCGCCGGATTGATCCCGTCGGCCGACCTCGCGCATTACCCGCTCCTGTTGCGGTTCACGCGGGACAACTTCGCCTTCGACCAGGCGATGCCGCATGGCGAGGATCTCCGCTTCATGGACCATGGCGGCAATACGCTTCCCCATTCGATCGAGCGATGGGATCCGGCCGGCGGGAAAGGCGAGGTCTGGGTGGGCATGGATATGAGCGCGGGGAAGGGTACCGCCGGCGTTACCATGTATTGGGGCAATGCGGGCGCGGTTCCCGCGGAGTCCGGCGCAGTCTTCGACACCGCCATAGGGCTCGCCGCGGCTTGGCACCTTTCCGAACCCGCGAGCAACCGGAGGGACGGCTATGCGGACGCGACGCCGACGGGCCTGGGCGGTTGGGGCACCCTCATGGCGCCGGACCCGCCGGATTCCGGGCTCATCGCGGGCGCGCAGGCATTCGACGGGGACGGAAGCAATATCCGCATGGATCCGGCGCCCTTGGGATGGGCCGGCGCCTTGCTCGTATCCGCCTGGATCCGCCCCGCCTTCGGGCCCGACGATCCGGAACGGCACGCCATCCTGGCCCGTTGGGAGGAGAAGGACTCCGCGGGGTTCTGGCTGGAATACGCGCCGGATATCAAGGGCCTGCGGCTGGGCCTGGGCCTGGCATCCGCGGGCAAGATCGCCTTGGTGGAAGCGCCCGGCCTCGGGTTCGCGAAGGATGAGTGGCACCATGTGGCGGCGGCGTATGACGGCAAGACAGGGAGCCTCTACTGGGACGGCAAGGTGGTGGCCCAGGGATCACCCGGCCCGGCCCCCATGGCGGATAATCCGCGGGACTTCCTGGTCGGCGCCAAAGGGGATGCGGATCCGAAGAACGCGGAGTTGGATTTCTTCCCGGGCCGCATCGATGAAGTCCGCATCTACCGGTCCGCGAGGCCTCTCGCATGGCTGGAGTTGGATTTCCTCACCCAAAGGCCCGGGGCCGCCCTCATGCGCCTGGATCGGTCTCCTTAGTCCCGCCGGACCCGAGGCTTCAAGGGCCCGCGGACCGTAACCTTGTTTAGTGGCATCGAACGGATTTCCGCGTGAAGGCCAACCGTCCGGAACGGAAGCGCGGCGGGGAACCTAGGTTAACCACGACCGGCAGACCGCATCCACGGGGCCGGCGAAAGGGAATCCGATATGATATCCATGAAGCACGCTGCGAACCTGGCCTGGCCTGCCGCCATCCTCCTGACGGCCGCGCCGCTGTTCCCGAAAACCATCACGGTGTCGAAGTCGGGGGGCGACTTCGCCACCATCCAGGCCGGACTCAATGCGGCCTCCGCGGGGGACACCGTATTGGCCAAGCCAGGCGTCTACGGGGAGAAGGCCGTGTTCGGAAAGTCCGGATCGCAAGCCGGCGGATACATCACCTTGAAGGGGGAGGCGGGCGCCATCCTGGACGGGACCGGGCTGAACGCGGGAGAGCTGGTCTCCATCGATTCCAAATCCTACGTCCGGGTGACGGGCCTTGAGGTGCGGAACCTGAAAGGAAGCGGGACGCCCATCGGCATCAGCGTGGGCGGAGGCGGGAGCCATATCGAGATCCTGGGCAATCATGTCCATAACATCGAGAACGCCACCGGGAATGCCCACGGCATAGCCGCATATGGGTCCACGGCCACGCCCATAAGCCAGCTCATCGTGGACGGCAATGAGATCGACCATTGCAAGCTGGGCCAGAGCGAGTCCATGGTCCTGAACGGGAACGTCGCCGGGTTCGTCGTTTCGGATAACGTGGTGCATGACAACGACAATATCGGCATCGACTTCATCGGGTTCGAGGGCACCGGTCCCGGAGGGCAGGACCAGGCCCGCGAAGGGATTTGCAGGGGGAACCGCGTCTACAATATCAGCTCCGCGGCCAATCCCACCTACGGCGGGGAGCGGAGCGCGGACGGCATCTACGTGGACGGCGGGCGCGACATCGTAATCGAACGCAATATCGTGGACAATTGCGATATCGCCTACGAGATCGCCAGCGAGCACGGCGGCAAGTCGACTTCGAACATCACCATCCGGAACAACTTCGCCTCGCGTTCCTGGCAGGGGAACATCATGGCTGGGGGATACGCCTCGAACAAGGGGAATGCCGACAATGTCGTCATCACCGGCAATACGACCTACTTCGGGAACGGCGGCGAGGTGGTGCTCCAGAACAATTGCAAGGGCGTGATCATCAGGAACAACGTCTTCTTCGCGGCCGCCGGGAAGGCGTACCTGGAGAATGCGGGGTCGAACAATACCGCGGTAACGGCGGACAACAACCTATACTTCGGGGCCAGCACGTCCTCGCCCGGGTCCTGGAGCGACGCCCATGCCGTCTTCGGCAATCCCAAGTTGCAGGGCGCTCCTTCCAACCTGCATCTGGCGGTTGGCTCGCCCGCCATCAATGCCGGCGCCGCCCTCGATACCGCCATGTCCGGAACCCTGGATATAGACGGGGAGGCGCGCGTGGCGGGCGCGAAGCCGGACCTGGGAGCGGATGAGGCAGGGGGAACGACCGGCCTCGCGGGTGTCACGGAAGGCGGAGCGGCTGGATGGCGGGACGCCATCCGCGGCCATGCGGAAGCCGGATACGAAAAGGAATCCAGGGACGGTTTGGGCCGGGCGTCCGGAATGCGGATCAAGGCCTCTTGGCGAGCCCGCTGATGCGGCTCCCGTTTCCGGCTTCCGTAAAAGTGAAGAGGTAGAGCCCCTCTCCCCGGGCGCGGAACGATGCGGACCACGCCTTTCCATCGTACTCGGAACGGCCCACAAGGGACCCTCTCATGTCCGTGAGGACCAGGTCCCCCGCCGGCAGCCGCCAATCCGCGAGGGGATGGATGACGTTCCCGGCGAAGGCGAAGCGGGGCGGATGGTGAAGGACCGGCCGGACGCGCGGGCCGATTCCGCTCCCTCCCTCGGAATCCAAGGGAGGGATCGCGGGCAGGGTGGCGGCATCGGTAACGCCCGCTCCCGCGTTCGCCTTGGTGAAAGCCTGTTGCGCCCACTTGTCCACGTTATGGAAATCCGCCCACATCCGGATGCCGTCCGTCTTGGGCATCCCCGCCAAGGCCAGCAAGGTCCAAAGCCGGACGTAGGGATCCGGATCGTTGACCCTGCCCTGGGCCTTGATGGAGGCGGCCGAAGCCGCGGACGGGGCCATGGCCCTGGCGGTGTTCATGCGCACGGCGGGGGAGGGATGGAGCAGGAGGCCCTTAAGGATGGGATCCCATTTGGCCGCATCGGCCGTGAACAGGCCCAGACCTTCCGCGGTCCAGAGGGCGTGCAGGGCCAGGCCGTCGATTCCGACCGCATCCTTGGTTCTGCTTTTCAAGGCCTGGATCAACATGGGTTCCACCGTGGTCCTTTCGGCAGGGGCAGCCGCGACCTTCCTGAGGATCATCTTCTGCGCCATGGCGCGCCAGAACATGTTCTTGTGCCCGAGGGCGGCGACCAATTGGGGATACCCGGCTTTGGAAAGGTCCGGCACCGCGTCGACCTTCCCGTCCGCGGGAACGATGCGGTAGATGCGCTCCCGACTCCTCGAGCGCAAGGGATTCGGCCATGCGCCCCCGGGACAGCCGCCATAGGGTCCGCAATTGATCCCGTTGTGCAGGATGATATAGGTGTACCAGTCCAGCACCCAGACTCCTCCGTCCGGGCCAACGCGTGTCGCTATGGGGGCGAACCAGGCGTCGGAACTGGCGAGGAGGTTGTGGTTCCCGGGCTTGTGCACCCCTTTCCAGGAACTCTTGTCCGGCTCGAAAAAATCGATGTTGACCAGATGGCCCGAACCTTCGGAGACGAAGGCGGCGCGGTTCCAGTACTCCTGGGGGAACAGGCGGGCCGTATAGAATTCATGGTCCGTGGCCGCGGAGAAGAACCCGACCCAATCGCCCTGGACCAGATCCTTGGTGATGGGGTTGATCCTTTCGTTCTCCTCATTGGTGAACATGTTCACCGCCGCGACGCCGGGGATCACGGCCTGTTGCGAATGCTTGCCGTTGGCCGCCGAGGCGAAAACCTGGCCGTCTTCCATGAATCCCAGCCCCCATGAGTTGCCGGAAGCCGTCGGCGAGAAATATTCGAACCTGCTCCCGTCCATGCGCGCGCGCCAGACGCCGGGACCGAAAACCACGCCCTTGACGTTTCCTCCGTTGTAGCCCGACTCCCCGTAGAGCCAATTGTCCATCCCGTACCTCAAGCTGCCGATGCCGCCGTGGGTGTCCCCTGGATTGGCCTTGTTGAAGCCGGTGTACAGGATCTTCCCTTGGGGCGCATCCGGCTTGTCATCGCCGTTCCTGTCCTCGAACAGGACCAGGTGGGGCGGCATGGAGATTACCACGCCCTGGGGAGTGATCTCGATGCCTTGGGGGATGTTCAGCTTGTCCGCGAAAACCGTCCGCCTGTCCGCGACCTTGTCCCCGTCCGTGTCCTCGAGGATGACGATGCGATCATGGCCGCCGAAGGGATCGGTCAGGACGTTCGGGTAGTCGAAGGTTTCCACCGCCCACATGCGTCCGCGTTCGTCGAAGGTGAAGGCCTGCAGGGAGGTGATGGGCACCGTTCCCTTTTCATCGGCCCACATCTCGGCCTTGAGGCCGGCGGGCACGGCGGCGCAGTTGATGGACGCCTGCGCATCCAGGGCGGACTGGATGGTGCCTTTGTTGTCCTTCAGCATCCACCCGCCATTCATGGCCTCGGCGAAGCGGGCGTAGAAATCATCGTCCATGGCGAAGGGTTCCCGTTTCAGTTCCGGGCAGGCGCCCGACTTCACCAGGGGCGAGGCGGCGTGGGCCGGCGCTGAGGGCGCCAGGATCGCTTCCAAGGCCAGCGCGGTCGCCATCGCCAACGGGTTACCCTTGTTGATGAACATCGTACGACCCCCTCGTCTCCGTCTTCGGAGTATGCTCAGGAGCGTTTCGCCCCATCCGGAGCGGATCCGATCCGGTGATCGCAAAGGTATGCCGTGGGCGTGGTTTTACCCCGGACGGCCAACCCCCGTGTTTTCTTTTGTAAACGCCTCGCCGGAAAATACCCTGATGGCCTTATCGGAGCGTTTGGACCGAAGTGGGTACGTTTTCGGCATATTTCATGCGAAAATCGGCATCACCTCAGGGTGTTTTCATTTGTAAACGGGAATGGGGGAAAGGGAAGGACGGCGCCAGGGCGGCCGCCTTATTGGACGCCCTCTTTTTCGATCCTCAGGTTCTCGAGGAATACGGTTCCACCGGCGGCTCCCTCAGGCTTGGTGATGCTGAAAGGGAGGCGGTTGAACTCGAGCTTCTGGGAGCTCGTCCAGATCAGCAGGGGAACCACGATGTTCTGCCATCCGGTCTTGGCCGGATCGTACCCCACGTCGACAAGCCGGATTTCCACCGCGTCCGCAAGATGCTTGGACTCCAGCTTGATGCGGAGATCCGGGGCCTGGGACTGGATGGAGAACTTCAATGCCGATCCGATCCACGAACTCAGGTCGATGGTGTCCTGCGCCCCGGCATTGTCCAGGAACAACAGGAAGGCGATGCCCCAGGAGGTCGTAAAGGTCAGCTTACGGCATTTGGGCTCGGCATTGCAGGTGGTGACTTCTTCGCTTTTCCCCGGCAGGATGCCCTTGGCGCCCGGGTCCGGGACCGCGCCCACGTCCCCGCCGTTGAAATACCAGGTCAGGTTCATCGGCGGCTTGGTGGCGTCGATGGCGGGGCTCAGCTTGCCCTTGGTCTTGTAGCCCAGGATCAGGACCGTATCCTGATCCGGAACGGAGCAGGTGAACAGGTCCTTGCAGTTGGGATCCTTGCAATCGATCAACCCATCCGCGTCGTTGTCCAGCCCGTCCTTGCAGAGCAAGGTGGTGTTTTCGGCCGGCTGGCAGATCGTGAAATTCTCGCAATCCGAATCCTTGCAATCCGTGATCCCGTCGCCATCGTTGTCCTTGCCGTCCTTGCAAAGGGCGGGGGTGTTCTCCACCGGAGGCTGGCAGGCGCTGAACCCGGCGCAATCGGCGTCCGCGCAGTCGATCTTCCCGTTCCCGTTATTGTCCGCCTTGTCCGTGCAGAGGGCCAAGGTGTTCTCCACCGGCGCGTCGGACGAGCATAGCTTCAGGGTCTGGCATTGGGGGTCCGCGCAATCGATCTTGCCGTCCGCGTTGTTGTCCGCCTTGTCCGAGCAGAGTATGACGGTGTTCTCCGCCAAGGCGTCCGGGTTGCACAGCTTCAGGGCCTGGCATTGGGCATCGGCGCAATCGATCTGGCCGTTGGCGTTGTTGTCGATCTTGTCCGAGCAGAGCGCATTGGTGTTCTCGACGAGGATGGGAGGCTGGCATTTCTGGAAGGACTTGCAGCGCGCGTCGTCGCAGTCCGTCTGGCCGTTGGTATCATTGTCCTTGCCGTCGCTGCAGCGGACCAGGGTGTTCTCGGCGGTTTCCGAATTGTTGACGGCCTGGCAGGCCTGGAAGATGGAGCAGGCGGGGTCGTCGCAATCAACGAGCCCGTTGGCGTCGTTGTCTATCTTGTCCGCGCATTCGCCGATCGTGTTCTCGGTCGGGGTGGGGGAGAAGGCCTCCACCTTGCGCAGCTTGTAGCTGTCCGTGTAATCGGAAATGCAGCTTAGGAGGACGATGCCCGCCAGCATGGCCAACCCCCTGGTCAGCAACGTGGCGGTCGGAACTCCCGGCGCTTCCGGGAACGGTTTGCCTTGCTTGCTCATATCAGTCCTCGCGGCCGAAGCTCATGGAAAAGTCCAGCAATACCTTGGGCTTGGGCAGGTCCCGGCCGAATCCGACCTTCAGGGACGCGCTGTAGCCGACCCACTTGAAGGCGCCTTCGTGGCTCAGGGCCGCGCCCACGCGCTGCTCGAACCCGCGGTCGCTGTGGAACCGGTTCTCCAGCCAGTAGGCCGGCCCGATGCCCACGGCATGGCCCAGGTTGAGCCCCAAGAGCAGTTCCACCAGGAGCACTTCGTTGTCCCCGTTCCCGTAGGCGTCCATCAGGCGGTCGGCGTCCTCGCTGCAGCCCAGGAACCCGGCCATCAGGCTGTCGGCCTGATCGGTCCGCGACCGCAGATCCTTCAGGCAGGTTTCCAGTTTCTTGTCCCCCAGCTGGTTCTTCTTGAAGTCCTGGGGATTGAAGAGCAGGATGCCTTGGCGGGCATGGTATTGCGCCAGGTAGGTGAAGAAAAAGGGATTGTCCCTCAAGCGATTGTGGCGCCCGTCCAGGCGCAGCATGAATCCGCCGGAAGTGACTCCCGAGCCGCCGGCGAAATTGAAACCCATGTCCAGGTACATCCTGTTGTCCGATCCGGCCAGGGAGGCGGGCAGGGGTTCGAACCCGGCGAAGAAGAACGGCAGGGAGGCTTTGTCGACCTCGGTGAACAAGGCCCCCAGGCGCGCGCGGCCCAGGCGGTAGAAGACATCGGCATGGGCGCCGCCGTCCACCTGGCGGATGCGGAAGTCCAGGTTCTGGGCCAGGGCCTCGTGGGAGAGCACCTGATAGGAGACCATCTGCCGGGCCTGGTTGCCCAATTCGTCCTCGGCGGAGATTTCCACCACGTGGCTGCCGGGGCTGAGGGTGGCGAGGGGGATGCGGCCCCCGGCCAGTTCCACCGCGCCGTTTTCCGAGCGCGCCAGGTAACGGATATCCCTGCCTGGCCCGAGCGCCACCGGCGTGTAATAGGAGGACTGTCCCTGCAGCAGTTCATTGCTGTTCAAGGCGCTCTCGAACCTGAGGGCCGAAGGGGCCGCCAGGTTGAAGGTCCTTTTGTCCGCCGCGCCCAAGGGATCCACGGCTTCCAGTCCGAAGGTCAGTTGGCTGACCTGGGAAGCGTCCTTGACCCGCATGCTGAAGGTGCGGGTGGCGGCGTCGAAATTCATCCCGTCCGGCATGGCGAACGGCTTCAATTTCAATTCCGAAACCAGGTGATCGGGGTCGGAGATATAAGGCTGGAACTGCCAGAGGCCGTCCGGACCGGTCTCCCGCGCCGGCTCGCCGCCGATCTTGGGCTTGCCGTTGCGGGTTACGATGAGATCGAAAACCAGTTCGTCGGAATGCTTCGCGGCGTTCTGGGCCCTGGCCTTGACCTTCCAGGCGCCCGCCTTTTCCGGCTTCCCCGTGATGGAATGGGTGCGGTCGTCCCAATGAAGACCCTGCGGGAGGCGGGAGTCGATGGAGTAGTCCAGGTCGGTCGAAGGCGCGGCGCGGTCCACGGCCCACAGGGTCCAGGAGAAAGGCTGATCCTCGAA
The DNA here is from genome assembly GCA_028287465.1 of Fibrobacterota bacterium. GTDB lineage: Bacteria > Fibrobacterota > Fibrobacteria > UBA11236 > UBA11236 > Chersky-265. Next base: position 65,218 of record JAQBPO010000042.1, read on the forward strand.
GGCCCGCCGCGGCGGCTCGGAGATGATGGACGGCTGGGTGTTCGGTATTTCCGGCTTCTTCCCGCCGGGCTTCCCGACGAAGCGCAGCATGCCGAGCAATTCGTTCGGCGCCATCACCGTCATCTTGTTGCCTTCGAAGCGGAATCCGATTTCCGCCTTGTCCGGCACGCGTCCGAAGTATTCCTCGAGGATGGTTATGAATTCCGCGCCCAGGGTATAGGCGATCTTCTCGCGGCCCTCGGCCAGATCGGCGCGGGACTTCCACACCTCGCCGCTCGATTGGGCCGAAAGCTCGACCACCGCCGCATTGCGGATCTTGTCGAGCACGCCGGCGGACTTCATGGTCTGCCAGACCTCCTCGTCGATCAGGATCACCTTGTTCTTGAAACGGATGATGTCCCCGATGGAGACGCCGCGGCGCAGATCCCCGATCAGGAATACGGGCCGTCCCTGGGCGTTGAACCGGGCGGTGAAGTCCGCTTCCACCTGCTTGTCAGGGATGGAGGCCACCCCGTAATGGTTGAGCGATTCTTCGGCATGCGCCGCCATCGCCAGCCCCAGGAACAGGAGGCAGGAAGCGGTCCGGAGGAGGTTGCGCATCAGTTAGGCAATCCCCGTTTGTTGATCCATTCCTGGTATTGCCGGTTCAGGCTCTCGGCCTCGGGAGTCTGGTTGTAATCGATCTGGTTGTCCAGGCGGAACCATTTCTTCTCCTGGGGGCTCCACTTCATGCGGCCGTGGCTGTAGCTGGGCACGTTGCTGAACTTCTGGATGTACATGGAGTAGTAGGTCTGCTTCTGGACGTCATGCCGCACCACCATCAGGTTCTGGTTGGCATCGGCGGCCTCCAGGATCCGCGCGCCTCCGCCCAATTCCGTGAGGATGACGGAGTTGCCGTTCAGATCGAAGGCGTCCTCGTACTGCCGGGCGTCCTTGTCCTCGCGCTTGTTCCCCACCACGTAGGCGTAGGCCTTTTCCCAGATGGTGCCTTTTTCGGCCCGCTCCAGGCGCGCCTTGTCCAGGCTCATCATGGGCACCAGGAGAACCATGCGCAGGACCAGGATCACCACCATCACGGTCAGGGCGTCCTCGACCGCGAGCGCGGGCCCCAGATCTTCGGCTTCGGATTGATGCACTATCATCAGTTGATTTCCGGCTTGAGGTGCCTGGGAACGCTGATCTGGGACTGGACCTCCAGGAAGGACCGGTACTGCCGTTCGTAGTTGAGCAGCTCATCCATGCGTTTGGCGAAGGCCAGCTGCAGGGGAGGGATGTCCCCCATCTTCTGGGCGATATGCTGGACGAAGCCGCCCAGCATATCGACGTTCTTGTTGACGCCCAACTGGGTCTCCTGGATGCGGAGCTCGGTGTCCTTGAGGGCCTTGAGGAACATGGACTCGGAGTCCTTGTGCAGGCGCATCCAGTTCTCCTGGGAGCCCTGGTAGAGCGCGGTGATATGCTTCTGCGAACTCTCCTTCAGTTCCAGCAGGCGCCCTTGGAACTCCCGCTCCAGGTCGAGCATCTTCTGCTGGAAGGCCTGCTGCTGCATCAGGGACTTGCCCAGATCGTCCTTGCCGCCCACCTGCTCGCGGATCCAGGGCTGCAGGTCGGTGATGCTCCATTCGTCGACGAAGCCGTTCACCATCTCGAAGGTGCCGCAGATGCGCTTGAGGACCTGGATGGTGAGGAGCTCGATGAGGATGGAAAGGGCGGTGGCGATCAGGGTCGCGAGGATGGCGTATTGATCCCCGTCGATGGCGCCGGCGATGTGCTCCACGAAGCTGGAACCCTTTTCCGCGTTCTTCGGATCCAAGGTGAGGATGGCCTCGCGCATGGGGGGGAAGGTCATGATCAGGCCGATCAGGGTCCCGAGGAATCCCAGCTTGAGCAGGATGCGGTTGACCGAAGCGTGCACGCCGACTTTCTTGTCCACGCTCTTCATCCGCCGCATGGTCGCGTGATCCATCATGGCCGCCAACGGGACCGTATCGCCCTTCATGCCGAACATGAGGGAGCGGTTGATCAAATCGTACAGGTGGCCGGTAAGGTTCAGGGATTGCAGCCGGGTCTGCAACTCCGCCAGGGATATCCCCCGGGCCTGCAGCAGGACGCCCAGGGTAAGCTTCACCTTCTTCAGGCCGTGGGAAAGGACCCGCAGCTGGATGAGCGCGGAAACCTGGCCGTAGGCGAAGATGGCGAACATGATGAGCAGGAAGGGATCGTTGTACCAGGAGGGGATCCGGGGCGCATGGGCCGTGGCGGCATGGCCGGGGGCGCCTATCTGGAGGCAGACGACGGCCGCCGCGAGGACGGGCAAGGGCATCAGCTTGGCCCATCCGATCAAGGTTCCCGTCTTATCGGCGGTCAGCTTGGCGTTTTCCAATGGCGAATGGCTCTTCATGCTCATCTCCCTTCCTTGGACCGCAGTCCGAAAATCAATTCGCCGCTCCAGGCGACGCGGAACTGGCTCCTGTCGGAACCGAAATACGAGATCCGCCCCAGCCCCAGGCTGAGGGGGATTCCCTGTTCCCCGAGGCTGATCGAGGTAAGCGCCACCGGAGCGAACCGGTACCATCCGCCCGGGATGAATCCTTCCGGCGTCACCACCATCCCCATGCCCCAGGTTCCCAGGAATCCGGGCAGGTCGTCGAACGCGGCGTAATGGATGGGGGCCTTGTAGATGTCCGGAGCGACCGTCACCGTGTAACGGAAGGCTCCCATGCGGGTTTCCACGCTATGCGCCAGGGAGGGGGGAGCGGCGTTCTCGAAAATCTTCACGACCTTGGTGGGCGAGGTGCCGGCGTTCCGGCCGAAATATTTCCCCCGGAGATCCGATTCCGTCCAGAAAAATTCCGGCAGGGGCAAGGGCGCCCATTGCAGGTGGTAGCGCACGAAATCGGCCCCGATGCGCGCCCCGCCTCCGAAACGGCCGGCCTTGGCCGCATAAGGCACCGAATCCGACAGCTCCCCCTTGAAAGAAACATAGGACGCCTCGGCGCCGACGTAGATGAAACCGAACTTCTTCACCAAGGCCGCTTCCGTCCTGCCCCTGCGGACCAGCACGCCGCTATAGGAATAGTCCATGGCATATCCCAAGGTCAGGCTCTCGTCCCAATGCCCCAGGCGATCCCAGAGGCCTTCCTTATCCTGGGTGCTCAACCATGAGGACCCCGATCCTTGCGCGGAACCGCCTTCCCCCTGGGAGGCGGACGGACCCGCGTTCCCCGAGGCCAGTTGCGAGCGGATCTCCGGGAAATCGGCCAACAGCGCATCCGCCTGGGATCGTTCGAAGCGGCCGGCTTCGGTCCCATCCAGGAATACGATCAGGGAAGGCGTCGCCCCGCGTTGTTTCCAGACCGTCACCCGACCGGAGGCGAGCCTGGAGGTTTCAAGGCCCAGCTTTTTGGAAACGAGGTCCAGGAATTGCCGGTCTGTGACCGGCACGCCCATCTCCTGTGCGGTCGCGGGTGCGGCCATCAAGGTGATACCCATTGCCAGCGCGCAATAAAATGCGAGCACGATGCGTTTTCTACGCAAGGTCCACCCTCTCCCGAAATGGAATTTCCAACAAAGCGATTTTACGGATCCACCCAGACCCGAGGAAAATCTTTGGACAGAATATTGCCCCGAACGGGATTGCCTGCCGGGCGGATGGTTTCCTGGGCGGGGCGGTTTTGGCCCCAAGGTTCCGTTACCGAGGGATACCGGCGAAGAGCGTCAATTATCGGGGAAACGGGCGCCTAGGCCGGGAAATACTCCGTGTTACTTCGAAGTCTGGGAAACCGCATCCGGACGTCGCCGTCCGCCGCGGTCAGACCGGAAGTAACGTGCCGGTTACGGTCTCGTTTTCCGGGGAGGCCAGCCAGGTGATGGCGCGGGCGATGGACGCGGCAGGGGTCCAGCGCGAATGGTCGGCGTCGGGCATGGCCGCGCGGTTGGCCGGCGTATCGATGGTATCCGGCAGCACCGCGTTCACCAGGATGCGATCGGACCGGATCTCCGCCGCAAGGGCCAGGGTCATCCCGGCCAAAGCGGACTTGGCGGTTACGTAGGCGATCTTGCCTCCGGGATGCTCAACCGCGGCGCGCGCGGCCACGTTGACGATGCGGCCTCCCTGACCGGTGGCGCGGATGCGGCGCACCGCCTCCCGGCAGGCCAGGAATGCGGTCACGGTATTGATGCGCCATTGGGCCTCGAACTCTTCCAGGGTGGTATCCGCTATGGCCGCCATGGAAAATCCCCCGGCCACGTGCACGGACGCCCATAGGGGCGGGAGGGTAGCGTAGTAACGCGCGACCGCCTTTTCGTCCCCGAGGTCCACTTCCTGCCGGGTGGGACCATGGCAGATGGCGCCGGCGGCTATAAGCCCTTCCACCACGGCCGGACCCAGGCCCCCGCCCGCGCCGGTAATCACGATATGGCGTCCTGCAAGCGATTGGCTCATGGGATCCCCCCTGGTTTTGCCCTCCCTCGCCGGGAGGCGCGGGCCTGGGGAAAATAACTATTCGCGCCCCCCGCGCCGCTTTTTTCCGTATTTCCCGGGGGGAGCGGCAAGGTGGGATGGGCCCCCCGGGCGGACTATGCCGCCGCGGTCCAAGCGGGAACGATCCTCAATTACAGGTCGAGGTCCCTGCGTAACCGCATTTCGCGAGGCTGGAGTTGGGGGTGACGGTGGAATCCTTTCCCGGGGCAAGGAGCACGGACCTGGTCACCTGGTAGCCGCGCAGGGGCCCGGACAAGGTATCGATGGCGTCCATGGTCAGGCTGTGGGAAACGTTGGGCGAGAAGTATTTGTAGGTCAGATGGACGTCGAAGGACTTCGTCCCATAAGGCCTGAAGGTCCAGGCCGTGCCGGTCGTGGAAGTGGAAATGCCGGCTTTGTCGCCCACCATCGCGCCGGCGCTCCCATTGGAGGTCCAACCCGCGTCGTTGAGGTCCAGGGTCGTTCCCGAGGCGCGCGCTATCCAGTTCGTCCCGCCGTCCGTGGTCGTCAACAGGGTCCCGCCCTGGCCCACCACGTATCCTGCCGAAGCGGTGGTCCAGTATACACCGGTCAGGTTCCTGGCGGTGCCGCTCGTCTGGGCCGTCCAGGCGGCTCCGCTGTTGATCGTCTTGAGGATGGTTCCCGAATCCCCTACCGCGTAGCCGACCGTGCTCGAGGCCAGGAAAACGGCGTTCAGATCCCGGGTGGTTCCGCTGGTCTGGGCGCTCCATCCGGTCCCCCCATCGGTGGTGCGCAGGATGGTTCCCGCGTTCCCCACCGCAAGGCCGTTATTGTTCGAGGTCATGAAGATGCCGTTCAGGTTCTGGGAAGTCCCGCTGGTTTGCGCCGTGAAGGAGGTGCCGGTGGTGGTCTTGCGGATCACGCCCGCATTGCCGACCACCCAGCCCGCATTGTTCCCCGTGAAGTAGAGGGCGTTCAAATCCTGGGTGGTACCGCTCGTCACCGGAGTCCATGAGACGTTATCCGTGGTCTTCAGCACCACGCCTCCGGCTCCCGCCGTCCAACCGACCGAAGAGCCCGGGAAGGCGACCGCATAGAGGTTCGCCGTGGTGCCGCTGACCAGGGTGGACCAATTGACCCCGCTGTTGGTGGTCTTGAGGATGGTTCCGCTATCGCCCACGGCGTCGCCGCTCGTGTTGCTGCCGAACTCCACGCTCCGCAAAGCCGGACCGATCTGCATCGAATCCCGCGAGGTCCCGTCCACGCGGATGCGGACCCACTTCACGTTGTTGGCCAAGGAGGCCGGGCTGTTGGAAACGAAGCGCGCGCGCAGGATGGAGTATACGGGATTGGCGGTCTTGGACACGAAAGCGGTATCGCCGGGATTGACCGTGAAGGTGACGGAATCCCGGTGCACCGTATCCGTCCGCGCCGGATTCAAGGTGGTGTCTATGGAAAGGATGACGGCCTTCCAGGTGCGCAAGGAGGCGAGGGAGAATACCTTGGGGGTGACCGTGACATTGCCGGAATCCGAACGCCCGCTGATCGCGTAGGAATAGGTCTGGGTGGCGGACCCGGCGGAACTCAGGATCACGATCAGGGAGTCCAGCCGGAACAGGGTATCGGCGGAAGCGGACTTGAACAGGGCATTGGCGTTGGATTTGAGGTTCACCTCCAGGCTGAGGTAGCCGGGCTTTCCCGGATCCACTTCCAGGGTCTCGAAAAGGCAGGAGGCGAGCAGCAGGAACAGCGCGAAGGAAATCCTGTTCCATCGACCCTTTGGGTTCGGCATCGGTTGACTCATCCTGAAGGGGGAAACCATCAATGGTAGTTTACCCCTCTCCTCCATCCCGTTCATCCTATTATCGGACGTGACGGGAGGTTACCCGCAGGCGGCGTGGGGCTTTCGGAGCGTCGATTTGGGTTTTTTTGGGCAAATCCCCTCGGCCGGAGGCGCGCCACCGCGGCCTAGGAACCTGCGGCCGGTCCCTGCTCCAGCTTCCGCAAGGCGGATTCCAGGGTCGGCGCCAGGTTCTCCCGTCCGATGGCTTCCATCAAACCGGCCTTCTCCAGGACCGACCGCGTCTGATCATGGATCCCCACCAACAGGAAAGGGATGCCGCCCTTGCGGCAGCGCAAGGCGAATTGTTCCAAGGCGTGCAAACCGGTCGCGTCGATATGCTGCATCTCGCGGATGCGGAGGATGACGGCCTTCGGTTTCGCGCCCACCTCGGCGAGGGTTTCCTCGAAGCGTTGCGCGGCCCCGAAGAACAGGGGTCCCTGCACGTCGAACACCTCCACGCCCTTGGGGAACTTCTCCTTGGCCCAGACTTCGGGCTCGATCTCCGGCCTTTTCTCGTCCCGCAGCGCCCGGGTCAAGGCCTGGATGCGGACGGATTCGGACATGTCCTTCATGAAGAACATCAGGGAAACCAGCATGCCGGCCTCGATGGCCACGGTCAGATCGACGGCCACGGTGAGCCCGAAGGTCGTCAGCAGCACGATCACGTCGGAGCGCGGGCTGCGCAGGAGGGCCTTGAAGGTCCGCCACTCGCTCATGTTGTAGGCGACCACCACCAGGATCGCGCCGAGGGCCGGAAGCGGGATCAAGGCCGCCCATCGGCCGAAAACCATCATGATGAGAAGGAGTACCAGGGAATGGACGATACCGGCGATGGGCGTGCGTCCGCCGTTCTTCACGTTGGTGGCCGTGCGGGCGATGGCTCCGGTCGCGGGAATGCCCCCGAAAAGCGGGGAAGCGAGGTTCGCGATCCCCTGGGCCACCAGTTCCATGTTGGAGCGGTGCCGTCCCCCGATCATGCCGTCCGCCACGGTCGCGCAGAGCAGGCTCTCGATGCCGGCCAGCAGGGCGATGGTCATGGCGGGACGGAACAGGTCGCGCGCTTCGCTCCAGGTCGCATGGGGGAGATGGGGAAAGGGCAGGGAAGAGGGGATGGAGCCGAAGCGGGAGCCTATGGTCTCGACCTGCAGGCCGAAAACCTGGACGACCGCGGTCGCGAGCACCAAGGCGATCAGGGAACCGGGAATCCGGCGCGAGACCTTCGGCCATAGCGCGATGATCAGGATGCAGGCCGCCGCGATGGCGGCGGCGGCGGGATTGAAGGTGGGAGCCGCGGCGGCGTACGCGCTCCATTTGGCGAGGAAGCCCGAAGGCACCGAGGCCATGGACAGTCCGCCGAGATCCTTCACCTGGGAGCTGAAGATGATGACGGCTATGCCGCTGGTGAAGCCCACGGTCACGGGATGGGGGATGAACTTGATGAAGGATCCGAACCCCGCGACGCCCATCGCGACGAGCATGGCGCCGGCCATGAGGGTGGCGATCATCAGGCCGTCCATCCCGTACTTCTGCACGATGCCGGCCACGATGACGACGAAGGCGCCGGTGGGTCCGCCGATCTGCACCCGGCTCCCGGACAGGCAGGAAATCAGGAAGCCCCCGACCACGGCGGTGATCAATCCCCTTTCCGGGGAAACGCCGGAGGCGATGGCGAAGGCGATGGCCAGGGGAAGGGCCACGATGCCGACGATCGCGCCGGCCATGAGGTCGTTGAGGAAGGCGGCCCGGTCATACCCCTTGAGGGCGGTGAGGATTTTCGGGCGGAGCGCGGTACGGGGAAGGACGCGGGATTCTACGGATTCCCTGGGCATGTCTTTTTCGAGGGTAGGAGGTGCTGGTTCCATGGCGGGCGGTGCCGGCGCTCGGGCCTTTCCGGAAGGGTGCCCTATGAGTATAGACGTTTCGCGGCGGGAACGCAAAACCGGGCCCGGTCCTTTCGGATGTCAATCTGGCAGGAGAGGGCGTCCCGGGTCCGGGAGCCGGTGAACCTCAGGTATCCGGCCCGTTCACGAGGAAGCGGATGATGCGGCAGGCATGGCCTTGGCTGGCGGGATTCCTGGCCGCGGCCATGACCAAGGTGAGTTCATGCGCTTTCATGGGCAGATCCCCGCTGAAAAGGATGGTCCAGGGAATGTGCAGGGAGGAGCTCCAGGGCGTGAACAGATCCCTCGTGCCCATGGCCTTACCGTCGATGGAATAGTCGATCATGCCCGCATCGTACCCGGAAGGGATGACCATGCCGACGGCGGTTCCCGTGAACGCGAGCTTCAGGGTATCGCCAGGGGTGGTGGATTCGAGGACGGGCACGTTGACGAAACCTTCCCGCGTCCCTCCTTGCGCCGGTTTCCATGAGTCGATCCGCCGCCAGCCATGGACGAGGACGGCGCGCGAGATCGAATCGGTATGCCCTTGGTGGTAGCACAGGCTGTCCTGCATGCGGGCGGGAAGCGGATGCGCCGGGGGAACGGCGGAAGAGGCGGAGGTCCGGCCCCAGGCGGAATCCAGCAGGCGCGCGATCCCCTTGGAATAGATGCCCTGTCCCAGCGGTCCGGGATGCACGTTGGCGCCGAACTCCTCCCAGGTATAATGTTCGGCCACGTATTGGGCCAGGTTGATGGAAGGGATCCCGTAACGCCACGCGGTCTTTTCGTAATCGACCATGGGGGCGACCGGTTTGCCGGCCTTGATGTTGGGGTAGAAAGAGGGGTCGATGAAATACAGGAAGACGATGTCCATGGCGGGGTTGGCCTTGAGGGCCTGGCGGACGATCCCTTCATAGGCCCGCGTGCGCTCGATGGAAGGCACGCCGTTGGTCGTGTCGTTCACGGCCGATTCCAGGAAGAGCAGGTCGATGCGGCCCTTCTCCAGCACGTCCCTCCGCAAGCGGAAGCCGTGCATATTGCTTCCCACGCTGGGTATCCCGGCGTTGATGAATTCGAACGAGGTCTGCGGGAACCTCCGCTTGAGGTGATTCTGGATGCTGTCGCGCCAACCGGGGTTGTACGTGATGGAACCGCCCAGGAAAGCCACCCGCCCTTGCTTCAGGATCCCGAACCGGTAAGCGCTCGAGGCGAGATCGTCACGGAGCACGATCCGGTCCGAGGCCCATAGTCCGGTCGCCGCGAGCCGGAAATCCCTTACGCCGCCGTCCGACAGGAGGACATTCCCGGCCCGGTACGGGTAGACGCCTTTCCCGGTTACGGTCACTTGGCAGGGGAACTCCGCGCCGGCCTTGGCCAAGGGGGCCGGGGATCGGTCCTGCAATCCGGGCCTTGCCGCTTCGGTCCCGGCCTGCTTGCGGTACCAGGGACCCTCGCCGGGTCCGGGATTTCCCCATAGGCTTCGCCCGGTCAAGGAATGGCGTGGTGCGATGTAGGGCGTGCTTGCGGGTGCGGGCCAGGCTCCGCCCGATCCTGGACCCTGCGACGGAATCCTTTCGAGGGCCGTCGGCCGGACCGGCAGGGTCAGGGAATATCCGCCCGAAGCATCGGCGAAAGCCGAGGTCTCCCGGGAGGGGTCCGCCGGATCCGCGCATCGGATGAACGCCCCCGCGATGGGCGCGCCCGTATCATCTTTAACCGTACCCGTTACCTCCGCGTGTCCCGGCATCGCAAGAAGGCAGAAAAGGATGCAGGGCAGCAAACCAGGACAGGGAACCAAGCTCGGACTATCGGACCGCATCGAATCTCCCATGGGTTCCACGATAGGCAAGATATTCCGGAACCCCGGCCACGCATCCGGGTAAAAGCCTTGAAAATGGATTTCCGCGCCCGGGTCTTTCTAAAGCAGGATTTTTCAGGGAAGGGTGGATAAATATGTAGAAAGGATAGTCGTTATCACGTATATTATCCCGGAACATGGAACGCAGACACTTCCTGAAAACCATCCCATTCCTACCCACGGCGGCAAAAGCCATGAACCTGAACGAACTGAACGCCAAGACCAGCTCCCTCAAGAACGGGAACAAGATGCCGGTGCTTTTCATCGGTCACGGCTCCCCCATGAACGGAATCGAGGACAATGCCTTCAGCGAAAGTTGGGTAGCCCTTGCCAAGGAAATCCCTTTGCCCAAGGCGGTGCTTTGCGTGTCCGCCCATTGGCTTACCCAGGGGACCGCGGTCACGGCCATGGAGAAGCCGGAAACCATCCACGACTTCGGCGGGTTCCCCAAAGAGTTGTTCGATGTGCGCTATCCCGCTCCCGGCAGCCCCGCCATGGCGGAAGAGACCCGGCGCGCGGTGAAATCCGCCCCGGTGGCATTGGATCACGAATGGGGGCTCGACCATGGGGCCTGGACCGTGATCAGACGCATGTATCCCGACGCCGACGTGCCGGTTCTGCAATTGAGCATCGATTACCATAAGCCGCCGCAATACCATTACAACCTGGGAAAGGAACTGGCGTCCCTGCGGGAGAAGGGCGTCCTGATCCTCGGCAGCGGGAACATGGTCCACAACCTGCGGATGATCGCCTTCGACCGCATCAACGATCCGGAATTCGGATTCGATTGGGCCCTGGAGATGAAGGCCGTATTCGCCAAGCTGATCCACGAAAGGAACCATAAGGCACTTATCGATTATCCGGGCCTGGGCGCGGCGGCCAAGCTGGCCATCCCCACTCCGGATCACTATTATCCCCTGCTGTACGCCCTAGGTCTCCAGGAGAAGGGCGAGACCGCGACCTTGTTCAACGATAAGGCGGTCGCCGGTTCCCTGACCATGACTTCGGTCAAGATCGCCTGAACCTTCCGGGAAGGCGGTTTCCCGCTATTGCTTCTCCGCCGAGGCCTTTTCCACCAGGCCCTTGAAGCGCGCAAGGCTCTCGGCCATGGATTTTTCCGTCTCCTTCAGGTTCCGGTCCACCATTTCCGCCTTTTCGTCCGAGTACCAATCCGCGTAAGTCAGGAGGGTGTTCTTGCCCTGGGGCTTCAACTGGAAGCGCACGGAACAGATGTAATTGCCCTTGTCCGGCTCGAAGGCCGCGCGCCATTCCGCGTCCTTGGCCACGTGGGTCACTACCACGTTACCTTCGTCCCCGGCGATGGTCGCGTGCAGGTTGTCCCCGATCTTTTCGAGACCGCGCTTCTTGTCGCCGGCGACGCCGAAGGCGTTCATGCCTTCGTTCGAGATGAGCCTTTTCCAGACCTTGGACGGCTCCGCCATGATTTCAATGCTGGCGGTAGGGCGCGACAAGGCGATCTTGTCGGAATGCGTGGTGGCCGAAGCGACGGCCGCCGGGGATGGCGCGGGGGCATTGGCGGAAGGCGTCCCGGACGGGGCGGTGCCTGTCTGGGCGGTGGATGACCCGGCTTTGCCCGCATCCGCCGCCGCGGCGGGCGGCGCCAGGGGGATGGAAACCATGGCCAGGATCCCGAACAGTCGCTTGCGATTCATGGACTCTCCTAGAAGGGGTGTTTGCCTGGTTGGCAAAGGAATTTATTTCCGGCCCCGGAGGAAGCATTAAATCACCAACCGGGGTGGAAAGCCGCGGAACGCGGAGAATGAATCCAGGTTCTCCCGTTTTTACAGCATGCCGGTGGAATCAGCCAAGGGCATCGGGCCTCCATGATCCCATAGGCCGCCGCGTTCCCGGAGGGAGAGAGGAGTACGTAGCGGGCGTGTTTCCCTCCCCGTACCTGCACGCCCTGCCCTGGAAACGGGACTGGCCGGCCGGTTCGCGGAAAGGACCGGGCTGGGATGGCGCGCGCGGCCGGAACACCCCGCCGCGGCAAGGTAGCCGGGGCGAGGGAGGCAGTCAGGATTGGAGGACGGAGGGGTGACGGAGGTGAACCGCTTCCCTAAGGCATGCCCTTGGTCTGGCATTCGGAAGCCATGGCGCTCAGGCTTTCCCCCGTAATGGACTGGACGCGAACGGAAATGTCGTCCGCGGTCTTCTGCCAAACGGAAGTCAGGAACCCGGGGTGCTTCATCTCGATGAAGTACCAGTACTTGCCGCCGGTCTGGTAGACATCCGTGAACGAACCCGTGCACTTGGTCCCGGTGGGCCAGCGGAAGAATCCGTTGAGGGCGCGTACCGCGTCCGGCATGGCTTCGCCGAATCCGCTGGCGCCCGTGGTATTGTAATAGGCCTGGTACGAATGCACCGCCTCGTGGGTCTGGACCCCCATGATTTCATACCATCCGGAGTAGGAGGAGGACTGGCCGTCGATGTATTCGCTGCTGAAGTTGAGGGTATTGCCGCCCGTATTGGCCACCCCGCTCATGGATTTGATATTGGCGGTGTAGCTGGCGTATTTCTTGGGCTGGGTCGGAAGCTTGAACGTGCTTTGGCAGACTTCCATCAGGATTTCCTGCTCGGACTTTACCCAATCCGGCACAAGGGATTTGTATTTGGCCACTCCCGCGCTGGCGTCGAAATTGAAGGTCATGGGCATGGAGCACTGGGTGGCCCAGGCGGGGTCGGAGGAGAACATGCGGAAATTGTAGGTGCCCGTATAGGCGGACACGGCGCGGCCGTTGATCTTGGCGAGCCCGCCATGGTGTCCGGGTTCGGTGCAGAACAGGGAGTCCAGGGCCGCTTCGGCCTTAGCCAGGGGCCGGGCCACGGATGCGGCCATGGCGCTCGTGAGGGAGGCGACTCCGTTCTGCAAGGTCACCTTGTGCCAGGCCACCTGGGAACCCATGGATACCCGGAGCAGGTAGAGCTGCTGGGCGCCTTCAGGAGCGGCGAAGGCCAGGGTATGGGTGCCGGCGGCCAGATCCTTTTCCGCCACCTTGCGGACCAACCGGCCGCCCACGCTGAACAGGTCAAGCGAGACCCGTTCCCGGCGATCGAGAGAAAGCGAGAGGCTGCGGCCCTGGGACTGCATGGAGATGGCGTAGCCCTCGGGCTGGCGGATCCCCACGGCGCCGCTGAAGGCGTATTTGCCCTGGGCGTCCGTGACGGCCTTATTGGCGATGCTCCTGAATTGGCAGGTGGCTCCCGCGATCGGGGCCCCGGATACGGAAAGCACGGTCCCGGAAATGCTCACCGTCTGTGCCTGGGTGATGGATGCGCAAAAGAGCGCCGCAATGCAAATGCGATATTTCATGATTCCCCCTGATGATTCTGACATTCCGGTCCCGATTCGGCATTTCGGGAGACGGCTCGAAGTCCCCGTTCCCCGGGCACCCCACGCGCCTTCCCGGAAACGGTAACCTTGGACCCACCGTATTCGGGGTGTTTCCCCATAGCCCCTGGCGGGGCGAATCCTCTAGTCGGATCCAATCTACCGCCGGCTTCCGGATAGTGCCTGGGGTCCCGGGACAAAGGGTTGTCCTGGCGACAACGACCAGGGTATTTTTGAGGTCCGGGCAAGATTGTTTGGGGTCGCAAATCAGGTTATTTGAGCTCGGCGGCGGCATATTTCATGGTACCGGTCATTTCCACCCGGGAAGTGACCCCGCCTACGACCCCTTTTCCGGTTACGCGGATGGTCGAATCGTTCGGGAACCATACCTTGAAGGCGATCGTCTCGTCCGAGGTCCCGGAAAGGCTCGTCTTATTGTCGACGGCCTGCTGGTAGATCCATCCCTCTTCGTCGGCATTCACCTTGACGTTCGGATAAATGGGCGTGAGATCATAGGTATGCAGCTTGCGGTTGTTCGGCTGGCCGTTCTCCAAGGTTTCGGGAAGGATCTCGGTCCCGTTGCCGGCATGCGTGGCGGCCGTATAGGCGAGGACGTTGGGCTTTTCCTTAGCGAGCGCGCTGAGCGCCCAATTGATTGCGCTTTCCGCGACAAGCTGGGCCTGGGCGTGGTTGGAATCCCTGCCGGTATGGCTTACCTCTCCCCGCACGCTGTAGACGGCGATGGAACCCATTACGGTAAGCACCATCAGCAGCATCAGGATGATGACCATGGCGAAACCGGATTGCGAGCGATGGATTTCTGGCATGGTCCTCATCTCAGTTCAACAGCTCCACGCGGACCTTCGGGTTCCTGTCGCGGACGAACAGGCTCTTGCCCGCCTGGGACTTGACGTCCAGGCTGAATTCCACCGACTTCACCTTGGCCGGAAGGAGGGTCACGGCGCCGTTAAGGTCGTAATAGGTGAACCCGATGGTGACGACGCCAAGGCCTTTTATAAGGGGCATGAAGATCGGGGGATTGCTGTTGCAGGCCACCTGCGCCATCAGGGTATCGCCCTTGGAACCGCCTGCCTTGGCGAAATAGGTGATCGCCACGGTATCGCTCGCGCCGCAATGACGGCCCTTCAGGTCCACATAGGTGAACTGGAATTTGGCGGATTGCATGATGAATTTATAGCGCTTGTTCGACAGGCAGGCGCCGGTATTGGCGATTTCCGTATTCATGCTCTGCACGGCCGATTTGGTCATGGTCTGGAGCCTGGCCTGGGAACCGATATCCCTGTAGCCTTTCACCTGGCCGATGAACAGGTAGGAACCCGAGGCCACCAGGAGGATCCCGATCCCGGCGCACAGGAGCAGTTCCATCAAGGTGATTCCGCCTTGGCGGGACGGGCGGGAGTCCGGAACGGTTGCCGCGCTCATGGCTCCACCAGGACCATTCCGATATTGTACGAGTGCCCGGTCCAGGTCAGGTTGACCTTGGCCTTGATCATGTTGTCGGTTCCCGGTACGCGGGAGAGCGTCGTGACCACGGTGTAATTCGTCTTCTTGCCTTTGTAGGTGGTGGTCGTGGCCTGCGTCGAGCCCAGGGTTGCGTACTTGGCTTTGAACGTTGCCGAATCCGAGAGGGGGATCTTGGTCCTCTCGAGCAAGGTGACGGCGATATTGGCCGCTTCCGTGAGGTCGCCGGACTTGCCCAGGGCCTTTCTCTGGGTGCCGGAATAGGCGGTGAGGCCCACGAAGGAAATGCACAGCAGCAGGATGGCCATCAGGATCTCCAGCATGGAGAATCCCGACTGCCCGCGGCCGCCTCCCTCCCTATCCTTCACCGTACCAGATCCTTGCTCAGAAGCTTGCGGTTGAAGATCCCGATTTCGAGGTTCGTTACCGTGAATACGACGTCGTCGAAATCCATGTCGGAAAAGGCCTGGGTGCAATCCTCGAAACCGAACTCGAGGTTCCCGTCCTTGTCCCGCCCCACCACGGACCAGCGGTTCCCGAAACGCCAGTTGGGGTTGGGCATGATATCGCTTGTGGCGGCGCTGCGATGCCGGTCATAGCCCCGGTTGGGCCCGGAATACTTCGGTAGCTGATCCTCGGGGGTGATGGACCAGCAGCCGAAGAAGGCGCAACCCGCGACCACCTTGTACATGAAGGTGATCTCGGCGCCGGTGGGAATGGGGAAGGAAACCTTGGTGCGGAGATCCACGGAAGTTCCTGGAGCGTCATGGTTGGTGAAGAGGAATACCTCCTCCTCCTTGCCCGTCGCGCTCTGGACCACGGCCCAGAGTTCGCCGGTCCATCCGGCCTCGTTCCCCTTCAAGGTGACGGTGATGGGTTCCAGGGTTCCGAAACCCCCTTTCCATTTGCCGCCGCCGCCGCTGGCCGCTCCCGTATAGAGGAAGCTCGCCCCCACATACAAGGTATCCGACGACCACATGGCCGAGTTCCGGTAGGGGACATAGATGGCTGATTGCGCGAGCAGACCGCTCGGCAACGAGAACAGCATCAAGGCCGTTGGAAATCGCATGAACCCTCCCACCCGACGGATTGAATCCTGCCTTGATTCTACTGTATGGAGGGAAGAGCTTTCAGGGACTATCGGACGGTAACAAGGATCACGCAACGGATCGGAATCGAAAAAAACCCCAAATGCTGAAATTACCCTGGGAGCGCTTTCAATGGCCTGAGGCATGAATCCTCATCGCACCATGTCCCGGGCCAGGAGCTTCCGGTTGAAGATGCCTATTTCCAGGTTCGAGACGGTGAAGACGACATCGTCGAAATCCATATCCGATCCGTCATCGGTGGCGTCCTCGAATCCGAATTCCAGGTCACCGGCGGGATTCCGGCCGACCACGGACCACCGGTGCCCGAACCGCCAATTGGGGTTCGGCATGCCATCGCTGCTGGCCTGGCTGAAATAGGGGTCGAAACCGCGGTTGGGTCCGGAGTATTTCGGGAACAGGGAGGGCGGATAGTCGGTCCCAAAAACGACCTTGTACATGAAGGTGATTTCCGCGCCGGCCGGGATGGGGAAGGAAACCTTGGACCTGAGGTCCGCGGAAGTCCCCGGAGCGTCATGGTTGGTGAAGAGGAAGACCGTTTCCTTCGCGCCGGTGGCGCTCTGCACGATGGCCCATAGCTCACCGGTCCAACCCGCCTCGCTTCCCTTCAAAGTGACCATGATGGGCTGGATGATCCCGAATCCGAACTTCCACTTCCCGCCGCCGCCGCTGGCGGCGCCGGTGTAGAGGAAGCTGGCGCCGACATAAAGGGTATCCGCCGTCCAGAGCGATTTATTCTTATAGGGAACGTATATCGCCGACTGGGCGAAAAGCCCCATGGGCAAGGCCAGGAGCAATAAGGAGGCTATGTATCGCATGGATCCCTTTCAAACCGCCCGGGGAGGGTCGGTTCCCGCTGCGATCATACGCCATGGAAAGGGGATCCGTCGTATGGTTTCGGGCCTGGGGGAGGATACGGAGGGTTCCTGCAGACCCCCTAATTCCTTAAGAAAATGAAATCCCGGGGATCAGTACTCCATCGCCAGCCAAAGGCCCACGGTGCGGGTCTGGCCGAAATGGGTGCTGCCGAAGCTCGACTCGAACTTGTACAGGTACGGGGTATCCAGGACGTTCAGGACCGCGGCCCTGACTTCCAATCCGACCCCGCTCATGGGCAGGCGGTATTCCATGCCCAGGTCGAAGGTGGCATGGGGCGCGACGGATTTGTCCGGGGAACCCGGCTCTTCCGGTTCCAGGGAGAGCAGGTCGATCACGTCTTCGGAGTAACCGCGGCGGGCCAGTTCCGCGCGCGACTCCCCTTCGTCCAGGGCCATGCCGTCCTGGCCTACCAGGTCGAAGGGCAGGCCGGAGTCGAAACGGCCCCCGAAGGTGGCGGCCAATCCCATGGGGAGGCGGTAGCGCAGGTTCAGGACCGCGGTGGCGATCTGATTGTGCTCGGTGGGGAAGAAGTCCTCTCCGGCGAAGGGGTGGCCGTAATTGTGGCCTTCCTCGCCCACCAGCAGACCGGCCGCGATGGGGGAGGAGCCGTCGTCCGGCTTGAGGCCCAGGGAAGCGCATCCGCCCGCGGACAGGGATCCGGAAAGCCGTTTCCATTCGCGCAGGTGGACCGTGAACAGGCCTCCCGCGACCACGCCGCGCTTGAGGTTGACCGGGAAGATGAGGCCGGAGGCGCCCAGTTCCGCCTTGACCAGGAAGCTGGTGAGGTATTTGCCGTAGGCCCCGGCGTCGAAGACGAGGTAGCGGCCGTAACGCCAATCGGCCCCGAGGTCCAAGGCGATGGCCCGTTGGGCACCCACCGTAGCGGGTATGGTACCTTGATCGTCGCCGGAGAGCGGCCGCAGGGCCGGCGAGCTGGACATCAGGATATTCTCGAGGGGTGCCCGCGCGGCGAGCCAGTCCAGGGACGCGCGCAGGTCGAGATCGCGATTGACGGCATAGGCCGCGGCCAGGCGCGGGGAAAAAGCAAGCTCGGTCTCGAACAGGTCGAAGGCATCGTAGCGGAGGCCCGGGAGGAAGGACCATTTGCCGATTTCGAACCCGTCCTGCACATAGGCGGAAACGGCGGACCCGGTGCGTTTCTCGTCCGCGGTCAGGGAGCGTCCGTTCCTGGAGATATCATAGGGCTTGAAGCGGTTGTCGGTCTGCGCGTCCGCAAGGGCGGAGTCCGTGACCGCGAAGGAAAGGGATTCGACGAGGGGATTGATCTCCCCGGAGACCCCGGCGCGGATCCGGTGGCCGCCGCCCAGCATGGCGGGTCGGGCCGTCAATTCGATTTGGCCGCCATGGTAGCCGTTCTCCCGGGAGGCTCCGATGAAAAAGCGTTCGTTCTCGCCCAGGGCGCGCAGGGAGTCCGCCGCCGAGCCGATGCGGGACAAGCCTCCGCTGGTCAGCTTGGCTTCCGCCCGGCGCGTGTACACGGCGGCCGCAAGGTGCGCGCTGCCTCCCAGGCCCGCTTCCAGGCGGGCTCCCGCCAGGTAGGATCGCAGTTCCTGCCCCTGGTCCTGGGCCGGCGTACGGCTCAGGGAATTCGGAACCTCGTATCCGCCCGCATCATAGGCTCCCAATACGTGGAATTGGATGTCCGCGCCCGCGAGGACGCTCAGCTTGCCGAAGAGATGGGCCCCATCCCCGCCGGCGTGGATGGGGTCGAAACCGGATACGGGATCGAGGTAGCGATCGCTGCCGCTGCGGGCCGCGCTCACGAAAAGGCCGGTATACTCGCCGAGCCTGCCGCTGCCCACGGCCTGGATTTCCCTGGTGCCGAACGAGGCCGCTCCGGCGCCGGCGCGCAGGGAGAAGGGACGATCCAGTCCGTCCCGGGTGGTCACCGAGACCACGGCGGAACCGGCTGCGTACTGCGCCGGAAGGCCACCGGCGCGCACGTCGATGGATTTCGCCACATCGGCGTTGAAAAGGCTGGAATAGACTCGCGTGGGATTCCCGGACCAGGGGATGCCGTCCACCACGTATTGCACCTGGGCGTCCTCCCCGCGTGCATGCAGGCGCCCGTCTTCGTCGGGAACGACATCGGCGCTTTGCAGCAGGACCGCTTCGGCCGCCTTTTCCCGGGAGGGGACCAGGAGGCCCCGGATTTCTTCGGAGGTGAAAAAGGAATGTCCGGTCATCTCCAAGGGGGAAAGCGATCCCTCGGCGCGCACGACGCGTTCCGGCAGGGATACGGCATCGGTCCCGGCCCCGCAGGATAGGTCCACGTTTACGGTGAGGGCGTTGTCGATCACGATTTCACGGACGGCCAGCACGTACCCGCCGATGCCCGACTCGGCTCCGCCGCGGATGGCTTCCAGGCGGTAGGCCGCGAAAGGGACGCTGCGGAAGGCGAACGATCCGTCGCTCCCGGGAACGGTTTCCTGCAAGGCCCGATCGGAGGATATCTCCCTCAGGACGATGCGCACGGATCCCGATCCGCTCCTTCCGGATTCCGATCCCTTTGCTCCATCATGGAGGGATTCCCGTGCGAAGCCCCAAGGGGTGTTCTCCGGACTCGCGGCTTCCGCGCAGGCGCCTCCGGGGAACCGGCCGGAAAGGGTCGCCAGGGAGGATTGACCCATCGAGGCCATTACTAGGGAAAGGATCAGGCTGGCGGTTTTTGAGGATGACATGATAATGCTTTCCATGAGTGCCCTGGAAAAATAATGACGATGCGGGATAAGCCGGGGGAAAAAGAAAGGCCGCCCCCACGACGGCCCTTCCCTCCGACCTCGCCGCCCCAAGGGCCGGGTCATAGGCTCAAATCGGCTTTATTCCAGCATCACCCGCCCGGCCAGCTTGCCTTGGCCGCTTTTCAGGACCATCAGGTAAAGGCCGGAACGATCCGGCGCCTCGATTTCGAAGCGGCCCTGGTACGGTCCGGAGACCATTCCCAGATCCCGGGATTGGAGGACCGCGCCCTTCAGATCGGTAAGTTCGGCCCGGTAATGCTCCGGCTTCGCGGCGGCGAAGCGGATGGAAACCGCTCGACGGCCCTTCTCGGCCACGGCGGTAAAGCCTTCCGCTATCGGAACGAGGCCGGCCCGGGCCGAGACCGAGGGCGATGCGTTGAACAGCGGGGACTCCCAAAGCCCGCGGCCGAAGGTGGCGGCCCGCAGGCGGCTTTCGTCCACGGTCCGGCCGTAGAAGATTTCCAGTTCGCGTACGCTCACGTTGGGAAGGTTCGCGAAGAAGGGGACCCAGGCGGACATGGAATTGTCCCGGTAGAATATCCCCACGTCCATGGCCACGTAGACGCCTCCTGCGGTCCCTTTCTGGAACACGATGGCATTCGCGGGAAGGTTGGGCAGTCCTTCGGAATAGTTGATCCAGGCGGTTCCGGCATTGGTGGACTTGAAGACCTTGTTGCCCGCGGAATACCCCGACAGCGCCGCCCACAGGGTATTGGGATTCCCGTTGTCGATGGCGATGTGGCTGATGCTTGCCGACCCCGTGGGAAGCCCCGTTGCGATGTTGGTCCAGGTCCCTCCGCCGTCGGTGGTGCGCCCGAGGGCCGTGGCCTTCACGCCGTAGACGATGCGGTTGTTGGCGGGGTCCACCACGATATTGCGGAGGCTGCCCGAACCCGGCAGGGTGCCCATCTGGGACCAGTTCGATCCGCGGTCCGTGGATTTCCAGATATTGGTCGAGCCGTAATACAGGACCTGGGCGTCCTTGGGGTCCTGCATCCACGAGGTGTTCCAGGGCCCGGTCTGCCCGGGAGGCGAGATGTTGGACCAGTTCCGGCCGCCGTTGGACGTGCGCGCGATGCCGCCGTTCTGGGTCTCCACGTACAGGTAGTTGGTGTCGGCCCAATCGAAGAAGCACTCGAAGCCATCCCCGCCGTAGATGTGCTTCCACGTCCCGTTGCTCAGGAGGTTGGTCCCATTGTCCTGCCAACCGCTCATGACCTTGCCTTGATCGAGGGGCGATGCGCCCAGGCGGTACATTTCCGCGATCGAGAGGGTATTGCCCAGGTTGGTCCAGTTGGTCCCGCCGTTGACGGTCTTGAAGATCCCGCCGTCGGATGCCGCCCATACGATGTTCCCCGCGCCGGGCGCGAACTCGACGGCATGCACGTCCGTATGCACGCCGCTGTTGCCGGAAGCGATGGTCCAGTTGCCCCCGCCGTTCGTGGATTTCCAGATATTGATGCCGCCCACCATCACGTAATCGGGGTCCGTGGGGGATACCCCCAGGCCCAGGTCGTAGAAGGCCTGGCCGCCGCCCACGTCGCTGCCGTTGTTGGAGTAGCCGAGGATGTTGGGGGAGGTGGACTTGGTGCTGAAGGAGCTCCCGGCGTCCGAGGACCGGTAGAATCCCTGGAAGTCCCGCTGGTTGGACCCCAGGGCGTAGACCACGTTCGGATCCGCGGCCGTTACGGCGATGGCGAATCGCGCCGTGGTCGGGAGATTGGAGGCGGGGGCGAAGGAGGACCCGCCGTCCACGGACTTGTAGAAGCGCCCGCCCGCCGCATACACCACATTGGGATCGTCCGGCTTGAATTCGATGTCCTTGATGATGGACTGGTTGAGGGCCACGGTCCAGGTGACCCCGGCGTCGGCCGTGCGGTAAATGCCGTTGGAGGCCGCCGCCATGATGATCCGCGGGTCTTTCGGGTTGATGACCAGCTTGGAAATGCGCCGGCCCAGGCTCACGGCCCAGTCCAGTCCCGTCTTGTTCCAGGTCTTGCCGCCATCGACGGATTTCAGCACGCCGATGCTGCGGGTATCCGAACCGTCCCCGTCGCCGGTGGCCAGGTACTGGACGCGATCGTCGTTCGGATCAATGACGATGTCGGAAACGCCCAGCACGTTGAGGTTGTCCGTGGAGGTGGTCCAGCCCACTCCGGCGTTCGATGTGGTCCACAGGCCGCCGCCGGGGGAGCCGACGTACATGATGTTCGGATCCCTGGGATTGAAGCGGATGAAATTGAGGCGGCCGGCTCCGCCGCCCGAGGTGGGCACTACGGTGGGGCCCATGGCCTTCCAGTTCCCGGCCGAGGGAGGCATCGCGGTCCCGTTCAGCCCCAGGAAAAGGGCGGCCTCTTCCACGCGCCGGGACGGCAGGGTGACGTCCCCGCTGGGATACACGCGAGGCTCCATATAGGCTTCCCAGCGTTTGAACTGGAACAGGTCGTCGTCCTCCTCCTCGCCGAACTCCCCCGCGGCCGCTTTGGCCAGGACATTTCCGCCCTCTTCGGGCTGCTTTTCCCGGGTTTCCTCTTCCCGATAGAACTCGCGTTGGATGGAATAGAAATTGGCGCCCGCGTCCTCCCTGGCTTCGAACCAGGCGCGCGGCTCCGGCGCTTCCTGCGAAGTGGCGGTGGCGGGAGCGAAGGAGGCGGACGCCGCCAGAATCGTCCCGAATACGGTCATTTCCCTTTTCGATACCATCGGCAGTCCCCTTCGCATGGAAAGCGGCGCGCTCCATTATCCCCCCCGGGAGGGGCGCCGGGGATAATTTACCGCGGAGCCCGATGGGGATGTTTGCGATCGGGAACAAAGGGTTGTCCGTAAGACAACATGGCCGGAACCTGGAAAAAGGCGCGTTTCCGCGCCCGCCGGGTCGTCTGCGGGTTACGGGGCGCCGGGTTCCACGGAAAGGACCTTCACGGCCATTCCGCCGGGCATGCGCACGGTCAGGAAATAACGTCCGGGAGGGTAACCGGCCAGGGAAAGGGTTCCTGCCTGCCCGGACTTGAGGGTCGTTTCTGAGGCCTGCCTGCCCGATATATCGT
Source organism: Fibrobacterota bacterium (assembly GCA_028287465.1). Taxonomy (GTDB): domain Bacteria; phylum Fibrobacterota; class Fibrobacteria; order UBA11236; family UBA11236; genus Chersky-265. The sequence goes on from JAQBPO010000042.1 coordinate 87,868, forward strand.
ATAAACGCGCCACGATCGGAGCCGTTTCCGCGCCCGCGGCTCCCGCGCCCGCGGCTCCCGCGCCCGCGGCTCCCGCGGCCGGTACCGTAACGGTCAGGATACCGTGGGCCAGGGTAATCTCCGGATAGGCGGCGGTCTTGGGGGCGATCGGCCCGGATACGGCCGTGGGCGCGTTCAGGACGCGGAAGATGATATGCGCGAGGCTGTCCTGGCCTTCCGCGTTCGGATGCACCCCGTCCGGCACCAGATCCCCATGCGCTTCCATTGGAGTATGCAGGTCGATGACGGTAAGACCCCGTTCGGCGGCGATCTGCTTGATGGCGGGGATGGTGAAGTTCACGATGATCGAATCGTTGATGTTCTGGAACTGGTATTCCCCGTTACGCTTGAAGGACGGGCAGGGCAGCAGGAGCACGACCTTGGGCTTGGGATTGAGGGTGGCGAGGGTGTCGAGCATCCACCGGTAGTCGGCCATGTAGACGTTCTTGTTCCAATACTGCGGACGGGAATCGTTGGTCCCGAGCTTGATGGTCACGAGGTTGGGCTTGAGCTTGAAGATGTCCGGGAACCGGGAGGTCTTGTAATAAGGGCTCAGGCTGTTCCTGGTCATGTAGGCCCCGGAAACCCCGTCGTTCTGGACGAAATAATCCCGGCCGAAAAGCATGTTGAGCCGCATCGGGTAGGAATCCTTCTTCACCGTCCCCGGAGTCCCGAAGGCGTAGTCCGTGATGCTGTTTCCTACGCAGGCGATGCGCGTCGCCTTCGACAGGAAGGTCCGGTAGAAGATGGACGCCAGGGAGTCATGCCCGACCGCATTGGGATGGACGCCGTCCGCGAAGAGGCTCTGGAACGGGAGCAGGGGCGTATAGGCGTCGATGATGTTGAGGTTCCTGGCGGCGGCCACCTTCTTGATGATCGGCATGATCTCGTTCTTGATCACCGTCCCGCGGATCCCGGCCGAGCCGGTCTGGTCCACGAATGCGGGGCAGGGGAGGACGAGGAAGATTTTCGGATGCGATTTCATGGCGGACAGGGTATCGATGAGGGCCAACAGGTCCCCTTCGAACTCGCCCTTATGGGTATCCCAGTTCACGGGCTTGGAATCGTTGGTCCCCAGCTTGATGGAGATGATGTCCGGCTGGAAGGCGAAGACGTTGGTAAGCCTGCCCAGGGTCCAGTAGGAGAAGTCCCCCTTCTTGAGCAGGGTGCGGCCCGAGACGCCGTCGTTCTCGACCAGGAAGGCCGGGCCCAGGAGGTTCTGCAGCTTGGCGGAATAGGCGTCCGTGGCCGAGGGGCCCGCCGTGATGCTGTTCCCGATGCAGGCCCATTTGATGGGCGCTTCGATATCGGCAAGGGCCGGTATGGCGGCGGCCGATGCCAGGGCCAGGGCCGCGAAACCGTTCCTGCCGTATTTGCCGAAAGACTTGCGGAAGGAAAGTACAGCAGTCGCAATACGCAAACCGACCTCCGGTAATGAAGTGTTCAGGGAAGGCGCGAAAAAGGCGCCGACCGGATGTGGGGCGCCCGAAATGATTGGCTGTAGGACAGGGAAAGCGCCGGAAGCCGCCCCACGCGGTTCCGACGTTCACGAAATATAGAAGGTCAGGGAGCCTTTGCGGTAAGGTTGCGGACCACTCCGGTGCGGGTGTACCGGATTTCCTGCTTACCGTTCTTGAAGCGGAAAACCACCTTCCAGACATAAACGCCTTGACCGGCCTTCTGGCCCTTGGCGTTGGTAAGATCCCAGACCAGGTAGCTGACCATGCCGCGCTTGGCGGCGCGTTCCTGGTTGTTCAGCTCCCCGCGGTACCCGAACGCCTGCTTGAAGCTCTTCACCCAGTTGCCCAGGTTGTCGAAGATGGCCACGTCGGCGATGTATTCCCCCGTGGAGATGACCTGGACCGCGCTGATGCCGGGGGGCATGGTGCTGACCTTGCCTCCGTCCATGTTGGGCGTCACCGGCGCGTTGATCGCGGGGATCACGGGGACGTAAAGCGTGCCGGGAACGAATCCCGCCGGGAAATCCGCCGGCGGCACCCAGACGGTGACGTACCCGTTTACGGACTTCTTGGAATATTCGCTTCCCGCGTCGTTCTGCGGGTCGTTGTTCACCACCACGAATCCCGGGGAGCTCGTGTTCATACCGGCGACCGGGGGATAGCCGCGGAACAGTTCGATCTCGCGGGGAGGCTTGCCGCCGATCAGCTTTTCCCCGTGGATGGGCGGGAGGTTCCCGTTCAGATCCGTATAGGTTCCGTTCACGTTCATGTATACGCAGTCGCCGGTGAGCGGGGACGGGCCGTTGCCGTTGGCCACCAGGAAGGTGAAGGTGCCGTCGCCGTTGTCCCGGGGCTGGGAGTAGGGGACGACCGGTACCGAGTGCGCGTAGTCGGTGCAGAGGCCGTTCACGGTCTTGGAGAATCGGATCAGTTCCTGCCAATCGGATTGGGTCTTCAGCTGTTCCGAGACCTTGATGGTCATGGTGTCCACGTTGAGGATGGTGGAACCGGGGGTGACGGCCAGGCTGTTGAACGGATGGAAGGTCGCGGACACGATGATCGGGCCCATGGAGTCGTTGATGGCCGGCTTCTGGGCGCCGAAGATATTGTCCGAGGGCAAGGTGGCGAAGGGCTTCTGGCCCAAGGCGATGGACGTGGCTCCCGGAGGGAAGGGGGATCCCGAGAAATCCGCCACCAGGACGTTGGGCGCTCCCTCCTTGAGCGAGAGGACCGGGGGCTTATCGTTGTCATGCTCCGCGTCCACGGAATTCCAGTAGGTGGGGGTCAAGGACGTGGGCAGGACCTCCAGGGGCCGGCTGAAAACGATATAGACCTTGTCGCCGCGTCCGTCCCCGTCGGTATCCTTGATATAGGCGACCTTGACGAGGTTGAGGGCGGGAAGGAGGTCGACCGTCGCGGAATAGGGCTTGCCGTTGATCTGGGCTACCGCCGTGACGGGAACCTTGGTGACGGCCTTGGACGTATCCAGCCAGCCTTCGAGCCTGCCCGAACCGGCAACGGCCGGCGTGGTCTGGAAGCCGAAGCCGACGACAACGGTGAAGACGTTGGAGTTGACGTCCGTTTCGACCGCCGTCACGGTTTCCTTGTCGCCCTGGGCCGAGGTCAAGGTGACGAGAATGGTGTCCCGGACGCCGACCGTGGCCGAAGGGCCTTTCACGACGATCATGATGGAATCCGCTTCGCCGTCCTTTACCGTGGCGATCTGGCCCGCGGGGTTGCCGGGAAGGGTGATGGTCAGGCCTTCCGCCGAACCGCCGTTCCACGCCTTGTTGTCCGTGACGCGGTTGTTGTAGACCTCGTCCACGTAGACGACGGTGATATTGTCCGAGGTCTTGCAGGATAGGACGTTGTCGCCCGGGTTGGGAGGGACGGCTTCGTTCTTCACGATATCGCCGGACTTGTAGCCTCCGCCGGCCTGTTCGATCATGGGTACCCGGCCGATGACATCCCCGGAAAGCCCGCATTTGACTTCGGCCCAGACCGTATCCTGGTTGCGGGTGAAGCTCTGATCGGTGACCCGGATGCTGATGCAGGTAGTGGTGCGCGTGATGTCCGCCGCGGTATCCGGGCAGCTCACGATCTTGACGGTTTCCGGCTTGTCGGGATAGGCGATGTTCAGGGTCGCGGTGACGGTATTGCCGTCCGGCCTGCCTACGCGGTTATGGGTCTTCACCGTGGCGGTCACTTCGCCGAGGAAGAAGGATTCCAGGATCTTGTTCCCGGGAATGCCCGGCTTTTCCTGGATGGGCACGGCCAGGGTCCAGTTGCCCGTGATGCCGTTACGGACCGGGACTCCGGCGATAATGGTTTCGCTGTCGGATGCCGCCGCGCCCTTGCGGTTGCGGATCTTGAATACGAACTCCTTCTTTTCGGGATTGGCGCCGTTGACGAAGTTGCCGGTATAGTCGTCCGTGTAGACCAGGTAAACGCTGTCGCTGGCGGGGGAGTAGAACGCGCCGGGCGCCAGGAGGTTCCCGGCCTTGTCGGTGAAGCTGAGGCGGGCGGAGACCTCGGCATTGGCCAGGGACAGGGTGGTGCCGAAGATGATGTCGTCGAAATCCATGTCGGACGCGCCGGAGGCGCCGGCCGGCTGCACGTTGTCCTCGAATCCGAACTGCACCAGGCTGTCGTTGACGCGCCCGGCCACGGACCAGCGATGGCCGTACTTCACGCTCGAGGCTTCGGAAACGTACCTGCTGACGCCCGGGATATTGAGGCCGGTGTACTTGGGCTTGCGGCTTTCCTCGGTCGGGAAGCTGCCGTTGGCCGGGGTCACCACCTTATAGATGAAATAGACGGTGTCGCCGACGGGAATGTCGTACAGATCGCTGAGGATGATCTTCTGATTGGGAGTGGAGTGGTTGGTGAAGAGGAACACTTCCTGTCCCGTCTTCGGCGCGATGAAATACAGGTTGCCGGTCCATCCGGCTTCGTTGCCGATCAACCACACCGATACCGGATCGAAGGAGGCGCGCGTGAAGGACGCGCCGATGTACATGGTATCCGCTTTCCAAAGCGGCTGCGGCTTCGGAGGCGTGAAGATATCCAACTGCGCGGATACGTTCGCGATCCCCAAAACGATCAAAAAGGAAAAAGCCAGCTTTAAGCTTCTCATACGAATACCCCCCGTAACTTTGACCCCAACGATGCGCGATGACCTTCCCAAAATATCACCACTGGGACAAAAATGCGCGATAAAAAGCGGAAAAAGCGAACCGCGGGAGGAAATTTACCACCGGTCGCGATGCCGATCGCGAAGCCCAAAAACCCCAAAACGGAAAAGACCGGCATGAGCCGGCCTTCAGGGTAACCGCAAGGTGCGGTAAGGGAAGCGGTTAGAACAGGACGGGCCGGGCGAAAGAGTCCCCTCCCTGCCGCAGTTCCAGGAGGTAGACCCCTTGGCTCCGGTTTCCGCGCGAAAGCGGATATTTGCCGGGACCGGATCCCGAGCGTTCTTCGACGAGGCTGCCGTCCATGGTCCGGAGCGCAAGGGTGAAGTCCCCGGCGAGGTCGACGTCGACGATCAGGGCGCCCGGCCGGACCGATCCGACCTTGAAGCCCGAGGACAGGGGGGAAGTCCGCGCGAGGCGCTGGGACAGGCCCACGGAAGGATTCCAGGTCCGGTCCGAAATGGCGTTCAAGGTATACCAGGTTTCATTGTCCCAAAGGGCGTTGGTTCCCGCGGCCGGTTTCACGCCGGTAAGCTTGATGTCGACCACGTATTCCATCGCCTTGAGGCCGCTGATCTGCAGGAATACCCGCTTGCCGTCGTCGGAGACCTGGACGCCGGAAACGGTCCGGTTCTCCACGGCATCCTTGCAGCATCCGTACGCGGCGCCGCGGGTATAATGCCATTGGGTAACGTTGAAGTTCGCGGGAGCGAGGCCGGTCTTGCTCACGGGTTCGGTGAATTCGATCTCGAAACCGTCCTTGAAGGAGTGGACGGCCAGCATTTCGAAAACCGAACCGGAAGCCTTGGGCGTCATCTTATAGAAGGGCATCAACCCGTTTCCGGGCCAATTCCCGAAATGCTCCATCGATCCCAGGTAAAGCGCGCCGTCCGGGCCCCAGGCCATGCGGTTGATGCCGGACGCCCCGGTAGCGTTCGAGAAGCGGAAAATGGCGCCTTGGTAGTCGCCGTTCACCTTTTCCAGGGCGAAGCGGGTGAGGCCGGGTCCGTTGGCATCCCCGCCGAACCATTGGCCGGCATAGGGTCCCTTGCTCACGTAGACGGGCTGGCTGTTGGAGGCGCCGGCGATCTGGGACGGGTAGGGGATCCAAACCGCCGGGGGCTGGTAGGGAAGCTTTTCGGCCCAGTTGGGGGCCTGGGGCGGGCTTTGGCGGTGGCCGTAGAAGCGCCCCTGCTTGATATGCATGAAGGTGCAGCCGGGCAGCCAGCTGCCCTGATTGTCCATTACGAACATCTCGCCGGCATCGTTCATTCCGGCCCCATTGGGGGAGCGCAGGCCGCCCGCCCATTTCTCCAGGTTCTTGCCGTCCGGATCCCAGCGCAGGAAGGCGCCGGAATAATCGCTGGAGGCGACCACGTCCGAAGGCCCGCCGACCCGGATGCTCCCGGAATAGGGCGCGTAGAACTTGCCACCGCTGAAGATGGGGGTGAAGATCCATTGGTGCCACTTGGCTCCCATGGGCCAGGCCAGGATCTTGGTCCGGTTGGCGGCGGGATCCCCGGTGGCCGCATTGCTGGGGATGGAATAGAAGGCGTCCCGATCGGAAACGTAGATCTTGTCGTTCACGACGTTGACGCCGGAAGGTTGGCGGAAATCGCTGGCGATCTTGGAAACCTGGATGGTACCAGTCCCGGTGGCTCCGCTCACGATGAAAACGCACGAGTTGGGGTCGGGGTTGGGGACCTCCCCGCCGCCCATGGTTCCCGTGGTGACCAGGACCATGCGGCCGTCCGACAGGAAGTCTATCCCCATGGTGCGGTATTTGTCCGGGAGACCCAGTTCCTTGATGTCGAAAGCGGGATGGACCGTGGTAGGGATGGAGAAAGCGGGCGCGGTCATCCATGCCAGGACGCCCATCCCGATCGCGATCGCCTTCACCCGGCCATGGATCGCATTGAACCCTTGAATGAAGCCTTTTGCAGGAACCATCTACCCCCCTAATGATGCCCCTAATCTAGGGAGGAATCGGAACCCCCGCCTGATCAGCACGACTAAACGGTCGGAAAACGTTGTCCGAAGGACAACAACCTTTCCGCCCGTCCCTATTATACCCCGTGGACACGGCCCGTGCCATTTGAGGGGATTGAGCGCGTCCGTTGTCCTTAAGACAACCTTTCCTTCCGTTCCGGACCGGATTGCCGGGGGGATGAGGGGGTCCAGGCGGTAGATTGCCCGTAAGGGGAACCGGTGCGCGGCTTGGGCCGTGACCTGGATTTATATTTGGGCGAGCGCGCCTTAAAAAGCGACAGGGGTTTATCAGTGGCCACCCGGACGACTGGACGGATTTTCGATCACCTGGATTACAGGGTGTATTTGAAGGAGCATTACGAGAAAAGCAAGGAAGCGAATCCGCATTTTTCCTTCCGATCGTTCTCGAACAAGGCCGGATTCAAGACCAAGGACTTCCTGTACCGGGTGATGCACGGGGAGAAGAACCTCTCCCAGGCCAGCATTTTCAAGCTTTCCGGCGCCCTGGGCCTGAAGCGGGAGGAGATCGAATACTTCGAGAATCTGGTCAAATTCAACCAGTCGAAGGTGATCAAGGAGAAGGATTTCTATTTTCAGAAGCTCGCCGCCATGCGCGGCGAATACAATACCGACAACTCCGCCCACCGGCTGGAGGCCCAGCAATACGATTATTACAGCAAGTGGTGGCATACGGCGGTGCGTTCGCTCCTCGACATGCATGAATTCCGGGGCGACTATAAATGGCTGGCCAAGAAACTCGATCCCGCCATCTCCGCCCAGCAGGCGGAGCAATCCGTGACCCTGCTCGAGAACCTGGGCCTGGTCGCCCGGGATTCCTCCGGACGCTACAAGACCACGCACAAAACCTTGACTACCGGCACCCCCATCCTGCCCCTGGCGATCACCAAGTTCCATTTGGGCACCCTTGAGCTCGCCACGCGCTGCCTGGACGAGGTTCCCAAGGAAGAGCGGGACCTTTCCTGCCTGACTTTGGGGATTTCCAGGAAGACCCTGGACAGAATCAAGCAGAAGCTGAAGCGCTTTCGCTCGGAACTGCTTAAATTGGCCGAAGCGGACGAAGAGGCGGATACGGTGTACCATTTGAACCTGCATATGTTCCCCCTCAGCAAGCGTGAAAAGCCGGAGGGACCGGCGTGAAGGCAGGTTTCCGGAACCGTTTAAAGCGGGTTTCCCTGGCTTCCACGACCCTCCTGGTCCTTGGATGCATGGACTGGATGGAAGGGGACCGCCTCTCCGGCAACGGCTCCGAGGTGGAGAACGCCATCGTGGTGGGCCGCGTCGTACTCGCCTCCGGGAAGCCCGCCGCGGCCACGGATATCTCCTTTTATCCCGTCGCATACGATGCCTTGGCGGACGCGCCCCTCGCTCCTTCCTTTACGACCAGGACGGATACGGCGGGCGCGTACAGCTTGCGTCCGCCCGCGGGATCCTACAACCTCTGGGGACATCAACCGGCGGCCGGACTGCGGTTCCTGATCCAGGACGTCCAGGTGGACAGCGTTGGCAAGGTGGAGGTCGGGGCCGGAACCCTGGACCGTCCAGGCCGCTTGCGCGTCACCCTGCCGGAAGGCTCGTGGGAGGGCGGATACGTGTACGTGCCGGGCACCCCCCTGGCCGTGGGCGTGGACGGGGCGGCGGATTCCAACGGCACCATGTTGATCGATTCCATTCCCGCCTGCCGCCTCAAGACCGTGCTGCTGGCCCGCAAGGGCAAGCCCAATCTGGGCCGCGTGCTCGGTACGGACGTGGTGATCAATCCGGGCGAGACCACCTTCCTCCCCTTCACGGAGTGGGCCCATTCCGCCCCCATCAGGGTGAACGTCAACGGCATCCTCGCCAAGCGCGTGACGGCCATCCCGTTGCTGATGCGGCTCTCGGCCCCGGACTTCGATTTCTCCCAGGCGCGCGGGGACGGAGCGGACCTCCGCTTTACGACGGAAACCGGACGCATCCTTCCCGTGCACGTGCAATCCTGGGATTCGGCGGGCGGCGCGGCGACGGTTTGGGTCAAGGTGGATACGGTCTACGCGGATTCGGAACTCCACAAGATCCGCATGCATTGGGGCAACCCCCGCGCGTCGGCATCCACCGCTTCCGTTTTCGATTCAGGCAACGGCTACGTGGGCGCCTGGCACCTTGACGCCGCCCCTTCGGGAACGCCTTTGTCCTTCCCGGATGAAAGCCCGGCCGGCAATGACGCAAGAGCCATGGGCATCCTGGGCAAGGCGGATTCCATGCCCGCCATCGGGGCGGCGGACGGACGCATCGGAGGCGGCGTTCCTTTGAACGGCAAGGACGCGTACCTGATGTCCACGAGGGAATACGCGGGCCCGGCGCAGTTCACCGCTTCCTTCTGGTTCCGGACCTCGAGCAAGGAGGGCGGCAAGATCCTCGGATTCGTCATGCCGGGTCTCAAGAACGTGACCTACGGCAGCAAGACCGGCAATTTCAATTTCGACCGCGTGGTATGGATGACCGACGATGGCTGGCTGCATGCCGGTTTCACCTTGCGCAGCACCAGTTATCCCACCATCATCGGATCCTGGCAGTCCTTTACCGCGGCCACCCCCTTCAATGACGGCCAATGGCATCACCTCTCCTATACCCTGTGGGATACGGGGGCCATGTTGGTGGTGGACGGGGTCAAGGTGTCCGGATACACCGGCCTGGTCCGGCCCTTGCCGGAACCGGGGCATTGGCGCATCGGGTACAGCGGCGAAGGGAAATGGGATCCCGAGTGGACCAGCGAGTACTTCCAGGGCAGCATCGATGAGGTGCGCCTGGCGCACAAGTCCCGGAGCGAGGATTGGCTGCGCCTGGACTACGAATCCCAGAAGCCGGGATCGACCTTGTTGACCATCGAAAAGAATCCCTGAATACCGGCTCCTACGGTAATTCCCCAAAGTCCAGCGCCGCCTCTCCGCTCCGGCTTCCGAACGCCGCCTCGGCAGGGGCAAGGCGGCCCCAGTCCCGCTCCGGGACCCTGAGTCCATCCCGTACCGTAACCCTATCTTAGCCGTGGCCCCTTCTGCATGATGGGGCCGCCAAGACGACGGTAGGGGGAACTTCATGTCAAATCCGATCCGATCCATGCTTCTCGTTCCGCTCTTTATCGCGCTGACCGCGACCTGGTCCTCGGCCCAGACCAAATCCATCCCGATCACCATCCGCGACTTCAACGCGTCCCACGCGGATTTCGAGGATACGAAGGGAACCTGCAGCGTCGACGGGAACGGCGTAAAGGGCATGGTGCAGGACACCCTGGACGCCACCCACAAGCCCGTGACCTCGGCCGCGAGCCCCTGTCCAAAATACGATATCCGGACCTGGTTCCGCGACGTTCCCGCGGTCAATCACCGCTATTGCCTGGAACTGCCGCTCGAGCCGGTGGCGAACAAGGTCAATACCTTCCAGACCCCGGCGGTGTTCGCCCAGAATTACTTCCCCATCGATTCCGTCCCCGGGCCCACCGCGCCCTTCACGCCCGTCAAGGCTCCTGATCCCGTGACTCCGGGCAAGGCGGGAGAGACCTTCGCCGGCGGGCATAATTTCCATTTCTGCATGGAGATGCACGCGACCTTCAAATACCGCGGCGGCGAGGTGTTCGACTTCAAGGGCGACGACGACCTGTGGGTATTCGTCAACAACCACCAGGCCCTGGACCTGGGAGGCCTGCAGAACAATGGCGCGGGTACGGTCGACCTTGATGCGCAACAGGCGGCCCTGAAAATCCTGCCGGACAATTATTACACCTTCGACCTTTTCTTCTGCGAGCGGCAGACCACGGGATCTCACCTGCAGGTCACCACCAGCATCGATATCATCCCCCCGCCGGCGCCGGGCCTGCATATCGCCGACGAGAACCTGAACGTGATCCGTTCCGGGGACACCATACCCGTGGTCCTGGGATCCGCGGGTAAAATCTTCAAGGCCGTGAAAATCGAGACCCAGGTCCAGACCCTGGATTGCAACAACCTCACCTCCCAGATCAAGACCCCGGCCCAGGGCAACTGGGCCTTCAACAATGGCGCCCTGCCCGCGGGAACCCAGGTCTCCATCAGTCCCGCCGGGCTGGCTCCCGGCCCTTACAAACTTGTGCTGGAAAGCGCCGGGGTGCGGGATTCGATCTGGATCAAGGTGGCGGACCTGCCCAAGGTGGCCACGCCGGTGGCGACGCCGCCGGGCCAGGCCTTCGCGGGGACCCTTTCGGTGGCGCTCACGGACGCGACTCCGGGAGCCGTCATCCATTATACCACCGACGGGACCTTGCCTACCGCTTCCAGCCCGGTCTACGCCGGCCCCATCGCGATATCGGCGACCACGGTCCTCAAGGCCATGGCCGAACTGGCCAACTATACCGCGAGCGACATCATGTCCGATACCTATACCAGGACCCCGGGCAAGGCGGCCAGGGGATACTACCAGGATCGCGACGGCGACGGCCGGATCGAGACCGCCGTGCTCGTCTTCGACGCGAACTTCACCGTCGCCCCCAAGGAAATCAAATTCACCGACCCCTTCGATCGGACCAGGATCCAGACGGTCACGGCCTCCACCCCCGGGGCGCGTAGCGTGACGGTTACCCTGGCGCCCTTCACCCCGGGCACCGGGTTCGCCACCGACGTGCTGGCGAACATCTCCGCCGACGCCGAATTCGCCGCTCAAGGCGTCCCCATGGACGACAGCGTGGGACCCGTCGTCAAGGTCGTGAAATCCGTCCCTTCCGCCGTGGCCGGGACCCCGTCCTCGATCGAGATCGACTTCTCCGAACCGGTCCCCCTGGACGCCGCCTCCCCGGTTTTCCCCCTCGAAATCAAGCGCGGCCAGGGAATCGTGGACAATGCCGAGGTCAAGGTGTCGCGCATCGAACAGCTTTCCCCTTCGCGTTACCGCATCGTGTTCGCTTTGGATTCCAAGTTCCCCGTCCCGGGCGACAGCGTCCGCATCGCGCCCAACCGGCCCGTGAAGGACATCGCCGGAAACCGCAGCGACATGCGCTACTTCATCCCGGTCACGGGCGATCCGCCCCGCGCCTCCGCGGACCTCAACGTGGGCCTGACCGAAGGAATCACCCACGGGCCGGCGCAGATCAACTACCGGCCCATTCCCAATCCGGTCGTCGTGCATGGCAAGGAGACATGCGTGAACTGCGGCGACATAGGCATCAAGGATATCCTGCCTGCCCTGGAGACCGGAAAGATCTCGACCGTGGGCCCCACCTGGAAGGTTATGACCAAATACCCCTTCAAGTACTCCATGCTCTTCTTCGACAACCTGGGCCAGTTCGTCAACAAGGCCGAAGGCCAAGTGGTGCCTGAGGCCTTCGAACGGCTGCGGGCCACGGACAAGGTCGGGGATTCGGTCCTGGTGGAGCTGACCTTCCTGCCGGTGGCGAGCGACGGCAGGGCCATCGGCACCGGGGCCTATATCATGAAGGGCATCCTCCAGATCCAAGATCAGAAGGGCATCAAGGGGAGCCAGGGAGAGACGATCACCCTGGTCCCCACCGAACGGAACATCATTTCCAGGTTTGGGTACATCCGCAACCAGTAGGGTTTGAAGGTGCCCCTCGGCGGCACCAGGCGGCTCCCGCCGCGGTGTCGGGGCCTTAAGGCTTGGGTTGGGCGGAGTCAGGGGAGGACGGGACCAAAGGGGAAGGTTCCGGAATCCAACGGGCTTCGCCGATCGATACCCTCGCCACCCGGGTCAATGCGATGACCCCCCCAAAGACTGACCGAAGGCTTTCCGGATTTCGAATGGCGATCCCGATGACTCTCCGGTCACCCTCGCCTTTATATGGATTCCTCGCGGGCGTAGGGCCCGATCCAATGCATAGGCGAAGGCCGCGGATGCATTGGAGGGGTGGGTAGCAAGCCCTTGCCCCGTAAAGGTCAGGGGCCGGCGGGCAGGGGCAGGGCCAGGGCCGAGCCGGGTCCGGTAACACGCAGGAAACGGGGCCCTGGAGCGGCGGAAGCGGGCAAGGCAAGGTCATGTTCCCCCGCCGCCATGTTCCGATCGAGCAGGCTTTCCGTTATCCGACCCCGCGAATCCAGGATCACGATGAGGGACGGTCCCGCCATGGGCAGGTTGAATCGCAAACGCCCGTTGCCGGCTTGGGCGGTGAGCGACGGCAGGTTCCGGTCCGCCGCGTAGCCTTGCCGCGGCGCCAGGCCGACCACGCCGTTGCTGTCCGCGGAAAAGGAGATGTAGTCCCAATTCAGGTGATAGGAATCCAGCATGAACTGCATGACCTGCACGCCCGCTTCCAAATCCACCTTGGCCAGGTTCCTGTAGAACCGCCAGGCATGGTAATCCTTGGTCCCGACGAGGGTGAGTCCCGGCGTCTTGTTCACCCCATTGAAGCTGACATGGCATTTTATCTGGTCGGGCTGGGAGGCGAAGTGGGCGCTGATCCAGTAGGTCCCGGCCTTGGCCACGTTCACGGTCACGTTGGCGAAGTCCGTGGCATGGGCGGCCCCGATATAGATGGATTTCGGTTGCTCCGCGGAAGGATAGAGCGTGCCGTCGGGGAGCTTATCCACCTCGCCCGGATTGGAATTGGTGATGTAGAAGGCCGGGTGATCCTTCTCCCCGTCGTCGGCGCGGTTGGCCGCGGTGGATCCGGGGGCTACCCCCTGTCCCGCCTTGTCATCGGACTTCCACCCGATGTTCATGCCGCCCAGATCGTAATCCTCGAAATCGATGCGGCCGGGAATGGCCCGCGGCGCGCCGCCGTAGGGCGTCCCTTTGTAACCCGCCGGGATGTCCGCCGCGGCGAGGCCTCCGGTGACGGCCGTGATGAGAATCGAGGCGGTCAGGCCCCGGGAAAGGCCGCTCCGGGCCCGCAAGGTGACGGAAGGATGATGACGCATCGTATGCGCTCCAAGGTTGATGGGTCCATGTTTCCCCCTGAACGGAACCGATACCACCCGAATCCGTTATCCCAAGGCCCCCGTCAGATCCCGACTTCGATCCGGAATACGTAGTAGTAGTCCGAAAGCCGGCTGGTGATGGGGATCTTGATCGGCTTGATGTTATAGTCGAAGGTGCGCGTATGATCATTGGCGACCTGCAAATAGAAATTGGCGCCCTTGATGAGCTCTTTCTTGGCCAGCATCGACCAATGGAAACGATCGCTCTTGACCTGGCCGGCCACGGAACCCGGACCGTTCACGGGATCGTAATCCTTGTGGTACGGGACCGGATGCTGGAACTCGAATACGGCGTCGATATTGTTCGTCCAGAGGGCATTGTAGTATTCCCCTTGCAAGGAAAGCAGATCGATGAGCTTGAAAGTCGGCAGGTTCATCCCGAACATGACCGGGATGCGGTTCTTGATGTTCGGATAGTAGAAGGGATAATTCTTCACGCCCAGGACCGCGACTTCCGCGAAGAGGCGGAGGTCCGACGGGCTCATGATTTCGTCCAGGCCCGCGATCCAGGCTTTGGGATCCAGGGAGATTCGACCCATCAACTTGGTGCCCTGGAAGGTGTAGAATCGGGTGGTGTCGCGGGAGATGCTGACCAGGGAGTCCTTCATGGATCCGGCGGGCTTGGCCGGATCCGTATCCGGGACCTTCACCGTCTGTATGTCGGTGATGATGGAAGTGGGCCAACGCATATAGTCCGGGTTGGCGGTGGGATCGTGCTGGGCCGGGGCTTCCTTGCTGGGACGGGCCGCGATAAGGTGGTTGAAATCCACGCCCGCGCCCAGCTCCAGGCCCGGCACGCCCTTATAGGCGGTCACCAGGGTGGGGGAGATGCTGTGCATGGGGGCGAATTGGCTTTCCATGGGGAGCAACAAGGTCGTCTTCCACCGGTTTTCCATCAGGTTCAGGGTATACGCCGCGCCCTGCACCTGGTAGTTGGCGCTGTTCATGAGGTTGAAGCCGCCCGTCACCAGATAACCGGGATAGGTCCCGGAGCGGAGCAGGTATTCGCCCAGGTTGGAAGCGTCCGGGTTATACTTGTACCAGAAAATGCCCAACTGAAGATCCGACCAGGGCGCGTCCGGGTTGCCGAAGTGGTAATCGAACTCCGCGTTCACGGGCCCCACTCCGAACTTGGGCAGGCGGGTATGCGGCGCGCCATCCTGTTCGGGGAGCACGTAGAAGAACACCCCTCCGAATCCCATCTTGACTTCGATATGGTCGTCGAGGCGTAGGTTGCGGTTGATGGAGATGTTGGATCTGCGGAGCACCTGGTTGTGGTAATCCTGGCCGGTCTCATCGTTGAAACCGTGCACGATCTGGCCGTAATCGACGCTGGCCCGGACCGAGCTTTCGCTCGCCTTGACGTCCAACTTGGGTTCCTCGGCGAAGGCGGCGCTCCCGAACAGGAGTGATAGGAATGCCGCCGGTATGAATTGCTTAGCCATGATGCCTTTCCAGTCCAATGCATTTAAAAGCGTTGTGATCGTCGTGCACATATGCCCCCCAAAGCGTAAAGCCGATCCGGCGGAGACATCGTTCCGGCCCTCGGGGGATCCCGGAGGTAGCACGGAGGATAACCCAATCGGTGTCGATGAATATTAGCCGGAGAGGTACGTTCCAACCCATGGGTCCGGGGGAATCAGCGGGCCAAATTGGCCCCACCGTATTTGGATCCTTGGGGCAGGTTGCCCGCGAGCAATTAAACCGTACTCGGCCGTGGCTTCCGGCCGGCCGGCATCGATCATGTGCGCCGGGCATTACCCGGTAATCGGGGCGCCGATCAGTCCAGCGCGCCGAAATCGCGCTTCCAATTCTTGGAAAGGCGTCCCTTGATCCTGCCGACCGGCACGTTGGTCTGGATCTTGATCACGGATTGCACGGTCATCCGTTCGCAATAGAAGAAGTCGAAGGGATAGGTCTGGTAATAGGTGAGGCCGAGATCGTCGAAATAGGTGACCCGGGAAAGCGAGACGTGGATGCCCCCCAGGTCCATCACCAGCTTATGGTCGATGAACAGCCAGACATCGTCATCCCCCTTGAAATCGAACTCCATCCCGGGGAGGAGCTCGAAGGTGGAGTGCATTTCCATGCAGAAGGAATAATTGCGATCCTTTCCCTCCTTTCCGAAACCCTTTCCGTCGATCCAGAAGAAGCCGGAGTCCGAGGCGCCGCCGGTCCGCGTGAAGGCATAGGCGTTGCTCCCCATGTCCGTCCTATGGATGAAGGGAAGGGAATCGTAGATGCGGACGTTCTTGAAGAGGGTGTCGTTGGCCGTGGCCACGGGAACGCAATCGTTCTCGACATCCGGCGTGTTCCGGGGGACGATATGGTTCACCGGGGAGTTCGCGACCCAGGGGTCGAACCAGCGATCCACCCCGCAGCTGTAGAAGGCGCTGTCGGGAACGGCCGTCCTCACGGGTTTGCCGATGCTGTCCAGGCCGAAGAACCCGGCATCCGTGGCCGTGTACCGCATGGTCCCGGATTTGACCATGTTAAGGTGGGGCGAGGCGCCGCCCACGCCCCAGGGAGGGCTCTCGAATTCCGGATTGCTCTTGTCGCTATGGTAGTCGTAGAAGATGACCTTGCTCCACATGGTGTCCGGAGGCGCGGTGACGGAACCCTTCATCGAGATCCTCTGCTGCAGCGGGCTCCGGAAGAGGGTATCGCTGCCCGCCATGGCCTTGAAGCCTTCCGTGAAAAGGGAGAAGACGTCCGTACCAAGGGATTTCACGCTGTACCGGACCGATGTCCCCGCGATGATCGCCGTATCCTCCCGGGCCTCCTGATAGGTCGAATCGAAAGGGGAGAGCCGTATCCCCGGGATCGGTTTTTCCGAAACCCATTCGGGCCCGCTCCAACCTACCTGCCCGAAATCGCTTCCCCCGTTCTCCTTGTGGAAGAATTCGAAGTAATAACGTTGACCGCTCTTCAGGAAGACGGGCGCGGAAACGGTCTTATAGTCGGGCCCGACGGGCTGGTTGTCCTTGGACGGCCAGACATTGCCTTCCATATGGGAGTAGTTGTAGGCGAGCGGCAGGACCGGGAGGTTCGCCGGCTTGTCGTCCACGCTGAGGAAGAATTCCGATTCATCGTCCGCGCGGACGTAGAAGGTGTATGATCCCGTGGCAGGGGGGTGCAGGTAACCGCGGTACATGAAGCCGTAGTCATCCTTGTAACCCGGATCACCCATGAACCCGTTATCGTGGAAATAGGATCCCAGGGAGCTCGACTTCACGGTTTTGGGGGTCCCGAGCGAACCGCTCCTGGCCAGGACCCGGAAGTCCGACGCGCCGAAATGCCCGCTCGTCTTCCAGAGCATCCCGTTGACGAATCCGCGCGTCGCCGCGCGCGTATAGACCGAATCCCTGCCGTTGAGGACCTCATCCGCCAGCAGGGTCATCATGCCGTCGGAAGCGTAGAAGGATTGGACCTTGTGCATGTAGTTCTGGGCCGCCATCCTGTTCTGCTTGCCATCGAACAACATGGCCACGCCCACGGCTGAGATGCCCAGGATCATGAGCAGGGTGAAGACCAGGATGAATCCGGAATCCCGTCCGGAGGCGCGCGCGATTCCCATGGCTAGGGCCGGTTCCGCATGCGGATTTCGGAGTTGAGGGTGACCCGCCGATACCCGTCCCCCTGGTAGCCGGGATCCGGAAGATGGGGCCTGGCCGTCACGGAAACCTTCGCGGAATGCATGCGGTCCCAGGCGGTGGTGGCCGTTCCCGCCGAGTCGAAGAAGGTCAGCCTTACCGATTCGATGTTCTCCGCCAGGACGATGCCGCCCATGGACAGGTCGGTCCCGTTCAGATCATAGTCCTCCCTGGTAAATGCGTAAATCTGATCCCCCGAATTGAAGGCCGTGGCGGAGGCCAAGCGGAGGGAGTCCTGGCCCGAAGGGCCCTTCTTCAAGCCTTTCGCGTAACCGTCCAGGTTGTATCCCGTGGCGATGTCCACCTGGGAAATCGGGCTGGCCTTGTCGCCGCGCTGGATGAGGATGGCGGCGGCATTCCGGAACAAGGACTCCTCATCGATGGGGACGGTAAAGGATGCGGGGCGATCATCGTAATAGGTCTGGGTACCGCCCCGGGGATTTATCGCCAGGCTGAAACCCGCAGGGGATCCGGTGGCCGGTTTGATGACCGGCCATCCCGATTCCGGCAGGTACGCCCCCGCCTCCATGATCCTTTCCTCCAGGCGCTTGACGACGTAATGCGCGTTCTGATCGCGGTCGGCGAGCCGTTCCTGCAGGTTATAGGCCCGATGGGAGTCGCTGAAGAATCGCGTGATCAACAGGACCAGGATTCCCGAAACCGCCATGCCGATCACGACCTCGACCAGGGTGAAGCCGCATCGGCCCCGGTCCGGCGCGCCGATTCCGGGCGGTTCAGAAACTCTTCGACACATAGGTCGTCACTTTCATGGTGTCCATGGTTCCGGTGCCCCAGGTGACCGTAAGATCGATCCTGCGCACTCCCGGAAGCGATGCGCCATCCTTGGGGGAGGAGGCCGGGCCGACGACGCGCTTGACCGCCAGGTTCGAGTACCGGCTGTCCGCGTAGACGGTGTCCTTGGGCGGCCATGAAGCGGGGTCCTGGGCGATGCGCACGCGCATCGATTCGACATGCTTTTCGATGACCTGGGAGGCCCGCTGCATGTTCGAGTTCGAGCGGGACAGCCCAGAAGACCCGCCCTGCATGCGCATGAACACGGTGATTCCCGTCCCGAGAACGACCAGGGCGACGATCAATTCGAGCATGCTCCAGCCCCGCTGAGCGGAACCGCCGGCGGGCCGCGCCGATCCGGATCGAGGACCCGGATCCCGGGACGTGGGGATCATCTCGTGCTCCGGATGCGGCCCGTGCTGGCCAGAACGTCGACGGTGTCGCTGAAGTCGGCGGAAACGATCACGACCTTGGCGCTGAGGAAGGCGGATCCGTCCCCGCGATAGATGACGGATTGGGGGTAGGGAGCCGGGATGAACAGGAGGATTCCCTTCGGGAGCGCGAAGGGCGCCAGGTAGGGCTTGTCCTTCCCGACGTCATAGGCGTAGGAACCGGGGGCGAAAGTGTCCTGGAACAGGAATGCCTTCGGAGGCGCGGAATCCGTGTCGAAATAGACGCCGCAATGCAGGGAAGGATTCGCCATGGCCCGGCCGCGGGCCGTCTGCATGAGCTTGCGCAGACCCACGACGGCGCTTTTCTGTTCCATCGTCTTCAAGTATTTCGAAATGGGCGACCTGGCCGCAAGGGTCAGGATGAGGATGATGCCGACCACGGTCATGACCTCCAGCAGGGTGATTCCGGTTTGTGAACGCGCTTTCATTTGCCCCCGGGGCTCCCGAATCCCATCCGCAATCGGATCCCCCATCCCCATTATAGGGCTGGCAAGCATGAGTTTACTTGACTAAAGTCCCGAAACGCCTCGCGGGCGGTGGCCACTTCAGGGTATTTTTGACCCCGGGCCCGCTCCGAAACCTGCGCCCGGAGACGGGGAATTCCTATCATTGTTGTCTTGCGGCAGGCCATGGCCTGCCGCATTGCGGACGGGAGCAAGTCATGGACCTGAAAACCATCGCCGGCGTCGGATTCATTTTCGCGGGCTCGATCCTGCCTTCCCTGGGCCAGGGCGTGGGCTTATCCGGCACCGTAACCGCCAAGGCCAACGGCCAAAAGCTCAAAGGCGTGGTGGTCGAGCTCGCGAAAGCCGGTTTGTCCGATACCACCGATTCCCTGGGCCGGTACAATCTGGGGAAAGCCACCGGCCTCGCCTACCGTCTCGCCGGGAATGCCGCGGGAGCCGGAGCGACGCTTCGCGGGAAGGTCCTTTGGATCCGGATGGGCTCCCCGGAGGCAACCCGGGCAACCCTCTCCACCCTGGAAGGCCGAACCGTGGCCGTGCTCAAGGGTGGGCCGCAAACCGGAGAAGGCCTTCCCTTCGCCTTGCCCGCGACCCTTCCGCCCTCCAGAACCTACCTGCTCCGCATCGAGGGAGCCGGCACGAACGCCTTGTACCGGATCCTTTTCGCGGGCGGGGACGCCCTCATGATTCCGGTTCCGGCCCACGCGAACGGAAAAGCCGGTCCGGCATCGGCCAAGGTCGCGACCGCAACGGATACCCTTCGAGCCCGCCGCAGCGGATATAAAACTTCGGAAACCGCCCTGGATTCCTTTACCGGGATTCAGGACATCGCTTTGGAAACCGAAGCCTTCGGTTGCGCGGCCGGGGCCCTCTGCTGGGATTTCGAAGAAGGCCGCATCCCGGACGGATGGACCACCTTCCGCAATGAATTCAACGGGACCCTGCTCGTCGACGGTACCAAGCCCCATAAGGGCGGCTTCGCCCTGCATGCCAAGGACCTGGTGGGCGGGAAGGAAGGCGTCCAGGGCGGCCCGAAGAAATCCATCAAGTACACCCTGCCCGCGAACTTCGGCCCGATCCTGTGGGGGCGCGCGTTCGTATTCACCACGCCGGCGCGGCCTGCGTCCCATGCGGGGCTTTTCAATGCGCGCTATCCCAGGCCCGGTTCGACCAATACCACCATGGCGGCCCTGGACTGGTATGAACTGGCCACCTACCAGCAGACCTATATGGCCATCTGGCATCCGCCCGAACCGCCCGGGTATCCCGAATGGGTCCTGCATTCCGACAAGCCCCTGGTCCTGGACGCGTGGGCCTGCCTGGAATGGGTCTTCGACGGCTCCAACGGAACCGCCCCCGAAGCCGCCGACCCGCGGGTATGGGTGGACGGGACCGAACTCGCATGGCCGGATACCTTCGTCTTTTCCGACCCCGCCGGGAAGCCGAAGCCGGTGATGGAAAAGGCGCAGAATTTCACCATGCTGGAAACCGGCGTCTACCTCTACCAGGGCCTGGTCCAGGCCACCAATTGGTGGATAGACGACCTGGCCGTGTCCTCCCGGCGCATCGGCTGCCAGTAAACGGTCCTTGGGCCGGAGGCCTCCTCCGATAGGCCCAGGGATGGTGGCGGTTTTCCCCTGATTCGTTCGCGGAATTGCCGTTATAGGCCGATCAAACAGGGGTCAAATTGGCCCTGCGCCCGCCCCCAATCCACCCTGGGGAGACCGGGCCCCTAGTTAGATTAGGGTCGTGATTTGGGCCGGATCCCGGGGGGCGAATCCGGTCCGTAACGGTTGGCCCGTAACGATTGGCTCGAAACGAACGGCCCGAAAAGGGCCTGGAAGAGGTATCCGGATGTCCATGTTCAAGAACGTAATCGGGGTCTTCGCGCTGGCTGGGATGTTCGCCTCCCAGGCCTTTTCCCTCGCGGGAACGCTCACCGCGGCCAACAACAACTGGACCGGTACCGTAGAGGTTACGGGAGCCATCACCGTTCCCCCCGGCCTCACCTTGACCATCGCCCCGGGCACCCGCGTGCGCGCCACGGGCACCAATCTCGCCATCACGGCGAACGGCCCGGTCAAGGCGTCCGGCACCCTGGCGAATTACATCGACTTCTACGGCGTGGGCCTGGTGCTCAACGGCGCCGGTTCCCAGCACGTGCTGGAATACTGCGTCCTGATGAACAACCTGACCAGCGCGGTATGGATCGCCGGAGCGGACGCGAAGCTCAACCATGTGCAGATCCAGGACTTCGGCACCAACGGGGTGGCGATCACCGGTGCCGGTTCCAAGGTCGCCATGCAATACTGCACCATCGGCGCCAAGTCCCGGCTCTTCGGCGGCGCGGAAGCCGTCTCGGTAGCCATCAGCGGCGGCGCGGACGCGGCCGACGTGGACATCTCCAATTCCATCCTCGGCTTCGAGAACAAGCCCACCCAGGTGGGCCTTTCGATCAAGACCGCCGGCGGCGCCGCGGCGGCCTCCGCTTCGGTCAAGGTCCGCTATTCCATCATCACCGGGACCCGTGTCGGCACGGGCGCGGGAGAGGTGGGAATCCTGACCGGCACGGACCCGGACGTCAAGGATATCCCCAACCTGGACTACCATCTCTGGCCCTATTCCGCGGCCATCAACGCGGGCGATCCCGCTTCCGATTTCTCCGCCGAACCCGCGCCCAACGGCGGACGCGTGGACATGGGTTATTACGGCGGCACCGCCGAAGCCTCGCCTTTCCAGTTCCGCATCGTTTCGCCCAACGGCGGCGACTCGCTGACCCCGGCCACGACGGCCACCATCAAATGGCAGGGCGGCAAGCTGCTCGGCGTCAAGAAGCTGGACTACTCCATCAACAACGGGACCAGCTGGGTCGCCATCACCTCTTCCGCGGACGCGGGCGGCACCGGCAGCTTTGCCTGGACCGTACCCGCCGTGAAATCGCCGAACTGCCTGGTCCGGGTTTCCCTTCCCACCGGCGAAGGCGTCGACCAATCCGACCGCGTCTTCACCATCGGCGATACCACCAGCGGCAACAGCAACGGCGTCCTCAAGGATCCCACCCTCTTCCGCTGCATTCCTTTCACCGCCTATCATGACGGCCAGAATCCCGGCGGCGGCGAGCCCACCCTGGCGCAGGTCAAGGCGGATCTGGAGCTCATCAAGCCCCTGACCCGGGAAATCCGCACCTACGGGTCCGGCATGACCACCCACGGCAGCAAGCTCCCCGCGCTGTGCGATCAGATGGGCATGAAGATCCATATGGGCATCTGGATCGACGATACCTATACCGAAGCCGCCAACCAGCAGTCCATCCTGGAGGGGATCGACCTGGTCAACGAGGGCCATGCCTCGATCAAGACCGTCATCGTCGGCAACGAGTTCCTGCTGCGCGTGCGCGCGGCCCATAAGGACGTCGGCGCGGCCGAGGCCAAGCTGGTCCGCTATATCAAGCAGGTGAAGGCGGCGGTTCCCCCGGGCATCGTCGTCGGAACGGGCGAATCCTATCCGGACTGGCTCGCGGCCAGCGACGAATTGATCAAGGCCGTGGACCGCGTCATCTGGCACGTGCATCCCTGGTGGGAGCAGAAGTCCGCCGACAATGCGGGCAACCATGCCTACAATGTCTATCTCCAGATGAAGGCCCGTATCGCCAAGGTCCCCGGCGGCAAGCCGATGGTGCTGGGCGAGACCGGCTGGCCCACCGAGGCCACCACCGGCGCGGCCGTGGGCAGCCCGGAGAACCAGGCGCGTTACCTCAAGGATCTGCATGCCTGGGCCCGCAAGGAAGGCCTCGACTACTGGTTCTTCACCAACGTGGACGAGAAGTGGAAAGGCAACGAAGGGGCCGTCGGCGCCCATTGGGGCATGTACAATTCCGATCGCACCCCCAAATACATCATCGGGCACCTGAACGAACTGATCCCCGCCGCCACCCGTTGGGAAAACGATCCCGTGGCCACGGCAATCCGCCTGCGCGCCCAGGACCGCTTCGCCCTGCATGGGACCGGGACCTCGGCCGCCAACCTGTCCGTTTACAATTTGCAAGGCCGCCTGATCGGGACCCTCTCGGGCGCCGCGCCGGCCGGTGAAAACCGCTTGCTGGAAAAGACCCGGAAGGCTGCCCAAGGGATCATCCTGATCGGCCAACGGGCACGTTGATTTGAATCGGGCGCTTCGCCCGCGGAACCGGGCTCTTCGCCCGAAGGCGCCGCGACCCTGGGTGGGGAACGGGGCGCCTTTCATTCAATCGGGGGAGGGAAAGGAACCAGTCACATGGTTTCATCTCGTCCGTTTCTTCGCTTGCTCCTCATACGCATACGCCGCATAGGCGTGCATTCCCGATCCCTCCTGGCGGCCGCGCTGCTCTGCGCCTCCGCAGCCCATTCCACCGTGCCTGCGGGATATCCAGGCACGGCCTACCAGGGCAAGGTCCAGGAGATCCCCGGCCGGGTCTTCCTTTCCGATTTCGATCAGGGTCCCAAGGAAATGGTCTGGCACGACTTCGAGGCCAAGAACCAATGGGCGTGCAAGGTGCGCGACAGCACCGGGGTGGGGCTCCAGCTCATGGGCCAAGGCGGGGACAAGGGGGATACCAAGGAGGCCGATTCCCTGGTCAAGGCGCGCCTGGGCAAATGCTACCTGGCGCAGACCAATAGCGGCGATTGGACCAAATACACCGTGAAGGTCAAGCAGGCCGGGACGTACCGGCTGGCCATGCTCTCGGCGGCGGCGGAAACCCAGGTGCCTTTCGTGGCCGCTTCCATCCTGAGCGACAAGGATTCCGCCGGCACCGGGAAATTGACCCTGCCCATCACCACCTATTTCCACCATTGGGTGTACACGCGGGACCTGTCGCGGTTGTCCCTCGACACCGGAACCCAGGTCCTCCGGTTCGATATCCCCGGCAACGGCCCCATGAATATCGACTATATCGATTTCGAATACGCCGGGCCCGCCGGCCTGGATGGGACCGGGGCCTCCGCGCCGGCCGGATCTCCGGGCCTTTCCGTGGATCGCCTGCTGCGGGAGGATGATGGATCCGTGCTGCTGGAATTCTCCGCCCCGGGCCGCGAGGCCGCCCTCATCCGCGCCTTCGACGCCTCCGGCACCGTACTCGCGTCCGGAACCGTTCACCCTTCGGAAGCGGGGAAACCAGGTCGGCTCACGTTCCGGACGGGGTTACCTGCCCATGGCCTGGTATTCGTGGAACTGCGGCAGGGCGCCGGCAGGACCATCGCCAGGACCTTCCTGATCCGTTGAAGACGACCCAACCGCCCTTCAGCGGTCCTGCTGCCGTGGTCGCCCAACAGCTGCCACGGTACTACGGCCGCCCAAGGGCGGCTCCCATGCCCGACGCTTCCTAGAAGAAATACGTGAGCTTGGACATCCAGTACCAATCGTCCATGGTCGAGAAGATGGAGAAGTAGGTATTGGTGGTGCCGGTTCCCACCGGGCGGAAATGGTCGTTCGCCACCTGGGCGCTGAAGCGGACATGGCCCATGACCGTTTTCGCGAGATGCAGGGACCACTTCCAATCGTCCTTGTGCAGGTTGGTGGCGTCGTACGGATCGCCCCAGGCCAAATCCTCGTAGACCGTCCCGCCCTTTTCGGAAACGACCGTGCGCGAGGCGCGGAGGGTATCCCCCGAGGCGAGCACGTAGCCGGAATCCAGTTTCAGGGGGCGCAGGTTGTTGCTCCGGTTGGAGACCGGCGTGGGATTATGGCCGGTCTGCAGTTCGGTCAGATCGTTCTTGTACGGGGACGCGTAGTACTCGACTTCCAGGGAAAGGTTGTCCAGCAGGCCGAAGGCGGGGAAATTGAAGCCCGCCATGACCGGGATCCGCTTGGATCGATCGGCGTAGATTCCTTTGTAATCCTTGACCCCGATCAGGCCGGCCTCGCCGTAGAAGATCATGTCGTTCTTGCCGAAGCCCCATTCCGGCAGGAGGGCCTTGGGGTCGAAGCTGAAGAACGCGTCGAGCTTGGTGCCCTGGTGGGACAGCCAGGTGGTATCGGCGGGGTTGGCCGGGTCGAGGTAGAAATAGCTCCTATCGATCGGGTCCACCACGTCCGCGTCCTTCACGAAGGTGAATTGGCTGCCGTCGCGGGGATTGGTCGCGAAGCCGTATACCGGAAGCAGGTGGTAGAAGTTCACGCCCCCGCCGTACCGGAATGTTTCGCCGAGCCTGTGGGAGAAGATATAAGCGAGGGAATAATCGAACAGGGGCTTGTTCTCGGTCTCGCTCGAGAAGATGAGATCGTGTTCCGTGTTGCCGAGGGAACTGTGCAGGCGCGTGCCCAGGAAGTTGGAGATGGGCAGGGTCTCCTTGGTCTCGAACCCGGAGACGAGGGCGCCTGGATAGACGGGACCGCGCAGGAGGTAGAGTCCCAGGTTCTTGACGTCCGGATTGTAATTGTAGGGGAAGAATCCGAAGGTGGCGGAAAAATCCGAATGGCCCCGTTCGCCATGGGTATAGGTGAAATTGGCCTGGGTGATGTAGGTCGCGATGCTGACGCGCAGCAGACGCGCGTTCTGGGTATTGCCCTGCATGGGATGTTCCTGTCCCGCCCCGATGCCCAGGGAGCCGTCCCAATGGTCGTCCACGGTGACGTTGGCCGTCACCTGGGTTGCCGCGGTCTGCATCCAGTTCCCGTTGAAGTTGAACTTGGTGGTATCGGTCGCGTTGCCGACCATGCCGGTCTGCACCCATCCGAAGCCTTGGATGCTGATTTCCGGCGTGGCATGCCCAAAGGCGGCAAGACCGGCCAGGAGGAGCGCTCCCAACGGAGCGGACATTGCGGATGAAGCGAATTTCATAGGGTCAATCCTTTCATGGCCCCGGAGGTCTCAGAAGAAAAAGGCGAGCTTGCCCATGACATACCAGTCTTTCCAGGTCGCGAACGTCTCGTCATAGGTGGGGAACCACGGTTGCTGGGATCCGATCCGGAAATGATCGCTGGCCGCCTGGGCGCTGATCTTGACGTGCCCGGAGAGGACCTTGGACGCGTACAGGGACCATTTCCAATTGTCCGCGCGGACATCGTAGGGAGCCATGGTGGAATCGGTCCGGTTATAGTTGGGCGATCGGGGGATCGGGCTCGAGAATTCCATCAGCTTCGCGTAATCCGGCATATAGGGGGAATTGAAATATTCCACCTCCAGGGAGAGATCGTCCAGGAGCTTGAAGGACGGGAGGTTGAACCCGAACATGACCGGGATGCGCTCGGCCACCTTCCGGTAGATGAGCTCATAGCTTTTGACGCCGATGACCGCGGCCTCGCCGTAGAGGACGAGTTCCCTGGGGCCCATTGCCCCCTCCAGGCCGCCGAACAGTTCCTTGGGGTCGAAGGCGAACCGGCCCATCAGCTTGACGCCTTTGTGCGAATACCATTCGCGCGCGATGCGGAGGCTGTCTTCCGGGGTGGCTCGGGCGGCCGGGGCCAGGACCGTGGTATCCTTGTCCAAGGCGTAGATCCGGTCCAGGCGGTTGGGAAGCCCGCCGGTCTGGATCAGGTCCGGATCGAAATAGGCCTCGGCAGGGGAGGTCGCGTCCCCTCTTACGGGCAGGGCATGATAGAAGTTGACACCGGCTCCCAGGTCCAGGACCTTTCCGAAGCGGTAGTCCCCCACGTAGATGAGGGAGAAGTCGTATTTCGGTTTCAGGTCCGTCTCGCTCACCAACAGGACGTCCTGGGTGAACGATTCCCCGAAGGAGCTGCGGACATGGGCTCCCAGCATGTTGGCGGATTGGACCATCTCCTTGGTCTCGAACCCCGATACCAGGACCTGCGGGTATACGGCCCCGCGGATCAGGTAGAGTCCCAGGTTCTTGATATTGTCGTCGTACTTGAAGGCGAATAGCCCGGTCGTCAGCGCGAAGGGCGAGCGCGTTCCCGTTCCCGAAGGATTCCAGGCCAGGCTGGCCATGTTCACGAAGGCGAAGTTCCCCAGCTTCACGCCCTTGAGGTGGCCCAGGTCCCGGTCGCCGACGGGATTATGGGCCTTGATGCCGCCCACTCCGAGGGATCCCTGCAGATTGGGGTTGAACCCGAACTCCATGTTGAACAGGGCGCCGGTATTCTCCAGGTAGTTCCCGGTATAGTCGTTGTTGCTCGTGACGGTATCGGAAGTGGCGATGACGCGGCCCGCCTGCATCCAGCCTGCGCCATGGAAATCGACCTTGAAATCATTGGCGAATTGGGCGATGGCGGGAGCCAGGGCCAGGCCGGCCGCTATCGCGGATCGGGCGAGGATGCGGGACGTCATGCCTGCGATACCTTGGTTCGAGTCGGGCTTTTCCATGGGTTCGGCCTTCCGAGGCTTCAAAACGTGAATCCGATTTTCATCATGGCGTAATAGTCGCGCAATTCCGTGAACGCGCTTTCATAGCGCGTCGTGGCGCCCGAGGGGGAATCCTCCCATGGGCGGAAGTGGTCGTTGGCGACCTGGAAGCTCACCTTGACGTATTTCTGGAGGGTCTTGGACATGTAAAGGGACCACTTCCAATCGTCCTTGGTCATGTGCTCCACGTCCACGTCGGAAAAGGCGATGGTGGTATCGGATTCCAGGCGGCCCTGGGCGTCGGCCTTGCGATCGTATTCCTGGGAATGGTTGCTGACCGGGATGGGGGAGGTTTCCTTGACCAGCTTGAAGTAGTCGTCCCGGAACTTCGCGCCGTACCATTCCACTTCCATGGCGCAATCGTCGAGGAACCCCAAGGTGGGGATGTTGAATCCCAACATCACGGGGATGCGTTCGCCGATCTTTTCGTATACCCCCGGATAGTTCTTGGTGCCGATGACCGCCGCTTCCCCGTAGATCTTCCAGTCGTTCTCCCCGAAAGGGCCCCGGCCGAAGAGGAATTTCGGATCGATCGAGAAACGGCCCATCACCTTGGTCCCCCGGTGGGTGAGCACCGTGGTGTCGCGGCTGGACCAGATGGCGGTGGTATCGTCTATCCCGGTGAAGGTGCCGTTGCTCGAATCCCGGCCCGCGGCATTCGGCTTCAAGGTGCCGTCGGCGTTGAAGGAAACGGTATCCGTCGCCACGTAGATGTATTTCTGCTGGTAGGGGTGGCGCACGGAAAGCGCGCTGCGGTTGTCCTTCCTGAAACCGGGATCGGTCAGGTTGGTCAATTCCGGTTTCATGGGGAGCAGGCGGTAGAAGTTCACGCCGAAGCCGAGGGTGAAGAGTCCCTTGACCTGGTATTGGGCCAGGTAGGCCAGGGAGAAATCGAACTGCGGAGGCAGGTCGGTCTCGCTCTTGAGGACCAGATCCTGGGTGAATCCGCCCAGGACGGATTTGATGTTGAAGCCCAGGGTATTGGCGATGGACGGATCGATCTGGTTGGATTCGAACCCGGACATCAGGATTCCCGGGTAGACCGGGCCCCGGAGGAGGTACTCGCCCAGGTTGCGGACGTCCGGATTGTAGACGAAGGGGAAGAGCCCGAAGGTGCCTTTCAGCAAAGGGGCTTCCTTGGCGCCCAGGGTATAGGCGAACTTGGCCTGGGTGATGAACACCTTGTACCCGGTTTCGCTCTTGCGCTGGGTGGAATTGTAGACCCCGCCTTGCGGGTCCTGGGATTCATAGCCGCCCATCCCCATTGCCCCGTCCCAGTGCTCGCCGATATCGGCCAGGACGGTGAATTGGGCGCCCGGATGGTGGATGTAGTTGCCGTTGTAATTGTACAGGCTCACCAGGGTGTCGCTGCTATGCATCACCCGGCCGAACCCGTACCAGCCTTTGCCGGACAGTTTCAGGCTGAGGCCATCCAGGGACGCCCCCCAGCACGCTTGGGCCAGGGCCGCGATCGTCGGCAGCATGCATAAGGCTTTCAGGGGTCTCGATGCCCTCATGACTCGATTTCCTTTCCGAGGAATGGCGCAATGCGGGCGAAGGGGCTCGCATCGGGCGGCTTCGGGAAAAACCGGCCCCTTGCGGGGACCGGCATCGGCCGCATTATGCGGCCTGCATGGATTTCAATGCGGGTTCTAGAAGCGGACGGCTTTGCGGCTGTAGCTGCCCTTTTTGTCCGACAGGTTGACGAGATAGATGCCCTTGTTAAGGCCCTGGAACTCCTGCGAAAGGATGCCGTTCCGCCCGGCGCGGTTCGCCACCACGCGGCCATGCGCGTCCGAAAGGGTCATGCGGTAGTCGCCGTCCGCGTAGCCGCCCACCATGAGGGAGGAGCCGTCCGCGTTCCAGGCCGTCCGGAGCGAGGAGATGCGGGAGACGGGCGCCTTGATGGAAGCGGGGTTTCCGGGGTTGGCCGGGCAAAGGGGCTTGCCCGTGCCTGGGACCAGTTCGCGCACCTTCATCCATTGGTATTTGTTGGGGCCGCCCTTCCAGTCGCCGGTACCGGCATGGATCTGCAATCCGATATAGCCGGTTTCGGTAATCACGCTCTGGGTCGTGGTCTGGTAGTCGGTGACGGGATGGAGGGAATCCGTCATGTAGGCGGTGATATGCCCGGGTTCGCCCGTAACGCGTACGTGCATCATGTTGAATCCGTCCGCGTCCCAGATCTTGCTCCAATCGGCCATGTTCCATTTGGCGAGGCGGGCATCAATCTTGGTCTCGGTGGCCAGGCTGTAATAATCCTGGGAGGGGCCGTTCAGCCCTTCCGGCCAGATGCCGCCCAGGGTTCCGCCGGGCTGGTAGTCCAGCATGACCTGCCACGCCTGTCCCTTGCCGTTCGAGCGCATGAATATGCCGCCGTCGTTCTCCCATCCCGGGAAGAAGGAGACGCGCACTTCGACGTCCTTGTAACGGCGCATGGTGTAGAGGAGCCCGCCGCTGCCGCCGGGGTTCTGATCGGACCAGAGGATTTTCTGGCCGGCTTTTATCTTGCCCGCCGTTACCAGGGCCGGATCTTCGGCCACCCACCAATGGCCGCCGTCACCGTGCGAGGAATTGGAGATCCACCAGTATTTCTCGGCGCTCGCCGCGCTTCCGTCATAAACCGTAAGCCAGCCTTCGGAATCGTACAAGGCGCATTCGGAACCCGGATCCTTGAGGGGTTCGCGCAGGAACGCCCCGTAACTCATGGAAGCCATCAAGCCACCGGCAATCCAAACCGTTTTTTTGAAATCGAACATAAGTCGCCCCCTTAAAATCAGAATGATTCCCCACCCCTCCCGGTCCGCGGCACGTCGACCATCGAAATCCGGTACTCCGCAACAAAATTATCGCGAACCGCCGGATTAGGATTTCCCAATCCCGGAATTCCATGGGCCATTTTGGCCCCACCCCGGAAAAACCCCGACCGCTTCCGCCGGGACGGGAGGGAAAGTACCGGTAACGCTAGGGTTACCCGAACCCGGTCCCGCAGGGGTTTGGGGGCTTGCGCCCCTTGGGGTCCCTTTGCCCCCGGGAGCCCTGGATTTCCCTACCCGGATTGTACTACAGTGCGATAAAATGATCGCGTGGGGAATACGCTCCGTAGGGGCTTCCGGTTTTTGAGGGAGAAAATCATGCGTTTACATAACGGGGCCGCGCCCCTTACCAATACGTCCATAAAAACCCTAATCCTGTCGGCGGGCCTGGCGATGGCGGGGGCGGCGCATGCGCAGCTCAACCATGGCTGCCCGGCGGTAGCGAATACGGATTTCAAGCTGACCACGGTGGTGGCGCGTTCCGCCGGCATCGATGAGCCAATCAAGATGACCTTCGACATGGACGCCCAGGGCAACGTCGACATCTATTGGGTGGAGCGCCTGGGAAAGGTCAAGAAATACGCGGCCGCGACCAAGGCCGTGACCACCATAGCCACCCTGAACTACGCCGTGGGCGATTACGAGGGCGGGGTAACCGGCATCGCCCTGGACCCCTCCTTCAAGACCAACCGCATGATGTACATCTATTACAGCATGGGCAAGGAGGGCGCCTATCACTTCCGGGTTTCCCGGTTCCAGCTGAATTCCGCGAACGTCATCGATATGGCGTCCGAACGCGTCATCATCCAGATCCCGGCGAGCTACAGCCGCATGCACACCGGCGGCGCGATGCTGTTCGACGAGCAGGCGAACCTGTACATCACGACGGGCGAGAACCAGAGCGGCGAAGAAGGCCCTCCCAATACGAATGACCTGCGCGGGAAGATCCTCCGCATCCATCCCATCCCTTTCGCGGCGACGGATAATCCCGTCACGGGCCTGGGCACCACCTACACGGTTCCGGACGGGAACCTGTTCCCCAAGGGCATGGAAAAGACCCGGCCGGAAATCTACGTCATGGGGACGCGCAATCCGTATTCCCTGACCATGGATCCGGTCCGCAAGGTGATTACCTGGGGCGATATCGGTCCCGACGGCAAAGGCGTCACGGAGGAACATAACCTGACCGGCAAGCCGGGCAATTTCGGGTACCCGTATTTCGCGGGCAACAACATCCTATTGGCCGGCACGGGAACCGCGGCCGCTCCCGTAAACAACAATACCAAGGGCGCGGGCCTGGTCAACCTCCCGCCGGCCCAGCCCGCCATCAACTCCTATATCCAGGAAGCCGCCATCACCGGCCCCATCTACCGGTACGACGGCCATTCCAAATCGACGGTCAAGCTGCCGCCCCATTTCGACGGCGCCTGGTTCGTGACGGATTTCCAGACCGGGTACATGGACACCATCTCCCTGAACAAGGAAGGCACGGCGAAGACGGCCCAGAACAGGATCTTCTCCACCATGCATTTCGATCGCCCGATCGACCTCCAGGTGGGCCCGGACGGCGCCCTCTACATCATGAATTACGCGGGATGGTTCGGACCGGCCACGACCACGGGCATCCAGCGCATCGAGTATTCCGGCACCTGCCGCCCGGAACTGGCGACGGCCTTGGCGGAGGCTCCTTCCCTGGCCAAGGCCTTAGTGACGTCCCGAGGCTCCATCCTGGACGTGGCGGGCGCGAACGGCGCCTACGCTCTGGAGATCGGCGACCTGCAGGGTCGGACCCTGGCGGAATACCATGGCTCCGGCGACCGGAGTTTCGACCTCACGGGCCTGATCGGGAACCGTACCGGCCTCTATACGGCCAAGCTGGTGTCCGGAGGAGCGACCTCCATGCATAGGGTCCTGTTGGGAGCCCGCTGAGGCCATCGCCGGACGCGGAGCCGGCAAGGGTTGAACGGAAAAGGAACGCCCTCAGGGCGTTCCTTTTTGATTTCTTCCGGCGGTAAGCGAGGGTAGGGAACCGGTCAGTCGGAAAGGATGCGGAGCTTCCCCATCGCATCGCGATAGGCGGAAAGGGAAGGCCGGTCGGCCTTCGATGCCTGTCCGTCCTCATTTCCCGCCGGGTTCCGCAGGAAGTACCACCCGTTTTCGAACCGCTGGGCGGGCGCGCCCGCCCGCCGGGCCATGCCGGCAGGGGCGCGGACGGCGATAGGAGTCTTGTTGGCTTCCAGGGGGACTTTCACGATCACGCCCTTGGGTACCGCTAAGGTGATTTCCAGGGCGGCGGCCCCGGGGATCGCGCCTGCGGAGGTGAATTCGATCTCGACCGGGATGGCGCTTCCGGGCCTGACCAGGGAAGGGAAGGCGGGGGAGGCCTTGAGGCGGAAAGCCGGGTCCCCGGTAACCTGCATGCTACCGATGAGGACTCCCTGGGTTCCGGAAACGTGCTTGAGGGACATGGCCCGGACGCTCTTCGCGCCGGAAGCGGCCATCCCCAGATTGAAGGGCGATTCCGCGGAGGCTATCTGCCCGGCCACGAGGGCCTCGCCCTCGGGGGGCAGGGAATCGGCCATGAAAAAGACCTCAATGTCCTGCAATACCGGGGTGCCGCCGGAACCGCCCGAACCGGAGGCCAGGTAGATGCCCCCGTTGTTGAGCACGCCTCCCAGTACCTGCCGCCCCGTATTCAAGGGAGCCAGGGCCCGCCAGGCATTGGTCTGGGTATTGAAGGCATGGGTCTCCTTATGGGCCAGCAGGCCGTTGGAAACGCTCCCTCCGCCCGCGACGATGATCTCCTGCCCCAAGGTGATGAGGACGGATCCGCTCCGCTTCAGGGGATGATCGCTCTCCGCGGGCAGGGTCGACCAGGCTCCCGTGGCGAAGTCGAATACGTCCACCTTTTCCAGGGTGGCGAAGATGTCCACGGTGGCCTTGTCCGGTTTGTAGTTGGAACGGCGCCCCCCAAGGGCATAAAGCTTCCCGTTTGCGACGGCGGTCTGGAAATGATCGCGTTCGCGCGGCGCGTCCGGCAGGGCCTTCCATTCGCCGGTGGCGGGATCGTATTCGTCGAGCCACGGGACCCAGCCCGCGGAATGCCCGTCCTTGATGCCCAAGGCCACGTAGATCTTGTCCTGGTACACCGCAACGCCGGCCGAACCGCGCAAGCGGGCCGGGGGGATGGTCATGCCCTTTATCCAGGTATCCGTCAGGGGGTCGAAGATGTACATGCTCGGCACGGGAATCTCATGGGGATAGCCGCCGTTGAAGGCGCAGATCACGTAGACGAGGCCGTGGAGGGAAAGCGCCTGGAAATGGTTGAGCTCCACCGGGGTATTGGCCATGTTGCGCCAGGCCTTGGTGGCCGGGGAGTATTCCTGGACCGGCGAAATGCCGCGGCCCCCTATCAGGTAGAACTTGCCTCCGGCCTGGGCGAACGAGCATTCTTCGCGGCCGATGGGTTTGCCGGTCTGGCCCACCACGGACCATTTCCCGGTCTGCGCCCGGATCGACGGGACCAGGGCCATGGCCATCAATAGGACCAGGGCGGGTTTCAACGCGTTGCGATCGGACATCATATTCCCCTCTCGATCAGGATCGGCGCTCCGCGGCCCCGGGCGGCCGATTGCCTGGCCTTACCGGTGCGGGATTCGCCGGGATTTCTTCCCCGGCCCCTAAGGTAAAAATCGATCCGGGAGGAATCTTCCCGTCAGGGAAAAATCCCCGCCTGCCCGGAACCGGGATCCGGGCTTGGGTGCGGCGGTACGGGGCCGGAGCGCGGCATGGGATTGGAGGACAGCGGGGCCTTCGGTGCCGTAGGCCTCGAATTCCATGATGGAATAGCCGAACTCGAAAAGGCGCTTATAGCAGCGGACCCGGAGGAACCGGGTCTCCACGGGATCGAGCTTGATGAAACTGAGGCACATGTCCACCGGCCTGGGCTGGTATTGGAGGGTGGTGTCCGTGAAGAGGGTGGACCATCTGGAATCGTCGTAGGAAGGCGTATCCACCGCCGGTTTCCAGGCCTGGATGGAATAGCGCTTGGCCCCGGAATGCTCCCAGTAGATGGCGATGGAGTCGACGGTGTATTTCCTGCCGAGATCCACGAGGAACCAGGCGGAATCCTTGTTCTTGTCGGTGCCGTAGTTGCTTCCCCATCGGGAGCCCTGGGTTTTGGGGCCGTCCACGGCCTTGTCCGGCGTGAGCATGCCTTCCACGCTGGAGGCCTTGCAGACCTTGTTCAATGCGATGTTGGGCCGCGCCGCCCAGGCGGAAGGCATCCAGCCCGGGTTCAGGACCATGGACAAGGCGAGGATGGCGGCGAGCCGGGTGGCTGGAGGCATCGGGATCATGGGGGCTCCTTTTGAAAAAAAAGGAGACGCGGACCAGGGGGTCCGCGCCTCGCATCCGTACCGTTCCGTTACGATCCTTTTATTGGACCGTGACCAGCCGGGAATTCCGGCCGTTCTTGGTGGCCACCACGACCGAGTAGACGGTGGCCCCTTTGAGATTGTCGAAGGTATAGCTCTGGACTCCGGTTCCGGAACGCTGGGCGATCCGCTTGCCGCTGAGGCTCAGCAGTTCCACCTTGTGGGACCCGAATTCCGAGGTCTTGATGGTCAGGGAGCGCGCCCCATTCGCCACTCCGATCCCGGCTCCGGCCGGCTTGGCGGGACCCTGGTGGATATCCGAAGGACCGCAAATGTCCGAGTTGATGGCGCATTTGGAGGCCCAGGAAAGGGAGCGCGCCAGCACGGTTTTGCAGAAATCGTTCTTCTTGAAGATGTTGTCCCCGTGCCCCATGGCGTAGTAGAAGGTCCTGCCGCCTTCGGGGGCGTCCTTGACCCAGATGATGGGATGGTCCCCGCCCATCTTGGTGCATCCGGCGCAGCTGGATTCGTCCAGGGTGTAAAGGACATGCACGCCCGCGGCCAGGCGGGGATTGGTCTTGTAGGCGTACCACTCCTCGTCGAAGGACTGGGTGATGGGCAGGCCCTTCATGATGGGATGGTTCTTGGCGTACGCGCCGGTATCGATATCCAGCTTGGCGATGCCGCCGCCATGGGAGCTCAGTTCGCCGCCCAGGTAGGTGGTATAGTCGGGCCAGCTGCCCTTGCTGTCGCCGGAACCGTGGAACCCGACGAAGCCGCCCTTGTTCATGTAGGCGAGCAGGGCGGTGCGTTGATCGGTATTGAAGATCTTCCCGGACTCCGTCGAGTTGTTCAGGATGACCACGCTGTACTGCGCGAGATTGGCCGCCGTCATGACCGAAGCCTGATCGGTCTTGATCAGGTCGAACTTCATGGCGATGGCCAGGGAATCCAGCAGGGTGTTGGCGGCGATGCGGCTGCCATGGGCGAATCCTCCCACCCCCCAGAAGTCCAGGACCTTGGGATTGGCCGCGACGGCGGGCATGGACGCCGCGCCGCAGAGGAGCCCGAGCGAAAGCGCCAGCGCCAGGCCCTTGTGGGTTTTGCGGCCCGCTGCCGATTTGGTGGATGTGTAGGATTTCATGGTTCTCCCCCGGGTTGTGAAACGTTTCGTTCCGCTGATTCCTTTGCCGCGGAACCTTCGCACATTGTGAAGGTATCGCGGGGATTTTCTTCCGGAGCGGGGGAATGCCCGGGATTCGGGGCCATAATGCCCCCGTGCCGCGTAACCTCCGCCCACCGTAGCATGCGTGCGACGCCGGCGCAATTTCCGCAAGGATCGCGGAGGTCCTGATCCGGGAGGCAACGGACCCCGCCGCCTTCGCGATAGCACCATGTATGACGGGAGCGGATCGGTTCCGGATATCGCGACCGCTTCGGGGCACCTCCATGCCTGGCTTAACGGGCCCTTTTCGATTTGAGGATTTCAGGATCTATGCTACGGGAAACCCCTATGTGACGTGTGGAATGTCACGCATAATCCTTTAAATCGGCGCATTCCGGTGGTCCGGCTGGGCGTCTTGCAAGTGGCTCAAGGTCAAGCCTTTTTGCGTTCCGGAATGGCCGGCGAAAACGGGTTATAGTTCGGGCGTCCGCGTCCCGCCTGGTTATAGAATCGTAAAGCCATGGTACGGACTCGTAAATCGTCTTCCAACCGTAACTTACGCGAAGGTCCGGGATCCGGCCGGATCGATCCATGATGCGTCGGAACCACGGTTAATCCGCACACCATGTACGCGCTTTTCCGGAATCACTTTCCATTCATCCCGCGGGAGCGTTCCGGCTTAAACGGTTTTCCGATCGCGCTTTTCATTTTCATGGCGGGACTCGGTTCCGGGACCGCGGCCATCAAGACCTGGGTGGGAGGAAACGGACCCGGCGGCGCGAACGGTTGGGCCACGGGCGCCAACTGGAGTCCTTCAGGCGCGCCCGCCGCAACGGACACCCTGGTATTCGATGGCACCACCGCCAACGATTGCCTCGTGAACTCCCCCGTCGTCACGGCCAACAAGATCACCATGACCGGTTACACCCATGTCTTCGATCTCAACACGCGCACCCTTGCCATCGCAGGCACCCTGGGGGATTTCCGCACCAGCGGCACCTTCTCCTTCACCACGGGCAAGATCTCCTTCACCGGAACCGCGGCGCAGACCTTCATCCCCCATGCCAGCCTCACCATGCCGCCCATCGAGCAGAACGGAACGGGCGGAACCACCATCGCGACCAATGCCCTGATCACCTCGAGCCTTACCATGGCCAACCTCGCCAGCAACGGCGCCTTCAACCTGGGATCGGGATTCGTCCATAGCGTCACCGCCACCCTGACCCTGAACGCGAACGGCAACCTGGATTTCGGAAGCTCCACCTTGGCCTTCGGCGGCACCGCCGCCAATTTTTCCGCCTTGACCACCCTGACCCCGGGAACGGGTACCCTTCGGTTCAACGCCACCTCGGGAACCCAGGTGTTCACGCCCAAGTCCGGCGGCACCCATCCCAATATCACCCACACCGCGGCGGGCATCCTGCAATTGGCGACCAACGGCCTCACCTGCCTCAGCTACAGCAACTCCGCCGGCATCCTGGATTTCAACGGCATGAACGTCACGACCACGACGGGCGATTTCACCGTCACCAACGGAACCTCCACCACCTTCACCAACCTGGCGGGCAGGACCATCACCGTGGGCGCCAATGCCACGCTTACGGGGCAATCCGGGAATCTGCTCAACCTCAATCCCGGAGCCACGGGATGGACCCTCACCGGCACGGCCTCCAGCACGGTGGCCGCGAACTATGCCGCCATCTCCTATGGTACGGTCAATCCTTCCAACATCATCGGCTCCACCGCGAACTGCACCGACGGCGGGAACAATGTCCGTTGGGCCTTCCTTTCGGCCTATACCTGGACAGGCTTGGGGGCGGACTATAATTGGAGCACGACGGGCAACTGGTCCGGTGCGGCCGTCCCCAACTCCCTCTCCCAGGTCACCTTTGACGGGACATCGACGAAGAAGTGCATCCTCGACGTCGATGCGACCGTGTATTCGATCCAGTTCACCAGCGGCTATTCCTCCTCGGATGCCAATACCGGCAAGTTCGATTTCTCGACCCATACCCTCTCGGTCGCGACGGGGGCGGCCGATTTCACCATGGGCTCAAGCGCTTCCATCGTGCCCGGCACTGGAACCCTCGCCTTCACCAATACGGACGGGGCCGCTACGCAATCTTTTACGCCCAGGGCGGGCGCGACCTTTCCGGCACTCTCCAAAAGCGGCGCGGGAACCCTGACGCGCGCCACGAATGCATTGACGGCGGGGGCCTTGACGGTCACCGGCGGCGCCCTGGGATGGGGAAGCGGTTCCCTGACCAATGCGGTGGCGTCCATCAGCGTTTCGGGCGGCGCTTCCATGGATTTCGGCGCCCAAACCGTCCAGGTCACCAGCGGGAACGCGGACCTTTCCGGCGTGGGAACCTTGGTCGCGGGCACCGGTACCTTGGAATTCACCGGGACCGGCGGCACCCAGGTATTCACCCCCAAGGCTTCCGCGACCCATCCCTACATAGTCCATTCGGGCGCCTCAACCCTGCAGCTCGCCACCAATGATTTGACCGCGGCGGGATTCTCCCAAAGCGCCGG
The DNA here is from genome assembly GCA_028287465.1 of Fibrobacterota bacterium. Taxonomy (GTDB): domain Bacteria; phylum Fibrobacterota; class Fibrobacteria; order UBA11236; family UBA11236; genus Chersky-265. The sequence continues at coordinate 126,094 of JAQBPO010000042.1, forward strand.
CATCCTGAGCTTCAACGGCAGGAACGTCGCTGCCACCGCCGACTTCGTCGTCACCAACGGAACCACCACCAGTCTTACCGGACTCGGCGGCAGGACCATCACGGTGGGCGGAAACGCGACCTTTACCGGCCAGGCTGGGAACCTGCTGAACCTGAATCCGGGCGTGAGCGGATGGACCCTGACGGGCGGGGCCTCAAGCGTGGTGACCGCCACCTTCGCGAATATTTCCTACGGCACGGTCAATCCCTCCACCATCGCCGGTATCGCCACGTCCTGCACCAACGGGGGGAACAATGTCCGCTGGACCTTCATCGTGCCCGTGGTCTGGGACGGAGGAGGCGCCGATGGCACCTGCGGCGGCGCCGCCGGGGACGGCAACAAATGGTCCTGCGCGGCCAACTGGGACGGAAACGTGGTCCCCACCGGCACGGATACCGTGGTCTTCAACGCCACCTCGACCAAGAATTGCAAGCTGGACGCGTCCGTGGCTGTCAACGGGATAAGCTTCTCCTCGGGATATACGGGAACCTTCGATTTCCAGAGCTACACCATGACGGTTTCCGCGACCGGGGATTTCCGGACGGGCGGGGCCATCACCCCGGGCACCGGCAAGATTTCCTTCAACGGCAGCGCCGCCCAGAGATTGATACCCCCCGGCATCCAGGCCAATTCCATCCTGCCTACCATCGAGCAGAACGGAACGGGCGGCACCACGGTCACGACCAACCGCTTGCGTACCGCGACCTTGGTGCTGGCGAATCTGTCCGGCAATGGTGCGTTCAACCTGGGATCGGGACTACAGGATACCGTGACGACGGATTTGACCATGAATGCGAACGGCAACCTGGATTTCGGGAGCTCGACCCTGAATTATACCGGGGCCACTATGGATTTCAGGAACCTTACCACCCTGACCGCCGGTTCGGGCACGATCGCCTTCATGGGGGGATCCGGGGTCAATACCACCCTGATTCCGAAGACGGGGATGACCCTTCCGGCGATTTCCAAGTTCAACGCCAATACCGTCACCCTTTCCACCAATGGCCTGACCGCCGGGACATTCACCATGACGGGAGGCAATTGGAACTGGGGCAATGGCCTGAGCCATTCCATAACCTCCATTTCCGGAAGCGCCAATCCCACCATGCTCTTCGGATCCAGTACCGTGGCCGTCAACTCCGGAAACGCGGATTTCACCGGTATGAACGTCACCGCAAATACCGGAACCCTGTCCTTCACCGGAACCTCGGGCACCCAGATCCTGAAACCCAAGTCGGGCCAGACCCATCCCACCATCGCGCATCCGGGCGCTTCCACCCTGCAACTCGCGACCAATGCCTTGATCTGCCTGAGCTTCACCCATAGCGGCGGAACCTTCGATTTCAACAGCCTGAACGTGACGACCTCCGGCAACTTCACCGTCACGAACGGAACCTCCGCGACGTTCACCAACCTGGGCGGGCGTACCCTGACCGTTTCCGGCAACGTGAACCTGGCCGGCACGGCCCTTAGCCCGCTCAACCTGAATCCGGGCAGCATCTGGAACCTCACGGTGACCGGGACCCTCGCGGCTTCCAGGGCCACCGTTGGGAACGGCAATGCGGCCGGGGCGGCTTCGCCGGGCGCCGCCACCTTGAGCGAAAATGTGGGCGGCAATACCAACTGGACCTTTTCCGGGTTGGACTATACGCCCTTCAACTATTCCACCATCATCAATATCAATACCACCTCCACGGGCGCGAACATCACTTCCAACCTGACGAATTTCCCCTTGCTGGTCCGCCTGGATTCCAACAACTTCTTCTTCTCCCAGGCGCAACCGGACGGCCGCGACATCCGCTTCTCGGACCCGGACGGGACGTCCCTGCCCTATGAGATCGAGCGTTGGGACGCCGCCAACAAGAAGGCGGAGTTGTGGGTCAAGGTCCCGCAAATCGACGGCAACAGCAACGGCGATTTCATCATCCTGTATTGGGGGAACGCCAACGCCCTGCCAACGGCCTCCGCATCGGGCGTCTTCGGGAGCTACCGTTCCGTCCTGCACCTGCAACAAAGCCCCGGAGCCTCCGCGCCGCAATTCACGGACGCCAGCGGCAATGCGGACAACGGTACGGCCCAATCCGGCGCCACCGGGGACAGCGCGACCGGCCTCAGCGGCATGGGCTACCGGCTTCCCGGAGGCACCTCCAAATACATCTCCACGGCCACGTCCTTCGTGAACCCCACCACCTTCACCCTTTCCCTTTGGCTCAAGACCACCTCCATGGTGGGCGGGCGCTATTTCGGGTTCGCGTCCTCCCAGACCGGAGTGAGCGTCTCCAACGATCGGGTGATCTGGATGGACAATACCGGGAAGCTCAGCTTCGGCGTCTATCCGGGCGTGAGCAAGGTCCTGACTTCGGCTTCGGCCTATAATGACGGTCGATGGCACCGGGTGACCGCTCGGCTTTCCACGGCGGGCCAATTCCTCTATGTCGACGGGGTGCAGGTGGGTTCCGATGCCACGGTGACCACGGGGGAGAGCTATACCGGGTATTGGCGGGTAGGCTATGACGGCATGGCCTGGAGCCCCGCCCCCACCAATACGAACCCCGTGGCCGTGGTGGATGAGGCCGAGGTCATCCATAGCGCCCTTTCCGCCGATTGGATCAAGCTGGAGTACGAGACCCAGAAGGAGAACACCGGCAACATCATCTCCTTCGCGAATTCCGCCCTCTCCAATTGGGCCTATTCGACCAAGGTCTACGTGAATACCTCGCCTTCAGGCGCCTACATCGCTGCGGACGTGGCGAATTTCCCCATGCTGGTCCGCCTGACAAACGCGAATTTCAATTTCGCGCAGGCGAAGAGCGATGGCGGGGACCTCCGTTTCGCGGACAGCGCCGGGACCATGTTGCCTTATGAAATCGAACGCTACGACGCGACGAACAAGGTCGCGGAAGCCTGGGTGCTGCTCCCGACCGTCCGGGCCAACAACAATTCCCAATGGTTCCGCATGTACTGGGGCCGGTCCTTCGCCTCCTCCCTTTCCTCGGCCGGATCGGTTTTCGCGGCATCGAACAATTTCGCCGGAGTCTACCATCTGGGCGAGGACGGCAATACCACGGCCTCCGGGTATCGCGATGCCACCACCCTGGGCAACCATGCGACCGGCGTGGCCATGACCAACGCCACGGACGTCACGGGCGATATCGGGCTGGGCCAGAACATGAACGGATCGACCCAAGGCATCAACGCCGGCGGCGGTTCCACGGGGTCCACCCTGCATCCCACCACGGCCTTCACCCTGGAAGCCTGGGTCAAGGCCACGGCGAAATCCGCCAACGATAAGGTGATCTCGAAAAGCTACAGCGCGAATTCTTCGCCCTTCATCGAATACGAGCTGGCGCTCAATGGCGCCGGCACCTTGTACCAGGTGGGGGTGACGACGGGCGGAGCCGCAACCTATGCTACGGGCACAACGGTAACGGCCACGGGTTCCTGGTACCACCTTGCCGGCACCTATGACGGGGCGACCCTGAAGTTCTACCTGAACGGCGTATTGGAAACCTCCGCCGCCAAGACCGGGGTCCTGAACGACTATACCCAACCCATGTATCTGGGAACCAACCAATGGGCCGCCGCGGAGGCCTTGAACGGGATCCTGGACGAGGCCCGCATATCCAATGCGGCCCGGTCCATCGATTGGATCCGCCTGTCCTACGAAACCCAGAAGGCGACCGCCACCGCCGTGCAGGTGGGCCCCCGCACGCCGGATTTCGCCCGGTCGGTCCGCTTCAATTTCAATACCACCGCCACCGGGGCCAACGTGACCGCGACGGACGTGGCCAATATCCCCATCCTATTCCGCCTCAACAGCGCCAATTTCGATTTCTCGGCGGCCACCAACGCGGGTACCGACATCCAGTTCGTGGACAAGGACGGGACCTTCCTCTACCACGAGGTGGTGGAATGGGACAAGGCCAACAAGGTAGGCAAGGTCTGGGCCAAGATCCCCCAGGTGGACAAGAACGTCACCACGGACTACGTGACCCTCTATTACGGCTGCGCAACCTGCGCCTCCAGCCCGTACGCCGTTTCCGATTCGGTATGGAGCGCCTATCGGGGCGTCTGGCACATGAACGGCTCAAACGAGAACCAGGCCAAGGACGTGACACGCTACCGGAACCACCTGACCTACAACAACGATGTTCCCATGGGGGCCGGCCTTACCGCTCCGCAATCCCCCTACTTCAGCGCCAATTGCGCCAAGGTCGCCGATCCCGCCGGAGGGGATTTGGATCTGGGCACGGGCGATCTCACGGTCATGGGCTGGTTCAAGACCAGCGTGGCTTCCGAAACCGGCGTCTATCGCGTCCTGGCCGGCAAGACCAATCCGAGCGTCACGCCCCGTTACGGGTACGGTCTCGTCACCGTGGCCGCGGGGGTGGTGGATTCGGGAAAGGTGTTCTTCGAGATCTTCAGCAACGGCACCCAGAAAGCGACGCCGTTCAGCACCAGCCGGGTCAATGACGGGGTCTGGCATTTCATTTCGGGAAAAAGGGCCACCAACATCCTGGAAAGTTATGTCGATGGGGTTTCCATGGGCACCGTTTCCGCGGCCGGCGCCACCATCGACAATCCGGAAAGTTTCGTGGTGGCCGGGACCACGGACGAGAGCGCGACCAATTTTTACATCGGGAACGTCGGCGACGTTTCGGTTTCGGCGACGGCGTTTTCGGCCGATTACATCAAGATGTCCTACCAGAACCAAAAGGCCGCGGACGCCCTCCTTTCCACTCCAATCACCGCGGCATCCTTCCAGAAGTCCAAGGTCTTCAAGCTGAATACGACGGCCTCCGGCGCCAACGTTTCCGGGGACGTCTACAATTTCCCCTTGCTCCTGCGCATCTCGGACGTGAACGGGGGCCTGGTGGACCTGGTCCAGAACGGCGGAACCGATATCCGCTTCCTCGACGGGGACGGGGTGACGTGGCTGGATTACCAAGTGGAACGCTGGGACAAGACCGCGGACAGCGCGGAAGTCTGGGTGAAGGTCCCCAAGGTCATCGGCAATTACGCGGGCCAGACCATCACCATGTATTACCAGCAGGTGTCCGCGACGGTCCCGGACGGGCAGTGCGCCACCTGCGTATTCAATACCTCGAGCGGCTTCGCCGGGGCCTGGCATCTGGACGAGGACGGCAACAATACGGCGAGCGGCTACCTGGACGCGTCCAACGGCCTTCATCACGCGACCGGCACCAGCATGCTGACGACTTCGGACGTGGCCGGCATCGTGAACCTGTCCCAGGACTTCGACGGCACCGCCGATTACCTGACCGTGACCGATCACGCGGATTTCGATCCGGAGCGCGGGATAACCCTCGAGTTGTGGGCCCGGCCGGACGACCTGGGAGGCGCCAGCCGCGGTCTGTTCAGCAAAGGGCGCGACAATGCCACCTCCGGTTATTGGTCCGGACTGTGGCGTTCGGTCGATGCGACGGGTAAATGGCGCGTGCAATATGGCGCCAGCGTCGTGAATTCCGTGACCACGGCGGCCCAGACCACTTGGGCGCACCTGGGCCTGAGCCTGATCCAGGGGGGCAGGTGGTACCTCTACGTGAATGGAACCGTGACCGATTCAGGTACGTCGGCGGCCGGCGAACCCAAGAACGGAACCGAAAACGTGGCCATCGCCCGCGCCTTGGGCATATCCGAATTCTTCGACGGCCGTTTGGACGAGGTGCGATGGTCCAAGGTGATCCGCACCCCGGACTGGATCAAATTGGACTACCAGAACCAGCGCCGGGATCTCGCGCCGCTTTTCAATCCCAGCCCCGCGGATTTCCAGAAGACCCGGAAATACACCTTCAACACCACGCGGACCGGCGCCAACGTCATGGACAGCGTCACGAATTTCCCTCTGCTCGTCCGCATCTCGGACGTGAACGGGGGAATGGTGGACCTGGCGCAGAACAACGCTCCGGACATCCGCTTCCTGGACGGGGACGGCAAGACATGGCTCAATTACCAGATCGAAAGATGGGACAAGACGGCCGATTCCGCGGAAGTCTGGGTCCTGGTCCCCAAGGTGGACGGGAACAGCGATCATGATTTCATCACCCTCTATTACCAACAGGCCTCGGGCGCCACCGTGGCGGACGGGCAATGCGCCTCTTGCGTGTTCTCGGCTTCGAACGGGTACCTGGCCGCATGGCATTTGAGCCAGGCCGGCAACAATACCGCGGACAATTACGCGGATGCGAGCGGCAACGCCAAACATGGTACCGGCGTCAATATGGCCGCCGGATCGCAGGTGAGCGCCTTGGGGGCGAAGGGTCAGGTATTCAACGGCAGTACGCAATACATCAACGTGCCTACCAGCACCAATAACGTGGCGATCAACAACCAGAGCTTCACCTTGAGCGGATGGCTGAATCGCGCCTCAATAAACACTGCCGATTACCTGATCGGCCAGGGGCCATCCACCCTCGACAATGGCATGCATTTCGGGTATCGCAGCACGAATTATTTCACTCTGGGCTTCTACGGGGACGATTTGGATGCGGTCGCCGCGAATACGACCACCGGCGCCTGGCAATATTGGGTTGCGACCTTCGATGTTTCCTCCAAGGCCCAAAAGCTTTATTACAACGGGGATTTCAACAATTCCAAGACCTCGGCCGGCAATTATACCGGAACGGGCGATGTATACCTCGGTAAGAATACCTGGGGCATCGATTATTTCGACGGGACCCTGGACGAAATCCATATCAGCACCGTGGTGCGCGATTCCAATTGGATCAAATTGGAATATCAGACCCAGCGTTCGAGCGGCAACGTTTTCTGGAACGCACGTCCCGGCCCCAACAACCTGGCCACCCTGACGGCCACCGCCGGATCAGGTTCCATCGCCCTGGCCTGGAACACCCCGGTTTCCGATTCCTCCAACGCCGATTCCGTGGGGCTTTGGGTGAAGTACACCGGCTATCCCGATTCCGCCACCGCGGCCGCGACCACCCGCGTCGTCACCTTGGGCAAGACGGATTCCGCCTATGCCTATCCCGCGACCTATCCCGGCACCTATTATTTCGCCTTGGCCGTGCGGAACACCTCCGGCGCTTGGAGCCCTTTCACCAAATCCTCCTCGGATACCGCCAACCAGGGCGGTCCCTTCATGCCCGATACCGTCTACGCGGATTCCGCCACCGGCAGCAATGCGAATACCTGCACCCAGGCCAGGAATCCCGCCACGCCGATGCAGACCATCACCTACGCCCTCACCTGCGGCGCCGGCGCGGTGGATACCCTGGTGGTCCGCGCCATGCCCGGCACCTATGCCGGCGTCGATACCGCCTTCGCCATGACCGGTTCCAAGCCATCCGTGGTCGCGTCCTTCGACAACCTCTCGCGCGCGGTCCTCTCCTCCCACGGTACCGTGAGCGAAGGCGTGACCAGGAACTTCACCATCGCGCTGAATTCCGGAATCACCCTGCGGCGGATGGACGTGAAATGCGCCGTGAACGGGTACCTGGGCGTGTACCTGCTCGCGGCGGCGGGCAACAACGTCGTAGACGGCTGCCGCATCTACAACAAGGATGCCTCCACCAAGCATGCCACGGGGATCTACACCTGGTCGGACAACGTGGATAACGTGCTGATCTGCAACAATCTCATCCTGGCCCCCGCCACCTACGGGATCCAGGCCGACAACAACAACGCCTTCGCCATCATCAACAACACCCTGATCGGGCCCGGGACCGCCGGGTCCAAGGGATTCTACATCGACGAAAGCGCGACGGACATAACCACGGTGACCATCACCGATAATATCTTCCAGAATTGGGACTACGGAATCCATACCCTGGATTCGGACAATGATATCGGCAAGGTGGACAACAACCTGTTCCACCTGGTCACGACGAACCGGGAAGTGGTCCAGGAAACCGATGCCAACAAGATCCTGAAGGATCCCATGTTCGCCACCACCAACCTGGCCAGTCCGCACGCCTACAAGCTCCTGCCGGGCTCCCCGGCCATCAATTCCGGGACATCCGCCGTTAATACCTCCGCCTGGAGCCTAGGTCCCTCGGCCGATCTCTACGGTTCCGCCCGGACCATCGGTTCGGCCCGGGATATCGGTTTGTACGAGGGCGCCGGATTCGTGGCCAACCCCACGGGGGAGTTCGATACCCTTTCGACCTCCGCCACGGCCACCACCTTGACGGTGAAGAACTCGAAATGGAAGATCATCTTCGATCAGGCGCGCGGCGGCGGCATCAATTTCCTCTCGGACATGGCCGATTCCGCGACCAACCTGCTGGCATCGGGTTCCCTCCTTTTCGACGCGAAGTTCGACGCCTACGCCGCATCGGCGCAAACGGGCAATTCCATCGCCCCCGTTTTCGTGGAGAGGAACCGGACCCGGGCCCTCGTAAGGCAGCGCCTGGCGGTATCCGCTTCCTTGGAACTGAACATCTATTACGCGGTCTACGCGTCCGGGCACATCTACATCCAGAGCGAGTTGGCCAACCTGTCCATCGCCGCCGCCTCCGTGGGAACGGTGGATTATACCCTGAAGCTGGGTACCGCACTGACCGCCGGCAATTCCGGCGGCGGACCCAGCGGATTCGGGTACCTCACCACTTCCACCCGGGACGCCCTGCTGGCCATCACCCAGGATCTGAACGGCGGGGCGGCGGGAACGGAAACCTGGACGGCCTCCTCCGCATCGGGCCCGGGAGGGACCGTCGTATTCAATACCGCCAACCTGGATGATCCGGCCAAGAACATGAAGCGGCAGCATCATTTCCTGCTCTATATCGGGGATCAGGCCTTGGATTACAATAAGGCCGCCGGCATCGGCAACGACGCCTACAATCCCACCCCGCTTTCCGTCTCCTCCGGTTCGCTCCTGCATGAGCGGTCCTGGCAGGACGCCCTGTCCTGCCTTTGGACCTTGGACGATGGGGGAGGGACGGTCGCCCGGGACAAATCCGTCTACAATTCATTGAACGCCACGGTCTCCGGTTCCGGAATGGTCTGGACCGCCGGCAAGGTAGGGGGCGCTCTCCACCTGACCACGGCGGACGTGGCCGTGGTGGCCGATGCGGCGGCGCTGGAGGCTTCCATGAACGGGACCTACATGTTCTGGATCAAACCGGACTTCACGAACATGGGATCCACCGCCTTCATCCTTTCCAAGGGAACGACCGCTTCCGACGGTTGGTATTTCCGCAGGTCGGGATCCACCATCACCTTCAACATGGGTCCGGCTTCCGTCACCAGTCCGGCCCTCGTGGATGGGGCCTGGACCCATATCGCCGCCACCCTGAACGGCGCGTACATCTACCTCTACGTCAACGGCGTGCTCACGGCCGTTTCCTCCATTTCGCCCATCGCGACCGCCAATGCCTCCAACCTGCGCTTCGGCGAGAACGCCGGCGGGGGGACGGTGGACCGGTTCCAGGGGGACCTGGACGATATCCGGATCTACTACAACGAGCTTCCCGTGTCCCGGATCCAATCCATCTGCAATCGGGGATTCTCCAAGGTCCACGGCCATTACCACGTGCGCGTCGACAACAACAACCGGTTCGTCGCCTTGTTGAACGATGGCGCGGCCCAGACCCGCGTCCAGCCGGCATTCCTGGTCGACAATTGGTACGGCACCAAGACCCCGAAGTTCGTCTACCTGAACGGGACCCGGCTCGTCCCGAACGTGGATTACACGTCCGACTCCATCAGCCTGGACATCAACGGTTCGCAATTGGTCATCCAGCTCAACAAGGTCCTCACCGGGGCCGACCAGACCCTGTTCATCGACGACGACGATTCCAGCGGATTCATGGGCGAAGCCGAAAAGATGAAGACCTTGACCATCTCGGCCACCGCGAACGACAAGATCGCGATCAAGAATTTCGCGGACACGGTGTTCGGGTCGGCAAGCACCAGGCAATGGTACCTGGAGCTGGATCTGAACGGTTGGACCACCCCGACCGCCAATCCGGCCACCAACGGTTTCGGGGACTTCAACGTCTGGAAGGCCGCGGCCATCAATCCCAACCTGGCCATCACCGGCGGCACCAACCAGGTGGGACTCTACGATCTTTACGGCCGCAGCTTGAGCGCCTTCCAGATGGATTATGACGGCATCAGCACCTACTTCAACGCGGGCGGATACGGATACGCGGCTCCGGCCAACATTTCCTACACCCTCACCGACAGTTCCTCCACCCGCCTGTCCTTGGCCCTGAGCGCCATGACCTATACCGGGAACGGCAGCGTGACCATGGTGAAACGTTGGACGGTATATCCCACCGGCAGGATTTTCGGGAGCTTCCAGATCACCTCCTCCAATCTCAATTTCAGGCAGACCTCCCTGTGGTTCCAGGGCCGCTACAATTCCGGATCGCCCACTACGACGTGGTCGACCACGACCGCGGCCGCCACGGCCCGGTACGGCCTCATGGGCGGCGATTTGGGTTTCCACTCCATGGTGGGAGGCATCCTCAGCATCAAGAGCGCCGGCGCGACCGTAACGGCCCCGGGGAGCCTGGTCTCCTCCGCAAGCCCGTATTCCAACGGCACCGCGAACAACGATTACTACGAAGCGGGCCTGTATCTGCAGACCGGCCTTTTCCAGGCCGCCGACCCGCCCATCACCATGAACTTCGCCATGGACATCTCCAAGGACTTCACGGATTCGGCCACCGCCGACAGCCTCATGAAGGACATCCAGACTCCGGCCGTCATCACCGCCATCACGGGGACCCGCACCACCACGGACGCGCTGGATTTCAACGCGGACAACTTCGCCGAAGGCGACGGCGCCTACACCTACGCGGCCGCGGGCGGCATCGCCCATTTCAGGTTCGCCAATACCGTGACCGCCTTCAATCCCGCCTTCCGGATCAGCACCTGGTCCCAAGGCACCTTGCCCGAAGTGGTGATCCTGGACAATCAGATACTGACCAAGGGTTACGGCTATAACATCTACCTGAACACCGCGGGCGCGGGCGGCGGGGAACTGGTGATGCAATTCAACCGCACCCTGGCTCCGGGCACCCATGTCATCTTCATCAATCATAGGACCGGATTGGCCGTGACCTTGCGCTCCTTCGAGGCCAAGGACGGGGAAGGCGTGGACACCTTGGAATGGAGCACGGAAAGCGAGTTCGAGAACCTGGGGTACCATGTGTACCGCCGCGTCGCCCCCGGCGAGGCCCAGATCGACGGCAGCCTGGCGGAAGGCGGCAAGGTCGCGGGAGCGGGCATCGCCAATGCCTTGATCGACGCGGCCCGTTCCCGGGTGGCCGCCAAGGCCGCCTCCAAGCTGGCCAAGGCGCGGGCGAAAGCAGCGGGCCGGCCCGACGGATCCGCCGATACCACCGCGGTCGATACCCTGGCCTCCATGAACCTCACGCCTGAGGAACTGGCGGTCCTGGGTTATGTCCGCATCACGCCCAAGATGATCCCGGGCGCCAAAGGCGGCTCCTCAGCCAGCACCATGGACTACCGGTACGTCGATCGCAGCGCCGCCTTCGGAACGGCCTATGAATACCTCCTGGAGGCTTCGGACTTCCACGGCTCCAAGGTGCAATACGGTCCGCGCCTGGCGCGGCCTTCCAGCTCCCTGGTAACGGAACTCCAGTCGAACTATCCCAATCCGTTCAACCCCATCACCACCCTGCGGTTCTCCCTCAAGGAAAAGCTGAAGGTGAGCCTGATCCTCTATGATTCCAAGGGACGGATGGTCCGGACCCTGGTGCGGCCGCAAAAGCCGATGTCGGCGGGAAAATACCGTTTGATCTGGGATGCCCGGAATGAAAGCGGTTTCGAGGTGCCTTCGGGCCAGTACTATTACCGCTTCACGGCCGGACGCTACGTCAAGACCCGCAAGATGATCCTGGTCAAGTAACGACCTGCCCGGCTACCGCTTAATTCCGCGCGCGGCCCGCCGCATCGATCCCGTAGCCCGCGATGGGATTCGCCGGGTCCCATGCGCCCGTCATGCGTCCGGCCAATGGGCTGCGCCTGGCGGGGACCGGATCGAGCACCGCGACCGGCGTGGCCTTGTAGGCCCGAAAGAGGATATGGGCGAGGGTATCCAATCCCACGGCGTTCGGGTGGACCCCGTCCGGGGTCAAGGCATGGTAGGGAAGATACGGCGTATGGAGATCCAGCACCGTCAGCCCCCTTTCCTGGCCGACCTGCCTGATCTTTGGGATGATCTCATTCTTGATGATGTCGCCGTTGATGCCGTACGGGTCGTTGCCGGAGGAGTCCTTCCAGGCCGGGATGGGCGTGCACAGATAGATGCGCGGCTTGGTGGATAGGGTCATCAAGGTGTCGATGAGCCAGCGCAGATCCGGGGCGAACTCGTCCTTGTGCGTCCCCCAGTTCTGGGGCTTGCTGTCGTTGGTGCCGAGTTTGATGGTGATGATGTTGGGTTTGAATTTGAAGACTTCGGCGAACCAGGGGCTGGCGATATAGGGAGCGTCCCCCTTGCGCAACAGGGTCTTGCCGGAATGGCCCGCGTTCAGGACCAGGTAATCGCGTCCCAGCAGCTGGTTGAACTTGATGGGGTAGGCGCCGGCCCCATGGCCGTTGTCGGTGATGGAATTGCCGATGCAGGCCACGCGTACGGCCGATTCCCTGAAGGTACGGTAGATGAAGGCGGCGATGGAATCCGCGCCCGGCTTGGCGGGATCGGGGTGCACCCCGTCGCTGGTCAGATCCAGGTTCTCCCAGGGCGTGTAGGAATCGATGAGGGTCAGGTTCCTGTCCTTGGCGAACTGCTTAAGCCTGGGGATGATTTCGTCCCGGATGACGATATTGCTGATGCCGAAGGCATACTGCCCGTTGCGGAGGAAGGACGGCTGCGGCGTGCTCGGGAAGACCTTGGGTTTGGACGGCATGGCCTTCAGGGTGTCGACCATGGCCAGGAAATCGGGGATGAACTCGTTCTTATGGGCGTCCCAGTTCTGGGGTTTGGCGTCGTTGCCCCCCAGATCGACCGTGACGATATCCGGCTTGAATGCGAAGGTCTGCGGCAGGCGTCCCTTGGTCCAATAGGGGAAGTCCCCGTTCTTGAGCATGGTGCACCCGGAAATGCCTTCGTTCTCGACCTGGAAGGCCGGTCCCAGCAAGGTCTGCAATTTCGCGGGATACCCGCTTCCCGCCGTGATGCTGGCGCCGATGGCGGACCAACGGATGGGTACGGCAGGCTGGGCCGCCAAGGCGGCCGCCATCCCGAAAACGGCCAGGCTGGTGCGGGCGCCTCTCTGCGCGGAAATCCGCATTTGATTCCGGGATCTGGAGGTTCTGGAATAGGAGGAGTCCATGGTTGTCGATTGCATTGCGGATCCCCACGATGGAATGAAACTTCCCTGCCGGAGCCGTTCCGCAGGTGCCGGTAATATAGCACCGCCTGATTTTCCCGGGTTCAGGATAGTCCTCGAACCGGGCGAACCCGGGGCCGGACCGGAACATTCGCCCCGATTATGGGGATTTTCCCGCGGTTCCCCCGTCCAAGGTTGCACATCCACGCCCCGGGTGATTCCCCTGGGAGCGAAAATTGTTGATGCGGAAACCGGAGCAGGAAATTATTTCCCGCAGGAAGCCGCCCGTTCGCGCGGCCGCACCGTCCCAGCCAAGGAAAGGAAATCCGCCATGCCCCAGACCGCCACCGCGCACGATCCGGACGTCAACCGCAACATCCGCAGAACCCGGGAACCGGAGGCGTCGCGCGCCCCCATTCCCGGCATCATCGAGCAGATGCTGGACAGGGCGGATATCCGCATCGACGGCTTGCGGCCCTGGGACATCCGCGTCCACAATCCGCGCCTGTTCGACCGTATCATTTCCCAAGGTTCCCTAGGCCTGGGGGAGTCCTATATGGAGGGGTGGTGGGATTGCGACGCCATCGACGAATTCTTCTGCCGCATCCTCCGGGCCCGGAAGGGGTTCCGTCCGCGCCTGAGCCCGGCCCTCCTCTTCTCCTCCCTGAAGGCGCGCTACCTGAACCTGCAGACCCCGGTGCTTTCCAAGGGAAAGGGCAAGGTCCATTATGAATTGGGCAACGACCTCTACCGGGCCATGCTGGACAAACGCATGGTCTACACCTGCGGGTATTGGAAAGGCGTTTCCAACCTCGACGAGGCCCAGGAGGCGAAGCTCGATCTGACCTGCCGCAAGCTCCAGCTGGAACCGGGGATGCGGGTTTTGGACATCGGTTGCGGTTGGGGCAGTTTCGCCCGGTTCGCGGCGGACAGGTACGGGGTGGAGGTGGTCGGCATCACGGTCGCGGAAAACCAGGTGGAATTGGGCAGGGAGATGTGCAAGGGGCTTCCGGTGGAAATCCTCCTGCGCGACTACCGCGAGATGGAAGGGCAATTCGACCGGGTGGTCTCCCTGGGCATGTTCGAGCATGTCGGGTACAAGAATTACCGGGAATACATGCGCGTCGCCGCGCGGTGCCTCAAGAGCGGCGGCCTCTTCCTGCTGCATACCGTGGGCGACAACCGGTCCGAAATCGAATTCGATCCCTGGATGGACCGGTACATCTTCCCCAACGCCCTGATCCCGTCCATCGCGCAAATAGGGGCGGCCATGGAGAATATCTTCGTGATGGAGGATTGGCACAACCTCAGCACCGATTACGACCGGACCCTTTGCGCCTGGCACGCCAATTTCCAGAAAGCCTGGCCGGAACTTTCAAAATCCTACGATGAACACTTCCGGCGCATGTGGCGGTATTACCTCCTGCAATGCGCGGGCGGGTTCCGGGCCCGCAAGAACCAGCTCTGGCAGATCGTCCTGTCCAAGGACCGGATGATCCAGTACCAATCCGTCCGCTAGGCCCCGCCCGGCGCGCCTCCGGGAGGCGCCTTTCCGGCGGGAAGGCGTCCCGGCATCAACCCCACAAATCCCGCAGGGCGCGCGGGAAATTCGCGATCACGTGCCTTATCTCGCCTTCCGAGACCCGGTTCCTCAGGACCTGGAAGACCGTGCGGACCACCCGCTCGGGATCCAACAAGGAGTCCGGGGGGAAGTAGGCCGGGATATGGGCCAGGAAGTCCTCCAGCTTCCGGTCCTTGACCGGGACTATCGAGAGGTTCCAATTCTCGTAATAAAGCCCGCGGATGAGGATGGGCAGCTGGTCGCCCAGGTCCACCGCTTCCTTGACCGGCAGGCGATCGCGCAGGGCATGGAGCACGGCCCGCAGGGATTGGAAGGCGAAATGGCGATCGTTCCATTCCATTTCCGCTTCGATTTCCTTGAGCCATTCATTCGTCTTCTGCAGGGTCTTGTCGATGGTTTCGATTCCGGTTTCCGTGGTGGACATCGGACCTCCTGGTTGGAACACATAAATTCGCTCTTGCGTGACGGCGGGTAAAGCCTAAAGTGCCCCCTCCGGGATGCCGGTTCGCCAGGGATGCGTCATTTACTGTAGTCGATGGCGACAGCCTGCCTGGGAGTTTTGGCCCCGGGCTCCCCATTTGGTTATTTTAATTATGCGTCTTGCCGTTCTCCCCGCCTTGGTTCCGCTCCTCTCATCCGAAGGAGATGCACATCATGGAAATACAGGTTCCGCCCGCCGCACCCGTACTCTTGATCGTGGATGACCCGGGGAAAATCCGGGAATTGGAGGCGGCTTTCGCGGAACAGGACATCGACCTGGTCGAGGCGGAATCGATGGAAAAAGGGTTGGCGCTCATCCATGAGCGGACTTTCGCCTTGGTTGTCCTGGATATCGACATGCCGGGCAGCGATGCCTTCAAGGCCGTCAAGGCGATGCGCGGCAGCCCGGAAACCGCGGCCGTCCCCATCCTCTTCATCAGTTCGGAAAAACCCGGGGAAGCCGATCTCCATCGCGGCTATCACCTGGGAATCGTCGATTTCGTCTACGCTCCCATCGATTCCCGCGCCCTCAGTTCCAAGATGGCCATGCTCGCCCGGATCTACCGGGAAAACATGGCATTCCGGGAGCAGGTCAGGGTTATGGAGAAGACCACCAGCGAACAGGCGGCCATCCAAAAACGGAACGAGGAAAACTTCCGCCTCATCGTCGAAAACGCCAAGGACTACGCGATTTTCATGATGGACACGGAAGGGCGGATCACCACCTGGAATCCCGGCGCCGAGAGGGTCATCGGCTATAGGGAAGAGGAAATCCTGGGCCAACCCTCCGCCATCACCTTCACCCCCGAGGATCTGGCCGCGGGAGAGGACCAGACGGAAATGAATACCGCCCGCCGCGAGGGCAAGGCGACCGATGAACGTTGGCATGTGCGCAAGGACGGAACCCGGTTCTGGGCCTCCGGACTCCTTTCGGTGATACACGACGAGAAAGGGGCGATCACGGGCTTCGTGAAAATCATGCGGGACTTCACGGAACGCGAGACCGCGCGCGCGCAGCTCATGCAAAGCGAGGAGCGCTTCCGCACTCTGGTGGAGGAGATCCGCGATTACGCGATTTTCATGCTCGATGCCAAGGGTATGGTGGTCACCTGGAACAAGGGCGCGGAGCGGATCCTGGGCTATGAAGCCGATGCGATCCGGGGGAGGCACTTTTCCGCCTTCTATATCCCGGAGGATTTGGCCAGGAACGTGCCGGCGGTGGAGATGAAGCTGGCCCTGGAAACCGGCAGGAACAGGGAAATCGGCTGGCGCGTCCGCAAGGACGGCACCTGGTTCTGGGGAGAGGAGATCATCACTCCCATCCGCAACGTCGAGGGCATCCTGACGGGCTTCACCAAGGTGACCCGGGACATCACCATGCAGAAGAATATGGACGATACGCGCGCCTCCCATGTCCGGTACCTGGAGGTGATGAGCGACCTGTCCAAGGTTTTCGAGCAGAATCTGGAAATGGAGCAAGTGCTGCAGGTGTCCGTGGAACGGGTAAGGGAGCATTTCCAGGGGGATCTGGCTTTCCTGATCCATCCCCTGGATCCCTCCCGGGATTCCTTCCGGATCCTGCATGCGGCGGAAAGGCCCGGCCACAGGCCCTTCCGGGGCGGGGCCGAAATCACGTTCGGGGATTCCCACCGGAAATTCGTCCTGGATCTTCTCGCGTCCGGGGAGCCCGTCGTGGACGAGACCGGCCCGGCCATTCCCGGATTCGAGATCGATTGCGACATGTTCACCAACGGGACCATGGTGACCGTGGCCTTGCGGCCCAAGCACGGCATGCCCTGGGCGCTGGGCGTCCACCAATGCTCCTCCCACCGCAAATGGTCCCCCGATGAATTCCGCCTGCTCAAGGACCTCGCCTCCCGCCTGACCGACGTCCTGGACAACCTCATGTTGCATCGGGACCTCCAGGCCTCCGAAAGCCGCTTCCGTTGGCTGGTCGAGAACACCACCGAGGTCATTTGGCGCTTCGATCTCAGGCGACCCATGTCCACCGACCTGCCGGAAGGGGAGCAGTTGGATCTCCTGTACCGGGAAGCCTACCTGGCGGATTGCAACGATGCGATGGCGCGCAGGTACGGGCACGGGAGCGCGGCCGAAATCATCGGCGTCCCGTTCGGGACCCTGTTCGGGAGGAACGGAAGCACGGATTCCCTCCTCCGGGATTTCATCCGCTCCAGGCATCGTAACCTGGACGCGGAATCCGTGGAAAGGGACGGCCAGGGGAGGAACCGTTACGTGCTCTACAATCTGGTGGGACTGGTGGACGGGGACAAGCTGACGGGCGTCTGGGGGACCAGCCGGGATATCACGGATCGGAAAATGGCGGAAGAAGAGGTGCGGCGCTCGCGGGATCAGCTGGACGTCATCCTGCAGGGCATCGCCGACGCCATCCTCGTCTATTCCCCGCGCGGGGCCCTGGTCTATTTCAACGAAGCCGCCTCGCGGATGTTGGATCTGCCGGCCCCGGATGCGTTGCGCGATCGGGAGCGGGCGGCCCGGGTGGAGGATGCCCTGGACCGGCTCCTGGTCATGGACGTTTCCGGCAAGGCGATGCCTCCGGAGGAAACCCCGGTCAACATCGCCCTGCGCGGGAAGGAAAGCCAGCCTACCCTTCTGCGTTACCGCCTGGGCCCGCAAGGCGCCGAACGCTGGCTCATCACCCGCGCCAAACCCATCCTGGATCAGGAGGGCAAGGTGCGCATGGTCATCTCCATCGCCCAGGATACCACCGATCTCCGCAGGACCGAGGAGCAATTCCGGCAATCCCAGAAGATGGAGGCCATCGGCCGCCTTGCCGGAGGGGTGGCGCACGACTTCAACAACCTCCTGACGGCCATCAACGGGTACTCGGAGCTGCTGCTGGCCATGACCGGGAAAGAGGACGCCCGCAGGCAGCATATCGAGGAAATCCGGAAAGCGGGCGAACGCGCCGCCTCCCTGACCAACCAGCTCCTGGTCTACAGCCGCAGGCAGATCGTATCGCCCAAGACCCTCAACCTCAATTCCGTCGTTTCGCAGATGGAAACCATGTTGCGCAGGCTGATAGGGGAGGATATCGATCTGGTCGTCCGCCTGAAGCCGGACCTGGACGCCATCCTGGCGGACCCGGGCCAGATCGAACAGGTCATCCTGAACCTGGCGGTGAACTCCCGGGACGCCATGCCCAAAGGAGGCACCCTCACCCTGGAGACGAGCCGGACGGAATTGGGCCCGGACTCCCAAGGCATCAATGAAGCCGTGGCGCCCGGCACCTACGTGCAACTGACGGTGAGGGACTCGGGAGTGGGCATCGACGATACGGTGAAGAGCCATCTCTTCGAGCCGTTCTTCACGACCAAGAAAACCGGCCGCGGGACCGGTCTCGGCCTTTCCACCGTTTACGGCATCGTCCGCCAGAGCGGCGGCCATATCTCCGTGGAAAGCGAGCGGGGGGCGGGCGCGACCTTCAAGGTCTTTTTCCCCACCGCGCGGGACATGAAGCCGGAGCACGCTCCCGCGGAACCGGAAACCCAGGAGTCCGCCTTCAGGGGCGGTGAAACCATCCTGGTGGTGGAGGACGATCTGGCGGTGCGGAACCTGGTCAAGAACATCCTGGCCTCTTTCGGGTACTCCATCCTGGAAGCGGGCAACGGCATCGAAGCCTTGGAAGTGGCCAACGGGTTCCACGGGAAAATCGATCTCCTGCTGACCGA
Source organism: Fibrobacterota bacterium (assembly GCA_028287465.1). Lineage (GTDB taxonomy): Bacteria > Fibrobacterota > Fibrobacteria > UBA11236 > UBA11236 > Chersky-265. The sequence goes on from JAQBPO010000042.1 coordinate 145,191, forward strand.
CGTGGTCATGGCGCAGATGGGCGGCCGGGAACTCGTGGACAAGATGAAATACCTGAGGCCGGATCTGAAATACATCTACATGTCCGGCTATACCGATGATGCCATCGTCCGGCACGGCGTCCTGGTCAAGAGCGAACAGTTCATCCAGAAGCCCTTTTCACCAGCCAGCCTGGTGCGCAAGGTCAGGAGCGTCCTCGATTTCGTGGAGGCCTGAAAGCCGCCCAAAACCCTACCTTTGAGGGTACGTACATCGCGTACATCTTGTACGGTAATGAGATACGCGAATCCGATCGGAATTTACCGTTTCTATGGGAAAGTGAAGAAATATGGGATAAAATATCGACAGGTATGGATTTGTTACCCGTAGCTACCACCTATATTTGCCCGATGCCCCTTAAACCGGCCGGTTCCAGGTGACAGCAAATAAAAAGCCGAATATCCTCATCGTGGACGACCAGGTTTCCATCCGGACCCTGATCCGCGTTTTGCTGGAAGCCGAGGGCTATAGGGTTTCGGAAGCCGGCGGCGGCAAGGACGCGATTCGCATCACGGCCGATCCGGAAGCCGAAATCGATATCCTGATCACGGACATCCTCATGCCGCAAATGAACGGCAAGGATTTGGCGAACCGCGTTTCCGCCATCCGTCCCTTCATCAAGGTCCTGTTCGTTTCGGCCTACACGGCCGAGATCCTGAACCACCATGACCTTTGCCCCGAGGGCGCGGACATCATCCGGAAGCCGTTCACCCGGGAAGTATTGCTCGACCGGGTCAGCCGGATTTGGGCCGTGAGTCCGGTCTGGAAAACCCTGGTTTCCAAGCAAGCTTAGGCCGAGCTAGGCCAAGCCGACCGCTTCGCCATCCCTCGTTTCACCCTTCGCCCCGTTTTCCACGCACCCCTCCGATGCTTTTCCGCCGCCCCGGCCTTGGCCCTTCTACGAGGGGTTTGGAAGTTTGCGCCGGTTCGGTCCGGATCGGGCCTTTACCAAGGCCTCGGCAAGCGGGAAAATGATCGGGACGGGTCGGACGATTCCGTGTAAAAAATCGGCGTTCTTCCGCTTTTACGCCTGGATCGGCCGTGGACGGGCTTTTTTTCCGCGGGGGCGCCGCTAGGTTCAAGGGAGACGTCATCAGGGGGATGCAATGAGGATCGGAACCGGGCTTTCACTCGCGGTTTTGGCGACGGTGTCGGCCGGCATGCCGGACCGGGCGCGCGCCGCTTTTTCTTATCCGGGATGCCCGGACCTCCAGGCCGCGGATTTCAAGGACGTGGTCCTGGTCGATCCGGTCAAGGATCCTTCCCTCGCGGAACCCATCGGCATGAGCATCGCCAAGGACGGTCGGATTTTCTTCGCGGAACGCAATACCGGCGTACTCAAGACCGTCGACCCGGCCGGCGCGGTCAAGGCGATGGGCAAGTTCAGCGTCTTCACGGGAAACGAACTGGGCCTGCGTTACGTTTCCCCCGATCCGGATTTCGCCAAGAACCGATGGTTGTACCTGATGATGACCCCGGCCACGCCCCACGTTCTCCGTCTCGCCCGCGTCCATGTCAAGGACGATTGGACCGTGGACATGGCCACGGTGAAGCCCCTGATCGACATGCCCTGGACCTATGAGACCTGCTGCCATCAGGGCGGGGCCATCGGATGGGACGCATTCGGAAACATGTACGTGTCCACCGGCAACAACAAGAACAACCTCGACGGATTCTCCGTGACGGACGATCGCGACATCATCAACGACAATGGGCAGGGCACGGCCAATACCAACGATTGGCGCGGCAAGATCCTGCGCATCAAGCCCATCGCCTTTCCCGATGCGGAGACGCCCGCGCCGGGAGCGGGAAGGACCTACGCCATCCCCGCGGGCAACCTGCGCGAGTTCTATACGGCCAAGGGTTATTACGGGCCCGCCGACCAGGCGAAAATCCTCCCCGAGATCTATACCATGGGCCACCGGAACCCCTATTCCATGAACGTCGATCCCTATACGGGGTGGGTCTCCTGGGGGGACATCGGCCCCGATGCCGGTCAGCTCCAGGCCGATCGCGGCCCCGCGGGCAATGACGAATTCAACCTGATCAAGGAGCCCGGTTTCATGGGGTGGCCCTATTTCGTGGGGGCCAACCTCCCGTACGTGAAATGGGATTACGCGAACAACAAGAGCCTGAACGAGAAATGGGACGTGAACGGGCCCATGAACACCTCGGCCCTCAATACGGGCGTCCAGAAGCTCCCGCCCGCCAAGCCGGCCATCCTGCCGGAAAGCAAGCAGGGCGGGGTAACGCCCCTGTTGCCCCAGGGCGGCGGCACGGCGGCCATCTCCGGACCCGTCTACCACTATGACGGGAGCAGCGCCTCCAAGGTGAAACTGCCGCCGCATTTCGACGGGAAATGGATCGTCGGGGAATTCGCCGATGACTGGCTCAAGGTGGCCACCCCGGACAAGGATCTGACCAAGATCACGGACCTGCAGGATTTTCCGGGCGGCATCCCCAAGCAATACCGCGTCATCGGATTGGAACTCGGGCCGGACGGCGCCCTCTACTACCTGAACTACGGAGGGTGGGCCTCCACCTCCCCGCAGACCAAGATCGGCCGCCTTGAATATATCGGCACCTGCCGTCCCGCGACTCCGGTTCCCCATCTGCCTACGGCCCTGGCGAAGGGGAACATGGGATCGGGCCGCCTGGTCGCGCCCCGATTCCGGAACGGCCTGCTGCGCCTGCCGGATGGGGCGGCCGGGGTAGAGTTGTACGACCTCTCGGGCAAGCTCGTCTTCCGCGCGACCGCCGGGAACCTCGGTTCCCGCGGGAACCTCGATTCCCGTGAACTCCGGGTGCCCGGGGAGTACGCGCAGGGTCTGCTGAGAGCGCGATACCTGAATCCGTAGGCTGTTTACAAAGAACGTCCCGGAACCGGGGATGGGTGGGCCCATCCCGTCCCCGCAGGCAGGAAGGAGCGGGCTTGGGAGGGGGAGGATCCGTTTACAAAAGTAAACGGAAAGGCCCGATTGGCGGGTATTTCCCGCGCGCCAGGCGCTACATTGTAAAGACATTCCAAAGCGCGTACCATGAGCGACATCTACTCCTATTCCGACTACCGGCAATTCCTCAAGGACCATTACGAGAGGAACAAGGCCGTGCATCCCGGATTCTCCTACCGGTTCCTGGCGGAAAAGGCGGGCATCAATTCGGCTCCCTATTTCAAGTTCGTGATCGAGGGCAAGCGCAACCTGAGCAAGAAGACCATCCTCAAGACCTGCATCGCCCTGAAGCTGAAGGACAAGGAGGCCGAATATTTCGAGCACCTGGTGTTCTTCAACCAGGCGAAATCCGCGGAGGAGAAGAGCATCTATTTCGACAAGCTGATCTCCTTGCAACGGTACCGCAACATCCCGCGCATCAAGGCCGACCAGATGGAATATTTCCAGGAGTGGCACCATTGCGTGATCCGCGAGCTGGCGGCCATGACCGATTTCGGCGGGGACTACGCGCGCCTGGGCAAGCTCCTGAATCCGCCCATTCCAGCGGCCAAGGCGGAAGCCTCCCTAAAGCTATTGCTGGAATTGGGTTTCCTGAAAAAGGAGAAGGGCGGCTACGTCCAGGTGGATCCGGTCATGACCACGGGCCCGGGGGTCCAGGACTTCCAGGTCATCCGCCACCAGATCCGCATGATGCAGCTCGCCATCGAATCGTTCGAACGCTGCCGGGCCGAGGAACGCATGATCTCGTCCTCCACCATGGGGGTTTCCCGGGGCACCTTCGAGCGCGTCGTGAAAAAGGTGAGGGATTTCCGCGCCCATCTCGCCGAAATGGTGAGCCAGGATGAAGGCCCGGAAAGGGTCTACCAATTGACCATCAGCATGATCCCCCTAAGCCAGAAGCCGGGAGCGAAACCGTGATGCCGCGCTTGTTTCCTCGCCTATTGCCGGGCTTGATGGCCCTGGCAATGTTCTGGGCCTGCTCCGAAGATCCCGTCCGCGTCGCGGGAGGCTGGACCGATACGGAAACCGGGCCCAAGGTGACGGGCGTCATCAAGCGCGAGGACGGTACCGGCGCGGCGGGGGCCTTGGTCCTCCTCCGTCCTTCGGATTACCTGGGCAAGGATCCCAGCCTGCCGGACTCCCTGGGCGTATCCGCTGCAGGCGGATCCGTCATCGATGTCCTGTGCGATTCCACCGGCGCCTTCGCTTTCGATTCCGTGGCCAGGGGGGGATACCTGCTGGAGTCCCGGGATCGGGAGATCAAGGCCGTCTCCGTCCGGTTCGGCGTGGACCGGGAAAGGGGCCGCCTCGCGCTCCAGCCCGCCGTGGTGCGGCATGTGGGCGCGGTGGCCGGGCGCGTGCGTTTCGGGGACGGGACCTCCGGCCGCGTGCTGGTGCGCATTTTCGGGCTGGAGCGCGCGGCCGTCACGGACGCTTCCGGCGCCTATTTCTTCGGCAACGTGCCCGCGGGCAATTACATCCTGCATTTTTCCGGCATCGATCCCTTCATCCTGCCGTCCGATCTGAAGGACATCCGCGTGCTCCCCAACGCCACTACGGACGCGGGCGAGGTCAGCCTCCAGCGCGTCCTCAAGCAGAGCTTCCGCATCACCGATGGATTCCTGGAACTGCCCGGCATCGATTCCACCAACCCCCTGGTATTCGAGAACGGCATTTTCTGGAACCCCGTGGACGGGGCCTACCTCTGGGCCAAGGCCAGCATGGGGCATCTGAACCTGCGCGGCACCATCGTCACCTACGGCGGCGTGGACACGGGCTTCGCGGTACTCCAGGCCAACCTGCGGAACTACGCCAGGCTGAGCCGGACCGCCCAGAACAGCGGCATCCGCGGGATGTTGGACGCGGTTCCGGGCGCGCGCCGCATGCTGGCGCGGGCCCCTGGAGGCCGGCTCGAGGATATCCGGCCCGATACCACCGAGGGCGCCCTGCTCCTGATCCGGGAAGCCAGGAAGGCGACCCCGGCAAGGCCCCTGGTCTTCGTCAGCGGCGCGAACCTGACCACGGCGGCGGAGGCGCTCCTGATCGATCCCGCCATCGCCGATCGCATGGTGATCCTCGGGGCGAACAACGGCAACTTCAATGACGGGGATTCCCTCGCGCTCGCCCTGGTGTCCCGCAAGGCCCGGTTCGTGGAATGGTCGCGCGACTACCTGTGGCCCGGAACGGGCATCGACTGGACCCGCCGCGGCCTTTTCCTCCCCAATCCCTTGGGGGACGGGATGCGATCCATCTACGGCAGGGATACCGTGTCTCCCGGCCTCAAGTCCTCCGGGTTCTACGGGGACTTCGGCGCGGCCACCTTCCTCTTCCGGCGCGATGTCTGGCGAAACGCCCGGGCCATGGATTTCGGCGGGCCGCCCCTGATCGCCCTGGCCTCGACCCGTTCCGCCTTCGACTTCGTGGACATCCCCGCGGCCGCGAACGATTGGGAGGCCATCCAGGAGGAATTCTTCTCCACGATCACGTCCCAGGAAGCCTATCATCCCTGGGCCCTACTGGGGCAGATCGAAGCGGAAGCCTACTCCGGCCGGTCCGGCATCGCGGTGGATTCCAGCGCGGAGGAAGGCGAGGAGGTGGCCGTCTTCAAGGCGACGGGAAGCTGGACCGAATACTGCGTCCAGGCGGATGCGGCCGGCGTCTTCGCCATGGAATTCCGCTACCGCTGCCTCGCGCCCTCCCGCCTCAAGGTATCCGATCCGGCCTCCGGCGACTCCGTACTGGTGGACCTGCCCGGCGCTCCCGCTTGGGGCTCGATAAAGGCGGATCTCCCCATGGGCGCGGGCGTCCGCACCCTGCGGATGGAAAGCGCGCAAGGCGCGTTCGAACTCAATTGGCTGCGCACCGTGCCTCGCTGAATTCCATCCCGGGGAGATGATGATGAAACCGATCGCGGCCCGCTTGGCCTTCTCCGCTTTCCTTTCCGTTACCTGCGTGGACGCGGGCGCAGCCGTAACGCTCAAGAGCCCGTTCACGGATCATATGGTCCTCCAGCGCGGCATGGCGGTCCCGGTATGGGGCAAGGCCGCCGCGGGCGAATCCGTCACCGTGGCCTTCCGCGGGAAATCCAAGGCCGCAGTCGCGGCCGCGGACGGAGCCTGGCGCGTATCCCTGGACGCGTCCGATGCGGGCGGGCCGTTCGAGCTTTCCGCCCAGGGCAAGGCGGGAACTCCATCCGCCACCCTGAAGGACGTGATGGTGGGGGAGGTATGGCTCGCGGGCGGCCAGAGCAACATGGCCTATTCCCTGAAGACGATCGGCGGGCCGAACCTGGATTCCGCCGCCGTCGCCGATCATCCCGATCTGCGCTTGATGAACTTCCAGGGAGGCGGAGCCTGGGGCGCGTGCACGCCGGCCAAGGCCCTGGACTTCTCCGCGACCGCCTACTACTTCGGACGCGATCTGCAAAGGGCGTTGCAGGTTCCCGTGGGCATGGTCCTCAGCGCGGTGCCCGGTACCTATGTCGAGGAATGGATGGACTCCGCGACCCTGGCCGCCGATCCAGTCCTCAGGCAGGACACCTCGGCCGGCCATCTATACCGGAAATGGATCGCGCCCCTCGCCGGATTCGGGATGAAAGGGGCGATCTGGTACCAGGGGGAGAACAACGCGCGTTTTACGGATACGCTCCATCCCGCCTGGGTGCTTTCCAATTACCGCAACCATTTCGAGGCCCATATCAAAGGCTGGCGCAAGGCCTGGGGCCAAGGGGATTTCCCCTTCTTCTTCGTCCAGCTTCCGAACATCAACGGCCTGCAGGCCAATGCCGGCGGCGAAAGCCCATGGGCCGAACTCCGGGAATCCCAGCGCTTGGCCTCGTCCCTACCCAAGACCTTCATGGCCGTGACCATCGACGTGGGCATGGCGGACAATCTCCATCCCTACGACAAATGGGACGTGGGCGGTCGCCTGGCCTTGGCCGCGCGGGCCCGGGAATACGGGGAGACGGGCCTGGCCTACCAGAGCCCGATGTACCAATCCATGCAGGTCCAGGGCAAAGCCATCCGCCTGATCTTCAGGAACGCGGAAGGCCTGGCGGTGAAGGGCGGCGGGAAGGCCGCGTCCTTCGCGATCGCCGGTACCGACGATAAATGGGCCTGGGCCGACGTCGAGATCCGCAAGGATACCGTGGTCGTATCCAGCGCGGCGGTGGCCGTTCCCGTGAAGGTACGGTATGGGTGGGCGCAGAACCCGCCCGTGAATCTTTTCAACGCGGCCGGGCTTCCGGTTTCGCCTTTCCAGACCGAAGGGCCGCAATTGCCCGTGGCGATCGGGTCGGACGGACGCCATTCCTCATTGAAGGCCCTGGGCATGGGGAAGGGAATACCAGGCGGCCCGAACGCCGACGCGCTCGGGCGCAGGATCCCGACCGCCGGTACGGGCCCGGGGAAACCGCCGCGCGTCATTCTGAACCAGGAGGCGAAGGTTGGAAACTGATCCCAAAAGGAAGGCGGCGCCGGAGGGTGTCCCCCGGGCGGGATTCCGATTGACCCTCGCCGCGCTCGCCGTCTTTTCCATGCTTTGCGCCCTGCCCGGCACGGCCGCCGCCGCGGACCCCTTCGCGGAATTCCTGACCAGCATGCCCGCGACCACGACCACGCTCAGTACGACGGCTTCCGGCTCCGGGGCCCAGGCCATCACGACCCGCAAGTTCACCTTTCCCTCCCGCAAGGGCGCCAATACCGTTTACGGCATCCTCGCGTCTCCGCAAGCCGCTGGCGCTTATCCCGGCATCCTCGTGCTGCACGGCGGCGGAAGCAATGCGGAGACCCTTATCGGCATGACCGCCGACTACGCCCAACGCGGGTATGTGGCCCTGGCCATCGACCTGCCGGGAATCTGCGGGACGGCCAATACGCCCAATTCCACGGGACCCTGGAAATCCCGGCCCTTGGGCGAGGCGCCCCGGTTCGAGGTGGTTCCCGGTCCTGAGAAGAGCACCTTGGTGGATGCCGAGGTCGCGGGACTGGAGGCATTCAATTGGTTGCGCGCCCAGCCCAACGTCAAACCCGATGCCATGGGCATCACCGGATTCAGCTGGGGCGGCTATTCCACCACCATGCTGTCCGGTCTACTGGGCGCCAAGGTGAAGGCCGCCTACTCCGTCTTCGGATGCGGCTATTACGATAAGGGCTCCAACTGGAAATCCCTGATCGCCGGCCTTGCCCCGGCGGATCGGGATGTATGGCTGGCCAACCTGGACGCGGGCCGGCGCGCGCCGGACATCAAGGCGGCGTTTTTCCTGGAAGGGGAGACAAACGACACCTACTTCTGGCCGGAAGCCGTAGCCGCCACCCTGGATGCGATTCCCTCGGCCGCGAAGAACCATGTCTGGGGACCGAACCTTAATCATACCCAGTTGCCCGAAGGCCCGGCCATGCAACGGATTTGGTTCGATTTCCATCTGAAGGGTACCGGCGGCGGGTTCCCGAAGGTGTCCTTGATCGGCAGGGAAACCGCGCCTGGACAGGGCCGGAAAATCACGATGAAGGTCGATGCGGTCCCGGGGGTTCCGATCTCCAAGGTGGAATTGCACTACAGCGAGACAGGAGCGGACTGGCAGTCCCGGAAATGGACCGCCATCGCCGCCCAGGCAGGCGCTGAAGGTGTCTATACGGCCGTGATCCCGGATTCCCTTTCCGCCAGGACTTTGGATTATTACGGAATGGCCACGGATTCCCGCAAGGTTTCCACCGGAAGCCTCATGGCCAATACCGCGCAACCGGTGGCGGTGCGGGGGAGATCGGGAACCTCGCGGAGGGTCCGGGGGGATTCCCGTTCCGGAGCATCGACACCCGTCTGGCTTTGGGATGCCGGGAACGATCCGGAGGGGAATGCAGCCGATGCCAAGGGCAGGTCGCCCGGGACCAAGAGGGAGCGGATGCGTTACTGAAGGGATGCCATGGGCCCGGGGACTTAACGATTCCCGGGCGGGGCGGCTTCAGGATCGGGAGAGGGGGCGGGGAGCCCCCATGGGAAGGATTACCAGACCGATACGATTTTGAAGGCCATGTACCAGTGCTTGCTGGTGGAAAGCGCTTCTTCGGTATCCCGGAACTGGGCGTAGGGCGTGCTCGTGCGCCAGTGGTCGCGCGCGGCCTGGGCCACGATGGCCAGATGCGGGCCCATCCAACGTCTGGCGTAGATGGACCATTTCACGTTGTCCTTGGTGTAGAAGTTCGGGCGTCCGCTGGCGGAGTCGGCGACGGTGTACTTGCTGTCCGCCACGGAGTTGCCGTCCCCCTTGGTGGGGATGGGGACGCCGGCCGATACGAAGGCGATCTGGTTGATGTAATCGTTCGGGTAGGGCGAGCCGTAATACTCCATCTGGATCGCCACCACGTCGAGCAGGTTGAAGGTCGGGAGGTTGAACCCGACCATCATGGGCATGCGCTGGGTGACCTTGTTGTAGACCGTGCCCTGGTTCTGCAGGCCCAGGACCGCGACCTCGCCGAAGATCTTCCCGTCGTTCTTGCCCAGGGTGCCCAGCTTTTTGCCGTTGAAGTCGCCGAAGATGGCCTTGGGATCGAAGGTGGCGCGGGCCATGGCCTTGATGCCGCTATAGGTGTAAAAGGTGGTGTCCGCGCCCTTCATGTAATAGCTGGGGACGGTCTTGTTGTTGGTCGCTTCCGTCACCTGGGGCGTGGTGTACTCTTCCTTGGCCGGGGAGATGCGGGCGAAATCGACGCCGGCGCCCAGATCCAGCACCTTGCCGACCGGGAGATCGCTCACCCAGGACAGGGAGAGATCGTAGAACGGGAACCATTCCATTTCCGTGGTCAACATCACGTCATTGTGCCATTTGTTGAACAGGGTGCTGCTGAAGCGGGCGCCGGTCAGGCGCGTGGCCGTCCAGTCGAAGGTGGTGGAGAGCCAGCCGGGATAGGTCCCCGAGCGGAACAGGTATTCGCCCAGGTTGCGGGCCTCCTCGTTGTACTTGTAGGGGAACAGGCCGACGCCCAGATCGCCGTGGAAGTTGTCGTCCGCTTCCCCGAAGGAGTAGGCGATTTCCGCCTGCGCCATGTACCAGGACCATAGGGGGGCGGCGACTTCGGTACGCCCCACGTTCCCGAGCTTGTCATAGGGCACGGTGCTGAAGGTCACGTAGCCTTCGATGCCGGACCGGATGGTCAGGCGCTTCCCGGAAACGAGATCGAAGGTGAAGTTGAGCACGGAATTGTTGAAGGTCTGGGGGCCGCGGTCGACGCCCAGGTTCTTGTAACCCGCGACGCGGAACGATTGCAGTCCCGCGAACCCGTGGGGCACGATGGAAAACGCTTCCGGGGCGTCTTCCGAATCAAGGGAATCGGGAGTCTCGGCATGGGCCAGGGAGGTCCCGCATATGAGCGCGGCCCCCAGCAGGGATCGGAAAAACGAAAACGGCTTCAATGCAACCTCCCGAAGGGAAATGGGGTGATGGTGTATCAGGGAAGGAGCCCCCCGCGCCCGCGGGGAGGATCCGCGGCGATCATTGCGCCTTTTTGACCTCGACCGAAGCGGGCAACCGCATGGGGGACGGGGAAATCACCCGGCCCAGGGTATTGAAGGACTTCCGGCCGTCCTTGGCGGCGCCGTTGCCGAGCTTGGACTTCTTGGCGACGATTCCCACATCGGGGCTGATGGCCGGGAGGAAGTGATCGTAAAGGTTGGTCATCTTCGGGTTGAGCGCGCCCGCTTCCCAGGCCACTCCGGGCGAGTTGTAATACTTGACGCCCATGGCGGCATAGCGGGAGGATTGGGGCGCCATGCGCGCCAGGAATCCGTTCACGTCATTGTTGGCGGCGGCCCAGCCGATTTCGGCGACCGCGGACTGGCGCGGCCAGGTTTGGCGATCCCAGTAATCCGGATAGACGTTCACGCGTTCCGAGAACAGGGTGGCCTCCACGCCCCGGAGGGTGGTGCCGCTGAACTTCGCTCCGTACACGCCCTGCAGGGTCAGCTCGGGGATGCACCAGTTGTTGGTCGACGGGTCGCCGGCTTTGTTCGCCATGTCGAGGTACAGGTAGGTGCAGCTGGACATGATCTGACCGGCGCTGGACCCGGCATGCCAATCCTGCGACCAGGAAGAGGCGCGCAAGGCGCCGGCGGCGCCGACCTCGTCCCAGGCGATGGCCTTCTTGCCGATGGCGGCCAGGGTATCCTGCACGCGGAGGGCGAAGTTCTTGAAATCCGCCGCCGCGATGTTGACGCACTCGTCGCCGCCGATCTGGTATTGATCCGAGGTGAAGATGGTGGCCATTTCGCGCCAGAGCTGCCCGATGAAGGTATTGACGTAGGCGGCGTTGGGGCCGGTGGCGTTCATGATGCTGAGGCCGACGTCTTCCGAGGTCTGGATCTTGTCGTTCGGGGTGCCCAGCTGCTTATAGCAGAAGTTCATGGCGGTGCAATGTCCGGGCATGTCGATCTCGGGGATGATCTTGATCTTGCGGTGGCTGGCGTACTGGACCACGGCGCGCATCTCGTCCTGGGTGTAGTACCAGCGTTCGCCGGCGGCGGGATGCTGCCCCCCGCAATTCGTGGTCGAGCCCAGCTGATGCAGCAGGGGATAGACCTTGCTCTCGAGGCGGTAGCCCTGGTCGTTGCTGATCAGGAGGTGGAGGCGGTTGAGCTTGTAGAGCGCCATGCGATCGATATGCTGGTAGAGGTACGGGAGCGGGCAGAACTTGCGCACGGGATCGATCATGGAGCCGCGGTATTCGAAGCGCGGCTTGTCGGTGATCTCCAGCAGGGGCAGGGCGAACGGGCCCTTGACCCCGGAGGCGGAATCCTCGATGGAGGCGGGGAACAGCTGCCGCAGGCTCTGCACGGCGTAGAACTGGCCGGTCAGGGTGGGAGCGGTGATGACGATCTGGGTCGCGGTGATGCTCAGTTTGTAGCCTTCGGCGCCCAAGGCCGCGTCGGCCTTCATGGTGACCACGATCTTGGCCGCGGGCGCGGACATGACGTGCGAGGTGGGGATCTTGGCCTGCTTGAAGATCTTCTCGATCCACGGAAGGGTCGAATCCGATTCCGCGTCCCGGTAGATGCCGACATTGTCGGAAGCCCCGATCGCGAGAGTGCCGACTCCGGGAGTCAAGGTGGTCGGTTGGGGCACGATGCTGATGGCGGCCCGGGCATTCCCACCCAGGAATGCGAGCGCGGCGACAAAGATGAACACGCCTGAGGAACGATAACGAGTCATGATACTCCTATACCTGGATTGGTCCGACCGAATGAAAAGCCTTTACGTCCCCCAAGCAAAACCTAACCTCTTTCCCCGATTTTCCAGTCTCGATAATGCAAATCTGGGAATGGCGTTTTTCGCGGGGCGGATCGGGGCCTAAACCCCCTTTTTGCGCGCCTTTCACCGATCCCGTGGGGCAATTATGCCGATTACGGCCTTAATTTCCCTAGAGACGGCGGTCGAAGCGTTCGTAATCAGTAAAACCTTCCTCAAGTCGGGGGGACGTGGACCCTGCGGACGTCGATCCTCGAAGCATTACCGGCCTCGCAGGGTAATGACGGCCCGGAAGCGCCTTTGTTACTTTAAGCGGCCGAAAGCCCCGCCCGGGCCCTGATGGCTTCTTACCCCAGAGGTGATTCATGTTCAAGAGACCGAAAATCCTGGCTCTATGCCTTCTCGCCGCGCTGATGGGCTGCGATTCGAAAACAAAGACCATAAAGATTGGTCTCCTGATGGACACCCTCCAGACCGAGCGCTGGCAGCATGACCGGGACGCCTTCGTCAAGCGCTGCAAGGAGCTGGGAGCCGAGGTCCTGGTACAGGTCGCCAACGGCAGCGACGCCACCATGAATTCCCAGGCCGAGAACCTGCTGACCCAGGGCGTCAGCGTGCTCGTGGTCGTCCCGCACAACGGTACCACCGCCGCTACCATCGTGGACGCCTCGCACAAGGCCGGCGTCAAGGTCATCGCCTACGACCGCCTGATCATGAACAGCGACCTGGACCTCTACGTTTCCATCGACGCCGTGGGCGTGGGCGCGCGGCAGGCCGAGTACCTGGTCAAGCGCGTGCCCAAGGGCAACTACGTGATCATCGAAGGCGCCCCCACCGACAACAACGCCGCCCTCCTCCGCAAGGGCCAGATGGAAGTGCTGAAGCCCTACATCGATCGCGGCGACATCAAGATCGTCGGGGATCAATGGGCCAAGGACTGGCTTCCCGTGGAAGCCCTCAAGATCATGGAGAACACCCTGACCCGCACCGGCAACAAGGTGGACGCCGTGCTGGCCTCCAACGACGGCATGGCCGGCGGCGCCATCCAGGCCCTGGCCGAGCAGAAGCTCGCCGGCAAGGTGCTGGTCACCGGCCAGGACGCGGACCTCGCCGCCTGCCAGCGCATCGCCGACGGCACCCAGACCATGACCATCTACAAGTCCCTGACGGAAGAAGCCTACAAGGCCGCGGAGATGGCCGTAGCCATGGCCAAGAACGAACCGTCCCCGGAAAAGACCACCCTGGTCAACAACGGCAAGAAGGACGTGCCCAGCATCCTCCTCGTGCCGATGAGCGTGGACAAGGAAAACATGATGGCCACCATCATCGCCGACGGATTCCAGAAGAAGGACGACGTCTACAAGAACGTACCCAAGGAAACCGCGACTGCAGGAAAATAACCCCCTGCTGCGGGCCGTAGGCCTGACCAAGCAGTTTCCCGGCGTGATGGCCCTGGCGGGCGTGGATCTGTCCCTGCGAAGGAGCGAGGTCCACGCGCTTTGCGGCGAGAACGGCGCGGGAAAAAGCACCCTCCTCAAGATCCTCGCGGGCTGCCATCCCCATGGCAGCTACGGCGGGGAACTCATGGGCGAATCCGGCCCCCTGAAGATGCATTCCCCCGCGGACGCCGATGCCGCGGGCATCGCCTTGGTGGCGCAGGAGCTGGCCCTGGTCCCGGAGCTCTCCATTTTCGAGAACATGTTCCTGGGCCGCGAACTGAGCCGCTTCGGCCTGTTGCGGAAACCGGAGATGCAGCGTCGTTGCGAACTCGCCCTGCAAAGGGTGGGCCTGGACGAGAGGCCGGAGACGATCGTTTCCTCGCTCAGCGTCGGGCGCCAGCAACTCGTGGAAATCGCGAAGGCCCTGGACAAGGAGGCCCGCGTCCTGATCCTGGACGAGCCCACCGCCGCGCTCACCGCATCGGACGCGGAAAGGCTGAACGCCCTCGTCCGCACCCTGGTGGACCAGGGGGTGGGTTGCCTGTACGTGAGCCATCGTCTCGAAGAAGTCTTTTCCATTTCGGATACGATCACGGTGCTCCGCGACGGGAAGACCGTGAAGACCGGGCCCGCGTCCGGGTGGAACCGCGCCAGCGTGGTGGAGGCCATGGTGGGCCGCGCCCTGGCCGAAGACGCCATGCACGCTCCCGCGCCCATGAAAGGGACGGCCGCGCCCGCGCTCGCGGTGGAACATTGGTCGCTTACCCACCCCAGCATTCCCGGCCGCTTCGCCGTCGAGGATCTGGGATTCGAACTCCATCCCGGCGAGATCCTCGGGGTGGCCGGCCTGATGGGTTCCGGCCGCACCGCGCTTTTGACCAGCCTGTTCGGCGCCGCGCGCAGCCGCATCACGGGCCGCCTTCGCAGGGGCGACGGGGAATGGCGCGATCCCTTCCACGATCCGCGCGAGGCCATGGCCGCCGGCCTGGCCCTGGTCAGCGAGGACCGCAAGGGCCAGGGCCTGGTATTGAACGCCAGCCTCAACGAGAACATCGCCCTCGCGACGCTTACCGAGTACCAACGGCGGGGCTTCCTGGATTGGGCGGCCTTGCGCAAACGGGCCGCATCGATCGCCGCGAGCCTGCAGGTGAAGGCGGCCAACCTCGAGGTCGAGGCCGGCAGCCTTTCCGGAGGCAACCAGCAGAAGATCGTCCTGGCCAAATGGCTGGAGACCGGCCCATCCATCCTGTTGCTGGACGAGCCCACCCGCGGAATCGACGTGGGGTCAAAGGCCGAGATTCATGCCTTGATCCGGGATCTGGCCGCCAAGGGGATGAGCGTTCTCGTGGCCTCCTCGGATCTGTCCGAACTGCTTGGCCTGAGCCACCGCCTGATGGTGATGAGCGCCGGGCGCCAGACCGCGCTGTTGGAGCGGGATCAATTCAGCCAGGTCGCCGTGATGCACGCGGCCACGGCGGGGTGAACATGGGTATCGCGGACGTTACGCAATCGAAAAGCGGGCGGAAGGCGGGCGTCGGGCAGGACCTGAAAGCCGGGCCCGCCCCGATCGGAAATCGCAAGGAAATCATGACGAAAATCAGCTGGCAGACTTTGGGCATGTTGGGGGCGTTGATCCTGGTATGGGCGGCGTTCGCGATCACCACGGACGGGGTCTTCCTGAGCCCGCGCAACCTGGCCCTGCTTTCCAGGCAGATGGCCGTTACCGCCATAGCGACCACGGGCATCGTGCTCCTGATCGTGGCCGGGCAAATCGACCTTTCCACCGGCGCCCTGGCCGGGCTGTGCGGCGCGGTGGCGGCCCTATGCTGCGCCTCCTTCGGCCTGCCCGTGGCTCCCGCCATCCTCATCGCCCTCGCCCTGGGCGCGGCCCTGGGCTTTTCCCAAGGCCTGGTCGTCTCCCGTTTCGGCGTCCCGCCCTTCATCGTCACCCTGGGCGGCATGCTCATCTTCCAGGGGATCCTGCTCGGCCTCACCAAGGGCGTTTCCATCGTCCCGCCGGAAGGCTTCCTCAGGATAGGCCAGGAATTCCTGCCCAAGTCCGCGACCTGGGCCCTGGGCGCGGCGGGCTCGCTCCTTTGCCTCTGGCAGATCAAGCGCGCCAAGGGATTCTGGATCTGGGGCTTCGCCGCCGCCATGAGCCTGGCCGTGGCCGCCTTGTTCAACGCCTACCAGGGCCTGCCCCTGCCGGTATTGCTGATGCTCGTGCTCGCCTTCTGCTTCTGGGTGCTGGCCGAACACACCGCCTTCGGACGCCAACTCTACGCGATAGGAGGCAACCGGGACGCCGCCTTCTATGCGGGCGTCCCCATCAACCGCCGCATCATCGCGATCTTCACCATCATGGGGGCCGTCTCGGCGTCCGCCGGGATAGTGCTGACCGCCCGGGTGGGCGCGGCCTCGGCGGATGCGGGAAAGATGCTCGAGCTGGACGCCATCGCCGCCGCCGTCATCGGGGGGACTTCCCTGCTGGGCGGACGGGGCAGCGTATGGGGCGCCATCCTGGGCGCGACCGTCATGGCCTCCCTGGACAATGGCATGAGCCTGCTCAATACGGAAGCGTTCTGGCAGCCCATCATCAAGGGCGTGATCCTGGTCGCGGCCGTTACCGCCGACCTGAAGTGGCGGCATAAGCGCTGATCGGACCCGGGCGGCCATGACGCCGCGGCCGCGCGGCCCCTACCGGCGCCTCAATATTTGTCCGCGTTCAGCTTCTTGTAGGCCACGGGCGAAAGGCCGATGGCCTTCTTGAAGGCCCGGCTGAAGGCGTGCAGGGATCCGTAACCGCACGCTTGCGCCACTTCCGATACGCTCAATCCGGACCCCAGCAACCTCGACAGCGCGCTGTTCATCCTGACTTTCTGGATATAGGTCCCCAGGCTCATGCCCATGCGCTCGCGGAAGAGCATGCGCAGGTGGCTCCGCGAGTAGGGGAATTTCTTCGCCAGATCGGTCAGCCTCAGGTCCTTGTCGAAGTTGTCCCAGATATAGCGGTTGATCTGATCGATGACGGAAGGGCGCGCCGGGGCGGCCATGCTTCCCTTCCGGCCATCCTGCCGCATGAACTCGACCAGCACCAGACCGATGACCAGGCTCAGGATGGTCCCGGATTCCCTGGCGCCCGCCGGTTTGGCCTTTTCAGCGTAGCGCGCGATCGCGCTCGCCAGGTATTCCCCGCAAGTCCCGGACACGGGATAGACCCGGTTGCGCAGGTCCGCAAGGCTTTCCGGGGCGTTGAGCTCGAAGGTCACGAAAAGCCAGGATATGGAATCAGACCGCACCGAGTGGTAATAATGGAATTGGTGCGGGAAGACCAGCAAGGCCTCCCCGGGCCGCAGGTCGAAACTGCGGTTGTCCAGCACCACGGAACCTTCCGTCCGCAGGTTGATTATCAGGACGAAACGGTAATGGAAGTCCAGGTCCTGGCCCAACCGGCTCGCCTGGGTGCGCTGGAACAGGATGATATTGGTGGGCAGAACCGGACGCGAGGGCAGGATCCCGGTGAAGTAATCGCGCGCTTCCTCCAGGGCTTCGAGCGATTTTTCGAGGGCATCCGGGGGAACCATACTTCGCAATTTAGAACCTTTCCGCGCGGGTTTCCCGGTAACCAAATCCGGGCGGCCTTATGTTCCTTGAATGTTCCCCGAATGTTCCCCGAAGGCCACGGAAGCGGATTTTCCCGCTTGGAGGACGGCGAACCTCGTCCCGCCCGTAACCGGCCGCCCAATCCGGCAGCAGAGCCGGGCCTCCCTCGCCGGCCGCATGAATAGATTCCTGCTTGCGGAGGTACGGACCCTATGATCAATACCAGGAATTCATCCGTCGATAAACCGCGTTCCGCGCCGGCTTCGAAGCCGTCGGCGGACAAGGCGGGAGAGCCCGCCCGGAAATCCCCGGGCGGACCGGGAACGCCCACGCCCACGTCCAACCAGGCCGCGGCCCTGATATCGGTTCCCGGGAAGATCGCCCCGAAAACGGCCGCCGCGGCCGCTTCCGCCCTTTCCGCCGCCGCTCCCCAATCCAAGAACGCGAAGGCCAGGGAAACGGGCACGGGCCAGTCCAGATCGTCCGCCCGGCGCGAGGCGCATACCGGCCATGCCATGGTGATGCCCAATGGCCGTGAACGCGGCGGAGGGGGCGGAGGTTCCGGTGGAGGGTTCGGGTCCCAACGGGATGGCCAGCATCAGGACATGCATGAGTGGATGCCTTTCTCCGCCCAACAATCGCGGATCACCCGTACCACCGTCCCGCACCACCTGTCCCTGCCCAAAACCGGTTTGCATGCCTTCAACGGGAGCGCGCTCAAGACGACGGTCCTTTCCATGTTCGGCAAGCTCTATATGGAAGTCCTGCCTTCCATCTTCAGGAGGACCCCGCAAGAGGTCACCCGTCTCAACCGGGATATCAAGAAGGATGCGGTCCATCGTTCCGAGGAGAAGAAGCTGGCGCGGAACCAGGCCCGGCGCGAAAGCGGCCGGGACGCGCAGGTCCAGGCGGCCTCGATGGAACCCAGGCGGGTGCTCGCGGGCGATTTGACCCAGGCCTTCGCGAACGCCTGAGCCTCACGCGCCCCGGCGGCGCCATGTCGCGCTTACCCTCCGCGGCGCGGATTCAGCAGCGCGCCGAATCCAGGTAGAACAAGCCCGGCTTCAATCCCGGCCGCGGATCCTCTCCATAGCATACCAGGAAATGATGGGTGACGCTGGCGCGATGGGGAATGGCGTCCAGGGCGTACCGCAGCCCGTCCTTCGCATCGAGCCCCAAGGCCATGAATCCGAAATCCGATCCGCGGTATTCCCGCCGCATGCCTTCGAGAAGGGACGCGAAGATCCCCGGATCGTTCCTCTCGGTCACCAGGCAATGCAGGAAAAGGGGCCGGTCATTAGCCGGAGCGGGCGCGCCTCCCGCCTTCGGATCCTCCCGGCCGCCCAGGTAATGCGTCGCCTTGAAGGCCTGCTGATCCCACGTTCCCGCCATTCCCGCCAGGCGCCCGTGATCGAAGGCGAGGAAGAAATCGCCGATCGCGAGGCCCAGGTAATAAGGGTCGGCCAGCCGATCGAATTCGTATAAGGGATAGAACTGCTTTTTGGGCGCCCAATGGGAGAAGAAGGCCTGCATGGCCGGGATATCGGAGATCGTCGCGCGCCTCACCTCCCGGCCGGGCCCGGAGAGGACGGGGATCGAGGCGTCACGCGCGGGAACCGGTACGGTGATGAACGCATGGTCGCCATAGGGAAGGTAGGCGGGAAGGCCGCCCCGTCCGGAGGTGAAAGCCCCCAAGGCCACGTTATTGTCGATGCAGACCTGGGTCTGGGCGAAGCCGTCCTGGTGCAGGGCGTATTCCCTGACGAACCGGTAGGACCTGCTCAGGAGCATCCCCCCGCGGTATTCCGGCGAGAAATACACGTCGAGGAGATGGGGCACGCGCCGGAGGGCGCCGTTCACGTAAGCCTGCCGATAGGCCACCGAGGCATAGGCGGCCAGGCGGCCGTCGCGCTCGGTATCCCGGGCCACGATGATCTTCCAGTCCGTTCCGCGCACGTCCATGATGCGGAAGATGTCCTCATCCCGATCCAACGCGAAGGCCGGCATGGCGAATCCCCGGGTGGATTCCGTCAAAAGGCGGGAGAGTTCCGGGGCATCCTCCCTGTCCGCGAAACCGATCTGCAGCCGGGCCATGGCGATCGCGTCCCGTTATTTCTCGTGCAGGCGGAGGCGGATTTCCTCGGCCAGTTCGCCCGCGGCCTCGGCCGATTTCTGCAGGTCCCGCCATTGCAGGTAATGCTCCATGGAGAGCCCGTCGCGGGTATGGCGCTCCACGGCCGCCACGAAGTCCCGGAGGCTGCGCTGGAAATCCCGGAGGAAGGCGCCGTCGTGGTCGTCGCGGAGGGATTTCTCGAGTTCGGTTTCCAGGGCGGGATGGTCGTTCATGGGGATCCTTTTTTCAAGAAGTAATTCTGTTCCACGTTGCCCAGGGTCAGCACGATGCGATCCTTCTGGATCGACTTCACCGTGAGGCCGCTGGCAAGCTTGGCGCCTTCGAAAAATTTCCGGCGGTTGCGCAGGGTGATGTAGCTGAGCTCGCCGACGGTCACCCCGACCAGCTGGGAGTCCAGTTCCCTTGACGCGGCGTTCAAGCGCATGAGGGCGGGGGAGAGCCGATCGGTCCAGCGTTCCTCAAGGTCCATGCCGAACTGGGAGCGGAAGGTGGCGCGGACGGTGTTCCAGGCGTACATCTCGGCATTGTCCATCTGGTTCTTCACGAGCACGCCGGTCAGGCGCCCGCGGTTCACTTCCAGGCGGATCTTATGATCGAGGACCTTGGCGGCCAGCATCCGCGTGACGAAGGGGATCACGGTACCGGTCGCGTGGAAATGCTCTTCGACTTCCGTCTCCGATTGCACGCCCTGGCGCACGGCCTCGGTGAGTTCCTTGATTTGGCGGGGATTGTCGCAGATGCCCGTGATGACGGCCTTTCCCATCGGCCCCACTTCCACCGGGAGCTCCAACTGGTACAGGTCCAGGACCCCTTGGATGGACGCCCTCGTTTCCTCGGCGGATACGATCCGGGTCTTTACCGGGGGCGTGAAGCCCTTCACCCGCCCGAGCAGGGCTTCCCGTTGGGCTTCCGTCTCCAGGAATCCCTTCAACAGGTATCCCCCTTCGACGGGCGCCACGCTGATCTCGGCCAGATTGAGCTCGGTCAGGATGCCGCGCAAGGCCTGGGCGGGATCGACCGCCCGCCTCAGGTGTTGCCAGGCGTACCACGCGCCGGCCCCGAGCGCGAGGAGCAACGCGGCGGCCAGGACGGGAACCCGCATCCGCTTCCAGGCGCCGAGGGGCCGTACCCGCGATGCGGCGGGGTCCTCCAACGTCCCGATCGCGGCGGACGGCTCCGGTTCCGATATCGGAGCCGGGGGTTCCGGCCAGGGCCGGTCCGCGTGTCCGATGGCGAAACGGGTGGAGCCGACCTCGACCGGTTGGTACAGGTCCAGGGTCTGCGCGGGGGCCGCCATGGGGCTGCCGTCGACCGAGGCCTTGACCGCCCCGGTGGTCTCCAGCAAGGGTACCGGGCCGGTTACGTCGATCACGGCACGCCCCCCCAGGAAGGCGTCGTCCAGGAAGATGAAATCGCATTCTTCGTCCTGGCCCAGGGAATAACGCCCGGGGGCAAGGTGCATTTCCGCGCCGGCATGCCTGCCGCCCAGGACCTTAAGGATGTATCCGGCGGAAACCGGCCGGCCATCCGGGGCCTGGGACGCTATTCCCTTCTCAGGGGCGCTCCCGTCTTTCGCTTCGTCCACCATTGAACCGCTTTCCTTCTCGTCCATGTCCTCGCCTCAGTCCTGGTCCGGGATCCGGTACTTCTGGAACTGCCTTTCCTTGTCGTCCGATTCGAACATCAATCCGGCTTCGCCTGGAGTCTGGATGATGCGGGGCGTAATCATGAATACGCGTTCGATCCTCGCTTTCACCCGGGTGTTCTTCCTGAACAGGAAACCGATGACGGGAATGCTCCCCAGCCAGGGGACCTGATAGGAGGTATTCGACTCCTCCGTGCGGACGAACCCGCCCAGGAGCAGGCTCTCCCCGTCGCCCACCACGGCCTGGGTGTTGATGACGCTGGTGTTCACGGTCGGGATCGCGTCCACGCTCGTCTCCCTCGAGGGTGAACCGTCTTCGATCTCGACGACCAGGCGGATGGATTTCTCCCCTTCGTCCTCGACGATATGGGGCGTGACCCGCAGGACCGTGCCGGATTCGATGCGGAACAGGTTGGCGTCCCGTTCGCCGGAGACGCGCACGTGGAAGGTCTCCGTATGCGCGATGTTGGCGCGCAGGTTGTCGAAGGTGAGGACGGCGGGGCGCGAAGCGATCTTGGCCTTGCCGATCTTCTCGAGCAGGCGCACCCGCGCCATCAGGACGCTTCCGGCCTTTCCCACCAGGGTGGAAAAGGTGTACCCATCGAGCAGGGCAGGCGGCGCCGGGACCGGGGTCCCCGTCTGGCCGGGCTTGGGGCCTCCGCTCAGATCGGAAAAGGTCTGGCCGTGGAGGTTGTTGAAATCCGACCCGCCGCTATGCGTGGTATTCGTCTGCTGCCATTCCACCCCGATGTCGCGGACGCTGGCATCGGAGATGTCGATGATGGTGGCGCTCAATTCCACCAGGCCCGCGGGCACGTCCAGGGAATTCACCAGGGAGAGGTACCGTTGCAGGTTCTCCTTGGTGTCCTTGATGATGACGGAATTGGTGCGGCTGTCGGCCAGGATTCCGGTGCGGCCCTTGGTAAGGCCCTGATTCAGGACCATCGGCAGGAGCTGGTCGGGGCGATCCTCGGATTTGGGCGAAAGCCCGCGCAAGGCGGCGGAGGCTTCCGCGGCCATCCAGGGAGGGCGGATGGGAAGGGGATCCTTGTTGATGATGCCGTTCAACAGGCTCGCGATGCCGGGAACCGTCATCTGCTTGCCGGCTTCCTGGCTGAAGGTCACGTCCGCGGCCCAGGCGTAACGCAAGGGGAATACCTTGACCATCTGGCCGTCGGCGAAGGTGGGGGCGTTCTCCATTTCCTTCCCGTCCAGGCGGTTGGCGGTTTCGATCACCAGTTCCACGTAACGCGGGGGGCCGGAAACGTAGACTGCGTCGTCGGCGCGCGCCGTGCGCAGAGGGAAGCGCTCGTCCCAGATGCCCATTTCCTTGAGGGTGCCGGCGAGTTTGGTGAAGGTGATGAATTGCAGGGACATCACCCGGGTGCGCACGTCGTCCGCCTTGTAGAAGAACAGGCTGGATCCGTCATAGTACCAGGTAAGCCCGTAGGCCTTGGAGATCTTCTCGATGAACCTGCGGGGTTCCATCCCGTCGAACCGGCCGCTCACCTTGTCGGTGATCTTCCTGCTGATGACGGTGCGGATCCCGTTGTCGGCGCCGAAGTCCGCAAGCATGTCCCGCAACGCCTCGTCCTGGGCCATGTGGGTATAGGGCTCTTTGCGCCATTTGGGTTCGCCGGCGCGGGCCTCACCATGCATAAGCGTAATCGCGATCGCGATGCCCGCCGAAAAGGCCAGGGTGGCCCGGAAAGCCGCTGGTTTAGGATTTTTTGGAGTCACGTTTCCCTCTTCTGATGGCTGTATCCAGCGAAGCACCGCTTCCCGGCTTGCTGGAATATATACACGGCCCTTTCCGCCATCCCGCGCGCGGCGGGCCTTCTGCGGCGCTGGTTACGCGCGCGGCCCGATTTCCGCCGCGCGTTCGCGATGCTTTCGCGCCCTGGGCGTTCCGGCCGGCGGGGATTGGTTACATCCGCCGTCCATCGTTCCGGGGCGCCGCGCCGCAAGGTGTAACCATGGAGCGAAATCGCCCCGGGACCGCGCTCCCCGCGAGGGCTTTCCGATATAACCTTTGCAACATCAACGCCGCGCGCCCTATGGAAGGGATGCCGGCGGAAAGGATATGCGAGCCATGCGACACCCATTGATGAAACTCTCCCCTTTGCTCCTCCTGCTCCTGGGCGGCTGCCAGGAAAGCCTGTATTCGGACCTCGACGAGAAGGACGCCACGGCCATGATGGCCGTCCTGATGGATCAGGGCGTAGGCTGCGGGAAGATCCATTCCAAGGCGGGCTGGGATCTGGCGGTGGACAAGGCGGACCTGCCCGCGGCCGTGCGGATCCTGGCGCGCGAGGGTTATCCCAAGCATCAATACAAGAACATGGGCGAGATCTTCGGCTCCAAGGGGCTCATCAGTTCGCCCCAGGAGGACCGCATCCGGTACATCTTCGCCTTGTCCCAGGAAATCGCCGAGACCATCTCGCAGATAGACGGGGTGCTCTCCTCGCGCGTGCATCTGGTGCTGCCCGAGAACGATCCGCTCAGCGACAGCCTGAAGCTTTCCTCCGCCTCCGTGTTCGTGAAATACCTGCCCTCCTCGGCGGTGCGGCAGAACGTGACCCAGATAAAGCAGTTGGTCCTCAACGGCGTGGAAGGCCTGACCATGGAAAAGGTTTCCGTGGTGACGGTCCCGGGCACCCAGGTCGAGGCCGTGGCCGTGCCGGCCATGCGGGTCGCGGGCATGCAGCTCTACAAGAATTCCCTGCTTCCCCTGGCGGGAATCGCCGGCGTGGGTTCCATCGCGCTCCTGGCCCTCGGTTTCGCCCTGTCCCTGCTCGTCCAACGGCGCCGCGCCCAAGCCATTCCCCCCGTCGGGGCGGCCAAGGCCAAATCCCGTTCCGAGGCGCTGGCCTCCCTATGAGCAACATGACCGGAACCGCGGAAGCGCCCGATCGGGCCGAGGGTGGGCAAGGCGCGAGGGAGGACGCCGCTCCCGTGGACGGCGCCGCGCCGGCCGCGCGCTGCCTTCCCGAAGCCTGGATGGGGGACGGGGCCGGGCCCCTGGCGGCGGGCATCGCCCTTTTCAACAGGTATCCGCTGCGTTACGCCCATGAAAGTTGGATCCCGGCATCCTGGGAAAGGACCCTGCTGGAGTCATGCCGGGACGGCGGCCGCTCCGAGACCCGCCTGGGAGAGGAACTGTTAAGGCATTGGAAGCTGGATCCGCGCCCCTGCTTCGCTTTCGGCGCCCCCTTGGCCCGATTCGCCCTGGTGGAGCCGGAAAGCCTGCGCCGCACGGTTTCCTGGACCGGTCTCGCGCGCCATGCGGACGAGATTTCCCGGATGGTGGAGCGCTCCAAGGTGATGGCCTTCCGTAACCAGGTCGGCGAGGAGGCCTGGCGATTCTCCGTGTTCCGAGCGCCCCTTTTGGCGGGTTCCCTCGCTTCCGGCAGCCGTCAAGGCGGTAAGGCGGACGGGGATTGGAGCCATCGCGCGATGGCCTCGGGGCTTTTGATGCTCGGCGCCTGCCTGGCCGGGAGCCCTTCATGCCTTTCCGGGCGCGTGGCGCTCAAGTTCCCCCGGGAATTCTCCGGTTTCCTGGAAGCGGGAAAGGCCTATGGCGAAGCGGACGGCTATTTCCGGCTGTTCCGGAGGATTCTGGTACAGGAGGTGGACCCCGCATGGGACAGTTTGCTTTCATAAGCGATGCGGACCTGAAGGTCGCGCCCGGGACCCGCGTGGTCAAGGCCGGGGAATACGCCAGGTACATCGAGGCCGGGCGGATATTGGCGGAAGCGCGGGCCAAGGCCATGGAGATCCTGGCCGCGGCGGAACGCAAGGCGGGGGAGATGCGGGAGGCCGGCTTCGCCGAAGGCCAGCGCCAAGGCAAGGAATCCTCCTCGAAATACCTGCTCGGAATCGTATCCAGGTCGCGCGAGCACCTGGAAGAGAGCGAAGAGCGCATCATCGCCCTGGTAATCGGAGTGCTCAGGAAGATCCTCGGTGACATGGACGAGAAGGAGGTGGTCGTGCGCATGGTGCGCAGCGCCATGGCCGTGGTGAGCCGGCAGAACCAGGTGACCGTGATGGTGGCGCCGGAAAAGGTCGAGGCCGTCAAGGCCAGCCTGCACCGCATCCTCCAGCCGTATCCCAGGGTGACCTCGGTGGAAGTGGTCGCCGATCCCAAGCTCACGGGCGGGGATTGCGTCCTGGAGACCAAGGTGGGCAGGGTGGAGGCCAGCCTGGAATCCCAGTTGAAGAACATCACGGGCGCGCTGGCCGATCTGGCTCCCGGCCGCAAGGAGCGCCTGGAGCGCGACCTCAAGGCGATAGAACTCGAACTCTCCACCGGATTGCTGGAAGGCTGAACGCATGGGAATGCTGGACCGTTTGGAAGCGACCGTGGAAGGGGCCCTGGGATCCTCCCAGTCCTATACCGTAAGAGGGCATGTAGTCGAAGTGCTGGGGACCGTGATCCGCGCCGTGGTGCCCGAGGCCAAGATCGGCGAGATCTGCATGCTCCGTTCCCCCGAGGACGGGAGCGAGTTCCCGGCGGAGGTGGTGGGTTTCGGCAGGGATTCGGCGGTGCTGACGCCCCTGGGCCGCATCCAGGGCATCTCGACCAACATGGAAGTCTTTCCCACCGGGCGCGTGCACCAGGTGGCCTGCGGGCCGCACCTGCTCGGGCGCGTCCTGGACGGTCTGGGGCATCCCCTGGACGCGGACGAGAAAGGCCCCCTGCCCCCGGCGGAAGCCTTCTATCCCGTCTACGCGGATCCGCCCCATCCCTTGCAGCGCGGCATCATCGCGAAAACCCTCTCCCTGGGCGTGCGCGCCCTGGACGGGATGCTCACCGTGGGAGAAGGCCAGCGCATCGGCATCTTCGCCGCGGCCGGCGGCGGCAAATCGACCCTGCTCGCCTCCATCATCCGCGGCGCGGAGGTGGACGTGAACGTGGTGGCCCTCATCGGCGAACGCGGCCGCGAAGTGCGCGAGTTCATCGAACTGCAACTGGGACCGGAGGGCATGGCCCGCACCGTCATCGTCGTCTCCACCTCGGACCGCCCGGCCATGGAGCGCCTCAAGGCCTCCTACGTGGCCACGGCCATCGCGGAATACTTCCGCGACCAGGGACAGAAGGTCCTCTTGATGATGGATTCGGTCACCCGCTTCGCCCGCGCGCAACGCGAGATAGGCCTGGCCGCGGGCGAGCCGCCCACCCGCCGCGGCTTCCCGCCCTCGGTGTTTTCGACCCTGCCCATCCTGCTGGAGAGGGCCGGCGCCGGCCGCAAGGGTTCCATCACCGGCATCTATACCGTGCTGGTCGAAGGCGACGACATGACCGAACCCGTGGCGGACGAGACCCGGAGCATCCTGGACGGGCACGTGGTCCTGTCCCGCAAGCTGGCTTCGGCCAACCATTATCCCGCCATCGACGTGCTGGCCAGCGTAAGCCGCGTGATGGATGCGATCGTGTCGCCGGAACATCGGAAGGCCGCCGGCGAATTGCGGGAGCTTTACGCCAAATACGCGGAGGTGGAGCTGCTGGTGCAGCTCGGGGAGTACAAGACGGGCACGGACGCCTTGGCGGATAAAGCCATCGCGAAAATCGCCGATATCCGCCGGTTCCTGCGCCAGGATACGCGCGAACAGACCCCTTTCCAGACGACCCTGGAAAGGCTCATGGAGGTGGTGAAATGAACAAGTACCCCCTGAAGCGCATGCTCGCCGTGCGGGAATTGCGCGAAGACCAGGCGGCGCGCGATTTGCGCAACGCGCTCGACGAACTGGCGACGGCCGTGGCCTTCTGGGAGGCCCGCAAGGCCGAGGTGGTGGAATGCCGCCACTTCATGCGCCGGAAGGAAATGGAACTGGCCGGGGCCACGGTGGGATTGAAGATCGAGACCGGAGCGGCGCGCGGGCTGCAGCGCGAGCTGGCGGCCTGGCGCTACCGCCTGGAAGAGGCGGAAGCCGTGATGGAAGCGGCCGCGGCGGCGGTCGAGACGGCCCAGGCCCACTGCGAAGCGGCCAGGTCGGCTTACCAGGCCAAGATGAAGGACAAGCATAAGATCGAGAACCACCGCGGCATATGGCAGGCGCAGGCGGACAAGGAAGCCGAGGCCGCGGAAGAGGACGAATTGGAAGAATCAGCCAACAACAACGCGAAACCGAAACCCGCCCAGTGATCCCCCCCACAGCCGATATCAGGAGCCGAAACCATGCCCATCCATGACAACAAAGGACGCAATCCCGTGCCGGAGCTCGGGGACACCTCCGGTTACTATCCGGACGGAAAGCCTCCGGAGCCCACCCAGGCGGAGATCGAGGCCTTCAAGGCGGCGATGACCGAAGAGGTGATGTCCAAGGTCGCCGCCGTGGAAAAGGACGGCAACGAATCCCGGAAACGCATCCTCCGGGAAATGGCCAGGAAGCTCCAGCGCGTGGAATCCTTGCACAGCTTCGAAGTGGAGGAGAAGAAGGTCGATGGCGTGCGCAGGGGGGGATACGCGCTCGCCATCGGTATCGACCCTCCCATCCTCCCGGCCTCGGTCAAGGCGATCGGGGAGACGGACGGCATCATCGAGACCCGGAAGCGGGTCGCTCCCGGCGAGGATCCGGGCCTGGACGATCATGCTCCCGTCCCGGGCGACATCCTTATCATCGAAGTGGAATCGTCCGATGCCGATCCCCTGCAGGCCAAGCATATCAAGGGCGCTGGACCGGCGAATCCCGCCGCGCCTCCTGCCGATTCCGGAATCCTGGTGGTCCCCGTCGCGCATGCGGAAACCCCGGATCCGCAATCGCACGTAACGGTTTCCCATGAATCCAGAGGCGGCGATTCCGATCTGTCGCGCGGAAGCGATTCCCGGAAAGGCGGAACCGGGGAACCGATCCCGGAAGCGACCCCCGTCCCTACCGCGGACCATGGCTTCTTCGTCCCCGCCCATTCGAAGATCAAACCCTTTTTCAGGAAATCGGAAACGGAGTCCCGCATTCCGGAAGGCAATCCCTACGCTTTTCCCCTGCCCCCGGTTTCCCGCACGGCGGAAACTCCCGATGGGATTCCCCCCGTTCATGGGAAGGCCACGGTCTTCACGGACGCGGTGGGCGGCAAACCCGCGATCCGCCAATCCGAAAGCGCCCCCTTGGAGGTGCCCGTGTCCGAAGCCGGCGAAGCCTTCTTCGCCCGGTACGGATCGCCGGTTCCAGCGCAGGATCCTGCGGGCATCGCGATACGCGAAGCCACCGTCCCACGCTTTACCGACCGCGAAACGGTTCCCGGCGCTCTTGTCGTGCCTGTCCATGATGCCGCCGTGGCGCGCACCGAAGGTAATCCGGAACTCCCGGAGATCCCAGCGCAGCCGGTGATCGACGGAGGTCCTCTGGCGGATCCTGTTCCCGTAATCGCCAATCCGGTTCGTCCCCCGATTGAAACCGGGATCCGCACCGTAGACCATGAGAGGGTAACCCGCGATCCCGTGTACGTTCCCGTCCATGATCTTCGCCCAGAGGGTATCCCGTCCCGGGAAATGCCCTTGGCGCCGCATGGGGAAGGCTCCCTGGACCTTGTACCGGTCGCCCGTGCCGAAGGGATAGAGGGAACCGAATCCCATATCCGTCTGAAACCGATCGAGCATACGGACCATCCCTCCCTTGAAGTTCCCCAAACGGCGTTCGTTCCCGTAGAGCATCGGGAAATCCAGGCTGACGATCCCGGTCAGGTCGTGGACGGGAACGGCGGGGTTCCGGATGCGGTCCATCAGTCCCTGGTCTTCCAGGAGATCCAGGTCCCGGGAAGCATTGAATCGGCGGTGACGGAAAACCCGGACCATCGGCCGGGCGAGCGCCTGGTCGTCAAGGCCGAAGCCGGTCCCGGATCCCTGGGCACGGATCAACACAGGCAAACGCCCGTCTTCGGCGATTCCGATGACGGTGATTTCCGCATCGGCAAGGCGGACCGCAAGCGCGCGGTCGAATCCGAGGACGGGTCGGATCCGGTAACGGATCCGCTCATGCAGGCCGGCGCCTTGTACCGGCTCCATGCCGGCGAGGTCCCGGTCCAGGCCGCCTTCCATCACCATGAATCCGTCCAGCAGGGGCATTCCACCCCGCTCACCCAGGAAGTGGTTTCCATGGTGGACCGCATGCTGGTCACGGCCGATAGCGGTTCCTATGTGAAGGAAGTGAGGATGACCCTGAACGATTCCGTCCTGCCCAATACCGAAATCCAGTTCCGCCAGGTCGGGACTTCCCTGACCGTCACCCTGTTCAACGAGGATGGGGCGAGCCTGGAGCTCCTCCGCAAGGAAGCGCCCGAGTTGGCCGAAGCCCTGCGCGCCCGGACCGGCGATGACGTGGAAGTCAGGATCGTCACCGGCACCGGGGCCGGAGCGAGCGAGGAGACCGTATGACCGCCCTCATCGCTCCCTGGATCCGCCCGGAAGTGACCGCCGAGGAAATGGAGGTGGGGAATACCCTGTACGGCGCCTCCGGAAGGATCTTCGCCGACCTCGGGGGCGAACGGTTCCGCGTGCGTTTCGTGCCCGGATTCGCGTCGCCCTATAGTCCCGCCTTGGCGGCCGTCATCCGGATCGATGGGCGCAGGGCCGCCCTGGACGTGGACCGGATGCCGTTGCCGCATCTCCTGGGTTACCCCGGGGGCGGGTTGGATCCGGCCGACGTACCCCCGGAAATCCTGGCGGCCTTCCTGGAAGGGGCCCTGGCCGGGATCCTGTACCGGGCCGAAACCGTCTTGGGACGTCCCGTCCGCATCGAGTCGGCGGGCATGCCCCGGCCGGATGGCGATCGGGAGGGAACCGACCGGACCTTATCCCTGGAATTGGATGGGACCGCCGACCCCGAGGGCTTGCGCGGGACCGGTCGCTTGCGCGCCAGGCTGCATCTTTCCCGGGAGGATTTGCGGGCCCTGGCCGCGGCCATTAAGCCTGAAAGGAAGCGGACGGAGGAGTGGGGCGAACTGCCCGTGGGCCTGCGGTTCCGCGTGGGGGCCGCGCGCCTGACGACGGGAGAGTGCGGGGCCCTGGCCCCGGGAGACATCGTGCTGTTGGACGGAGACCCCATCGGGCCCGGTGGATTGAAGGTTTGCGCCGGCGATGCGGATGCCGCATTGTGGACGGCGACTTGGAAGGATGGACGAGTCGTGCTGGAGGAGGAAAGCAAGGTGGAACATATCGAAACGGCCGCGACCCATGGGGGCGAAGCGGAGAATCTGGATGCGCTGGAAGTGCAAATGACCTTCGACCTGGGAGGGCGTACGGCCACCCTGGCGGAAATCCGGTCCCTGGCCGCCGGACACGTATTCGCCTTGCCGGAGAATCCGGAAGCGCGCGTCGGGATCCGGGTGGGCGGGAAGCCCGTCGGCCACGGGACCCTGGTCATGGTGGACGGCCGCGCCGGGGTGCGGATCGATTCCCTCTGGAAGGGGGCCTCCGATGCTGGCTAGCCACGCCCATGCCGCGGGCATGACCAATTTCCAACAGCTTCCCTCGGTCATGATCGTATTGGGGATCATGGGGCTGGCCCCTTTCATCGCCGTGATGGTCACCTCCTTCGTGAAGCTGGTGGTGGTGCTGTCCCTGGTGCGCAACGCCCTGGGGACCCAGCAGACGCCGCCCAACATGGTGATCAACGGGCTGGGAATAATCCTGACCCTGTACATCATGGCGCCGGTCGGCGCCGAGATGAACGACATCATGGAGTCGAAGAAGATCAAGTTCGACAATCCGGCCTCCATCACGCGCAACTTCTCCACCGTGGTGGAACCCCTGCGTAAATTCATGGCCAAGCACTCCAATCCGAGGGAGCGCGCGTTCTTCGTGAAGTCCGCCGCGCAGATCTGGCCCAAGGAGATGGCGGACAAGGTGAAGGAAAACGATCTGCTCGTGCTGGTGCCGGCCTTCACGGTCAGCGAGCTCACGGCGGCCTTCGTGATCGGATTCTTCATCTACCTGCCCTTCATCGTGATCGATCTCGTGGTCTCGAACATCCTCATGGCCATGGGCATGATGATGGTGAGCCCGATGACCATTTCCCTGCCCATCAAGCTGCTGCTGTTCGTGTTGATCGACGGCTGGGCGCGGCTCACCCATTCCCTGATCCTCTCGTACGGATAAGGGCCAGGAGAAACAGAAATGACCGAAGGATATACGATCGATATGACCGTGAAAGCCATGACCCTGGTGCTGTGGGCCTCCATGCCCGCCATCGCGGTCGCCACCGTGGTGGGCGTGGCGGTGAGCCTGATCCAGGCGCTCACCCAGATCCAGGATCAGACCCTGCCTTTCGGCATCAAGCTGGTGGCGGTCTTCC
Source organism: Fibrobacterota bacterium (assembly GCA_028287465.1). Classification (GTDB taxonomy): domain Bacteria; phylum Fibrobacterota; class Fibrobacteria; order UBA11236; family UBA11236; genus Chersky-265. The sequence goes on from JAQBPO010000042.1 coordinate 176,525, forward strand.
TGACCCTGTTCTTCACCGTGCGTTGGGTCGGCAGCGAGATATTCAATTTCGCCGTCCTGATCTTCGACGGCTTCTACCGGTTCGGCGCATGATCACGGGAAGGACATCGCCGACCCGGCCGGTTCGGCGCTTGAAAGCGCTAATCGAAACGCCGACCCGGCCGGTTCGGCGCATGATTACGCCCAAGGCTTCACCGGACCGGCCGGTTCGGCGCTTGAATGGAACGATCCGTTCCATGCCCGGCGCCGGACTCGTAATCATGCCGGGACCCATATGGAACCTCGCCGCGGGGAAATTGCCTTTTGTCGGGCCGGATCCGGCGCAACCCGTAACCGTCGGCGTAAAAGCCGGCCCGGCGCGCGGACTACCCCAGGCGACTCGCTTAGATTAAGTGCACGGAATCCGGACCGCCATCGAATGGGCGGCGCCGGACGCAAAGGCCCGAGGGCCGGAAGGAAACGTACATGCTACCACTCTTGGCGGCGGCGGGCAGGGCGGCGATGGGCCTCTTCAGGAGCGGCGGGAGCAAGGCCGCGGCGAATCCCGCTGCCAAGGCGGGCCCCCGGGGCGCGAACGAAGTGGTCGAGGGCGGCGCCAAGGGCGCGGGCAAGTCGAGCCCCATGGACATGATCGGCAACGTGGCCAACGTGGCCATGATCGGATCCATGATCCCGGGACTGATGCCCGGAGGCGACGCGAAGAAACCCCCGGCGGACGCCAAGCCCAAGAGCACCTACGAACCCGTTCTGGATCACTGAGGGCGGCCATGGTTTCCATTCCATCCTTTTTTTCGCGCGGCGCATCGGGCGCCAAGGCCCCGGAAGCCCCCGGCGCGCCCGTGAACAACCCGGTGAAGCCGGGCGCGGGTCCCGGCGGCAAGCCCCATAAGCCCGGCCAGGACGCGCCGGACGACCTCGCCGGGAACCAGCTCCCCGAAAAGGGGAAGATGTCCACGGGCGACAAGATGCAGGTGGGTGGGAACGTGCTCATGGCCGGTTCCCTGATCGTTCCCATGATCCCGGGCCTGAACGGCTCGGAGAAGAAGAAAGAGACGCCCCCGGGACCGACGCCGGAAGGGCAGCAGATCGAGGATCCGGCCCAGTACAAGCAGAACCAGGTCAAGAGCGCGGTCGGACCGACGCCGATCAATTGGTAACCAAGCCAGGCAATGGCGAACAACACCCATAAAGGAGGGGATAAATGGCAGTACAACCTACGGGCGGACCCCCGCCGGTACCACAACAACGCCCTGCGGAAGGCAATCAGGAACCGCGCGGGCACGAAAGGCCCGAAGGCAACGGCGATTACCGCCCAGGCGGAAACCGCCCGGACGATTTCGGCCATCGCAATCCCGACTATGACGGGGACGGTAAGATTTCGGAATCGGAATCCCGTACTTACGATGCGGATGTCCGTTCCGAAGACAAGCGGTATACCGCGGACTCCCGGGAGCGCACGGCGCACGAACGCGAGGAAGGCAAGAACTACCGCGCGGACGTGTCCGCCGCGACCGCCCAGAACGCGTCCAACAACGACAACAAGATGCACAAGATGTTCGGGAAGCAGTCCCCTCCGGTGCAGATGCCTACCCGTCCCGAAGGGCCTTCGCCCTCCTGATTTCCCGTTCCCTCGTTTCCCGTCTCACCATAACCCCTGATAAGGAGTATTCATGCCCAATTTGAACATCCCCACCAACGTCGGCAATCCCCAGGACGTGATCGATCAGATCGATGACGATATGTCCCCCGAGGACCTGCTGAAGACCCAGCAGGAATTGAGCGATATGATGGTCCGCTACACGGCCATCTCGTCGATCATCAAGTCCGTCGGCGACTGCGAGCAAGGCATCGCGCGGAATATGGCGTAACGCCTCCCGGGCGGGGCGCTCCCCGCCCGGTTTCCCCTTTCAACCGGACACTTCCACCCCAAGGAGACAGTATCATGCAAGACATTTTCGGCATGCCGATTCCGCAAGCTTACGTTCCGCCCCCTCCGCCTCCTCCGCCGCTGCCCCCTGATCCCCAGGCCGTCGACGAGTTCAAGGCCATGTACGGCGACGGCACGGAGCCCCCGGTGCCGACGCCGACGGCAACGCCGACGCCGACCAACGTCAATACCTGAGAAAAGCCGTCCGGGCGGCATCAATCGCCCGGACGGCTCCTTTTTCCCATCGATGACGCCACGCCATCCGACGCAATGCCGGCAACCGGCGCAGGGCCGCCACAAGACTCAGCGCTTTCCGAACAAGGAGACTCGATCATGGATCCCATTACCCTCGGCGCCATCCCGCAGGCAAGCTTCGGTTCCCAGGAACCGCCCATCCCCGCCGCCCCGGACGCCACCGACGTGCAGGAATTCAACAGCATCTACGGCCAGGAAACGCCCCAGAACCAGATCCCCGGCCAAGGCGACTCGTTCAAGGGCATGGTGATCAACCTGGTGGGGGGCCCGGTTCCCGGCGTCGTCACCGATAACGTGTTCCAGGCGGCCATGTCCCATATGGTGGAGATGCACGAGAACAGCTGCGCCAAGATCGAATCCCTGGTCGAGCGCATCGCCTCGTCCTCGGGGCTTTCCCCGTCGGAAATGCTGGAGGCCCAGCTGTCCCTGACGGACGCGACCACGGGCCTGGCCACCTACCAGTCCTTCGACAAGAAGACCGATGAGGGCATCAAGGCCCTGATGACGGGCCAATAATCCCGCGAACCCGAGTCCAGGCCAGGAAACCCGTCCCATGAAGAAGATCCCGACGTCCGCCCTGGCTCTCGCCCTTTGCCTGGGGGCGTCCCATGCGGGGCGTCCCGCCAACGGATACTTCTATTTCACCTTCTCCCGGGATTTCTCCGGGGACAATATCGGCAAGGTGGACTGGAATTGGGACGGCCGTTCCCATTTCTTCCTGGGCGAACCCCAGACCTTCCCCCGCGTCCCGACCATCAACAGCCTGGTCTATACCTGGGACGATCACCTGTTGATCGCGGGGAAATACGAGAACGAGGTCTACAAGATCAAGCCGGGCGGGAAGACGTTCGATACGACCAAGAACACATGGAAGCTGCCCGAACACATCTTCGTCGAACCGGGGCTCAAATCCGCCTGGGTCGCGGACAACCGCGGCTATCTCTACCATACCCCCTTGGATCCTTACGGCAAGGCCACGGAAGTCCGCCCCACCGGATCGGAAAAGGGGGTCAACACCATCGCCTACAAGGACGCGGAGCAGGCCTGGTACTCCCAGAGCACCTTGTTCGATTCCTCCCATATCGGCGAACTCGACCCGAATACCATGGCGACGAACCGGAAGCTCACCATAGGGACCTTCGTGAACGATTCCCATTACGATCCGTTCACCGGGAACGTGGTATTCTGCGGGGACAAGACCCTGTCCCAATACGACCCCGCCACCAACGCCATCGTCTCCAAGCGCGTTTTCGGCCATGTCTCGCAGCTCTATTCCTGCGTGGTGGACGGCGAAGGGCACATGATCCTCTCCAGCTGGAAAGGGGACATCTACTTCATCGACTATTCGGAGACGGGCAAGGTGGGGGATCCGGCCAATTACACCGACAGCACCTTCCTCGTGGACGGCATGTTCTACATCACTCCCTTGATCGGGCCCGGTTCGCCGCCCATCGTCCACAGGCCGTTCTACGCAGGCACCCACGGCGTCTACCATGACAGCGACGGCGACGGCCGCATCGACGGCGCGGTGATCGAATTCAAGGCCGCGGTCTACGATCCTCCCGCCTTGATCCGGCTCAGGGATCCGCGCGATCCCGCCAAGTCCGTCCTCGCCGACTCCGCCCATATCGTCAAGCGGGACTTCACCCATTACCTCGTGGATCTGCGCGACCGCCCGTTCCCCTTCGGCACGGACGTGGCGCCGGGCGCAGGGGCGCGGATCCTACAGGACTCCACCTTGTTCGGGTCCGGTGAAATCCCCATCTCGGATGAGGTCGGTCCCCAGGCGATCGCGGCCGAGGCCCGGCCCCCGCAGGCGCGCGGAGACAAACCGCAATTGACCGTAACCTTCTCCGAGGCGATGAAGGTCGATCTCGCCTCCAAGGAATTCCCGTTCCTGATCAAACGTCCCAATGCGGACGTGAACGGGCTGATCCAAGTGGAATCGGTCCAGGATCTGGGCAAGGGCAAGTACCGGTACGTGTTTTCTTCCGCGGAGTTCCCGCTATTGGGCGACTCCCTGAAACTGAGCCCGGCGGCCCCGCAGATTTCGGATACGGCGGGCAACCTGAACAATATGTCCATCTGGATCCCCGTGGGAGGATACCCCTTCCCCGTGTTCTCCATCCTCCCGGAAAAACTGCCCAGCCTGGTCATGTACACCATGAATTCACCGGTACCCGCGGCCCCGCCGGTGCTGGTGGTCGATCCCGGCAAATCCGGCTCCGCCGTCGCCTGCCTCAATTGCCCCGACTCCCGCGTGGAAGCCGCCCTGGCAGGCGCGGTCGCCGATCCGGCCTCGCGCGGGTTCGAGCCCTGGCTGCTCACGGTCAATATCCAGGGTCCGGTGCGGTACACGCTCAACTTCTACAATACCCTGGGCGATTTCGTGAACAAGGTGGACGGCGTGGTGGACGTGGCCATGATCCGGCGCATGCAACCGGATCGACAGGGCCATTACACGGTCCGCCTTTATTGGTGGCCCGTGACCGCAAACGGGCGCCAGGCCGCGACCGGAGCCTATATCATGCGCGGGGTGCTTTCCGGGGACGGGTTGGACAATCCCTTGTTGGAATCCTCCGCTCATCCCCTGAGCCTCCCGAAGAAATCGGAAAAGATCACCGCGACTTTCGGCTACCTGCGGCGCGGCTAGCCCGGCGGCCTCAGGGCGCGCATCGCGACCGTACCATAGGAGCCAGCCATGCGAACCCATCCCATCGACCTGCCCTCCGCCTACGGCCCTTTGATCGGTACCTTGGAGGTTCCCGTAGGCGAAATCGGATTGGCTTCCTTCATGCGCGCGGTCATGCCCGTGGGGCAGCGGCTGGTCGACCTCATGGAGGCCGCCTATTCCCGGGCCGGCCGCCCGGCCAGTTGCGCCAAAGGGTGCGCGGCCTGTTGCCGCCAGGAAGTCCCCGTGTCCGCCCCCGAAGCCCTGGTGCTCGCCGAGTTCGCGGCCTCCATGCCCGCGGAACAAGGCCGGGGCGTAGCGGCCAGGTTCTCCGCCATACGGGAACGCATCCGGAGCGGAGGTGCGGGGGAGAGCGGTCCTGAGGGAACCGGATCGGACGTGCGGACCCGCGGGCTCGCCTGGTTCCGCCAGGGCCTGGACTGTCCCTTCCTCGAAGATGAAGCCTGCCTGGCCCATGCCCATCGCCCCCTGGCCTGCCGCAACCACCTGGCCTTTTCCGAAGCCCGCCATTGCCTGGAGCCGGAAACCGGGCGCGTGCGCGTCATGAATCCCCGCTTCTCGCTGGGTACGGTGATGGCCCTGCTGGCCGCGGAATTCATGGGCCGGGAACCCGTCAAGTTCCCTTTGGCGGCATTGGAGGATTGGATGCTCCAGAACCCGGAGTACGGGGAAAGCCGCTTCCCTTCCGAAGACCTCGCGCGGCGCTTCATCGGTATGTTGGGGGAATTCTGCCAGCGTTCCCTCCCGGCCTCGTCTCCCGTAACCGCTCCGGCCCCATTCCCGGGTTCGCATACGTGAAAGCCGGCCCCCTGGGCCGTTTTCCCCTTCCCCGCCCGTAACCACGCGGGCAAAAGCCGGCCCGGCGGGGCCCGGGAGCCAACGCCCTCGCTTAACTTATCCCTATCGTAAATCACGCGTGGCGGATCACCGTGCGGAACCCAGGAAGGCGGAGCGGATGGAAGCGACGATAAGGCACTCGGCGGTCGGTAACATGGAAATGGCGGAATGGGAACGACCCTTCAAATCCGTCCTGGGATGCCTGCTGCAGGCCGGGCTGATGGCGGCCCGCCACGGCATGGCCGCGGAAGCGGAAGCGATCCTGCAACCCGTGGAAGCGGCGCGTCCGTCCCATCCTTCGGCCTTGCTGGCGCGCGGACTGGTCTTCATCTACCAGGACCGCTATCAGGAGGCCATCGATCACCTTGATCGCGAGCTCCTCCGGAAGGACCCCCCGAATGAAATGGCCAAGGCCTTCACGGCCATGGCCCTCCACCTTCTGGGCCGCCTGGACGAATGCCGCGCGATCCTGAAGGATGTGCTGAAAACGGCCGAGTCCTCCCAGGCGAGGAACCTCGCCGCGTCCCTCGCTTCCGAAGTGGGAATGGCCGCCTGAGGCGGCTGCGGGGAAAGGCCGATGGAAGTCCTGTTGACATACGCTCTGGCCATGGTGATGGCGGCGCCGCGCCTCCTCGGGCTGCACTTGTCGCTCCCCATGTTCTCCCAAGGCGTGATCCCGTCCCGGGTCCGGAGCGGTCTATCCCTTTCCCTGGGATTGTTCGTGATGCCCATGATACTCGCCCAGGGGCAGCCGCCCGCCTCCTTGATCGCTTTCGCCGCCATCGCCCTGAAGGAGTTCTTCCTGGGGTTCGCGTTCGGTTTCCCGCTCGCCCTCTACAACTTCGCGGCCCAATCCGCCGGCGACCTGATCTCCTTCCAATCGGGTGCGAGCATGTCCGCCTTTTTCGACCCCGCCTCGCATGAGGAAATCACTCCCATGGGCAACCTGCTCAAGCGCTACGCGGAAGTCCTCTTCTTCATTTCCGGCGCCTATACGCTGATGCTCGGCGCCCTGTTCGAGAGCTACCGGATCTGGCCCGTCGGATCCTACTTCCCGGATCTCACCAGCGTGGGAGCCGATTTCTGGGCCACGGCCATCGGGCATTATTTCGCCTCCGCCTGCATGCTGGCCTTCCCGGCCCTGGCCTGCATGTTCCTCATCACCTTCTGCATGGGACTGATAGGCCGGTACCTGCCGCAGTTGAACGTCTTCTTCGTGGCCATGCCCCTGCAATGCCTGGCGGCCTGCCTGGTCCTCATCCTTTCGTTCCCCATCTACGCCCACCTGTTCAAGGCGCATTTCGCCGGCATCGAAGAGGGGCTGGCCACCTTGCGGCTGGTTTTCGGGAAGCACTGAGCGCATGAGCGGGGAAAAGACCGAGAAACCGTCCCAGAAGAAACTCCAGGACGAGCGGAAAAAGGGCAAGGTCGCGAAAAGCAAGGATGCGGCCGCCACCATCAGCGTGGTATCCGTCCTGCTGTTCCTCTTCGCGACATCGTCCTACTTCGTCAAGATCGTGGTGGACATCTTCTCGCGCAGCCTCACCTCCATCGCCAACCCGGAAGGGGCGATGACGCCGGGATTGCTCGGGGCCTCGGTGCGCGCCTATGCCTGGTGTTCGCTCCCGGTGATTTTCGTGGCCGGCCTGATGGCCGCGGCCGGCCATGTCATCCAGTTCGGCATCCTGTTCAGTTTCGACGCCCTCAAGCCGAAGCCGGAGAAATTCAACCCCGGCTCCAACCTTCAGCAGATGTTCTCGCCGGACGCGTTCTTCGAGTTCGGCATGGGCATAGTCAAGCTCGCGGTGCTGGGGACGATTTTCTACCTGGTCGCCAAAGGGTCCATGGGAGCCTTGATCGGATCCCTTTACACCGGGGCGCCGGCCATCGTGCCCGTGCTGTCGGTCATCCTCAAGAAGACCGTGGTCTATTTCGCGGTGACCTTCGCCATCCTGGCCGCATCGGATTTCCTCTTCCGCAAGCTCCGCTTCATCAAGCAGAACATGATGACCAAGGACGAGGTGAAGCGGGAATACAAGGATTCGGAAGGGGATCCCATCATCAAGAGCCGGCGCCGTCAGCTCGCCGAAGAGGCCATCGAGCAGGCCATCCTGGAAAAGACGCGCAAGGCGACCGTCCTGGTCGTCAATCCCACCCATTTCGCGGTGGCCCTGTACTACGACGAGAACGGGGACAAGCTGCCCATCGTGATGGGCAAGGGCGAGGGACGCCTGGCCCTGCGCATGATGAAGGCGGCCGAGGAGGAAGGCATCCCCATCATGCGTGACATCCCCCTGGCCCGGGGTCTGTTCGCCGAATCCGTGGTCGACCACCAGATTCCCGTGAGTTTCATCAAACCGGTCGCGGAAACCCTGAAATGGGCCCGGAGATTCAGACGGCAATGAAAGAAATGGAACGGTCTTCAAGCACATTCTATGGGCGCGGGACCGGATTACAAGGCGCTCCGAACGAACGCCTGACCTTGGTCGATGCGCTCTTAAGCGTGGAGTTCGCGAAGCGAACTCCATAGCGGCACGCGATGATGTTCATTGTGCTCTTATGCGTGGAGTCCGCAAAGCGGACTCCATAGCGACGAGCCCACGAAGTGGAGGTAAATGATGTCGGAACAGATTGGACCCAACCGCGTCGGCATGCGCCGGGTATCGCGATCGACCTCGGCCAAGTCCAAGCGCTCTTCGCGCTCGGGCGGCAAGAGCGTACGCGTGGAGGGGCTCAAGGCCGTGGACACCATCCCGCGCCTGGAACACCAGGAGTTCGAGGACGGCGAGTCCAAGGGGCTCGAGCGCCTGTTGGGCGAGGATCCGGAAGAGGGATTCACCAACGGCAATTTCGTGGACGACCTCGCGCGCGCTTTGGTCTTCCTGGAAAGCCTGCCCTTCGACTCCCAGACCGGGCGGCGGTTGGACCTGCATGAGGAATGCGCCCGCATCCTCCAGGACGAGGTTTCCAAGGCCCGGGAGATGGCCGCCCTGCGGAAGGCGGTGCCGAGGGCATGAAAGCGCTCAAAGAAGCCGCTCCCCGGCGCAAGCGCGCCCAGGGCATCGAGGAAATCCCCGTGCTGGCCTATCTGGCCTCGCGTTATCTGAAATACGGTTCCCTGGACAATGCCCGGGTCCTGTATACCCTGCTGGTTTCCCTGAAGCCGCGCAAGCTGAACTACCGGGCCGCCCTTGGCTATGCCTGCTTCAAATCGGGTCGCGCCGAAGAGGCCCTGGCCCATCTGGAAACCGCCTTCAAGGGTCGTAAAGAGCTTTCGGGATGGGAAACCATGCTGCTGGGCCGCACCCTCAAGGCGAACGGAATGAACGATGAATCCCAGGCCCTGGTCCGCCGCTTCCTTGAAGCGCGCTTCCTTGAAGCGCGGGTCCCGGACAAAAAGGAAACGACATGAGCAATGAACCGACCCCTGCCGGCGGCCCTCCGAAAAAAGGCCTGGGCGCCCTGCTGCCCGACCTGACCTTCCTCGCCGGATACCTGCAGAACGCGAACAAGTATTCGGATATCTACCTGGCCTTCATGGTGGTTTCGATCATCGGCCTGATGATCCTGCCCTTGAATCCGCATGTCATCGACGCCTTGATCGCGGCGAACCTGGGGCTTTCCATCATCCTCCTGATGTCCAGCCTGTACATCAAGAAGGCGGTATCCCTTTATACCTTCCCGTCCCTGCTCCTGCTCAGCACCCTTTTCCGGCTTTCCCTGGCCATCGCCACCACCCGGCAGATCCTGCTGGAAGGGTACGCAGGGGACATCATCCAGACCTTCGGCAACGTCGTCATCTCGGGGAACTTCGTGGTGGGCGCGGTCATCTTCCTCATCATCACCATAGTCCAGTTCCTGGTCGTGACCAAGGGTTCCGAGCGCGTCGCGGAAGTGGCCGCCCGCTTCACCCTGGACGCCATGCCGGGAAAGCAGATGAGCATCGACGCGGATCTCCGCGCCGGCACCATCGACACCCTGGAAGCCCGCTCCAAGCGCGATATGCTGGAGAAGGAAAGCCAGTTGTACGGCTCCATGGACGGCGCCATGAAGTTCGTGAAGGGCGACGCCATCGCCGGCCTCATCATCATCTGCGTGAACATCCTGGGCGGCATCGCCATCGGCGTATTCATGCACAACCTCAGCGCCGGTGAAGCCCTCCAGGTCTACGCCACCCTGACCATCGGCGACGGACTCATCTCCCAGATCCCCGCCTTGTTCACGTCCATCACCTCCGGCATCATCGTCACCAAGGTCTCCTCGGAAGAGTCCCTGCATCTGGGCGGCGATATCGGTTCGCAGCTTCTCGCCGAACCCAAGGCCCTGCTCATCAGCGGCGGCGTCATCGCCGGCTTCTGCCTGATGCCCGGCTTCCCCAAGCTCCCTTTCCTCGCCTTCGGCGGCCTGGTGGGAGCCACCGGATACGCCATGAAGCTCTTCGCCAAGAAGGAGGCCGAGGCCAAGGCGGCCGCCATCAAGGACGCCCCGCGCGAACCGGATCCCCCTCCCAAGCGGGTGAGGGCCCTGCCCATGCCCTTGGTGGTGGAAATCCACGCCGCGCTCAAGGGGTACCTGGATCCGGGCCGCCTATGGGACGATCTGGAGCGCCTGATCGTGCGCCTGGAGGCGCAGACCGGCATCCCGTTCCCGTCCTTCCAGGTCTATTTCTCCGGATACATCGACAAGGAAAGCTTCACCCTGCATCTGAACGAAATCCCTTGGATGAAAGGGGCCGTATCGCCCGGCCGCTTGATGGTGCGCGAGTCGCGGGAAACCCTGGAGCTGCTGGGGATGACCGATCTGGTTCCCGCGGCCACCCATACGGAATCCAGGCCGGCCCATTGGGTGCCCGAGGAGGATTGGAATCTGCTGGAAAAGGCCGAGATCCCGTTCCTGGACAACTACCGCATCATCCTGATGCAGGCCGAGCGCATGATGCGCAAGCACGGCGCCGACTTCCTGGGCATGCACGAGACCAAGATGATGCTGGACCAGGTGGAGCCCATGATCGACGGCGTGGTCAAGGAGGCCATACGCACCATGACGGTGCCACGCATCGCCGAAGTGCTGCAACGCCTGGCGCGCGAGCAGATCTCGGTGCGCAACATCAAGTCCATCCTCGAGACCCTGGTGGACTGGTCCGCCAAGGAGAAGGACATCGTCATGCTTACGGAACAGGTGCGCGTGGCTTTGGGCCGCCAGATAAGCCACTGGTACGGCGCCGGATCCAACGTGATCCCGGCCTGGACCCTGGATTCGGAGTTGGAGAACCAGATCCGGAAGTCCGTGAAGGTGACCGCGGCGGGAGGGACCCTGTCCCTGCCTCCGGGCCTGGGCGACAAGATCATCCAGGCGGTCCGCGCCGAGCGCGATGCCAGCGCGGGCGCCTATCCGCAGCCCGTGCTCCTGGCCCCGTTGGACGTGCGCCGTTACCTGAAGATCCTGATCGAATCGGAGCTGGAGAACCAACCGGTATTGAGCTATCAGGAGCTGCCGAAGGACGCGGTGGTGCATACCCTGGCCCGAATCACTGCTTAGGTGATTCGGCCGAATCACCGCTTAGGCGATGCGGCCTTATCTCCGCTCAGGCGCGACCCCGGATTATGGACCGGAGGCCGGTCTCAAGGTTCCGGTCCCGCCGCCTTACCGGGAAGCCGGTTTAACGGAGTCCCGGAGCCCAGGGCTGGCGACCATGGTCCCGACCATCGTCCCGATAGGCTCCACATGCGGTTCCGCGCCCGTCCTTCCGCGGAAGCGCCCATCCGCAAGGCCTCCGGATGAACGGCGGTCGCGGTCCTTCCCAGGACGTATTGCAATCCGCCCCAAAGATGGCCCAGGAAAAGCGGGTCCTGGTAGCTTCCCGTGGTATGGCCCATCGCCGTTACCCAGGATCGGCCTCCCTGGTAGGCGATGTACCAGCTCATGGGGTGATCCTTTCCCGGAGTCCCGCCCGGATAGGTCGATTCATCCACCGTCACCAGGATATGCGCGACGGGATCCTTGGCGTCGCGGGGATTCGCCTTGAAGTTGTAGATCTCGTCGGTCCGCACCCAGGTACGCGGCAAGGATTTGGCGGAAAGGTCCGCCGTGTCCTGCACCAGGATGGAGTGCCTGGTTTCGGAATTCCCGCCCAGTCCCTTGAACCAGGCCCCGCCGATCAGTTTGCCGAAAAAGGGCCAATCGAATTCCGTATCCAAGGCCGAATGGATGCCGAGCATGCCTCCTCCGGAGCGGAAATATTTCTCGAAGGCCTTCTGTTGCGCCGAATCCAGGACGTCTCCGCTGGTCTTGAGGAATACCACCGCGCGGTACCGCGCCAAGGCGGTGTCGTTGAACAGGCCCGCGTTCTCGGACGTATCCACGATAATCCCCTTGGACTCGAAATGCTTTTTCAGGGCGAGGCGGGTCGGAGCGATATTGTCCTCCCGGAAGGCCGCGGTTTTCGTGAAGATGAGGATGGTATCGGCCGCGCGGGCCGCATAGGCCGACAAGCCAAGGCAGGAAAGGATCAGGAGAGCGTGCATTCCCATGGTCCCCCCAATAAAGCGCGAAGGCCTCCGGAACATGGGTAGATTCCGAGCGACTCCGGGTACATAATCGGCATCCGGGCCGGCCCTTCGGCAGGGCGGACCCGGGCGGGGAGGGCGGACCCTGGGAGGTCGCGGACTAACCTCCGGTTTTCGGGAATCCGGTGCGGGGCTGCATCCGCAGATTGACCTGGACCACCGGCTTGGGCGGGGCATCCTCCCGCTTGTCCTTTTCCGCGGATTGCTCGCGGATGTCCACGAGGCGGTCCAGGATGGAGCGAAGGGTCCCTTCGTCGACCGACTGGAGAGGAGCCGAGGACGGATCGGCGTTCCCCTCCGGTTTGACATCGAGACCGGCGGCCTTCAGGACCCATTCCTTGTCCAGTTCGCGCACGATTTCCCGCAGGCCCTCCGAAGGCTCCGGGGCGCTTTCGAGGGACGTGAAGAACTTGCGGTTGCGGAGGGCGATCATGCGCTTCCCTGCCGCATGCTTGGAGCGTGGCTCACGGGTTTCCGCGTATTCGACCAAGGTGGAGAAATACTCCGATTCATCCTGGCCCAGGTCCAGCCCGAAGGCCATCTTGACGGCGGCGGCGGGGCTGAGCCTGCGTCGTCCTTTGATGACCTCGTTGAAGAAGCCGGGATTGGCGATGCCGGCCTTGCGGGCCAGTCCCCGTTGGGAAAAGGCGGGGTCCAGGGATTGCAATTCCAGGAACCGATCCCGCAGGTAGGCCCGGTAATCCTCATAGCGGAACACGTCCGGGGAAGCCGGTCCGGTCCCGGACCCGGCGGCTTCCCCGGCGGTCACGTCATCCTGGTCGTTCTTGTGCGCGTAAGACCCGGGGTTCAGGTCGCTGAAAAGGGAATTCATTATACGGCTATCCTGCGATTGGGTTTCCACTCCATGTCTGGGAGAAATATAAGCCGCTCCGCGCCGAGGGAATCGGCCCTGGGGGCCCTACGGAACACGGCGGTTACGCGGAACCGATCCAAGCCGTTTATTTTCCCCCGGTGGGCCGCGTACGGGGTTAAACTCACCGTCACAGCGGCATGGTCTGGTTACGAATCCATCGATACGGGCATGGCGTTCCGCCGCGGCCGTAACCATCCGGAAGCCCGGTTACGCTTGCTTCCGGGGCGGAGCGCGGCTTTGGAGGAAGATTGCCCCTGGGCCGTAATCCAGGATCCCGCACGGGCCTCCGGAGCCTTTCCCCGCGCTTCATCCAGGCTATTTTCCGGGAAGGAGGTCGGGCATGAACATAGGCAGGAATCTCTTCACGCATATTTTCCATCGCGGCGGAAGGCGGGAACGCCCACAGACGCTTCCCGCGCAGGGTAACGGCAACGCCCCTGTCAATCCCGCCGACCCTCCGGGAAGACCCCGGACCGACCCTTCCGCATCCTCGGGCGCCACCCCGCCGCCGAGCTACCGCTCGGGATCGGGGTCGGCGAACGCCTTCGGGACCCCCGGTTCGCCGACGTCCCTCGACGCGCAGGCCGGCACTCCCGCGCCTTCCTTCCGGGCCCGGCCCAGGCCCGACGAGACCCGTTTGGACATTACCGATTTCGGCGATCGATTGGGCCGCGGGGATACCCCGAACGGATCCTTGCGATCAGGGTTGGGATCCCTGAGGGCCCACTATCCCCGATCCGAGCTCGGCCGCACGGTAACCCCGGACGGCGCCGTTTCCGACGGCTCCTCGATGAACGCGGTCCATGGCGGCCGCCCCGGGACGGAGGGTTCCTCGGCCGTAATGTCGGACTTCTACCGGGAAATGGATCGGCTCGACGCCGCGGCCCTGGATCCCGGCATTCCGGATCGTCCCATCCCTGAAGGAGGTCGGCCATGATGCCCCTCCATGGCGCCACGCCCCCGCGATACCCGTCCCTGCCCCCCGAGGAAGCCGCTCCTTCGCTTCCCGATAGGCCGCCTTCACGTCCGGCCCCGCTTCCCTCCGAGGGTCGGCCCCCCGGCACCCCGGATGCGGAAGGCCGCGGTAACCTGCAATTCAACCACCCGGATACGGGTAACCTCCAGGTTCTGGCCGATGCGGCCCTGATGCCGCCGCCCAGGCCACCCTCCGCCGGCCCTTCGGCCCACGCGGGCCACGAGTCCCAACCTCCCCTTCAATCCCAACCGGACTCGTGGTTCCGCCCGCAGAGCCCCACCTATACGGCCCTGAAGCTCGATTCGGAAATCGAGCGGGATTTCGGATTCACCCTCGCGCACCCGTTTCCCTCCGGGACCAAGGAGATGGACCTGGAGCAGGCGGCGGCCACGGAGATGTTCCGGAACAATATGAACGCCTTCGATCCGACCGGCATACTGCGGTCCAATGGCGAGTTCGGCCAGACCTTCCGGGCCGAGGGGGGCGGGGTGACGGCGAACAATCCCATCCACTTCATGTTCGGCGGCTCCATGTTCATGCCCCCCGGTTCCTATACCGCGGAAACCTCCCAGGCCATCCACAGCCATCCGGACAATCCCGCCCACAAGAACGACTATCCGAGCAATGCGGATTATTTCGCGGCCTATGTATCCTCGCAGGGGAATACCGGCAGGCTCAAAGGGGAGATGTTCTACCATCCCGGCAGCGACAAGTTCTTCGGGTATGAACCCAGGCTCAATCCCGCGACCGGGATGCCGGAGTTCCACGAGTACGTGAATCCCTTCGACATGGGAAAGCCGCCGGGGAATTTCGAATACAATCGCCCGCTCCCCGATCCCGGATCCTATGGCCATCATTTCATCAATTGGCCGGAGGAAAATCCCGGTATGGCGAATCCCGGTATCGCGAACCCCGGCCCTTGATGGTCAAAGGCCGGGGCGGATCCGGGGGAAGAGGGCGGCTTGGCTGCCGCGGTGCGGAATCGCCGGGGAGGCCCGGCTAGGGCGGAATCGCCGTGGGGACCCGGCTAAGGCAGATTGATCCTTCCGTCGGCCTTGATGGCGGATCCGGCCGGCGTGCGGTAGATGAGGGCGCCATGCTCGAAGGCCTTATGGCCGGCTTGCGTGAGGAGGGAGGGCTTGCGGGCGGCGATTCCGGTCGTGGTCGAAGCGGTCGTGCTCCACCACTTGTCGTAACCCGGCTTGGGCGAGACGGGATTGATTCGGATATGGCGCAATTGCCAGTGCCCCTTGGTCAAGGCCTGGAAACCCACGTAGCCTTTTTCGATATACCCTCCCCATTTGTTGCCCGGGGTCTTGAAGGTGAGATTGGTCGTCGCCCACTTGCTCGCCTCGAACCGGTTCCAGAAGTCCGCGCTATGGTACTTGAACCCGAGCACCTTCTCGCCGTTCAGCCAATGCTCCACGCTGTCGCCGACCACGACGATGCGGCCGTTGTTCCATGCCTTCGTCGCGAAGGGACGGTAGATGAGGGGTTGGGGGCCGTACAATTCCAGGGCGGCCCCGGCGCAGGTCTTGCAGTTGTCATAGTCGTCGAAGATGGCGTACTCGATCCCGCTGTACCAGGGCGACGGATCATTCAGGTTGAACCTATAGTAGACTCCGCCGTCGCCATCGTTGCGGTAATCGAAACGCAAATCGAAATCGGCGTACTTGACCGTGGAGCGGATATCGCTGTTCTGGCTGGCATCGGTGGTGACGGCGCCGAGGGCGGGATCGATCTTCCAATCGGGAGGCAGGACCACATTGGTGGAATCCAGCTTCCGGTAGTTCACGAAATGGCTGTTGAAGGAACCCAAGGTCCCGTCGAAAAGGCTGACGAAGCCCTGGGCTTCCTCCACCTCGGAAAGGACGTTGACGGCCTGGGGCGCCGCGTGGGCCAGATTGGCGAGGCCCAAGGCCATCGCCGCGATTCTCAGTGCGTTGTGCTTCATACTATCCTCTTTGCTTCTTGGTTCGTACGGTTCGTTGGCATCGTGATTTGCGTATCACATGGCATAAAGATCCATCCGCATGGCGCCGTTCAGGGGCGGCCGAGGGGGGATAAAACGGCCGTGGTTACGCCTGCCCCGTTCCAGGGACGGTTAAGCGGATCCGCAAAAGGGTTGGGGGGCGGGGTCCGGGGGAATCCGGTTACGGTAGGAGGCCGCTCCCCGGTCGCGGTTTGGAACTCCCGGTGAGGGAGTCATGCCGCGGTTGGGGACGCGGCAATACCGGGGAGCGGCGGGGATCGATCCGGGCCGGGCCCGGCGGAACGTGAAGGGAATATAGGTCCGCCCGGAATCGGGCGGCGACGATGGATGGGGGATGGTCCCCCGATGGTTACGTCCGCCGCGTTCGGGACGCACCCGCGAAGCGCCGCAATCCCTACGCAGGCCGGGCCCGGGGCCTCGTCATCGGATCGTCGCATTTCCCGTCGCATCGCCCGCCTCGATATTCCGGTTACGCCACCCGATCCGGGGCCCCCGAACCGCGCCGTGAAACGCCATCCGTCCCTGCCTGCGGTCCCTTGCCGCTCGCATGGATTTGTCATGGTCGTAACGGATGGAATATTATTACGCGCATCAAGGGAGGCCGGATGGACGGGATATCGGACCGGTTGGCCGGAGCGCGGAAGGACTGGGAGGATCGGAAGGCCGCGGCAGCCGCTTTCCGCGCGGCGTTGTGCGGCAAGGAGGATGGATTGCGCGACGGTGAACGCGCCTGGGGCCTTTCCCCCGGGGTGGCCCGGGCGCGGCGCCGGGAATTGGAGTCGAGTTGCGAATATCTGTCCCGCCTGGAGGCGGAAGCCGATCGGGCGGGGTCGGCCCTGACCGCGTTGGAACGGGCGGCCGGCCGCGAGAGCGGATCCTCCAGGCGTTTCCGATAGGGAATCGGGGGTTGCTTACGGATTTTGGGCGATCGGAGGATGCTCCGGGGCATTTCCCGGAACCGGCCGACCCCGGATCGGATTTAAATTGTACATCGGTCGAGGGTCCGCGCCGGCTTCCATTGAAGGTAGCGCACGGGCCCCCATGGGACGTTATAATACCAGGTATGGAAGAATCTGAAACGGAAGAATCGACGGGCGCGCCCGGGCCGGAAACGAACATATACCAGTATGTCGATTACCGCGCGTTCCTGAAAGACCGGTTCCGCTGGCTGCAATCCAGGGACGCGACCTTTTCCCAACGCAAACTCGCGCGCACCGCCGGATTCGCCAATCCCGGCTTTTTCAATGAAGTCATCCAGGGCCGCCGTAAGCTGAGTTCCGCCGCCATCGAACGAATGGGCCTGGGAATGTCCCTGGAAACCAATGAGACCGAGTTCCTGCGGGTGCTCGTCGCCTATACGGAGGCCAAGGACCTTTCCGAAAAGGAAGCGGCCCACCAGAAGCTGGAGCAGCGCCGCAACCGGCACTTCTTCCGCCGCCTCAACCAGAGCCAGAGCAAATACTACCTGGACTTCAACTATCCCCTGGTGCGCGCCGCCATCGAGGCCTGCGACTTCCGCGGCAACTACCAGATCCTCGGCGATTTCCTACGGCCGCCGATGCAGGCCGCCTCGGTCAAGCGTTACGTGCGGGACCTTTGCGAGTGGGGCCTGGCGAGCCAGGATCGGGACGGCAAATACCATGTGACCCATTCCTTCCTGGAACCGCCGGAGGAGATGCGCGACGCCCTGGTGCGCCTGCAGCAGGCCTGGTTGTCCCAATCGGTATTCCACCTCAACGCCGTTCCCGCTTCCGAACGGCATGTCTCTTCCGCCCTCCTGACCGTGGGGGAGGAAACCTACAAGGCCATCCTCAAGCAGGTGGAGAAGATGCGCGAAGAGATCCTCCGGATGGTCCGGGAGGACAAGGCGGCGGACCGCGTTGTGCTCTTCAACATCCAGGTCCTGCCCCGCGGAGGCGGAAGAAGGCTGCGTACGACCGGCCCGGTCCTGGCCGCGCCCGCCGCCCCGATTTCGGCCACCACCACCGTGGCGGGTGCCACCAGCATCACGGCGGCGCCGGAAACGCGTATCCAAAGCGAGGGAGCGTAACCATGGACCTTGTCGGCGGCCCCTGGAAAAGATCGCCCTTTTCCCTTGAAATCGCTTGAATTCGGCGGTTATCCGTAACCATTAGCCGAAAGGCCCCGTAATGGGCCCCCGCGAAGGGATGCGCCTGAATAGATTTTATCGTAATCCAGCGTGGGGCCGGATTAGGACTTGAAGACGTTCCAGTTGTTCATTCCGGGTACGCGCACCGATGCGGCCGGCACAAAAGGTTAGTGGGGATCAAATGCGTTTCAACCATTTCAGGCACATCGCGGCGGTATTGGGGCTGTCATTCCTGGCGGGATGCTTCTCGACCGAAGAGAATTCCACCGTTCCGGGCAAGACCGGCGGGAACGACTCGACGAAAATCGTCTACGTCCTGGATTCCACCCTGCTGGCCCAGAAGCTGGACAGCCTGAGGCGGCTCAGCGATTCCCTGAGGATCGTGGCCGGGAAGAAGGATTCCCTCAAGCCGCCGGTGAACGGCAACGGGGGATGGGACGATTTCCCGAATAAATACATGCCGACCCTGATGGAGCTCGCGGCCAGGATGAAGGCCCTTCCCATGCCCCTGGGCACGCGCTACAACGCCCAGCCCGCCACGGTGAACACGAACGGATCGAGCAAGGCCGCGGCGGCCGCTTGCACCGGCATCAGCGAAATCGCGGCGCTCCGCTACAATAAGAACACGCTCTACGGGGTCGATACCATTTCCTACTACGACAGCCTGGGCCAGCCGCATTGCGATTGGCAGAAGCCGACCACGCGGGAGACCCATGCGCGCCACATGATCAACGACGCCAGCGGCGAGGTCTGGGAGAATATCGACATCAAGATCCTGGACGACGCCACCCTGCCCAACTGGATCACCCACGGCACCGGCCGCATGGTCCTGAACAACGGGATGAAGTTCACCATCGATTCGTACGACATCGATATGATCGTCCTCTACGGGGACACGACCGCCACGGTCCGCAGCGCGAGCCTGGCTCTGACCTGGCAGAACGGGTATTCCTTCAAGATGGATCTGGCCAAGGCCCGTCCCTTCAAGACCCTGGACCTCTTCCCGGCCTGGGGCGACAACCCCTCCCTGGGGAAGATCATGACCGGGCCCATCCTGCATGATACGACCACGGTAGGCTACATCGATCTCTACGCGGACCATACCGTGCTCATCCGGGATTGGACCGGCGCCCTGGTGACGCCTCCCTGACGGATCCGGTCCCGCCTCCGGGATAGAAAAAAGCCCTGTCCTTACGGACGGGGCTTTTTTTTGTCTGCAGGGTATTTCATC
Organism: Fibrobacterota bacterium; assembly: GCA_028287465.1. Classification (GTDB taxonomy): domain Bacteria; phylum Fibrobacterota; class Fibrobacteria; order UBA11236; family UBA11236; genus Chersky-265. The sequence continues at coordinate 195,985 of JAQBPO010000042.1, forward strand.
CGGCCCTTCAGCGGGTTCAGCGGGTTCGGCGGGATTTGCCGGGGTGCGGTCGCCCCTTGGCGTCCCAACGACCGGCCCCGGGCCTCCCGAAAGCGGCGCCCCGCGCGGTTCGCGAGCGAATCCCTACGGGAACGGAAACGTTCACCGTGGTCTCCTTGCAGGCGACCGGACCGCCATTGTCCAGGCATAGCCCGATGGTCAGGCTCCCGCTGCGTGCGGGTCCGGTGAGCGCTATCGACCCGGCGAGGGATACCGAGTCGACCGGTACGCCCGCCAGGGTCCAGGCATAATGGATGGCTGGCTCCCGGCTGGCCTGGACGGCGGCGGCATTGGAGATGGCGGGCTTCACCACCAGGGTGTCCGAGCCGTTCCAGTTGGGCAAGGCGGGCAGGGTGAATAAGGGATCGGGAATGGCCTCCTTGACCGACACCTTCACGTCCCCGGTCCTCAAGGTGCCGCCGTAGTCGGCGGTGAAACGGTAGACGATCACGGTATCGCGCGTAACCCGCGGCATGACCACCTGCAGAACCTTCACTTCCGGATCCAGCAGGCGCGGGGCGGGGCCGGAAACGATGGACCAGGAATAGGCGTCCGCGCAATCCGAAACCGCCGCCAGGGCGGTCGAAGCGCCTTCGGCGACCGCGGTATCCACCGGGACCGAGAACACCGCCGTGCACGAAGCGAATTTCCGGAAGGTGACGAGTTTCTGCCCGGCGCGCTGGTTCGCGTAGGCGAGCTTGATCCAGCCGGCGCTCCTCGCGGTCCGGGAAAACCTGGCTTCATCCACCGCTCCGTCGAAATTGCTGCCGTTGTCCAATCCGTATTTCCCGATGGACAAGGCCTGGCCGTAATCCGAAACGGATCCCGTGCGCGCGATGGATGCTTCCAGTACCCCGTTCACGTAGATCTTCTGCATGCTTCCGTCGTAAGTGCCCGCCACATGGTACCAGATCCCGTCGACCATGGCCGTGGTGCCGATGACACCCGCCTCCGCATCCCCCAGGGTGACGCTGAAGGTCGGCATGGTTCCCGTGATATCGGCTTCCAGGCTGTACTCGTTCCAGGGGGCCGCCACGGCGGAGAAGGGCTTGCCCATGAACCGGCGATAGGCGCCTTGGGAAGTGGATTTGATCCATGCTTCCACGGTCAGGCCCCCCGTCGGATGGAGCGAGGCCTGGGCCGGCACGGTAACGCCCTGGTTCGAGCCCGCCATGAAAAGCGTTCCGGATCCGATCATGCCGGCCACGTCCGAAGCCGCGGTAAGGGCCGCCCCGGTCCCATGGTTCCCGAAGCTGCTCGCGTCCTTGTAAGCGCCGGCCGCGGAGCCGCCGTCCTCGCCCAGGTGCCAGACCCCGGAGAAATCCCCCGCGGCCGGGAAGACGGCGGGCCCGGAGGACGCCGGCGATGCCGAGGGATTGCCCCAATACATCTTGAAGCCCTGCTCCGCTTCATTGCCCTTGACGATCGGAACCAGCACCCAGAATTCGGCGACCTTGCCCGCCGGATCGAACCGCTCCAGTTCGAAGGGGAGGGCAGCGCCGGCCTGGTCCGCGAAGCGCAGGTCCGCGCCATCGCTGCGGGCCTCGGAAAAGATGAAGTCCCCGGCGGCCAACCGCACCAGCACGGGAAAGCCCGCCTGGTCCTCGCCGACATCCGCGCCGGATGAGGTCGTGTTCAACAGGACGAGGGTGGAATCCGCCCACCCCGCGAAACCGGCCGGGCAGCCCGGGGAGGAACCCAGCAAGGAGGCGATGGCGATGCGCGCGATTACCTTCATATATGGGATTATCCCAATATATCGGCTTCGCCGGGTCCATATTCCGTCCCCTATTTTCCCCAACGGGTAGGGTCCGGTTGAGGCCGGCCCGCTTTGTGATCCGGGTGGCGACGGTTTGGCCTTTTGGCATTTTCGGCAAAAAAACCATCGTATGAAAGGACATTAAGCCCTCCGTCGTGTCGGTTTTTGCGTCTTTCTTAACCGGAATCCACCAGATTTTCCGGTCCATTGCCCTTATCTTTCCCCCATCAGCAAAGGGGACTCATGCAGTCGACAATTACCACTTCCGCGCCCAGAACCGCATCGGCACACGATGAGGTGAACAAGAGAAAACTGTTCCTGATCGGGCTTTTCGCGGTCACGACCGCCGGCATCAGCTTCAGCCTGCGCAGCAGCATCGCCGGGGACATCCAGACGGTCTTCTTCGACCCGATCGATTCGGTCCATTCGGCCGCCATGCTCGGCTCCGCCCTGGGCATAGCCTTCCTCGGCTTCGCCATGACCATCGCCTTCGGCAGCCCGCTCCTCGATTTCCTCGGAATGCGCAATGTCCTGACCCTCTCCTCCCTCAGCTTCATCACCGGCACCTTGCTCACCATCTTCGCGGATCGCATCTCCTCCGGCGCCGGCATCTACCGGGTGGTCTGGTTCGGCATGCTCTTCTCGGGCATCGGCTGGGGATCCATGGAGACCGTGATCAATCCGCTCACCACCACCCTCTACCCGGAAGACAAGACCCATAAGCTCAACGTCATGCACGCCTGGTGGCCCGGAGGCATCATCATGGGCGGCCTGATCGGCCTCGCCATCGGCGGGATCAACATGAGCTGGCGCGTGAAGTTCGCCGTCGTCGTCATCCCCGCCCTCGCGACCCTGTTCATGCTCATCGGTTCCAAGTTCCCCAAGACCGAACGCGCCGCCGCCGGCATCCCCGCGCGGGTGATGTTCAAGGAAGCCGTCCGCCCCTCCTTCCTCATCTGGTTCTTCGCCATGTTCCTGACCGCCGCTTCCGAACTGGCCCCGGGGCAATGGGTCAACATGGCCCTCACGCGCACCGTGCACATGCAGGGCATCTGGCTCCTCATCTACGTGAGCGGCCTGATGTTCGTGATGCGCCATTTCGCCGGCACCATGGTCCACAAGCTGTCCTCCGTGGGCCTGCTGTGGGTCTCCTGCCTGCTCGCCTCCCTGGGCCTGCTGGCCTTGAGCGTGGCCAATTCGCCCATCATGGGAATCCTCGCCGCCACCGTCTGGGGCGTGGGCGTCTGCTACATGTGGCCCACCATGCTGGCCGCGGCCTCGGAGCGCTTCCCCCGCGGCGGAGCCCTGGTGATGGGCCTTATCGGCACCGCCGGATCCCTGTCCATCTGGTTCGTCCTTCCCGAGATGGGGAAGATTTTCGACAAGGCCAAGATCGCGGCCGCCGGCGGCGAAGAAGCCTTCAAGAACCTGACGGGCGACGCTTTGAACAACGTGCTGGTGCAGGCTTCGGCCGCATCCTTCCGCACCGTGGCGATCCTTCCCGCCTTCCTGTTGCTGGTATTCGGGGCCATCTGGCTGCGCGATCGGTCCAAGGGCGGTTTCAAGCCCGAGAAGATCTGATCCGTCCTTGATTCGGTGGGGGAAGGGCTCCGCGGTAACGACCGCGGGGCCCTTTCTATTGGCGCGGGGTCAGGGGGCCCTGACGATCCCGCCGTCCGCATCGCGGATGATCACCCGATCGTCCGCCATCAGCTCGAAGCGTCCCATCACGGTTCCGCCCTTTAGGATGGGGCCGGACATCACCGGTTCGGAAGGATCCGGTTCGCTTTCCCCGGACCAGTCCAAGGCCTGGTTCAAGGACAGGGGAACCTCGTATCCGCCTTCCAGTCCCAGCACCATGGAGAAGGTCGTCACCGCCGAAGGGCCGATGGTGATGTCCATGGATTCGATGGACAGTTCGTATCCCGAGAAGTAGCGGACCTCGCCGGACCCGCTCATCTTGAGAAGGTAGTCCGCCGTCCCCCAGGCGGGTATATCGAGCCGCACCCGGGTCCAGGATTCCATTTCATCGTTCCTGGAATAGGAGCTGGTGGTGGTCCAGGCCGTCACGTCCTCGATATCGCAAACCAGGGAGCCGGAAGGGGTGTAGGATCGCGAGGTATCGATAAAGGTTTCCACGCCTCCCGTAGCGGAGATCCCCGTGCTTTCGGAAACGGATTCGCCTTCCAGGTCGCAGGCGCCGGTGGATCGCTTTTCCAATCCGCCGCCCGCGGAATGATCGTCGGCGGCGCGTTGCGGATCAGGGGGCGTCAGGTAATGGACCTTGGCGGCCAGGACCTTCAGGTCCGCGTTGGCGCCCGCGCCGGAAGCGCCGGGGCCCGATACGGGCTCGCATGCCGAGAACAGGAAAGCCGCCGCGGCCGCCGGTATCGCCCACTTCCGAATCGCCATCCGAAACCTCCCTCTCGGTCCATTGTACCAGGCGGGCGCCGCGGTCGTCCGGTGGGAAGGAGGCTTTGCCGGGAAATCAGGCCCCGGATGGGGCTCCAAAAACCCAGCTTTCGCAAGAGCCGTCAAACGCCGTCATGGCGGGATCATCCCGGGACGCCCTTGGCGGGATCCCGGATCGGCGTCGTGCCGCGTTCGATCAGGATCCCGGGACACTCGACCGATCCGTCCCGATCCGGCGGGCCGGACTTCTCCGGGGCGAGCACGTAGCGCAACATGGAACCGGCGACGCCGGCCATGTTGAAATTGTAGGACGTCAGGTTGTTGTCGAAGGCGTACTTGTCGTCGTCGAATCCCACGAAGGCGATATCCTCGGGGATCCTGGCGCCGGATTTCCGCAACTGGTGGATTGCGGCGAGGGCCATTACGTCATTCGCGGCCACGCAGGCCGTGGGTCCCCAGGCGCGCATCCTTTCCACGGCCTCCTTCAGGGAGTAGCCTGTGCGTGACGCCGCCCGGAACACGTCCAGGGAGGCCCGCAGGGGCATCGCCAGCCAGGACTGCGCATCCTTTTCGAGCCCGCGCTCCACGCTCGCGAGCCCCGCCGCCAATCCGGACTCGGCATCCCGCAACGGCGCCGCCAGGTCGGGCTTGTCCGCGGAGTCGTCGCGGGCGGACACGGTGAAGGCCTTGACCGCGTCCGGATACCCCGCGGCTTCGCAAGCCTGGCGAAGCCCGAAAAGCCGGTCCTTGGACCAGGGTTCCAGATGGCACGCGGAGAGATACGCAATGCGCCTGTGGCCATCGGAAAGAAGGGAGCGCCCCACCTGCTCGCCCGCGCGTTTGCGCAGGATGGAAAAAAGCCGGGTGGCGGCGAAATCCTTGGACCTGGGAATGGTCAAGGGCGTTCCGCGCGCGCCGTCGAAGATGGCCAAGGGCATTTCCCGGGAACCCACCTTGGGAGGCTTGGCCCTTTTGTGCAGGGAAGCGAGGTCGGCGCAGAACCTGGAGAGATCCCGTTCGGAAAGGGTAGGGGCCCAGGCCAGGTGCCCGCGGATGGTGAGGTGATGCAATTCCCCGGAAGCCCCGGACCGGCCCGCGCGCCAGTTGAATCCGCGGCGCGGATGATAAGTGGAAATCATGAGGCGGAGATTGGCTTCCGCGCAGGCCCGGTGGAGCGCGGCGAGGAATTCCACGTAGCGATCCCGGCGGAACCAGGCGTCCGCGTCCTCCGGAGGCACGTAAGCGGTGAAAAGCAGGCCGGCCTGGCCGGGAACCTGGGTCGGACGCGGGACCCGGTAGGACCGGCCATGGAGTTCCACGACCCCGGCATGTTCCAGGGCCGCCATGGATTTCCGCAGGGTGGGCGGGCTCGTGCCGTACCGGGGCGCGAGATCGCGGAGGGAAGGCAGGGAAGAACCCTTGGGAAAGCGTCCGGAGTAGATGTCCTGCTCGATGCGGGTGCGCAGGCGGCGCCATTTCTCCCGCGGCGGCTTCTCGAGCGAGTCCGTATCCAGGGCGCTCATCCGGTCCTCGGGTTTGCCCGCGAAGGTCCCGTGGTTCTTCACGATGGTCAGGAGTCCCTCGCCCGCGAGCAGATGCAGGGCCCGGAGCATGGCGGCGGGGGAGACGCGCGCGCTCTTGGCCAGCAGGCGCAAGGTCGGAAGGCGATCCCCGTCGGCGAACCGGCGCGAACCCAGGGCGTACTCCACGAAGCGCCGGGCCAGGCGCACGGAGGGATGATCGGACTTGGGGGTTTTCATGGCATTTCCTGTCCCGGCGAAAGTAAGGCTCGGGTCCGGAAATCAGCCGGAACCACCGCTTTTTCATTTTAGTTCCTTGCCGCCGCCGGGGCAAGGCTTGGCGAACGGGGACCGGAGTTACCTTAAGCCTTGGATGGCGGTCATCCTACGGGTGGGTTGCGGTTATGAAGACATTGCGGGCCTTGGGTACGGTCATTGGCATTGGGATTGCGGCAACCCTTCCCCTGGCCGCAGCCGCGGACGCCCCGGCCACGATCGCCATCCTCGGATCCTCGACGGCCGCGGGAACGGGCGCCACCAATTACGATAGCGCATTCGCGGGACGTTACGGCCGCTATCTTGCCGCGCTCAGGCCGGCCTGGAACCTGGTCAATCTGGGGGTGGGCGGCTATACCACCTATAATGTCATGCCCACCGGGTACAAGCCTCCGGCCAACCGGCCTTCCCCGGATACCGCGCGCAACATCACCAAGGTGCTGGCCCTGCATCCGCATGCCCTGCTCATCTGCCTGCCGAGCAACGACATCAACAACGGATACCCTGCCTCCGAATACAACGCCAATTTCGATTCCCTGCGCCTCTGGGCCGCCCGGGCGGGGATCCAGGTCTGGGTCTCGACGCCGTTGCCCCGTTCCGCCCTGGATTCCTCCAGGCGCGTCATGCTCATCGCCTTGCGGGACCGCATCCTCTCACGCTACGCGCCCCGCGCGATCGACTTCTACGACAGCCTGGGAGGCGAGGACGGCCGTTATTTCCCGGCCTTCAATTCCGGGGACGGGATCCATACCAATGATCGCGGGCATAAGATCCTGTTCCTACGCGTGGTCGCCGCCAACCTGACCGGCATTTCCACATCCATCGCGTTCACGGCCGGATCCGATCCGGCCCCGTGGGTAGCCTCCGGGTTACCCAAGCTGATCCTGGGCGGCAAGCCGGGGTCGGTGATGGTCGAAGGTTTCCGGAGGGGGATCTTCATCGACCTGCGGGGCCGGACCCTGGCTCCGGGACGATCCCCGGCTCCTTGGCGGAATGCCGTTCCGGCCGACGGCCGCTGAAATCCCTCGGCCCGGCGCCCGGGGTCTCCGTCCATACCTTCCAGCCATTCGATTCCGCGCTCCCGCGGCCCGTACTCAAAAGGCTCCCCGCCTCGACATGCGCGGAGCGGCCCGATCGCGCCGCCAGACCCGGCTTGGGGAAGGTGATGTAGACGGGTTCGTACGCGGCCTTGAAGGCATAGCTCCCGGAGGCCTGCGGCGGCAGGGCCAGGGGGCGGCCGAGATGGTCCCAGGCTTGCATGGGTTTCCGGGCGAAAAGGACGGGGATGGAATCCACGGCGGCCTTCGCGCGCCATTCCTCCTGTTTCTCCATCCAGAGGATGACTTCCGTCCCGGTCGCGCTTTCCAGCTTGAGCGCGTGGAGGCGGGACTGCCGCGTACCCAGGAATCCCTTGGCGGCGAACCCGCGCGTTCGCGCCGCGAGGACGCGCACGGCGGTCATCGCGGGCTTGTCCTCGAGCGCGGTCGTCAGCAGCCCGAAGTTGTGTTCCCGTTCCAGGGGATCGGGTCCATCGTCCAGGAGATCGTAATTGACGATGAACGGGAATCCCGCCGCCCAGGAGGTAAGGATGCGGCGCACGGTGTACCGCGCATGCAAGGCGCGCGCGGGAACCGATGTCCCGGGTCCGAAATCCGACGAGGTATAACCCCACTCGGTGTCCCATAAAGGCGGGGAGCCGGCGGGAAACGCCTGGCGCACGGATTCCCGCAAAAGCACCACCTGGTCGATCAGGGTTTCGGGATGGGAGCCCCGATAAGGATGGACCCCGATTGCGTCCGCGCCCGCGGCCCCTCCGGCTCCCATGGCCTTGCGGACGAAGGGCCAATCGACTTCCGAAACCCCGCCCGTCGAGACCTTGGCCCCGGGATCGGCCGCATGCACGGCCGCGATGGCTTCCTTGCACAGGGCGGCATAAGCGGCCGGGTCGGGCGGGTTCCAGAAGACGCTGATATTGGGCTCGTTCCAGACTTCGTAACTCGGGACCTTGCCTTTGAAGTGGGCGGCGGCCGCGGAGGCGAAGGCCTTGAAACCGGCGACGGCGGCGGCCTCAAGCGGCGGGCCGGGAGCGTAGAGCGGGTTGGAATAGTCCAGGATGAAATGGACTTGGAGCCCGCGCGCCGAGGCGGACGCCACCAATCCGTCGAAGGCGGAGAAATCGTAGATCCCCTTGGCCTTTTCGATGCCCGCCCAACCCAGGTCCATGCGCAGAAAGGCCATGCCGGCGCCTTCCAGCGCGTCGAGGGCCTTATCGTTGCGGGTGAAATGGATGTTGACGCCCAGGTTGTCCAGGCGCGGGGTTCCCGCGAAGGGTGGAGGCGCGGCATCGGGATCCAATTCCTCCCTGGGATTTTCCAGAAACGACACGTCGTCGAAATCCAGGCGCGCCGCCGGGGAAAGCCGCTCCCCGTTCGCGAACCAGGCCATGGCTTCGATGAGGAAGGCGATGCGCTTGAGCGGTTGGTGGAGGATTTTGTCGCCGGCGCCTCCGAACGCATCGGTGGGATCCCCCAGGTCGACGGTGCGCGTGAACCATGCCGCGGGATCCGTCGCGGTAAGCGGGCGGTTGATCGCGTATTGCAATGTCTGATCGGAGTTGTCGGTGACCCTTACCAGGATGCGCGTGCCGGGAACCGATCTCGCCCGGAAGGAGAGAATGGCGGCAGTCATGGGAGCCGGCAGGGTCAATTGGGCGGCGACGTAGGTGCCGCCCTTGGCGAAATCCCCTTGCAGCCGCGCCGCTTTTCCGGAACCTTCGCCGGCGATAACGGAAAGGGAGCCCGTCGCGCCGGGGAACTCGGAACCCGCGTAAAAGGCCCAGGGGGCGGGCGCGCCCGCGGTTTCGAGATCATCGATGGGCTTGTCCGCCCAGGCCGCGGCGGACAGCCATGCCACCGCCAGGCCCACCATTCCGGCCGAATGCCGGCACCGGATCGGATCAAGCCCCGATCTTCCCATATCTACCCCCCGCATCCAATATAGGGACGGTCCGGAAATCCCGCTGGGAACGGTTTCGCCTGCAAGCCGAGGCTTCATGGGGTTTGGATGATTCCGCGCCCATGCGCGGAATTCGTACCGATCATTGCGCGAAGTCTACCCAATCCCTCCGCGACCCCGGCATAGATTATGGACACCTGAGCTTTTAGCGAGGGGGTCACGGTTTTCCGGTAGGGGGCTGCCGGATGGGTTGCAGGGAGGGATTCGTTCCGAACCCTGTGCCCGGCCGCTGATTGGAGGGGGATCTCCGTTCTACATCGCGATATGGGCCGAAAAGGCCGGATCTTGCGCTTTTCGCAGCGGACGCCGATTCCCATCCCGTACAATATTGAGAGGGGCCGACCATGACCGATTTCCAGATGAATCCGATCCGCAAACTCTTCCTTTCGTCTTCGCTGATCCTGTTCGGGCTTGTGGCGGTAGGCCAAGCCGTCGACCTGGGAGCCTACAAGGGGTGCGCGGCCACGGACGCCGATTTCAAAGTGACCCAGATCTACGCCGGTCCCACGGTCACCTCGGACGATGCCAGCAACGGCACCCTCAAGCTCGCCTTCGTCGCGCAGACGGACGGCACCGCGGACGTCTATTTCGTCCAGAAGCAGGGTACGGTCAAACGGTACAACGGCAAGACCGGCACCGTCGACTCCCTGGGAACCATCGCCGTGGATCACAAGGCGGAGTATGGCCTGGTCGGGATCGCGGCTCCGCGGGACTTCCTCAAGAACCCGGTCCTCTATTTCATGTATTCCTTCATCGAGCCGGGCAACGTTTTCACCCATCGCATTTCCCGATTCAAGATGGCCGCCGGCCTGGGCAGCCTGGATATGGCTTCCGAGAAGATCCTTCTCAAGATCGTACGCAAGTCCGTGTCCTGGCATACCTCCGGCTCCATGGTGTTCGATGATTATGACGACCTCTACATATCCGTGGGGGACAACCAGCAGACGGAAACCGGGCCGGGCAACACCGCCGATCTGCGCGGAGGCATCCTGCGCATCCACCCGGACGATTCGCCCAAAGGGTATTCCGTGCCCAAGGGGAACTTCGGCGAATTCTATTCCGCCCTCTACAAGTCCCAGGGCAACGCCGACTTCGCGGCCCAGTACGCCGACACCGCCAAGGTCAAGCCGGAAATCTACGTGAAGGGAACGCGCAATGCCTATACCATCGCGGTCGACCCGGTGCGCCGCTGGCTGGTATGGGGGGACGTGGGTCCCGATCAGGGCAAGATCTCCGAGGAGAACAATCTCGTCAAGCGGCCGTACTTCACGGGTTGGCCGTACTTCGCCGGGGAACAGGACATGGGCGGCGTGCAACCCTATGACCTTCCCATCCCGAAGGGATCCACCCGCGAGACGCCGGTCAACAACCTCGCCGGCCTTCTGGGAGTCAAGCAGCTCCCGCCCGTCCGCGATCCCATATTCAAGCGCAGCCAGGGCTGCGCCATGACCGGTCCCATCTTCCGGTACGACGGCGCCGTCAAGAGCGCGTCCCAATTCCCGCCCCAGCTCAACCGCAAATGGCTGGTCTCCGGGTGCGACGGGTACGGATTCCACCTGATGACCCTGGACAGCGCGGGCGATTCGGTCCTTTCCAATACCAAGATCTTCAACCAGTTCCCGACCCAGACCCTGGTCGATCTGAAGCAGGGACCGGACGGGGCCCTCTACTACATCAGCTGGAACAAGGGCTTGTACCGCATCGACTATACCGGAACCTGCAAGGACCAGGCCTTCGTGCCGGAGAAGACCGGCTGCGCCGTGCCCGGAGCCTCCAACTACGACGCGAACCTGCCCAAGGCCTACAATGATCCCCGGCTCTGCACGGGCATCAGCGCCCTGGCATCCCGCTTACCGCGTCCGGACTGGATGCGCGTGGACCGCAACTTCATAAACGTGGACGCCCCCGGCATGCAAGAGGTGGAAATCCTGGACATGCGCGGCCGCATGGTCTACTCCATCAGCGGGGAAGGCCCGATGGCGTATCGCGTGCCCGCCCTGCCCGCTCCCGCCTTGTACCAGGTGCGGGTCAAGACCGCCCTGGGCACCCTCGTCAGGAGCCTTTCCCTCGTCGATATGTGAATTCCCGGCCGGGTCCTGGGCGGCCGTGGGGACCGCCTTCGATCCCGGCTCCGGGTACCCCCTCCGCCCCTCGAAAAGCGCTTGAAATCACGGGAAATCACCGGGTAACCCTTCGCAAAACCCCGCCTTGAGGTTCGCCCGGCATTTTTCCGGCTTCCCTCCTATTTTGGAAGGCAAAGGGTCGCGGGACCCCGGGGGGAACATGCTGGGAAAACTGCTGCTGGCCGCCTTGGCCTTCCATTCGCTCGCTTCGGCGCAAGCCGCCAAATTCCAGACCCGGACGCAAAAGGGGAAGGCTTCGGGCCTGGTCCTGGGGTATCGCCTCTTCGTCCCCGCCGGCTATGACAAGGCTAAAAGATACCCCGTGGTGCTCGCCTTGCACGGTTCGGGAGAACGCGGCAGCAACAATACCTCCCAGCTCACGGCCAACCAGTTGGCCACGGCCTGGGTGGCGGACTCCATCCAGAACCGCGTGCCCCATTTCGTGATCGCGCCGCAATGCCCGGCGGAAAGCACCTGGGTCAACTACGGCAGGCCCGTGGACGCGACGCCTTTTTCCGGCACCCTGAAGATCGTCATGGAGATCGTGGATTCCCTCGGCCGGGAATTCACCCTGGATCCCGATCGGCTCTACGTCATCGGCCTCTCCATGGGCGGTTATGCGAGCTGGGACCTGACCGTCCGCTTCCCCGACAAGTTCGCCGCGGCGGTTCCCATCTGCGGTTGGGGCGATACCACCAAGGCCGCCCGCATCAAGGACCTCCCCATCTGGGCCTTCCACGGGGACAAGGACCCGACCGTGAACGTATCGGGCTCGCGGAACATGATCGCGGCCATCAAGCGGGCCGGCGGCAACCCCAAATACACCGAGTATCCCGGCGTCGGCCACGAATCCTGGGTCCCGGCCATGAAGGAACCGGGCCTGCCTACTTGGCTGCTCTCGCAGAAGCGGGCCGGCACCTCGGGCCTGGCGCGTTCCCGGAACGGTAAGGGGAACCCGGGGGTGCGGAATGACGGGCTTTACCGGAACGCGAATGGCGAACGCGCCGGCTATCGCGCGGACGGCCGCCTTACCCTCCCGAAAGCGGAAGCCGCCCAGGCCGCGGGAATCGGCAACCCCGTTCCCCAGGGCATGATTATACTTTCCGAATGAAGCTTAACCCGTTCTGGTCCTGGGCCTTCCTCGCATCGGCCCTTCAGGCTCCCCTCTCCGCGGCGGTCGACATCGCCGCCGACAATCCTTTCATCCAATACTCCGGCCGATTCGATCGGACCGACGCGAAGAAGCCCCGCTGCGACTGGCCCGGCAGTTCCATCCAGGCCCGCTTCACGGGCACGTCCATCACGGTCAAGATCAGCGGCGGCATGAACGACTTCAACGTCATCGTGGACGGGGTCTGGAAATCCAAGCTGACCGTGGACGGCAAGACCTCCCAGGTCGCGGCCCAGGGCCTCCTGGACGGCGCCCATGAAATCCTCCTGACCAAGCGGACCGAGGGCTTCCAGGGCATCACCACCTTCGAAGGCTTCCAACTCGAGGACGGCAAGGCCATGGTCGCTCCGCCGCCCAAGGCGGTTTCCCCGAAAATCCAGTTCATCGGCGATTCCTACACGGTGGGATACGGGGATGAGGCGAACGTCCTCAGCTGTCCGGATCGGCGCCCCTACGACAACAATTACCTGGCCTACGGTCCGGTGACGGCCCGGGCGGTGGGCGCGGACTATTCCGTGCAGGCGGTTTCGGGCCTGGGCATGGTCCATAATTACGGGGATGCTTCGCCCGTTTCCGCGCGGCCCATGCCCTCGTATTTCGGGAACACCCTGTTCGGCGTGGACGACCTGAAGTGGGATTTCACGAAATGGATCCCGGACCTCGTGGTCGTCGCCTTGGGCACCAACGATTTCAGCACCGCGGTCAAGCCCACCGAGGCGCAGTACGCTTCGGCGTACAAGGATTTCCTCAAGAAGGTCCGCGCCTGGTATCCCAATGCCGAGATCCTGTGCATGACCTACTCCGTGGACGCGTACCAGAAGAAATACGTGGATACCCTGGTGAGCCAGGTGGCGGCGGCCGGCGACGCCAAGATCCACCGCGTGCACATGCCGGCCTTGGTTGCGGGCGAATTGGGATGCGACTACCATCCCAACGTCGCGGGGCAGCGGAAATACGCCGACGCATTGATCCCCCAGGTAAAGCATTACCTCGGGATCACCGGGATCGGGAAGCCGATGCGGCCCATCGGGAAGCCTATGGGGACCGGCGAGGCGATGCCCCGGGACCGCTCCGGGGCGGGGGAAACCCAGGTGATACCCTACCGGCCGGCTTCAGGCCCGGCCGCGGGCCCCTGGGTGGATGCCCGGGGCCGGCTGCTCGCTTTCTAGCGCAGCCGGACCCCGCGGGCGTCTCCCGCAAAAATCGCAAATACCCCGGCGAATCGGTTACCTTTCCCCAGGAAACGGAATCCATTCCCCGGAGGTCCCCATGACTCGTTTCCCACGCTTCCCGGCAACCGCATCGGCCGTTTCCCTGGCCCTTTTGCTTGCCCTCAGCGCATGCGCCCCCGCCAAGAAATTCTGTCCCCAGGGCTATACGATCGATTTCGCCGAATCGCTCCGCTTCGCCATGCTGGCCGACCAGGCTTACTCTCCCGATACGGTGGTGGCGAAGGAGTGCGGCCGCGACAGCTGCTTCTTCTTCCGCGGCCCGGTCAGCGACGCCCGCGCCTTCGTCCGGGTGGACGACTCGGCCAAGATCCAATGGATCGCCTTCCGCGGCACCAAATCGTTCACGGACATCAAGCTCGACGCGGATTATACCCAGGCGGAGGACTCCATCCTGCACATGCGCCTGCACCGGGGCTTCGCGGCGGCGGCCCGGGATCTCTATCCCTTGATCCGGCCGCATCTCAGTTCCGTCTACAGGACCCGCCTCACCGGCCATAGCCTGGGCGGGGCCATCGCCGTGGTCACCGGACTCTACCTGCGCGCGGAAGGCTTCAAGGTGGAGGTCGAGACTTTCGGCCAGCCGAAGGTGACCAATGCCGCGGGCGCGCGGCACGGGGATTCGCTGAACCTGATCCGGTTCCTGAACGGGCAGGATCTGGTGACCCAGGTCCCGCCGCTCAGCTACAACCCGGGCAAGCTGGGATCCTACGAGCATTTCGGCCTGGAGGTGGCCCTGTCGGAGGGCAAGGACGGCAAGGGATACGAGTGCCTGAGCGAGCATTACCGCAAGCGTTACGATCCGGATTCCTGGTGGGCCCAGGTGCAGGAGCAGGCCTTGAAGGATCACGGCATCGCCAACTACGTGGAAAAGCTCAGGGCCCTGGCCCCGCGGGACCCGGCGTTGCCCGCGCCCGATTGAATCCCTATTTGGACAGGCGGACCTCGCGTCCCTCCGGCGTGGTCGCGATCAAGGTATAGACCTTGGAGGGTTCCAGATCCTGGAACCGATACCGCGCGGGACCGGCGCCGGACCGCACCGCTATCTTCCTGCCGTCCAGGGTCCCGATATCCAGGACATGCGCGCCCATTCCCGCCAGCTCCACTTCCAAGGTGGAACCCGAGGAACGGATCGTCATCCCGTCTCCGCTGCGGGAAAGGGTCACCTGACGGATGGGGACCGTGGTCGCGGCGGCCCACTCCATCGCCTGCTTGTACATGGTCCGCGTCAGGCTCACCTTCTGGAAGATCCAATCCATATGGCCCATGCCCGAATAGAACAGGCGGCCGCCGGTGGGCTCGTTGCGCACCCAGACGATGGGATGATCGCCCATCACCGGGGAGCAGCTGTTGTTGCAGGAGGCTTCATCCATGGTATACAGCACGGTTACGTTCGGGGCCAGGCGCGGATTGGTCTTGTAGGAATACCATTCCTCGTCGAAGCGGCCGGTATCGAGTCCCGCGACGATCGGGTGCTTGAGTCCGGCGGGATCCTTGCGTACGGTGGAAATGCCGGCGCCATGGGAACTCAATTCCCCGCCCAGGTAGGTGGTCCAGGCCGGCCAGGTGCCCTTGACGTCGCCGGAGGCATGCCAGGCGATAACGCCCTTGACCTTCATGAAGGCCATCAGGGCGGCCCGCTGGTTCGTGTCCAGGACCTTGCCCATCTCGGTGGAATTGTTCAACACCACGACCCGGTATTGGGCCAGGTTCTCGGTGGTGAATGCCTTGGCATCCTCCGTCTTGGTGAGTTCGAAATTGAGGGTCTTCGCCAGGGTATCGAGATAGGTATTGGCGATGGGCCTGCTGGTATGGGCATAGCCGCCTACGCCCCAATAATCCAGGACCTTGTAATCGGCGGCGAGGGACGGGCCGGCGAAGGCGCAGAGGGTTACGGCGGCGAGGGCGAGGATTCTTTTCGGCATGAGGGCTCCCGGGGCCGGTGAGATGCGGCCGTGATCGGAGTATCCTGCCCGGCCCGGCGGATTGAAAACGGGATTCGCGGACCGGTGCCGCTCCGGACCGCCTTAAACTTGCGCGGATAGGGGAAATGGGGGATTTGCAGGTCATCCCATGGTCAAGTTCCATCTCCTCGGAACGGACGTATATTTGGGACATGCGCTTACCGAGCCGGCTCCTCAACCTTCGATTCACGCCAAAACCCTTTTTGGGCATGGCCTTGGCCCTGATCCTGGGCCAGGCGGTGCAGACCTCCGCCAAGCCCGCCTTCCGGGAACTCCTCTATAATCCCCGCTGGTACCGCACCTTCGATAGCGCCTCCAGCATCATCCCGGCCGAGGGCACCCTGCTGTTCGCCTGGTCCTTCGCGGATGCGGCGGAAAAACCGGACAGCTTCTTCGTCGGCATCGATACCCTTTGGGGCCTGCCCCAGGACGTGCGCGGCAATCCGGATTGGGATTGGGATCTCCAGGTCTGCCCGGACGAGATCTGCATGAACGGTTTGAAGGCGGGGATCCACGGGGCCAATGCGCCTTATCCTTTCGGGGATACGGGTTTCTCCTCGGAACACCATTTCCAATTCTTCCCGGCCGCCGACGGCAACTACGATTTCATCTCGCCCGCCAAGGCGATTTACGGAGGGCTGATGTTCTGCCGTTCCCGTTCCACCGGGGTTTCGGACACGGTCTTCGCCTTCGGGGCGTGGAACCTGGAATGGGATCCGGCCTTCGCGCCCCCGGTCCGGCCTGTGAACGGCTATCTGCCCAGGCTTTCCGACTTCGCCGTTTCCGGGGACACGGTACGCTACCTCAAGGCCGGCGCCGGCATCGCGGGTAAACCAGCGCGTTACCCCGGGGAAAAGCCGCTCCTCCGGGTCCATGCGGAATCACGGGGCCTCCGCATAACCTTTCCCTCCATCAAATCGGAGAAATCCGTATCCATCCTGGGCCTGGACGGAAGGCCGATCTGGGATTCGGGACCCCTTGCCGCCACGGTGCGGGAAGCGGTATGGAGCGCGTCGGCGTCGTCCGGAAGGCCTTTGCCGCCGGGCTTCGTATTGATCCGGGTCTCATGGGCAGGCGGGGAAACCTGGGCCAAAGCCATGGTGTCGGCTTCGGTTTTGCCCGTTCCCTAGACCTGTACGCTTCTACCATGACCGCGTACTATCCGCGGTCGGCTGCCTGCCGGACCCGGTTTTCCACCGAAACCCAATTACCTAAAATTGAGGATTCGTGGACCGCAGCTCCAACCCAATCCTATAATCAGACGGCCGATGGATCGCCTCCAAAACCCGGCGTGAAGTCCGTTACGTTTCATTATTCGGGGAGCTATGCATGCGCGCCAACCGGGAATTGTTTTCGAGAGGGTTCGCCGCCGCCGCCCTGGTTTTCACCTTCTATGCCTGCTCCGGGAAAACCGCCACCGACCCGGTGAAGGAGCCCGATCCCGTCGATAAGGGCAATCCGATAAAGGGTTTATCCGGCATCCTGGTCGACCAGACCGGCACGCCGCTCAAAAGCGCCCTGGTCAAATCCATCCCGGTATCGAACCTGCCGCTTCCGAAAGCCTCGGCGACCGCCTTGGGCGCCATCGATTCCGTCACGACCGACGGCCTCGGCAGATTCGTATTCACCGGCCTGCCGAAGGGAACCTACAACATCCTGGGGGATTACGATAAAGGCAAACTCGTCGTCCTCATCAAGGGGATCGAGTACGATGGCGGGGACGCGCTTCTCGAATTGAAGAACGATACCCTGCGGGCTCCTGGAAGGATTTCCGGCAGGATTTCCTTCGGTGAGGGCGACAGTGGCGGGGTGGTCTGTTCGATTGCCGGCACGTCCTTCGCCACCGTCTCCGGGGATTCGGGAGCGTTCTCCCTCACCGGCATCCCCCAAGGCACATACGCCATTTCCTATCTGAAGAAAGGGCTGGAGACCGTTACGGATACCGGCATCGCGGTATTCGCGGGCGGAGTCGCCAAGCCCAAGGCAGGCGAGATGGAAGCCGATCCGGCCTTCCCTCCGCCGGCTCCGCTCGGTTTCGAAGTGGCCTACGATACCCTGACCGGCAAGGCGACCCTGCGCTGGCGCAAGGTGAAGGTGGACGACCTGTCCGGCTATCTGCTGTACCGGAACACGGCCTCGGCCGGAGAGCCGACGCGCCTGGGCCCGGCCTTGATCAAGGATACGGCCTACGTCGACAACATCTTCGCCTCCGCGCTCGATTCCGCCGACAAGGAATACACCTATCGCATCAAGGCCCAGGATGCCGGAGGCGCTTCCAGCCCCGCCTACTCCAAATCCGTGACCTTGAAGGCGGCCGCGCCCTCCAAGGTGCGCACCACCTTCATCTGGAAGATAACGGGCGGCAAAGGGGACACGGCCAGCATAGGCGACTCCATTTCGGTAACGGCCACATGGTCCAACCCCACGCGCAAAACCGTCAAGCTTGCGTTCTCCCTCGACGCCAAGGAAAGCCTATTCGCGTCCTTCGTGGAATCGGCCCCGGCAGGAACCGAAACCGTGAAGGTAAGCAGCGGAAAGGCCGCCCTCCGCACCGTATTCGCCGAGGCCACCGACGAAGCCGGCAGCGCCTGGCGCGATAGCCTGAGCCTCCGTTTCGTGACCGATGCGCCGGTTCCCGAAGCGGGTAAGGACACCTCCGCGCCCATCCACACCAAGATCCATTTCGCGGGATCCGCCACCCAGGCCTTCGGCACCATCGCCATCTACAAATGGGATTTCGACGGGGACGGCATCTACGATGATTCATCGGCGGCCGGCGCGGCTTCCCATGTCTACGACCATGCCGCCAACTACTTCGCCAAACTCCTCGTGCGGGATGACGACGGAAACGAGAACATCGACTTCCGCAATATCGAAATCACCAACCAGGCCCCCAAGGTGAATACGGTCCGCGGCGATACCACCGTGACCATCAATGACGTCATCCGGTTCACCGGAACCGGTTCGGACACGGACGGTACGGTCAAAGGCTACGGCTGGGACTTCGACGGGAACGGGACCTTGGATTCGGCCTCCGCGATCCCCTTCGCCCCCACCCACGCCTACGCCGCCCTGGGCGTCTTCAGCTCCGTCTTCCGCGTGACCGATGACGACGGTCTCACCGCTCAACGCATCGTGAAGGTCACCGTCATCAAGGATCCCCCCACGGCCAATGCGGGCGCCGACACCACGGTCTCCATCAAGGACACGGTCCGCCTGCATGGCAGCGGCACGGATAAATACGGGACCATAACGGCCTGGGCCTGGGACTTCGGCGGCACGGGCACCTTCAAGGCCGTCTCGAAGGGCGATACTTCCATCACCGCCCCGGCGTCCGCCGCCGCGGTATACCGCTGCATCCTGCGGGTCACCGATGACGACGGGAATATTTCCAAGGATACCGTGGTCATCAAGGTCCTCAAGGACGATCCCGTGGCCAATGCCGGAAACGACACCCTGGTGTCCATCGGCGACGCCGTCAAATTGAGCGGCAAGGGAACGGACGCCTACGGTACCCTGATCGAGCGCGCCTGGGACGTGGGCGCCACCGGAGCCTTCAAGGTCACCGGCAACGGCGATACCACGGTCTTCGCCCCGACGGTCGCCGGCACTTTCGCCTGCTCCCTGCGGGTCACCGATGACGATGGAAATACCTCCAAGGACGTTATGGTGGTGACCGTGGTCAAGGATGCCCCCGTGGCCAAGGCCGGAAGCGACACCACGGTCGCCGTCGGCCTCGCCTTGACCTTGACCGGATCCGCGACCCAGGATTTCGGGACCGTCGCGATGTATAAATGGGATTGGCAGGACAACGGATCCTGGGACGATTCCAGCGCCACCATGGCCGCCACGACCTTCACCATCTCCCAAGGCGGGCCGCGAACCGTGCTCTTCGGCGTAAGGGATGACGACGGGAACTTCACGGTGGACACCGTAATCGTGAGCGCGGTTTCCTACGTGGGCGGAACCGTTCTGGGATTCACCATCTTCTCCAAACCTTTGAGCCCCTATGTGCTGACTTCGGATCTGGTGGTCAACTCCACCGGCAGCCTGGTGATCAGCGCGGGAGTGGATATTTCCGGCCCCTACAAGATCCTGATCAAAGGCGGGAATCTCACTGCCGTGGGAATCGAGGCCGACTCGGTGATCATCCGGTCCCCGATCCGGTTCGAAGGCGCCGATCTGTCCATCTCCCGGATCGGCTTTGCCCGGATGTCCTCGGCCATACCGCTGCAGGTCGGTAACAATAGCCTGGGCTCAGGGGTAACCCAGAACTCCGGGCCCCTGCATGTCGGCCACTCGTCCTTCGGCTCGAGCCAAATCGTGGCGGAAGCCTTCGCCGACACCTCGTCCCTCGCCCTCGATACCTGCCGCCTGGATGCGACGACGCTGACGGGCACGGGCCCGGGCATGCGGATTTATTTGCTGGGATCAAGCCTGGCCAATGCCTTGGTGCAGACGTCAAACCAGTTCGTTACGATGGACTCCACCACGGCGGAAAACACCACCTTCAATTTCGGAAGCGCGACACGGTACGCCATCACCAATTCCGCTTTTACCGCTTCGGCATTCAAACCGGCCGGTGGAACGGTGGCGTCAGGGCCCCTGACCTTCCGGGCTTGCGGGCTCTCCGAATCCACGGTCGACATGCCCAATGCCAAGGTCGACTTCTCGTCCACGACGATCAACTTCACTTCCGCCGTTCCCTTGATCCGGATCGGGCTGGGAACCTTGTCAAAAGCCAAGTTCGTGGGGGCGGGTACGGGCACGGGCCTGGAAGTCACCGGCTATGACGGAGGCGCAATCTCCGGGGCGACCACGATCGATAGCAGTGAAGTGAACGGCTTCAATATCGGCATGCTGATCAGGGATTTCGGCTCGCTCGCCATCACGGGCACCAATTTCGTGAACAGCATCTCCTACGACCTGGAAAACCAATCCCCGCACGATTTCAACGCCACCGATTCCTATTGGAGCGGCGCCAACAGCTTCGTGAATATCAATACGCGGATACGGGATCAGACCGACGACGCCGCCTTCGGCAAGGTGACCTTCTCCCCCTGGTCCGCCCTCAAAATCACCTTTTGAGGGCCTGGAGGATTATGGAAGCCAGGAAAGCAGCAGGGAGACCGAGGTAGCCGCCGAGGTCGCATTCAGGTAATAGGAACCCCAGGCCACGGTGCGGCCCTGAGAATCCATCCCATCCCAAATCGCCTGGCGTCCGCCGGGAACCTGGGAGGCGGATTGCCATCCGTTCCAATCCAGGCTGCGGATCAAGCGACCTTGGGAATCCATGATGCGCAAGGAAACGTCGCTCGGGAAGGCGGTCCCGCTCGGGTCCAGGTCGATCTGGTATTGGCCCGAACGCTTGCAGGCCCGCAGGCACAGGTCATTGTTCCCGGATACCGAGATGCCGGTGGTGGGGACCCGGCTTATGGCGGCGGCGATGGAATCCTCCAAGGCCTTCATCTTGACGGCGCCCATGGGATTTCCGCGGTCCCCTTCAATGCGGGCCATGATCTTGCCGGTATGATCGATGACGAAATAGACGTCGCGCAGCGCATTGTAAGGGACCCACACGGTCCCGAAGTTCGCCGTGCCCTTGATCGAATCCTTGATGTCCGCCTTGGGGATTCCCATCAGGAGCGGGAAGGCCACCTTCGGTTCGGTCTTCTTGAGGTTCTTGTCGAAGGTCCCCAATTGCTCCGTGGTCGCGAAGTTGATGTCTGGACCGAAGGCCTGGAAGGCCTTGTCCTTGAACTTGTACGCGAGGGCTCCGACCGCCGGGGCGTTCGCATTGCAGCCGCCGCAGTTCCACTGCACGGTCATGACCATCACGACCTTGCCCTTGTAATCATGCAGGTTGTAGGTCTTGCCGTCCAAGGCCTTGAGGCCGGTGAAATCCGCGGCCATTTCGCCGACCTTGCCGGCCGCCGAAACGTTTGCGGCGCCCAGGAGGGCGGCCCCGAAAAGAAACGCGGTGGCCGCCTTGGCGGATGCCGATACCCAGTTCTTCATTGTGTCTCCTCGTATCCCTGACGCGTTGGACCTTGCACCGGACCGGTCCGTGATTGCCGTAATCCGGATGGGTCCATGATGGGTCGCCGGTTAAATATAAACGTTTCCCGAAATCCCCACGGTAGGGGATTCGGCCTTTTCAGGGCGCTTTTGGCCCGTATCGGTAGACCCCGGCGTTCATGACCATGCCGTTGCGGTCGCGGGCGGTCACCACCAGGGCATAGTCGGTTAGGGTTTCCGGCCCCAGGGGCGGGGGATTCGGATGCTTGCCGTTTTCGGAAGGCACGATGAGGTCGACCAGGAAGGATTTGGAGGTCAGGCCCGGGAGGGCCGGAAGGGAGAGCGGCCTGCCCTGGGCATCGGCCTCCGTCATCTCCGCGACGATGACTTCCCAGGGGGTGGGGTAGAGCCGGATGGCGGCCGGCCTGTTCTTGACCGCGAGGACCCGGAAATCCAAGGCGCCCAGGGCGGCGGAGCCCCGGTTGCGCGCTTCGAACCGCAAGCGGATGCGGCCCATGGAGGGGGAAGAGGTATCATAGGCGATACCCAAGGTATCCAGGCGCAGTTCCAGCCAGGAAAGGGAATCGGATCGGAGGGCGCGGGAGGCGAGGGAATCGTACTCGCCCTCCTTGAAAGCGACGTCCTTCCCGCGCACGCCGTAGGCGGCATTGGAACCGTCCATCACCGCCTGGGGCAGGCTGGCGTACCCGTTGGCATCGTTCCATGCCTGGATGGCCGGGGTCACCCACGGATCCGCGATGCTGCCGAATTTGACATGGTAGTTCACGACCACGAGGCGGCGCGGTCCGGCGCGGCCCGCCGCGTCGGCATGGATGTAAGGGGCGAGCCGGGATTCGGCGTCCGGGCAGGAAACGCAGCCGTAGGAGCCGAAGGATTCCAGGAAATGGACGCGCGCGACCCGGGCTTGATCGCCCGGGGGAACGGCGGTCAGGGTGGAATCGCGAAAGGCCGGATCGAGTTCCAGCAGGGGATCGTCGAAGGGCGCGCATCCGGTCGCCGCGAGCAAAAGCGCGGAAAGGGCCGCCGCCAGGAGGGACGCGCCGCTAAGGGATTTCAGAAGTGGCTGGACCATATCAATTCCGTTCCTTCGAAGGCCGGCTCCAGGCGGCAGCTGCCCCCCGCGCATACCACCCGCTCCTTGCGTTGGCCGGCCCACAAGGTGATGCGGTTGCCTTCCGGCAGGTTCAAGGCCAGGTAGGCGGAGGTCCAGCCGTTGCTGAGGCCTCCCAGAAGGTAGTGGAAGGATTCCGGATCCGCTTCCCGTTCCGAGGTGGTGGCCTCGTAATCCAGGGTCAGGGACCAGAGGGACGCGCGCCCCAAGGTGGCGGAAACCACGCCTTGCCAGGCCTCCATCCGGGACGAGACCGGTCCCGCCCCGCCGAGGCGGCCGGTAAGGGGATCCCCTGGCGTAAGCGCGCGGAAATCCACGTCCCGGTATTGCAGTTCCGCCGAGGACCCCAGGTTCCATGGACCCGCAGGACGCTCCCCGGCGAGTCCCAGGGTATAGGCGTCGATGTCCTCGAACTCCCCTTCCGAGAATTTGCGCTGGCGTATCCAGTCGGCATCGATCAGGAGGGAACCGTCCCCTGGCGCGGGCAAGCGCAGTTGCTGGTCCACGTCCAGGAACGGGAGCTCCACGTGGTGGATGAGCAGGCTCGCATTGCGTTCCGGATGGCTGATCAGCCGGGAGACGTTGGCGGCGTAGAAGGCGTCCTCGCGGAAATGCCAGGTGCCGCGCAATTGGGCGCCTTCTTCCGCCTGGTTGTCGGGGAAGAGCATGTCCCTGGCCATCAGGCGGAAGGTGTGGAATTGCACCAGGCTGGGCGGGTCGGTGAAGCCCAGATCGTAATTGCGGTAGTACTTGTATTCCGCCCCGGCCTCCAGGCGGCCCAGGTTTTCCGATAAAGAGGCGTACAAGGCCCGTCCGCGGTAGGCATGGGGGAAGTTGAACCTGTCCCCGCCGGTAACGTCCATGTAACCCAGGTAGGCCGCGGTGGGCCCCAGGAGGAATTCGCCGTTACCGCCCGCCAGGCGCGCGTTCCACCCGTCCCTGAAGGCTTCCGCGTATTGGGCGCCGGCCTTGAATCCGGCGAGAGGCTCCCAGGCCCCTTCCGAACCCTGCAGGAAAAGATCCCGGAAGGCGTCCTCCTCCGCATCCACGGTATGCAGATCCGGGAAGCGGGAAAAGGTCTTGCCGCCGAAAACGGAAACGCGCCCGCGCCCCGGACCCTCGCCGGCCCGGCCGCCTTCCAGGGCCGCCCAGATGCCGTTCAGATCCTTGTCGAGCCGTGCCTGGCGGTCCTCGAAAAAGCGGAATAGGAGCCCGCGGCCGGCGCTTCCGTACACGTTCCCGGCGCGGATGTCCGCGTGGCTCCCGGAGTAGGTGAGGCTCTGCTTTACGATGCGGTGGCTGGGATCCCGGATCAGGGTCTCCCCGTCGCCGGGCAGGTCCCTCAGGAACTGGTAGGCGCGGTAACGCAATTGGTACGCGAGCCCGCCCTCGGACAAGCGCGCGTCGAACCAGTCTTCGAGCCATCCGTTGGCATCGGGCTGCGCGCGGTTCTCGCGCCCCTGGTTCGCCCGGAGGAAGTTGGATCCGGTCAGGGACAGGCGCGAAGCGAGGGATCCGATGGAGGAGGCCGGATCCGATGCCGTCCCCGGGACCGCCGGGAGGGTAGCCTGGGCGTTACGGGAAGGGTCGCGGAGGGTGATTCCATCGACCATGGAGTCCCGGAAGGCGGTGTCCCGGGCGGAGGTTTCCGGTAGGATGGAGCCGCCGGGTTCGATCGGGGCCGGGCGTTCCCGGAGCAGGCCCAGGATGCGTTCCTCCAGGGCCTTTTCCTCCCCGGGCTGGAAGCCTTCCTGGCGATACGCGACGCGGCCCCGGGCATCGATGAGGAGGCTGGTGGGCAGGGCGGAAACCCCGTAGAGCCGATAGACATCCTGTCCGGGATCCGCCAAAACGGCAAAGGGGAAGGCGCGTGCCTTGGCGAAGGCCCGGACCCTCGCCAAGGTCTGCGGTTGGTCCACCGAAATGGCCACCACCCGGAATCCCTTGGCTCCATGGCGGGCCTGCAATTCCTTGAATGCGTTCAATTCGGCGACGCAGGGGAGGCAGAAGGTGGCCCAGAAATCCAGGAGGATCACGTCCCGGCCCAGGCTAACGCCCAGGTCGAACGGCGCTCCTTCCACGTCCTGGAGCCTGAATGCGGAAGCGCGTTCCCTGCCTTCCCCGTTTTTTCCGGAGGGAGCCGGGGGCGCGATGCCCGCGGCTCCCGGTGCGCCCGCGGAAAGGAGCAGGGCCATGCCCAGGAAGATGGAAAGGACCGGCAAGCGGTAGGAGGGCGGAGACGGGATTTCCTTCATGGATGGGAAAAAGCTAACAAATGGGCGGAAAGGTCAGGCTCAAACCAACTGTTGTCCCCCGCGCGCCAGGATATTATTTCTACCGCACCGGAGGTGGAGCATGGCAGGAAATGACAAGATCGGCGGGGATGACATCAAGGATCCAGGATTGGACAAATCGAGGACCACCCTGTTCACCGCCTTGATTGTGCTTCTGCTGGGGGGCTATGCCCTTTGGCGCATCACCGATCGCAAGCATGTCCGGGAGGCCCATGCCATCCACATCTCCTTCACGGTCGCCCCCGATACCATTCCCGTCTCCGCGCCTTCGCGCTTCGCCATCAAGGTGAACGGGCCCAAAAGCGCGCCTTTGGCGGGCCGTCCCGTCCACGTAGTCGTGACCCCGCTGGAGAAAGCCCAGATCATTTCCGTGACGGGGCCTTCCGGGCGGGACACGGCGGCCATCTCGCAGCAGGCCTGGGGGCGGAGCGATTCCACAGGCAACATCTACGTTACCCTGCGCGCTGTCGAACCGGGAAAGTTCACGCTCTCAGCGGGCGATACCCTGGCCGCATCCGCCGAAGGCGCCTCGGTCGAGTTCTGGGCCCGGTGACGCATGACCGCCCCAATGAAGCGCCGCTTCCCCTCCCGCTCACGGCTCTGCCGCATCCTCACCCTGCCCATCCTCCTGATCCTTCTGCATCCCATCGCCGGCCATGCGCAGTTCGGGATGAACAAGCTGCAATACGGGCATCACTCCTGGTACCATGTCTCCACCCGGCACTTCGACTTGTACTTCAGCGAGAACGAGGCCGTGGTAGGGCAGTACGCCGCGGGCCACGTAGAGGCGTTGTACGATTCGGTCTCGCGCATCCTGGGATTCCCCCTCAAGACCAAGGTCCCGATCATCCTCTACGCGACCCCTTCCGAATTCCAACAGACCAACATCATCCCTTATCTGCTCCCGGAGGGCGTGGGAGGGTTCACGGAGATCTTCCGCAACCGCGTGGTGATACCCTTCGAAGGCAGCTATGCGGACCTGCACCACGTGCTCGAACATGAGATGACCCATGCCTTCATGTTCGATCGCCAGAATACCCTGGGATCGAAATTCTCCTCGGCGTCGCAGCAGGTTCCCTTGTGGTTCGGCGAAGGCCTGGCGGAATTCACCTCCCTGGGATGGGATCTCGGCTCCGAGTTCTACATGCTGGACGCGGTCCTCTTCGGCTACGTGGGCAACCCGGCGGAAGAGGGGCTGCCGGGATTCCTGGCCTACAAAGGCGGCCAATTGTTCTGGTATTACCTCTCCCAGACCTTCGGTCCCAGCTTCGTCCGCGACTGGATCGCCGAGATGAACAAGGGCAGCGATCCCGGCAAATCCTTCGAGAGCCTGA
Source organism: Fibrobacterota bacterium (assembly GCA_028287465.1). Lineage (GTDB taxonomy): Bacteria > Fibrobacterota > Fibrobacteria > UBA11236 > UBA11236 > Chersky-265. The sequence continues at coordinate 222,271 of JAQBPO010000042.1, forward strand.
GCCACGTCTCGCTCCGCGAGGTGGGGGATATATGGCTGCGGGAAATCCGCTCCATCTATTGGCCGGAACTCCGGGGAAGGCGGTACGGCAAGGCCGTGGCCCGCCAATTGACGGACCATACCGGGGACGGCTCCAACCTGAACATGCAGCCGGTGCTTTCGCCTGACGGCACCAAGATCGCCTTCTTCAGCGACCGCGAGCCCGATCTGGGCATCCACGTCATCGACGTGGAGAAGGAGAAGGTGTCCCGGTCCCTTTCCTCGGCGGGCCGCAAGCGCGGCCACCTTTCCTTCTACCCGTACCAGAGCCGGCTTACCTGGAGCCCGGACGGCAAGCGCCTGGCCTTCGTCAGCAAGACCGGGGAGCGGGACGTGATCTCCATGATCAACTCCAAGAACGGCCGATCCGCGGGAACCATCAGCCCTCCCGGAATCCAGAGCATCCTCTCCCCCGACTGGTCGCCGGACGGCGAGAGGATCGTCTTCAACGGCATCAAGGACGGCATGTCGGACATCTTCGTCTGGGACATCGGCAAGAAGGCCCTGACCCGGCTCACCGAGGACATCGCAGTCGATCAGAACCCGGTCTATTCGCCTTCCGGGGAATGGATCGCCTTCGAATCGGACCGCGGCAAGCCCGGCATGACCTATGATCCGAAGCGGCCCTTCGCCGCCCTCCCGGAACTGGGATCCTTCCGCGATGTCTACCGCATCTCCTCGGCGGGGGGCTCTCCCATACGGGTGGCCGGCGGCCCTTTCGACGAGAAAATGCCCGCTTACGGCCCTTCCGATACGGAATTGGTGTTCGTGTCCAACCGCTCCGGGATCAACAACATGTATATCGCCACCCTTTCGGGCGGTGAATGGAGGACCGAGCCCATCACCAACCTGACTTCGACCTGCTTTACGCCTTCCTGGTCGCGCAAAGGGGATAAGATCGCGTTCGCCTTGTTCGAGAACCGCGGCTGGGACATTTTCCTGATGCGCGATCCCAAGGACCATATCGTCAGGGATTCCATCCCCACCACGCGTTTCGTCCGCAAGCAGGAGCATCCCGAGACCCGGTTCTTCGAGCCGCTTCCGGTCGCCAACCTGTCCAGTTATATCCGGGAAAAGGTCCGGGCCGACAGTTCCCGGAAGGCCGAAAGGGCGGCCAAAGCCGATAAGCAAGCCAAGGCGGATCGGGTCGGGAACGGAGCGAAACCGGAGAACGGACCGAGCTTCCCCGGGGGTAACGCCAAAGATACCACGGGAGGCACCCCATCCTATGCGGGCGGAAACGGGGCCAGGGACACCTCCAAGGCGCGGGCCTACGATACGACCCGGACGGATACGGCAGGAATGTACGTCTCGCGGCCGGACTCCCTCCGCATGGATTCCCTGCGCGCGGATTCCCTGCGCGACTACCCTGGCCGGACCTTCGTGGAGCGGCCGGATACGGGGACCATCGATCTCGGGGGCGACCGCCCCAGGCTGGGCGCCTATCCCGTAAACGAGTACAAACCCAAATGGGGCCTGGAGGTGGCGGCCGCCGATTTGGGCTACAACACCTTTTCCCGGGGCGTGTCCGGGCAGACCTACCTCACCGTAAGCGATCTGCTCGGCAACCACCGCATCAACTTCCTCCTTTCCTCCGGTGGCGCCAGCCTGCGTTCCACCAATATCCTGGTCGATTACGAGCTACTCCCTTACCGCACGGACTTCAGCTTCCTGGCGTTCAACTTCGGCAATTATTTCCCCGTCACGGGCGGGTATTTCTATTTCGACCGTGAGTACGGGGGCGGCGTGACGGCAAGCTACCCCCTTTCGATCTTCACCCGCTTCGAGACCAACGTGAACGCCTTCGCGACCTCCCGCCGCCTATACGATGCCCTGCGCGGCAATCCCGCGCCGGATTCCGTCTTCACTCCGGAGGACCTGGCCTTCGTCCAGCCGTCCCTGGCGTGGGTGAACGACAATTCCGAATTCGGGATCGTCGGCCCGGTCCTGGGCCGGCGCATGCGGGCCGCGATAAGCTATGTCCCGCCCGTCCTCAACGACAGCATCTCCTTCGTCCAGGTCGACGGGGATATCCGCCAGTACTGGCTCTTCTCCAAGCGTTACTCCATCGCGGCGCGGATCACGGCGGGCGCTTCCACCCCCGCTGGCGGCTATTCCGATCCCGTGGTGTACCTTGCCGGCGGCGATGACCTGATCCCTTTCGTGGGGCGCACGAAGCCGGGCAATGGCCCGCAAACCCTTCCCGAGGCGGTGTTCTCGCAATTGGCCGTGCCCGTGCGCGGATTCCGGTTCTACGAATTCCGCGGGGACCGGAAGTTCATCGGCAACCTGGAGTTCCGCTTTCCCTTCGTCGAGACCTTCCGGGTGGTGTGGCCGCTCCCCATCACCATGCGCTACCTGATGGGAACCTTGTTCCTGGACTATGGCGGCGCCTGGCAGAGCCCGCCTTCCGGGAATGAGTTGCGCGCCGCCATGGATCAACTGGGAATGGGCTACGGGTACGGGTTCCGCCTCAACCTCGGGATCTTCGTATTGCGGTATACCCGCGCGCATACGGTGGAGGGCATCGGACCGGGCGAAGGGGAGTTCCGGTCGTATTGGTCCCTGGGCGGGGAGTTCTGAGGCGCCGCGGAAGCCTTCCTAGACCTTATGCAGGTCGGTCTCGTAGTACCGCGCCAACTGGTCCTCGAACGCTTCCGTCATGGGTTCGGCCGGATCGAAGGCAGGGGCCTGGCGGATGTCCTCCCGGACCACTTCGGCCTTCACCTCCCGATCTTCCCAGTGGATCTGGCCGATCCAGGTGGGCGGCACGAGCACTTGCTTGCCGGGCCACCAATTGCGCGTTCCCACCACCACGTAGCGGATGGACCAATCCTTATCGTCGTAGAGGAAGTCCTCCAGGTGGCCGATCTCGCCGTCCTGGGCGCGCATATGATAGCCCGCCATCTCATCCGAGCTGCGCAGATGCGGATTCCCTTTGGGGAAATCGGCGCGCAAGCGCTCGTCGGAAGGGGTAGGGGCCTCCAAGGGGCTGGAGGGGAGGACGGGGAAGGGGCTGGGCCCCCATAGGTACGGGCCCGCCCAGTAGTAAGGCCATCCGAAATACTTGTAATAGTCCTCCTCGAATTGGCGCGAGACGGGACGATCGGTTTCCGGCGCGGGGCTGTGCCGGATCTGATCGCGGGTCAGGTTCACGGGCAAGACCTTTTGGCCCACATCGGGAAGGCCGAGAACATGGGGCGAGAGGAGTACGAGGCGCCCCGTCAGCCAGTTGCCGGCCTGGGCCACCAGGTAGCGGATGGTCCAGTGGCTGTCGTCGAAATAGAACTCCTCCACGTGGCCGATGCGCCCGTCGAGAGCGCCCAAGGCCAGATGCTTCATTTTCCGGACTGAACGCAACATGGAGTCCTCCTTTGCGATACCCATAAAATACCTTTGTGGCGGCGGGGAGTTTGGCCCCGGGAACCGTCCTGAGGCCTATAAACGGGCGGGAAAGGCGGGATCGGGACCGGAAAATCAGCGGATGGCGGCGCCCGTGGCCGGATCGAAGAACTTGCCGTTGGCGGCGAATACGGGCAGCTCCACCACCTGGCCCGCATGGCACCCCTGGGCGTCGTCGGGCCGGGAGGCGAAGGCCGACCCGTCGGCGGATCGCCCGGATTCGACCGAGGCCTGGAGGTACAGGCACGATTGGCCCCCCAACCGTTCCACCACCCCTATCTCGGCCTTGATGGCGGGCGCGTCCACGGCCCGGCGGGCGGCCGCGGAACCGATGTCCTCGGGACGGACTCCGAACAGGATGCTTTTCCCGGAATAGGCCGCGAGCTTCCGCCTCCATTCCTCCGGCAGCCTCCACGTGAAAAGGGGATGGACGAAGGCTGCGCCTCCGGTAACATCGGCGATACGGCCCGGGAAGAGGTTCATACCCGGCGATCCGATGAAGGAGGCGACGAAGGCGTTGGCCGGATCGCGGTAGAGGGTTTCCGGATCGGCCGCCTGCTGGATGACGCCGTCCCTGAGCACCACCACCCTGTCGCCCATGGTCATCGCCTCGACCTGGTCGTGGGTCACGAAAAGCATGGTCGAGGTGAGGGTCTGGTGCAGGCGCGCGATCTCCACCCTCATCTGAGCGCGCATTTTCGCGTCCAGGTTGGAAAGCGGTTCGTCGAAGAGGAAAACCTTGGGCCGCCGCAGGATGGCGCGTCCCAACGCGGCCCGTTGGCGTTGGCCGCCGCTCATTTCCGAAGGATAGCGGCCGAGCAGGTCCTCGATTCCCAGCATCCTGGCGGACTCGGACACGCGGGCCACGATTTCCGCGCGCGGCGTCTTCCGCAGCTTGAGGCCGAAAGCCATGTTCTCCGCCACGGTCAAATGCGGGAAAAGGGCGTAGTTCTGGAACATGATGGCCATGTCCCGATCCCGCGGCGGCAATCCGTTGAGTTCCCGATCGTCCAGGAGGATCTTGCCTCCGGACTCCTCGTCCAGGCCCGCGATCAGGCGCAGCAAGGTGGACTTGCCGCAACCAGACGGGCCGACCACGGCGATGAACTCCCGTTCGGCGATATCCAAGGTGAACGCGTCCAGGGCCTTTACGCCTCCGGGATACACCTTGGACAATCCTTCCAGTCTCAATCGCGGCACGGGATCTCCATCGCTTATTGCAGGGTCAGTTCGGCCAGGGACGATTTGAAATGCTTTTGCACCAGCAGGTACAGGAGCGCCGTGGGCAACACCGTCAGGGCCGACCCCGTCATCAGCAATCCGTAAGGGATGCGCAGGCTGCTCCCGTACAGGCTGCTCAAGGCCACCCCGGACGTCATATGCTCCGGCGAGCTGAGCATAACGAGAGGGATCAGGTGCTCGTGCCAGGCCATGATGAAGTGGATGAGGCCATAAGCGATCAAGGCGGGCTTGATGAGGGGTAGGGAGGCGGTGAAAACCCGGTACTCGGAAGCGCCCTCGCTGCGGGCCATGTCCAACAGCTCATCCGGGATGCGTTTGCATACCTGGGTGAAATAGATGACGCCGATCCCGGACACCGCGCCGGGCCAAATGACCGACCATGGACCGTCCAGGAGCCGGAGATCGTTCATCCAGGTGAACAAGGGCAGCACCATCACCTGCCGGGGAATGAGCACGACCAGGACGGCCAAGGCGAAGAGCGGCCTTTTGCCGCGGAAATCATGCTTGGCGAATGCGAATCCCGCTGCCGCGGAGAGCCCCAGCGCCAGCAGGGTCTGGACGGAAGCGATGAAGAGCGAATTGAGGAATTGCCGGGGATAGGGGATCCATTCCCCCGACAGGAGGGAGCGGTAATGGCGCAGGTGGAATTCCTCGGGGAGCAGGGGGAAGGGACGGAAGATTTCCGGATTGGCCTTGAAGGTGGCCAGGACCATCCATAGGAAGGGAAACGCGAACAGCGCGCAAAGGAGCAAAAGAACGCCCGTGGCCAGGACCGGCATGGCGTTGCCGCGTTTCCGGGCGAGAAGGGTTCCGGCTTCAGCCATGGGATCGGTCTCCCTGCGCCTGCGGCAGGGCCGCGTTTCCCTGGGCCGCGGATGGGGCCATGGCCACCGTGAGGTCCCGCGCCGGACGCGTCGCGGCGCGCCCCCGGCCGCGCAAGAGCAGCAGCCATACCGCGAACATCAGCAACGGAACCATGGAAAAACCCATCGCCGCGGCGGTCCCGAACCTGCCGAAGGTGAACGCGGTCTGATAGGTATAGGCCACCAGCAACAGGCCGGCGTCCAGGGTCCCTCCGGAGCCTCCCAACAGGATATAGGCCCCTTCGAAGAGCACGAAGGCGTCCAGGAACAGGAACACGGCGGTGAAAGCGAGCACATGGGACAGCATGGGCAGGGTGACATGGCGGAAGCGTTGCAGCGCCCCCGCCCCCTCGGCCCTGGCCAGATCGTAATAGGCCTTGGGAATGCCCTGCATGCCGGAGAGCAGGATCAGGGTTGTGAATCCGGACCACCGCCAGACGGTCAGGAGCATCAGGGAGAATTTGATCACGCGCGGGTCGCGGATCCAGTCCACCATCGGCAGGCCGAACGGCGCGGCGATCAGGCCGTTGAGCATGCCGTGCGGGCCGTTGAAGACCAGCAGGTAGAGGAAGGCCAGCACGGCGGGCGGGGTCAGGCCGGGAAGCATCAGGCAGAACAGGACCGGGCCGCGATACGCGGCATAGGCCTTTTGCAACAGGTGCGCCAAGGCCAGGGAAAAGGCCGTGACCGAGGCGATGGTCATGGCCGCGTAGAGGACGGTGTTCCGGAGGGCATGGAAGAAGCGCGGATCGGACATCAGATCCAGGTAGTGGCCGAACCCGATGAAAACGGGCTCGTCGAAAAGCGTGTCCGATTGCAGGCTGAGATGGAACCCCTTGGCGATGGGGATCAGCCAGAAGAGGACGAGGACCGAGAAGAAAGGGGCCAGCAGCAGGACCGGTAAAGGTTTGACCCGACGCGGTTTCAGGGCTTCGACCCGCCTTTGGCGGGACCGCCCTTCGCGGGTCCAGCCTTGACGGTCGTGCCTTTCGATCCGCTGTTAAGCAATTCCGCCTTGAGCTGATGGAATACGGAATCCGGCAGGGTGCTGCCCATCATCATGGAACTCCAGTACTTCTCGCGGAAGAGCTGCACGAACTCGGCGCGATAGGGGGACTGGACCACCTGGGGCACCCGGGGCGCCAGCTCGATCAGCAGGTTCGCCAGGGACTGGTTGCCGAAGTACGCGTCCGTCTTGTTGAAGCGGAGATCCGCCCAGGCGGGCCGGTACGGGGTGAAGCAATTGCCTTGCAGGTAACGCTCCACGTTGGCGTCCACGTCCTTCATGACCCATTCGATGAAGCTCCAGGCGCGGTCGGTCTGCTTGCTCTTCTTCATGATCACCAGGCCCTGGCCGGAGAAGCTCGAGGTGGGATTCTGGCCGCGGGACACGGAGTCGGTCCAGACCGGGAGGGCCATGGCCTTCCACTTTCCGGCATGCTTGGGGTCGAAGCCCTGGATCATGTCCAAGCCGTACCAGTCCGCGCCCACCACGGCCAGGATGCCGTTGGTGGCCACGTACGCATTGAAGAATTCGGCCTCGAACATGCTGCCGCGGTCGGGCAGGATCCCGATGCCTTCGTTCTTCCAGGCCAGGAGCTTCTTCAGGGTCTCGACCGCCACCGCCGAATCGGGCAGGGGATTGCCCGCCTTGTCGAACAGCTCATAGCCGCGCTGGCGCATCAGGATCTCGAAATAGGACCAGTCCAGGGCGAGCATGCTCCGAGCGTCCGTATGCAGCTTCTTGGCCACGGCCTCCAGCTTGGGCCAGGTATCGATGCTCTTCGGGGTGATGCCCAGATCCTTGAACACGTCGTCCCGGTAGTAGAGCACCACGTTGCTGACGCTCTGGGGCAGCCCGTAGATCTTGTCCTTCCAGGTGAACAGGCCCATGCGCTGCGGCAGGATGCCCTGGTCCAGCCCCGATTTCTGCACCCTCGATGTGATGTCGACGAACGGCAGGGTCCCGCGGAGGTAGAGGCTGAAATAGATCTCGTCCAACTGCACGATGTCGGGGGCATTGATCCCGGTCTTGATGGCGATCGCCAGCTTGTCCGGCATTTCCGTGAATCCGTAGGAGCGCACGTTGGCCTCGAAGGACGGATCGACCTTGGTCTTGTAGACCTGGATCATGTTGTTGTAGTACTTCTCGTCGCTTTGCGAATTCACCCAGAACTCGATGGGTTTGGCCGCGGCGGCCTTGAACGAGAGTACGGAAGCGATCAAGGTTCCGGTAAGGAAAAGCGAAGGTACGGAAACGCGCATGCCAGTGGCCTCCTGAGGCGATGAAACGAAGCTAATATACTACTAAAACCGATCCGAAGGCCATCGGGCAGGCCTCATCAAAGCTTGCACGCGATTTCCCCTTTCGGGCGATCCCCGAGCCATATCCCCATCCCCATGCGGGCATGCTCGGAACCCAGCACGGGAGCCTGATCGGCATCCGGTTCCAGCAGGACCTTGATCTGGTAATCGAGGGGATCCCTCAGGTACGCATCGACCAGGTCCCGCACCTGGGGCAGCAATCCGCCTTCCCCGGTCCGGCTGGAGACGGCATCGCCGTCTTCCGGCTCCGGTCCCTTGGCGCGGCCCAGGGCCTTGCGCTGCGTCTCGCCATGGGACGGCAAGAAGGCATTGAACACGGAGCGGGGCAACGGGCCTATCTCGACCAGGAACCGGGAAAGGCGATCCTGCATCCGGTCGCCCAGGCGGGTAGAGGCGCCCAGCCTGATCCTGGGATCCCCGAGGCTGGCCTTTACGGGAATCTCCACCCAGGCCGATTCGAACTGGCGGACCTTCACCCGTTCGAATCCGAAGTATCCGCGCAGGAGCTGTTCCAGCCCCTTGGCGGACCGCACGCGATTGCCGAGGTAGCGGGCGTAGGGGATGCGGCGGAGATTGAACTCGGCCGACTCGCCTTGGCCATGGGCCCGGCTGCTCCGGCGCGGCCATTGCCCGGTAAGGGCCAGGAGCCGCAGGGTGTAGTCGTCCGGGCGGTTCGGCTGGAACTGCGCGTAGTGGCGGTACTTCTTCCAGGAGCGGTAGAAGAGGGAATAGAGCCGATGGGTGAAGATGTCCAGGAACTTCTTCAGCTCGAAGTATTCCACCTTGCGCAGGGTGATGGGGTCGGTGAAGTACGAGGGTAGCGGGGAGGATACCCCGTAAAGGCCCATGAAGGTGACCGACATGCGCAGGGGACCGTTCCCCAGCTTGAGCATATCTCGGATGGGCGGCAAGGCGTTCGGATCCTCCGGGGGCTCGTCCCCGCGCTTCGCCGTTTCCAGGAGTTCGGCCTGGTGCCGGAAGGACATCGGGGGCAGCACGGCCGCCACATCGGCGGCCGGGAACGCAAGGCTGTTCAGGGTTTCGAACCGGATGGGCTCCGAACGCATATCGTCCCCGGTGCCGAGCTTTCCCTGCTCCTGGAACAGGCGCTCCAGAAGGTGGACGGCCTGGAAGAAGTTCAGGTCGGTCCCTTCCGTCAGCAGGAAGCGGTTCAGATTAAGTGGCATCGGCCTTCCCGCGGGGCGAGGGTGAAGCTCTTGCCCGAGGGCTGGAGCGCGATCTTCAAGGAAACCAGGTGGTTGATGGAAGAGTACTGGGTGAAGAACTCCAGCAGCACACGACCGAAAATGTGCAACTCGCCCGCCTCGGAAAAGGCCCCATCGCGGATTTCCACGGTTATTTCCGCGCCCGCGACCAGCTGGGATTCCAGCAGGAAGTTGCGCTTGCCCGTCGTCGCGCCCAGTACGCCTTCTATGAGCTTGCGGTTCACGGCGCTATGCGTCCAATCGTAAAGCGACAGGATCTCCTTCAGGTTCCCCTTCTGGCACAAGGAACGGTAGTTCATGTTCATGTGGGAAAGTACGTACCACAGGTAATGGTCGGACTTGGGAGGATAGACCGGGACGGTCGGGCGCGTGAAGTTCGAGAAGTGGCAGAAGGTCGGGAAGCCGGCGCTGGGATTCACGATCCCGTTCTCGAGGATTTCCTCCCGCGGGATGGATCCGTTGGTGGCCAGGATGGTCACGGACATGAACTCCTCGGCCAGGGACTCCACCTTCTTATGGGTGCCCACGGACAGGTAGGTCTGGAAGCGGTTCTTGCCCTGCATCTCCTGGCGGACCTGGAAGAAGGAGTCCTCGGCCTCGCCGCCTTTCGCGAGGATCTGGTGCCTGAAATCGTTGAACTTGTGGAAGGGCCTTTGCGCTCCCGTGTTCTTGTCGATGCCGATCACGGATTGCACCTCGTAGATTTCCATGCGCCGGCGCGAATCCGCGTAGATGGGATATTCGAAATGCTTATGGTTGAGGTTGGCCGGTTCCGCCTGGGTCTGGAACAGGTTCACCACCGGGGTGGCGTACAGGCGGAAGTTGTCCGGCTTGATGCGCTTGCCTTCCGGGATGGACTCCTTGAAGAAGAAGCTCACCGAGAAGCGGGAATTGTCCGGCATCTCGGTGATCTTGTTCAATCCCTTGATCCGGATGAACCGGAATTTCTCTTCGAAGGCGAAGAACTCCTGGAGGAAGCGGCTGCCTTCGAAGGAATTGTCCAGGTGCGGCAGCAAATTCTCGTTTTCGCCGAAGCCGCCGGGCAGGACCAGCTCCTGGCCGCCCAGGGACTTCGAATAGCCTTCGCCTTCCAGGATGACCTGGGAGATCTTGTCGGTGAAATAATGGTGCAGGAAGTAGCCCAGGGCGCGCTCTCCGTGCAGGTAGACGGCCAGTTCCGGGATGTCCAGTTGGGCCGGGTCCGCTCCCGCATCCATCTGGAAGCCCAGCCGGAAGCCTTCGCCCAGAACGGGATGATGCAGGGCATCGGCGCTGGCCAGGGTGAACGGATACATGGTCACGTCCTGGGTGCTCTGGAACCGGCAGATGGCCATGTCCGCGCCGACCGGATTCGAAAGGAACAGGGTTCCCTTGGGAATCAGGTAGGGCTTGGGGAGCATATTGGCGCGGAAGGCGATCTGGAGCATGGCCAGGGACGGGATGCACCGCAGGAAGGCCGGGTCCACCATCTCCATCAGGTTCTGCGAGAACTCGGGGAAATCGTCCTCGAGCTTCTGGCGGATGCGGCCGGAGAGGAAGGCGAAACCCTCGAACAGCCGCTCCACGTAGGGATCGCGATCCTCGATGGTGGTGATGTTGAGGTAACGCGCGCGTTCCGGAAAGGCCTCGGCGAATTCCTGGCCTCCTTCCATCAGGAATCGCATTTCCTCTTCGTAGAATTTTTCGAAGTCGGACATCAGGGCTCCTGTCCCCGGGATCTCAAGTCCTGGCCTTCAAGGGCTGGACATGGGTTTCCCCGGATGTATTGAAACTGGTCTGGAAGGAAATGCGTTCGCCGCCTTTGACGCTCGCGCTCAGTTCGAAGCTCAGGCGGAATTCGTTCGGCATGGTGGCCAAGGGCCGGATGCGCACCCTTTCCAGGCGCGGCTCGTACTTGGTGACCAGGGTCAGGAGGGTGGTCTCCAATTCCTTCAGGCTCGCGGGCAGCTTGCGGTAAATCTCGCTGATGTCCGGGAGACCGTAATCGGGAAGGTGGGGCAGGGCGCCCTGCCGGGTATTGAACATCCGCCAAAGGTGATCGGCGATGCTCTTCGCCCGGCGATAGGCCATGGGAACGGCGCTGATGGCCGTGCCGTCCGCATACTGATCCGCCAGCTTTTCGAAAAGGCTTTCGGGAAGGTTGGAACGCGCTTCCGCCATAAGGGTAAAAGTAGCAAATGGGGCCCTGAAACGGCGAAGGCCGGGGGATTCCCCCGGCCTTGTCGGTGCTCGTTTCCATCCAGGGGAACCCTGGCGTTGAACGGACGGAATTACGAGTTGATGGGGGATTCCCAGTCGTCCATGGCGGTAATGCCGCCGTCGACCCAGGTCCACTCGATCTTCTGGTAGGTGAAGGCCACTTCTTCGTATTCGGAGAACTTCATCAGGTCCGGGTGCTTGTTGTTGGCCATGCGGAAGTCGATCGACGCGATGTTCGCGTTGGTCAGCTTGATGGTATAGTGCTGCTTCTCGGCGCCGGTTGCGGAAGGGGTCCAGAACTGGAGCTCCCATTCCTGGATATTCTCATTGTTCACGAGGACGTTGTACAGGAGGGGGGAGGACTTGTCCAGTTCCTTCGTGATCACGAAAGGCTTATGCATGCGCTTGCCGGTCGGAAGGCCGGAAGCCGCATCGCGGGGGGAGATGATGTCATGGGATACGGCGATCACCATGATCTTGCCTTCGCGACCCTTCTGGGTCACGGAGCCTTTGATTTCCCCGGACTTCTGGCCCTTCAACTTGAGGTATGCATTCAACGCCATTTTAAAACTCCTTAAAGTGAGTGAGTGGGTTTCCCGTATGCGGAAATATAGCACTTCCTTGTCATACGCTTACAAGTTAATCTCCTGGCGGAACAGGGTCTGTGTTGTGCATCACATGGGGGGTGGGGGTGTGATCTTTGATCCCGGGATGGGCGGCTCGGCAGCACGGCGGGGCATTCCAGTGCCGCTTACATTGCGGGCTTCCGCGGGGTGGTCTGCGTGCGGGTCCGGGGCGGGGTTCCGGCGCGAACGGCGCTGGACAATGGATGGGGTCGATGGGCCTTCTGGAGAAGGGCTGGCCGCGCATTCCGCTGCGTTTCTCGCGCCGGGCGCGCGGCCTTTCGACTACGGTTTCGGTACCCTTCTCCAGAGGGCCCGCCGCTTGTAATGCGCCGGAACCCCGCCCCGGACCCGCACGCCCCTGCGGCCGGGGACGCCGCATGGTCGGGGCGCCCGCGAACGCTCTGCGGAACGCAGCGAGATGCATCCACGTAGCCTGCGGAATAACATTACCCCCCAGTTTCTGGCTTGCGGTTTAAGACTAAGAGAGACGCGGCTGTGTTACTCCCATAGGATCTGTCTTGTAGGTATACCCCAATGGGGTAACCAACAATGGACAAACGGAATTCTCTTACTAATAGCCCCAGCGAAATCGCCGGAAGGCAAGCGGGGGTCACGGCTGTGGAACGGCCTACCGGATGGTGGTCTAAGATTGCTTCGTATTGTCGAAGAGAAGGGGTGGGGATGGGGGGATTCCGGCGTATTACGAGCGGAAAAGTCCTGGAGGAGCGCATCGAAACCGTAATCGATCGTCCGCGCGCCCGGCGAGTGCCCCGGTCGAGAATGCGCGGACATGCGCCCCTCCAGGACGCCCAAGACCCACTCCCGCGTCGAGCGAAGTTCACGCCGGAATCCCCCCATCCCCGCCCTTAGACCACCCCAAAAACCAAGCAACAAAAAAGGCGCCCCTTTTGAGGGCGCCTTCGAAACCACAATCAATGAATTCGCTTACTTGCCCTTCGGCATCTGGGAAACCATCTGCAAGTTCACGTCGATGCCTTCGACCTGGAAATGGGGGCTTACCGCCATGGTCACCCGGTAGAAACCGGGGTTGTCGGCGATTTCCGCGACCGTAACCTGGGCGGAGCTCAGCGGACGCTGGGCGGCCACGGCCGGGCTCGGGTTCTTCATTTCCGTCACCAGGTTCTTGATCCAGTTGTTCAATTCATCCTGGAGAACCGAGGCGTTCTTGGTCGCGCCGATGTTCTCGCGCTGGATGACCTTGAGGTAATGGGCAAGACGGGAGCTGAGGAAGATGTAGGGCAGACGCGAATTGATGCGGCTGTTGGCGGTGACGTTCGGGTCATCGTACAGCTGGGGCTTCTGGGTCGAGTTGGCCGAGAAGAAGCACGCATAGTTGCGGTTCTTGTAGAAGCTCAGGGGGATGAAGCCCTGGTTCGCGAACTCGAACTCGCGCGTCTCGGGGATCAAGATCTCGGTCGGGATCTTCATCTGGTTGCCCTTGCCCACATCGTACAGATGGATGGGAAGGTCTTCGACCTTGCCGCCGGCCTCGGGGCCGCGGATGCCTACGCACCAGCCGTTTTCCGCGAAGGCGCGGGACAGGTTGGCGGCGAGGGAGAAGGTCGCATTGCCCCAGAGGTACTTGTCATGCTGGTCGCCCGTGACCTTTTCCTTGTACACGAATTCCTTGACCGGGATGGTGTCCGGGCCATAGGGAAGGCGGAGCAGGAAGCGGGGCAGGACGAGGCCGACGTAGCGGGAGTCTTCCGATTCGCGGAAGGCCTTCCACTTCAGGTATTCGGCGCGTTCCATGTAGTTCGAGAGATCCTCGATGGCGGGGAGCTCGCTGGCCGTCTTGCGGTTGAAGAACTGGGCGCCGACCGAGCCGATGAACGGGCAATGGGCCGAAGCGGAGATCTTGGACACGTTCTGCAACAGGCTGATGTCCTGGGGCTTGGACGAGAACTCGTAATTGGAGATGATGGCGCCGACCGGCTCGCCGCCGGGGGTGTCGTATTCCTGGGTGTAGATATGCTTGTACATACCCGTCTGGATGGTTTCGGGGGAATCTTCGAAGTCTTCGAGCAGGGCCTGCTTGGAGATGTCGAGAACCTCGATCTTGATGTTCTTGCGGAAGTCCGTCCGGTCGACCAGGAATTTCAGCCCCTTCCAGGACGATTCCAGCTTCTGGAATTCCGGATGGTGCAGGATCGCGTCCAACTGCGAAGAGATCTTCTCGTCGATGGCGGCGATCTGCTGGTCCAGCACGGTCTTGTCGATCTTCTCGACGGTGGTGGTGCCTTCGGCGATGGCGCCTATGAAGACGCGCAGGGCCGCGGTGATGCGCTTGTTGGCTTCCACTTCGGCGATGTCGGACTCTTCACGGAACTGGAGGATGTCGACCGGTTTGTCCGGCGCAGCCTTTATGTCCATGAACTCCAGGATTTCGTTGACTAGGGATCTTTCCTCTGCCATGTTTGCTCCTATTTCCTTGTTAACCTGGATGTTTAAGCGGAGGGTTTCTCAGCGCCGTCTTCGCCCATCGGCACGATCTTGTCGAGCTCGGCCACCAGGCTGTCCATGGCGGTCTTATCGGACATGATGGCTTCCAGCTTCTTGCGGAATTCCTTGTTGTCCATCAGGTTGGACTTCAGGTCCTTGACCAGGTTGCGCGCGGCCAGCAGCTTGGAGAGCTGGGGGACCTGCTTCACGATCTCGAGGGGGTCGAAGGACTTGATGTTCTTGAACTTCAGGTCGACCTTCAGGTCTCCGCCGTTCGGATTGATCTTGTTCTCGACGCTCATATTGAGGCCGAGATCCATGGACTCCATGACCTGGTTGAAATTGTCCTTGTTGACATTGATCTTCTCTTTGTCGATCAGGCGGGTGGAATCCCCCTTCTGGGAGAAGTCGCCCAAGACCAGCATCTTGAAGGGAAGTTCGACCTTCTTCTGGGCGCCGCCCTTGTCGATGTCCAGTTTTATGTTAACCCGTGCTGGGGGGATCTCGTTCTGGAAACTGCCGGCCATGATTGGTCTCCTGGTTTTTGGGCTTGTGCGAAGGGTCGCTAAGCTAGAAAAGTTACTTAATGTCCGCGCTGATCGCTAAAACTGGGTCTAATTTAGATATTTGGGTATGCATCTCAAGGGCCTTTTCCCACAGGGCCGGCTTCATGCTTTCATCCGCCGACGCCATCAAAGCCATGTAAACCTTCTGGGACAAATGGTACACGGAAATGCACAATTCCGGATCCCAACGCATTAATGAATACCGCTCGATCGAGGACTTCAGATCTTCCAGGATCGACCGGCTTACATGGGGTTTATTGCCTTTAAACAGCAAATCCGCCATGATCAATTTGCGATCAAAGTTGTTCTTTTCGCTGGAATCGTTGGATAGGCCCACGCGGATGACCTGAAGAGCGGCCTCCAATTTTCCTTCGCCCAAGAGCAGGCCGGCCTGCTTCTGCTCTTCCCCAACGTCCCCTTTCTTTTTGATCGGGGCGGGACCGCCGCCACCGCCGCCGCCCAGGACGGAAAGGACATCGCTCTGGATCCATTCCTGGGTCATGGAATCCGCGAACGGGGTGCCGTCATCGTAGGTCAGGGAGGCCAGAGCGGGAAGGCGGGAAAGCAGCAGCGCCAATTCGACGCGGATGGCCTTGGAGCAGGGGGCGAAATCGGCACCCATGCCCACCAAGGCGGCGCAGATATAACGTTGGAGATCGAACCAGAAGATGAAGCCGTCCGCGGAAAAGGCTTCCTCGCCGTTCTTGGCCAGATCCGGCCATTGGGCGTTCTGGAACAGGTTACGGTAGGCGTCCAGGGTCGCGGAATAGGGCGCCGGCACCATGGTCTTGCCGCCGTCGTTGGGGAGGATCTCGCGCAATTGATCCCATTTCAGCATGCGCATGATGCGATAGGGCATGGGATTGGTTTTGTCGGATTCCTGCAGGAAGAAGGCGCCGTTCTGGATGGCCATGATGGCGTCGTCCGCCGATGCGATGGGCCCTTGGGCGGGCGCGCTCGAGGCGGAAGCCTGGGCCGCGGATTCGGAAACCTCCTCCACCGGCTTGGGTTTGTGCTTTTCCGCCGCTTCCTTCACCAATTTGGCGAAGCCGGCGAAGGATGGCGGTCCGTCCGGGAATTTCTGATCGCAAAAGGCGCGAAGTTCCCCCAGGATATCGCTGGCGGCCTGGAGGGTCTCATAGGTCGCGCCGCCGTTCACGCCGGCCAATTGCGACAGGTTGCGTTCGCCGTTCAGCCATTTGAGCGCGTTCGCTCGGGCGGTCGGACGTTTGGGATGGATGTCGTCCCAATGTTCCATCACCAGTTTGGCGTAGGCCTGGATGGCTTCGGCGAAGCTGTCGAGCCCGTCGTTCATGGCGGTCGAAAGGGTCAGGTAGCCCAGGGCGCGCATGTCCTTTGACTTCTTCAGCAGGAAGCGCTTGGACGCCTCCTCCATGGCCGCGTAATTGTTTTCCGTGCTCTTGTCCGCCTCGGTGCGGGCGGTTTCGAAATCGGGATCGTAGCTTCCGTCCTCGCCGCAGAAGGATGCGTCGGAGATGGGCTTCAGCAGGTCTTCAAGTAGGGCCATCAGGGCGCCGCCTTTTCCACTTCGGGTTCTCTCTTCATCCGATCAGTTCATGCTCACTCTGCCGTCGTTCGCGATCAGATTGGGCGGCAAATCGAACCTGAAATACTCCGGGAAGGTGAAGGGATTCTCCCGGTCCGGGATGTTCCCTTCGATGGCCACGTCCACGTCGTATTTCTGGGCCACGTTGAAACGCCATTTGGCCGTGAGCCCACCGGTCCGGGGCGCGAACGCGCGCGCGCCGTCGAGCAGCTTCATGAACCCCCAGGAACCGTCCACGCGCCGGCCTTGCGATCCGCCGTTCACGTTGTCGACCATTATCTCGGCGCCCTTGTAACTGTTTTCGTTGGGCCACTTGAAGGTGAAGCGGGCCGGAGGCTCGCCGGGCTTCACCGCGATCTTGTCCTCGCCCATGCGGAAGGTGACCTTGGCGGTATTGCGCGACTCCGCCAGGGTGATATTGATGTTGTAGACGCGCATGCCTGCATCCGTGTACATCCGCCGCGATACGGCATAGGCCTTGGCGATCCCGTCCAGGGCGGCCGGATTGAATTTGATGCGGATGCCGTTCCAATGCTTGGGGGAGATGGCCTCGTCCTCCACCTTGACGAACGGAGCCAGCTTGCCGTTGAAGAACTGGGTGAAGGCGCCCTTGTCCGGGCCGAAGAAGGCCTTGAAGTCCTCCATGTTGACCTCGGAGGAACCCGCCTTCAAGAGCGGGTACCTGCCGCGCAGATTCGTGCTGTAGAAGGAGAAGACCTTGGCTTTGTAGGCGGATTCAAGCTGGGTTCCAGCCGCGGCCGCCAGGTATCCGGCCACGTCCCGTACGGGATTCTCGAGCAGGGGAGGCAGCCATGCCTGGCCTTCGTAGCGGCTGCGGATCTTGTTGGCTTCATTCCAACAGGAATTCAGGGGGCTTTCGGATTTGCCTGAGAAGAGGGACTGCGCCGCCTCCATCACATCGGCTCCGTTGTCCCCCGCCATGGAGAGCTTATTGAGGACTTCCGATAGGCCGCGCGCGGAGGTGAAATAATCCTGCAGCAAACCCGCTCCCGTGGGACCGCCGTTCAACTCCTCGACGAACTTGAATTGTTCCTTGAGCCGCTTCTTGTCGGCGTCGCGGGATTCCATCGCCATGGACAGGAGCTTGCCGGCCTTGCCCAGCTTCTTCTCGACCGCGCCGGTTCCGGCAGGAGGAGGGGCCAGCAGGTTGGTTTCCGCGAGCAGGCGCGCCAATACGGCGGGCAGGCCCTGGGTGGCTGAGGCGAATCCGCTCAGCTTGCCCGCGGCCTGGCCGGGCTCTTGCGGCAAACGGACGGACAGGCCCTGCAGGAACCGCATCCATTCCTCGGCGTATTCCTGGTAATACTTGTCGACCAGGGCGCGATAGAGCTGCTTCTGATCCTGCATCTCAGGGGGCAGGGTCGCCACCGCCCCTTCCCCCAGGACCCAATCCCGCTGGTGCGGTTGCTCTGCCCCCTCGGCGAGGCGGTCCATGACATTGTCGTCGAAGGCGGCCTTGGTATAGAAGCCCCGGATCTTGGCGGTGTTCTTCAGAGCGCCGTCCGCGGGCACTCCCATATCGGTGAGGGCCAGATCGCGCGCCGGGTCTTCGCCCCCCACGATGGAGGCGTACAGGCCTTCTATGCTGGGGGTTCCCATCAGGACCTGGCGTGCGCCTTGCACTATGGCCGGATCCCCGCGATCCAGGGGAGCGATATCGCCGTCCAGGAAACGTTCGGCGAAAAAGGCGGCATGGTCTTCCATGCCGGTTTCGAGATTGTTGGGGAGGTTCTCGACGCCGAACTTGTGCGTGGCTTCCTGGGCCCACAGGGGCGCCAGCTGGGAGGCGAGCTCGGGCGGCTTCATCTCCTTCAGATGCATCTGGCCTTCGGAGGTGAGCATCAGGTACAGCTTCAGGTTGTCATGGACCTGGCCATGGGTGGAAGGGTTGTAGAACTTGGAAGAGACTTCCAGGGTCGCGGCCAGGCTGCGCAAGGCGTCGAACCCGGCCATGCGGGCCACCTCGATGGTGTGCGCCGTGCTGGCGAGTTCCAGGGCCTCGGACGAATGGCGGAAGCCGGGAGGCAGATGGCCGCCGCCATTGGCCTGGATGTCCTTTATCTTGGCAAGCAAGGTATTGAGGACCTCGTATTCGGCGCGGAATTCCGCGGGGGAACGCCAACGCAGTCGTCCCGCCTCGGAAACGGCTTTGGAGACTCCGCTGAGGTAGGAACGGCTCCCGATGAATCCGATGAGCCCGTACAAGGTGATGGCCAATCCGGCGATGGCCATGACGGCCGAGGTGATGAGCGCCTGCCTGGAAAGGCTCCCCAGGCGGTAGCCCGGGATCTGGGCCAGGGACTTGTCGTTCTTGAGAACGCCCCCGAAGAGAAGGAAGGTGAACAGGGAGCGCGGGCGGCTTACGGCATCCGGTTTGGAAGCACCGACCCCCGCGGCCGGACCGCGCATCTTGGCTTTGTGGTCGAGGAAATGGGCCGCTTCGGCTCCCGTCCCCGAATCCTGGAAAGGGTCGCTTGCCCGCGCGAAATCGGCGGCTTCCGTGGGCATCACGCTTGTCAGGAAGAATCCGCGGAACATGGCCCGTTCGCGGCGCATGGTGTCCTTGAAGAGATGCTCCACGAAACCGGCAAGGCGCTCCTGCGCGGCGCCGAATTCGTTGGGGAAGAGGAAGACCTGCTTCTTGCGCGCGGAGTCGGTCAGTTGCGACAGGCGTTGCGCGGTCCGGGTCTGCAGGGATTCCCAGATCTTCTTGTATTCGCGTTCGAAGCGCTGGCGGGCGGGGGCGAGGTTGCCGCGCAACGCGAAGGTCGCGCCGAGCACCTGATGGCTTTCCGGTTCCTGCATGTTCTCGAAGAACTCGCGGAACCCGGGCAAAAGATCCGCATGGGTGAAGACCAGGTAGACCGGAAGCTCAAGGCGCAACGTCCCCATGGCCATGGCGATCTTCTCGCGGTACCGGGTCGCGAGTTCGGTTACGCCGGGCCCTCCGTCCAACAGTTCGCGCAGGCTCACCACGAGGAGGATGCCGTCCAAGGCGGTCCGTTTGCCTTCCTTCTCGAGCTGGGTCAGCCAATATTGGAATTCATCGTCGCCCTCTTCTCCCGTCGCATAACGGGTGGGCGCCTCCAGGAAGATTCCCTGGTTGGAGAACCACCATTGGCTGAAGTGCTGGGTCTGCTTGGCCAGGTCGGCCGAGGAGGGATAGCGCCTGGGGAAGTGGATGCCGGAATGCTCGAGCAGGCTGGTCTTGCCCGCTCCTGGGTTCCCAAGCACCAGGTAAAAGCGGAAGATGTCGAGGGGATCCTGCCCCATCTTCACCTTTCCCTTTCCCGACTGCTTCAGGATGTCCAAGGCGTTCTTGGTCTCGACCTTCAGGGGTTCCAGCCAGGGCTTGACGGCCATATCCATTTCGAAAGGGTTGGCCTGGGCCTGCTCCTGGCCCTTGAGGGCCTTCTTGAGCCGGAGGATGCTGAGGATGAGGGTCACGAGGGCCGCGAGAACGAGCGGGAGGGCGGCCCATAGGAAGCGGGCCCCCAGGGTGCCTATGCCCATCAGTTGGAGGAGGAGGAACAACAGGGCGGCGACGAGGATGCCGGAGAAAAGGATCCAGAACGTGGCGGATTTGAAAATCTTGCTCATGGGTTGGGGACTTTGCTTTGCAGTCTTTCGATGGTGGTGCGGGCGGGATCCAAGGCGCCGTCGCTCGCGAACATGAGGAGGACGTACAGAAGGGCGGAAACGATCAGGAACAGGGCGGACCCGATGACCAGCGGCCTTCCGCTCTTCTCCCGTCCCTTGACCCCCGGATGCACATAGGCGGCGGGGGAAACGGCCTTGGCCGGCCCGCCCTTCAGGCCTTCAACGCGCTTGAGCAGGTTGCGCACCACGTTGGGAAGCACTTCCGGACCGGAAAGGCGGTAACGTCCCTGGAACCCCAAGGCCAGGACGAAGTAGAACACCTCGACCACTTCCAGGTTGCGTTTGAGGTCGGGAAGCATGGCTTCCAACCGCTTGAAGAAATTCTCGCCCGCGAGGCTATCGTTGAAAAAGGAGGTGGCCAAGGGATCCGCTATCCAGGTCTCCCGGCAATTGTTCTCGGAGTTGATGACGGTCTCGTCGATGAAGGCGGCGAGGGCGTACTTGGCCTGCTCGACGGATTCAGCCGGCTTCCCGTGGGACAGGCAGGTGCGTTCGAAGTCCTTGATATACGAGGTCAGCAGACGCTTGAGCTGGTCGGCCTGGCCCAGGTTCGGGGTTTCACGGATCTTCACGCCGATGAGGAGGACATCCGTGGCCAGGATGGCCAGGCTGGGGACTTCCTTTCCCGCCGGGCCGCCGGTCCCGAACAGGGTCTGGCCCGCGCTGGCGCCGCCCTGGCCGAACATGGTCTGTACCGCGCCGTCGGCCCAGTCCATTCCATGGCCTTGACCGAACGCGGTGCGCATGCTGGGTTGTATGGGTTGTTGCAGGACTTTTTTCTGACCGGGTTGCATCATTGGAAACTCACCGTGATCTGCTCTCGCGTTAATCGGCTAGGGATTGGTCCCTGTCCCTTTTCGGTTTCGAACGGGTAATTCAAGCAAAGCCTCGCGCGACCGACGCTCACTCCGTCGTGGCCACCAACTCCAATTTCGTGCTCGGCAGATCCGAAGGCATATGGATGGCCAAGGCCTTGGTCTGAATCACCTGTTCCCAAAGGTCGCCGCCTTGCTGGAGCCGGAAGTACTTGTAGCCCGCCTTGGCGGGGATGGCCTGGGGAGCGCTGGTTTCGGGGACCAGGGCGATACCGGGCAGGGCCGCATTGACCATCATCTCCAGACGCCCGACCGGCCCGAGCTTGGTCTTGCGTTGTACGGTAGTGATGATCTCCACTTCCGAGGCCTGGGCCGAAACGCCGAGGTAGAATTGCTTGAGGGTATTGAAGTCCGCGTCCTTCATGTTCGCGGAATATTGGATCGGGCTCGTCTTGGTCAGGGTGAAGATGCGGTAACCCGTGGGAACCGTCACTCCGAGCAGGGTGTCGAGCAACTGGAACAGGGGGCGGAAACAACCCTGCAAATCCCCATGGACGTATTTCGGCATGTCCGAGGCCTTGGCGTCCTGGCCGAAGCTGATGAGGCTTCCCGCGAAGCTGAGGAGCCGGCGGAAGAGGACTTCCGGATGGGCGAAGGGATTGTTGTGGAAGTGGATGATCTCCGGCAAGGCGCCGTTGATGGCGGAGAGCAGCAGGTAGTTCGTGATCGCCTCGGCGTTGAATTGGGCGATTCCCGTGCTCTTCTGGGCGCGCTGGCCCATCAGGTAATTGCTCTTCTGCAGGCAGCTTTCCATGAGCTTCTTCAATTGAAGCATCAGGCCGGCCGCCGCTATGGATCGCACCGAGGTGGGGAAGAAAGCGTCATTGGGCTGGACGCGGCCTTGTCCGTCCCGCACGAGTTCCGCGATCTTGAGGGTCTGGAATCCCGTGGGGGACTCGCCATCGAAAAGGATGCGCAGGTTCAGGCGCCCGAAAACGAGTTCCTTGGCATTGCCTCCCGAATTGGCGTCCGCGACCTCGCGGCCCTGGCCCAGGTAACGCGCGGGTTTACTCTCCGCTCCCTGGAAGGCCAGGTTGGCGTTCCCGGCTCCGAACGCCGGCAAGGCGACGAAAACCCCGAGGGACTCCCTTGCGGCGGGGAAGAAGGCTTCGAAGGGGCGCTGGTCCGGAAGGGGATCCGTGCGCGGGGATGAAAAATGCGATCCGTCCGGAAAGATGCCGGAGCAGTCGCGCACGGCGAAAAACCCGTTGTCCAGGGAGTCGCGGTCGATCTCAAGGGAGGCCAGGCCGTAATAGAACGGGGACAGGAATTGCAATCGGGCATTGACCGATGCGTCCGCGAGGAGATCGGACTGTTGCATGTGGTGGGGGGAAAGAACCATCCCCTCCAGCCAAATCACCTTATCGCTCATGGATTGTTCCCGGAAGTCTGGGTTTGGCGTGCATTTCCAACGGGAAAATCTAGCATATTAATGCGTTTTTATATCGGCGGAAAAACTAAATTCCGTGTTTTGCGAACCGATTTCACAGATGGAAAATGGGGTCAGGATGATTCGTCCGGCTAATGCACCAATTCGCCTCGCCGCCTTCTTTTTGATGGTTGCAGCCGCCTCCGTCCGCGCTACGGGATTCCTTTCCCTGGAGTCCAGTCCCACGGGCGCGGAGGTCTGGTACACGGGTCCCGATGATCCGGACAAGAAGTACCTCGGCGACACCCCCCTCGAAAGCCGCGAACTTCCCGTGGGTCGGTACAACCTCTGGCTCATCTTGGCGAGCCACGATACCTTGGCGATTCCGGATGTCTACGTAGCGGAAGGCCAGGTCACCCAGTTGAACCGGGAAATCCCCACCCACTACGGATATCTGGAGGTCAACACCGAGCCGGACAGCGCGGAAATCTGGCTGGACGGCGTGCGGATCGGACCCTCTCCCTATATCAACAATCTGGTGCTGCCGGGCGTTTCCAATCTCAAGGTGATGCCCCGCGAATCCCACTTCAAGAATTCCTCCCGGAACCTCTCGGTCGGAAAGGGCGATTCCATCCGCCTCGAGGTTACCGCTCCCTACCGGGATAAATCCTTTCTCCAGGAGAACCTGGCGCTCCCCACCTGGCGCTTCCAACTGGAGTCCGGTATCCAGTTCCGGTCAGCCACCGGGTTTTACGATACGGCGGGAAAGAAAATCAAAACCCCCACGGACAGCGCGGAGCTTCCCAGCCAGTGGGATTTCCCGATCGGGGTCCGGCTGGGCCTGCCGCAGGGCTTCGAGGCGCATCTTCAATTGCCTTTCCAGTCCCATACTAATCCCCAGGTCGCCAAGGATACCGTGGCCGTCTTTCCGGCCAATATGCGCGCCGGCGTCAAGTACACCTTGCGGCCCTACAACGTTGGCTTCGATATCACCTACGGGTTGGGGTTCAAGAAGAGCGCCGTGGCGCTGGACCATGATTTCCTCGCCCTGACCGCCATCGGGGCGGCGTCCAAGGGAAAAATCCTCGGCGAGGCCCAGGCGGGTTTCGAATTCCATTTCTCCTCCAAGGCCAACAACAAATTCGATCCAGGCGACATGGCCTTCGCGCACGCGCAAGCGGGCTACCTGGTGGATCCCTTCACGCCTTATCTTGGTTTGACCGGACAATTCAGGCTGGAAGACGATATCGGCGGGAAAACCGTGAAGAACTCAGGCGGCTATGTGCTGATTCCTGAACCCGGACTGATCGTGGACGTGGCGGATTTGCTTTCCTTCCAGTTCGGCGTGCCCTTTACCATCGTGGGCAAGAACGCCGGTTCCTACTGGGGCGTGCACCTTTCCTTCAGCCTGGGACTCTCCGTCATGTGAATCGCGGCGATCCACCGAAGGTCGCGTCGGCCGGCCGGAGATCCGATCGGCCCCGCATCCGCGGTCCTTCGGCAATTGAATCGGGGGCGGGACTTCGGTAAAAAAAGGCAAAGAAAAAGGGCGGGTCTTGGACCCGCCCTCGCTGTTTCGTGAATTCCGAATCGGACTCCAGGCACGGCCCGGAGTCCGTTGCGTATCAGGCCTTGGTTTCTTCGGTCTTGGCTTCGGATTCATCGGCCACGTCGAAGCGGGGCTTCTTCTTGGGCTGATGACGGCGGCCATGCGTGATGTCGGAGTCGTCACCGCGATTGAACATGGTGTCCTCTGCCACGACGTTCGATTCGAACGGGGACGAAGCGGGGATGTCCTTGGCGTCCACTTCATGATCCACCGTGGACGGCAGGGGCCGGCGGGGGGACAGGGCGGGGCCGCTATGGACGGGAGCCGAGGATTCGGCGGCTACGGGAGCGGGACGTACGGAGCCTTCGACCGGGGCGGTATTCTCGCCGACGGGGGCTTCGGAACGGTTGCGATTGCGATCGCCGCCTTCACGCCCGGGTAAACCTTCGCGTCCGCCGCGTTCATGGCGATCGCCGCCGCCGCGTCCGCCGCGGTCGCCGCGATCACGGGAAAAGCGTTCGCCGCCACGGTCGCTGCGGGGCCCGCGGTCGCCGCCATTGCGGTCGAATCCGCCTTCGCGGGGAGGGCGCTCGCCGCCGCCTTCAGGACGTTCGCTGCGGGGAGGGCGCTCGCGGTTCGGGTCGCGGGGAGGGCGTTCGCCGCCAGCGAAATCCGGACGGGGGCCGCGGGCGGGAGCGGATGCATTGGGGGCATTATTGCGGGAAGGATTGGGGCGGCTGTCGGCGTCGAGTTCATCGACCTTGACGGGCTTGAGCTTGAGCTGCGGGGACATCTTCTTGACGACGGGTTGTTCAAGCAGATAGGTGATGGTGCGGACCTTCATAAGCAAGTAGGCGCATAGGGCCAGGCTTACGGCCGATAATCCGGCCAGGATAGCAAACTGTACAGTTTCCATGGATTGTGTGTTCTTTCTTCTTTCTAATGATGTTTTAAGGTGCGGCTAACGATGTTAAGCCATTAAAGCAGGCAGATAAGAAAGCATTGCCCGTTTCACCTTGTTCGTATTATACCCTTTTCGTTCCGGGAAATGACTTTTCTCAGACCGAACGGGGTGGTACCCATTTACGTGGATTTGGCGCTTTTCTGCACGGGAGAACCCGTGGAGAGTGTTAGTTCCGCTTCTTCGGCTTTGGTTAAAACCAAAAGGAGCCGGTCGGCCTGTCGTGTCAAGCTATTCACTCGGCTTATCAAGGACAGTACGAGGGCGAGGAAAATCAAAAACCCCAAACTCAGTAACAAATTAAGAAGTACCACAGGGATAAGGTAACAAAAGGAAACCTTTGATTCAACCGAACTTAGTACTGCACGTCTTGACACCTAATTATTTGTGCAGTATATTCTGACTAAAACCGGAGGCTCCCTTGGAAACCCAAGTTAAAAAAGACCGCAAAGCCCTGACCCCCAGACAGCGTGAGGTTTTTGAGTTCATCAAGGAGCGCATCGACCAGACCAACCGCCCCCCGACGCTCCGGGAAATAGGCCTCCGGTTCGAAATATCCTCAACCAATGGGGTTCGCAGCATTCTGGCGGCCCTGGTGAAAAAGAACTTCATCGCCCGGTCCCCGAAGCTTTCCCGCGGCATCGATTTGCCCCAAACCACCCGTGAGCCCAAGCTTCCCGGCGAGTTTTCCAGCACGGAATCCCAAGCCATGGAAATCCCCATAGTGGGTCGTGTGGCCGCGGGCGCGCCCATTCTCGCGGTGGAAAACCTGGAAGGAACCGTGGTCGTCGATCGGGATTTCCTGATGCGGCAACAGAACGTCTTCGCCTTGCGCGTCCATGGGGACAGCATGAAGGACGCGGGAATCCATCATGGGGATCTCGTATTCGCGCGCCAGCAGAATACCGCGGAGCGCGGTCAAATCGTAGTGGCCCTGATCGGGGAGGAGACCACGGTGAAATATTATTATCCGGAAGCCGGACGGGTCCGCCTCGAGCCGGCCAACGAAGCCTTCGGCCCCATCATAGTCGATAATTCCACCCCGGACTTTTCCGTTCTCGGCAGGATCATCGGCGTCATGCGGAAGTATTGATCCGCGGCTATCCTGCCTTTCTTTCCGTGCGCTTATCGTAAATTAATTGGCTATAGTTAAACCGATGGCCAATCCTCGAATCCTATCCATCCTCTCGGCGCTCCTCATGCTGGCGGCCTGCAGCCGTAAGATATTGGTGGAAAAGGATTACTACAATCCGGGCAAACGTCCCAAATACATCATCCGCGTGGACAAGGATGGCCGAAAGAACGGCCTGGAAACCTGGTGGCACCCCACCGGCAATAAGAAATACGAGGCCACGAACCGTGATGGCGTTCGGGAAGGCGAGTTCACCGCCTGGTATCCGGACGGAAAGCTTTGGTATCAGGGATATGAATACCATGGCAAGCCGGAAAGCACCCTGACCTACTGGTATCCGAACGGTAAGATGAAAAGCGAGGCCTTATTCAGGGACGGCATCCAGCTTGAGCGTAAGGATTATGACGAGGAAGGCCGTTTCATCGTCCCCAAATCGCTGGCCGGACAAGAGAACGTCCCATCCCTGGAGGAGGAGGAGGATGCCCGGGGCGAGGAAATGCGCCTGCGGAAAACCAGTCTCAATATGTGGGCCTTGCGCGTCCGGCAGACGGTGGAGGGGTATTGGGTACTGCCCAAGCAATTCGAAAAGGACCGGCCGTATAGAACGGTCGCCAAGATCAAGGTCGCCAAGGATGGGAAAATCCTCGGGGTGACCTGGATGGTGAAAAGCCCTTCCGAGGCCTTCAATTCCCTGGCCCAGCGGACCTTCAAGCGCATCAAGCGCCTCCCCGCCTTCCCGCCCCTGATCACGGAACCCACCCTGGACGTCCAATACGAGTTCATTTCCCTCGGCAAGCAGGTCCCGCGGAAAAGGCTGGAAGCGCGCGACCCCGTCGATGAACCTCCGCCCGCGCCTTAATCCGCCGGCCTTACCGCCTGGCCTCCAGGCGCTACCCTGAAGTCCGTCTCGATTCCCGTCCTCTAGGGCATGCCGGCTCGGGCTTCCAATGCCGCCACGGTCCTTTCGATTTCCCTCCGGACGACGGGATCGGTTTCTTCCGCCAGGGAGGCCCGCAAGGATTCCAGCACCGAGGTATCTCCCAGGTTACGGGCGGCCATGGCAAGGTTGCGCAAGAGGTTCCTGCGGCCGGCGCGGGAAAGAGGGCTGTTCCGCCGGTAACGGCTGCGGAAGCCGCCGCCCTTCCGAAGGAGCGCGGCCCAGGCGTTTCCGGTATCCGGGAACGATGGCAGGGTTCCCTCGGGCTCCCCGGGCACGCCATCCCTCCCTTCCGGCGTCGCTCCGCGGATATGCTTGTGATTCCAGGGGCACACCTCCTGGCAGACGTCGCATCCGAAAATCCAACCACCGAAGCGCCGGGAAAGATCCTCGGGCACCTCGCCCCGGGCCTCGATGGTCCAGTATGAAATGCATTTGTTGGCATCCAGGCGGCCGGGACCCAAGAAGGCGTCCGTAGGGCATTGGTCGATGCAGCGGGTGCAACCGCCGCAGAACTCTTCTACCGGGGCGGTGGGGGGAAGGGGCACGTCCAGGAAGAACCCGGCCAGGTGGAATGCGGATCCGTGGGAACGGTTGAGGGTGCAACAATTCTTGCCGCGCCACCCGATACCCGCTTCCGAAGCCAGATCCCTTTCGAAGACCGGCGCCGTGTCCGCGAAACCGTAGAACCGCATTCCGGCCAGGGTCGGATCGGACTTGAGATGGGCTTCCGCGTCCTTCCAGATGGTCCTTGCGGTATCGTGGTAATCCTTGCCCCGTGCGTAGGCGGCGACCTTATAGGCGTCCTGGGACCGGGACGCGCTGAGGGGTTGGGCGTAGGGAAAGGCGAATACGATGGCGGATTCGGCCCAGGGATGGAAGGTCTTGGGGTCCATGCGTTCGTTGAGCCGCGCCGCCATGTACTCCATGCCCGCATGCAGTTTATCGTCCACCCAGGTGCGCAAGAGTCCCGCATTGGGGGTGGGCCGCGCGGGAGCTATTCCCCATTCGAGGACGCGAGGGTCATTGGAGAAGAAGGAGCGCAGGGAGGCCAGGCAGGCCCCGGACCGCTCCGCGATCATGTCTTGCGCTTTTTCTGCCGCGCCGCCGGATAGAGGACGTTATTGAGGATGAGCCTATAGCCGGGGGAATTCTTGTGGAGGCTCAGGTCGGTGGGGGAATCCCCAACGGCGTGGGAATAGTCTTCCGGATCATGCCCGCCATAATAGGTGAACTGGCCTTGGCCCAGGTTGCCGTGAAGATAGCGGACCGCCTCCTGGCCGTTCGCCTGCCCCAGGATGGTCATGTTCTTCTTGATCAAGGCCTTGGGGAAGGAGGTGGCCAGCCCGAAGAACCCCTTGATGAGGTCGGTATGGTTCTGGCAGAGCATCGCCGGGACCGGATCGTATTTGGGGGAGAAATCGAAAAGGATGAAATCGTTGGCGGGCTTGCGCTTCAGCGGCCCCGCATTGACCTGGTTGTAATCGATATCCCCGTGCGAAGACGACATGGGATCCGTGTCTACGGTGAATCCCGTGAAGGCTAGGGAGAGTCCGTAGTCCAATTCCTTGTTGAGATGCGGGTTGGGCGGGGTCCCGTCGAAAACCGCGTCGACGGCATCGGTCTTCACGGAGGCCAAGGCGATGTCCAGGGTATTGCAGGCCAGGCACATGGCGAAGAGGAATCCGCCCTTCTCCACGTAGTCGCGGATGGCCAGGACCACGGCCTTCTTTAGGACCACGTTGTTCTTGAACCCAAGTTCGGCGGAAAGCTTCTCGCTGGCGGCCACGTTGTTGACGTACCAGGGCGCGGAGCGGAAGGAGGAGAAGAACTTGGAGTGCTGCCCGGTGAAATCCTCGTGATGCAGGTGGAGCCAATCGTATTGCGAGAGTTTGCCTTCTATGATTTCCTTATCGTAGATCTTGGTGTAGGGGATTTCCGAATAGGTCATGGCCAGGGTCACCGCATCGTCCCAGGGCTGCTTGGTGAGCGGAGTGTAGACGGCGATGCGCGGGGCCTTTTCCAGGAGCACCTTGTCCATGTTCGCGCCTTCGATCTCCACGTAAATGCGGTCGACCTCGGCTTCGCCGGGGGTTTCGAAGAGCACGCCGCGTTTGGCGGCTTCGCGCTTGAGGGTGATGAGATCGTCCATCAGGAAGCTGCCGCCCCGGTAATTGAGGAGCCATTCCACGGGATGGCCGCCCGCCACCGACATATAGGCTATGCCATAAGCCTTGAGATGATCCGTCTGGGAGAGGTCCATGGGGATGAGCATTTTGCCGGCCCGCGCGGTAAATGCAGCGAACAAAACGAAGGCGATGGCCGCGGCTTTACCGTATTGGAACCTCATGGGGATAAAGTACCCATTTTCCGCCCTCAGGACACCACTTCTTCGCCCCCGACGGCCACCAAAAGCACTTCGTGGACCTCGCTGACGATTTCCTCGTACAAGTCGTATTCCGGATGGTGGCGCATATGGATGGCGATGAAATCGGCATGCGCTCCGGGCCGAAGGCAGCCGAGCTCCCCTTCGAGGCCCAGGGCCTTCGCCCCGTTCAAGGTGGCCATGGCGAGGACTTCACGGCAGGGGACCTCGGGGAAGGCCCGGTGGAACTCGGCCATTTCGTCGAAAAGGCTCAGTCCCTCGTTGGAAGCCAGGCTGTCGGTGCCCAGGCAGAGGTTCACCCCGGCCTTACGCAGCGACGCGAGGGGGAATCCCAGGTGGTTGAAGAACGCGCGGCTCCTGGGGCAGTGTACCACGGAGGTTTCCGTCTCAGCCAGGATACGCACGTCTTCCGCGTCCAAGTTGTTGCAGTGCGCGAAAAGGGATCCGCGGGGGATGAGGCCGTTGCGGCTCAGGAAGGCGACCGGGCTGGCGCCCTTTTCCAGGCGCAAGGAGGGGTGGATCCGCTTGCAGAAGTCGAACAAGGCACCCTTACCCTCCCGGAACATCGCGGTCTCTTCTGCGCTTTCGGCTACGTGGAGGGTATATGGGCCCGTTCGCAGGCCGGTCGCTTCCGCGACCCGGCGCAACAGGTCCGGGGAGCAGGAATAGGGCGCGTGGCAGGTGACCCCGGGATGGTACCGTTCGTTGGCGGGGGGGAGCCCGGCCAATAGTTCCAAGGCGCCGGCAACGCGCGCCACCGCGACCGAAGGATCGAGGCCGATCAATTCGATATGGGGGAAGGAGCGGATGGGCATGTCCGCCAGTTCGTTGAGGGACTCGCCGGTGTTGCCCACGTCGATCACGGTGGTGGTCCCGTTCTTGAGGCATTCCAGGGCGCCTAGCCGCGCCGCTTCGCGGTATTGCTCGGGACCGGCCCCGTCCAGGGATTTCCGCAGGCGCGAGACCCACATGGGAAAGGCCTCCCCTCTGGGGAGCAGGCCGCGCGCCATGCCCAGTTCCAGGTGGCAATGGGAGTTGATCAGACCGGGCATGATCACGGCGTCCGGGATTTCCCTGATGTGCTCGCCCTTCCAATCCATGTCCTCGAGGGTGCCGACCTTGGCGATGCGGCCGTCTTCCACGCGCACGCAACCGCCGGCGATGGGCGGTCCGTCCATGGTCACCACGAAGCGGGCTCGGTAGATCAACGGTCTATGCTTTCCTTGGATGGGAGGCGGACCGGAATGGGTCGGTTTACATCCCGGAAACAATAATAGTATCCTAAATCGGGCTTCCGGGTAAAGAAGGGAAAAACCCGCGCGCCATCCGGTAGCAAGGCTTCCGGTCGAGGCGAGGGTGCGGTAAGGCATGCATAAAAAGGGTCTACGAGCGAAACCGCTTCTCCTGGTCGAGGCCCTGGCCACCCGCAATGATTCCGGCCTGGGGAACATGGCCAGGCTCTTTACGGATGGATTGCGCCGTCTCGCGGAAAAAGCGGACATCAAGGTGATCCTGCGGGAATCCGGCGGCTATCGGCCCTCCTACCCTTGCGAAACCATCCTTGTCCGGCCCAGGCCGATCCGGTTCTGGACCCAGGTCGCCTTTCCCCTGATCATCCGCCGCCTCGCCCCGGACGGGGTCTTGTGCCTGGGTCAGAATCTTCCCGCTTGGCGGCCGGCGGGCCGTTACGCCTTGGCCATCCCCGATGCCGGGCCCCTCGAGAATCTCGGCTGGGCCACGTCTTCGCATGATCCCTATAACCGCCGATGGCTGACCCGCATGGCTCCGAAGGCCGATTCGATCCTCACCATTTCCGGATTCACCAAACTGCGGCTCATCTCCTTGCTTGGGATCCCACCTGATCGCATCCAGGTTGTCCTGCCGATCCGTCCATCCTCGATGAACGGAGGCCTGGACGCGATGTCCGCGCAGGCATCGCAAGGATCGCATCCCCAAGGCGACTATTTCCTGTCCCTGGGGAACCTGGAGCCGCGCAAGAACTTCCCCGGGCTCATCGCGGCCTATGCGGAACTCAAGCATAGGCGATCGGATGCCCCGCCCCTGTATATCGTCGGACACAAGGCCTGGGGGCACGGGGAAATCCAGGCGGCGATAGCCCGCCATGGACTTTCCGAAAGCGTCAGGCTGACGGATTACCTTTCCGATGCGGATCGCTCGGCCCATGTCGCCCATTGCCTGGCCTACGTTTCCAGTTCCCTTTACGAAGGCTGGGGACTCCCCTTATTCGAAGCCCTGGCTCTCGGCAGGCCGGCCATCTACCATGCGGGTTCCAGCCAGGAGGAGTTCGCCCGGGGCATGGCCCTGGCGGTCGACTGCGGTGATCCCGGGGCTTTATCCCGGGCGATGGAGGCCCTATGGACGGATCCAGGGGAGAGGGCCAGGCTCGCCGGTTGCCTGCGGGAGGGCTTCGGCAAAAGGCTGGCCTATGACCTGGAAGGCGGGCTAAGCGCCGCATTGTCTCCGCTATTGGGCCTTTGATTCCTACCGTAGTCCGGGGACATCCCGGCATCCCGTAGGGGCTTGGAGACCGCTAAGGTCTCGGCTTGGCGGGATCGAGGGAGTCCGCATGCGCCGCCCCATTGCACGAATCCGGGGCCGCCGAGGGATCCAGGGTAACATAGGAGAAACGTACCGTCACCGTGTCCCCGGTTTTCTCGAAATCGGCCTGGTTCAGGAACCTGCACGGGGGGAGCGAGTCCCCGAAGAGCCGGCGCGAGGCGACGGCGGATGAATCACGGTACGTCCATTGTCCCTTGGACAGGGTCCCGGCGATGCCGAGCTTTCCCGAAAGGGTCTCGAACGCCAGGGTGCCCCGAACCACACGGGCCGAGTCGGTGATTCTGCCTGCCGAGTTGGCCAGCCTCACCATGGATGCGTCGGATCCGAAAACATGGGGAACGGTGGTATCCCTGCTCGCGCGGCCAATGGTATCCAAGGCGCAATCGGGCGTTCCGGGAAGTCGCACCCGGGTGCTTGGGCGGTAAGCGGGAGGGATGCCCGTCGGGGCGTCGGCGATCCCGATTTCGAGGATCCTCGAACAGCGATAGCCGGGGTAAAAGCCCAGGATCGCCAATGGGGTGGCCGAGTCGCCCAAAAGGTAACGGCTGCCGTACGGAAGGATTTTCACGCTGTCGACCCGGATGTCCTCGACGGTTGCGGGATCGCGATCGGGATAGGTGCTGCCGCCGCAACCCAGGTGGATCATGAGTCCTGGCAATCCCAGGCCCAATAGGATTGAAATGTCGCGCTTACGCATCGGTCCCTTCCCCTATGGTTTCCGTTCCCTTTCCCATGCGGATGGGCCCCAAGGAGGCGTAGGCCTCAATGGTTTCGCCTTCCCGCAAGGTCAGGCACCCAT
The DNA here is from genome assembly GCA_028287465.1 of Fibrobacterota bacterium. GTDB lineage: Bacteria > Fibrobacterota > Fibrobacteria > UBA11236 > UBA11236 > Chersky-265. The sequence continues at coordinate 255,057 of JAQBPO010000042.1, forward strand.
TCCTGGCCAGCAGGAATACCGCCCGGCCCATATCCCCATAGGAGCGTAGGCCGAACCGCGCCAATGCCTCCCCGGCGAGGACGCCGAAATCGGCCGCCGCCTGGGCCCGGAAAATCCGGCAGAGTTCCGCCGCGGGCAAATCCCGGAAACCCTTGCCTTGGTACGAGGCGCGGTAGATCAGGTGGAAAAGGTATTCCAGGCACTCCGGGGGGAAAGACTCCTGGCCTTCCCGCCGCATCGCCAGATAGGCTGAGCGGATGTCAGCGGGCATATTCCGTCCCGATCGAATCGGATTGCAATCCCAGGAAGGTGAACGGATCCACCATCATCCCGTCCTTCTCAATCCGGATGTCCAAGGTCCCGAGGGTATCGCCCTTCGCGGCCACGAGACCCAAGGTATCCCCGGTCTCGATCATGGAGCCCGGCTTGAGTCCCGGACGGAGCGTGGCGAAGCCGCGGTACCAGGAAAAGGTATTCCCCCCATGGTAGATTTTCACCCAGCGATCCGGAGCCATCTCCGCCGCCGCTTCCACGAGCCGGCCGCGTAGGATGGGTTTGGCCGCGAGTCCGGACAGGGAGGTCAGGCTGGCTTCGGGAACCCGGCTTCCCGGATCGGCTGCGCGATTGTTACCGGCATTGCGGAAGCGGCTGAAGGGCGCATTGGGGTGTACCGCATCCAGACAGCGATCATGGGCGCATAAAGGGGATGGGCCCGGTCCCGGCGCGCGCTCCAAAACAAGCGGGCCCTTGGATCCGCCGATTTCCAGACGCGACAATTGCAATAACGTTCCCGCGTTGGCCAAGGGATCCAAGGCATCGGGAATCCTGCGGAAGGTCGCCTTGAAACCGGTTCCCGAATCCGCGTTCCATTGCGCTCCCGCCTTCTCCAAGGCGGCTCTCAGGCTTCCGATCGCTTCCTTGTCCAGGCTTTGCCAAGCATCGAGGCAGGCCTCGTTCCGCCCGTCGGGGCAATCGGCTTGGACCAGGGCGGAGTCGAGGGCCCAGACGATTCCCGGTACGGGGAGCGGCGCGGCGGCGGGCGCTTGGCCTTTATGCAGCATGGCATCGACGAGGCGCCTCGGCTGGCGCAGATTCCGGAACGCATTCGAATTGACTACGGTATCGTATTTGAGGTAGACCGCCATGCCGATGGCGGCCAAGAGGATGATTCGCAAGGTCGGCCGCCGCTTTGGTGGCTGGGCGACGTACTTGGAGCGTCGCAGCGGCCGGAAATCCCGGTGGGAAAGCTTCACTTTACTGCAAAGTCAGATGCAGAGCCTTGTTCTTGCCCTCGTTGACCATCTGGTCGACGGTTCCCTTTTGGCCGCTCTTGCTCATCTCGATGCGATGCTGGCCGGAGGGAAGCTCCAGTTTGGCGGGAGTCTTCTTACCGGTATTCTTGCCGTCGACGATGATATCGGCGCGGGCCGGGCTGCTGGACAGGAAGATGATCCCGATAGGGCCATCGCCGGGAGCCGGCGCGGATTCCACGACCTTGGCCTTGGGAGCCTGGGGCTCCGGGTCGCGCTCCCGCACGGCGGGCTGCGACTTCATCGGCAAGTCTTCCGGCTCGTCATAATTGGACTTGGGTTCCTGTTTAGGCTCGGGCCTTGCGCGCTCGGGTTCCGGGGCCTTGGCGGCCTGCTTCGGCGCGGGGGCATCGGATCCTTCTTCCTTTTCCAGGTCCACGGCCAGATCATGATCCGGGTGATTCTTGGGCAAGGTGGTTTCAAAGCGCTTGTAGCCGGCCAGACGCACTATGATCTTGTTCGAGTTATTGCTGAGATTGATATCGAGGGGCGTGGAGCCCTTCTTCGAGAAATTGACGAGGACTTCCGCGCCGGAGGGTTCGCTGGTGATATGCAGAATGCCCTGTTTGGCAGGCGCAGGAGTCGATTCCTCAGAGGAGGAGGGAGCAGGCGCGGCCTTCTCCGGACGCGTGGACTTCGGAACCTTATGGGTCGCCACCTTCGGCGAGGACTTGGGTTCCGGCGCGGGTTTGGGAACGGGGGACACGGCCTTGGGCGTTTCCGCGACCGGAGGCTTGGCGGGAGCGACCGCGCTCGGGGCTGCGGGTGCGGCCGGGGTCACGGGCGCCGCAGGGGTGACCGCGGTGGGGGAGGATGGTTCGACCGCCGTGGGCGCTTGAGGCGTGACCGGTGTTTCCGGAGGCGTCACGATGGTAGGCTGTTCCACGGCTGAAGGATTTTCCAGGACCGGGGTTTCCTGCTCGGCGCTCTTGCTTGAGAGGAGGTAGTAGGCGCCGACGCCGATGGCGATAAGGACCACCAAAATGATCAACTTGGCCGGGAACCGCGCTTCCTCGACCAGATTGGTTGTTCCGACGGGCGGCAGATTGTTGTAGGCCGCGTATTTGTTCTCATTGTCCCGCGGCGGCTCGGGAGCCCTTTCCTGCGGGGCTTGGGAGTAGACCGGCATTTCCTGGGAGGGCTCTTCGTCCTGGCCGGGAAATTCACGACCGCCTACGCGGCGGCCCTGCTGCTTGCGCGCGTTCGGGCTGCGCATGCGCTCTTGGGAGGATTTGCGCTGGCGTGGATCCGTGAGGTCCGCGTCCATGGGATCCTGAGGCGGCATCCCGTTGCCGGAACCGCCTTGCGGCGGCGCAGTGGGCGCCTGGGAGCCGAGATTGCCGAATTGGCCGACGGGCAATTGGACCGTAGGGAAGTCGAAATTGGGCGGGGCCTGGTTGTAGTTCTGGTTGCTCTGGCCCGGGAAGGTGGGCGTGGTATTCGCCATGCCGCCGAATGCCTGGTTGTTGAAGTTATACGCAGGCGCCGGTTGGGCCTGGGGGAATCCCTGGGCGGGCGTTTCCGGATTCTGCGCGGGACTGAAGCCGGGCGGATTGAACGAAGGGTAAGCGGTCTCCGGCTCGCGGGGAGCGGGATTGAAGGTCGGGGCCGCAGGCGCGGCGGGAACTCCCAATTGGTATTGAGGGAGTTCGTTATTGTCGAGCTTGGACCCGAGGCGTTGTCCCATCTCGGCCTTGAACTCATCGAACTCGGTCTTGGGAATGGGAGGCGCTTCGGGTTGAGTGGAAATCTTCTGGAGTTCCTCGATACGGTAGCTGGAAGTCTGGCGCAGGATCTCCTTCGAGTCCGCGATCATTTCCGCTTCCGAGCGATAGATGCGCATGATGTTGTCGAGGCCGGCGCGCTTGAGGATATCCTGCACCTTCGGGTGTTCGGTCAGGATCGCGATGCGTCCGCTTACTTCCAGCATGTGCCGGTTGGAAGCGATGAAGGCGTTGATCGTATCGCTGTACAGGTATTCGAGATTGCCGAGATCGATGACGACATTGCGCATGTCATTTTCGATCAGGAAGCGAACCGTGTTTTTCAGTTTCGCCGAATCGAATACCTCTCCATCGGCCAACCGGGCGGACACCACATCGAAAATTCCAACGGAGCGGATGTCAAACTTGATAACTACCTCCCGGTGATACCCGGTATCTCGGGCAACATCTCGGACAAATCGTACCCTTCCCCATTTTCGGGGATCTACCCATCATATGCTCCACAAAAGTTACAAAAAATCTTCCCTGCCAAAGTATATTTAGGGAAAATTTTCGGCTTTTTAGCCTGATTTTGCGACCTTGGAGCCCTTTTTAGGGGATCCGGGGTCGGGCAAAACCCAGGCTCGGCTTTCCCCGGGATGAAGGCTATAATCAAGCGATCTTGAAGGGGAGCTCTCGTGCGCGATGAAGATCAGTTTCCGACCGTCAGGTTCCATAAATGCAAAACCTGCGGTAACGTCTATACCGGGTCTTTGACCGGGGACGACGCCTGCCCCGCCTGCCATACCCCCGCCAGTAGGCAGCCCCTTCCCGGAAGCCAGATTGAAAGCCGGATGGAAGGGTCCCATGCCCTGTTCACCATTACGGGCAACGTTTATAAAATCCAGGAGTTGGAAGAGCTCCGATCGCAAATCAACGAGGTCATCCGGCAGGAGGTCGACTCCATCGCCTTCGCCTTCCTGAAATCCTCTTTCCTCAACAGCAGCACCATCAACCTGCTCGTCAAGACCATGCAAACCCTCTCGATCCATGGAAAGCCCACCTTCATCATCACCAACGAGGCCGAGGTGCTGGAAAGCCTGGAGATGATGGATTTGGATCGGGTGATGCGGATCGTACCGGATATGGAAAAATACAAGGCGTCCCTGACCTGATGGGCCTGGGGCCGGGCCGGCCCTTCAATCCAGGCCAGGTGCGAGGGTTCCAGGTCCCCTCTATTCGGCCTCTTCCTCTTCGATGACTTCTTTTTCCCCTCCATGGGACCCGTCCTGGGCAGGGGGCGAAGCCTGTTTACCGGTCGAAGGGGCCTGGGCCTTGGGGGACGGGGACGCCGAAGGTTTGGCCTCATTCACCCCGCTTCCATTCTCAGGTTCCAGGGATTCCGGCGCGTCCGGGCTTCCGACCGCATCCTTGGGATCGGGATTCACCCCGGAAGCCGGGGTTCCCGTCTCAGGCAAGGCCGGCAAGGGGCGCGGGGATCCACGGTAGCGGAAATCCCGGCCATTGAATTTCGGGAAGGCCGGCGTGAACTGGAGGGATACCCGGTGGGTGGCGAGCAGGTCCGGATGGGGCGTGAAGCTATAGTCAAGACCCAGAATGTGGCGCCAATTGTACCCCATCCCGAAGGTGGCCAGGGACGCGGTGGACTTGGACGAGAATTCGTTGACCCCGAATCGCAAGGCCATTCCGAAGTCGAACAGGAATTCCAGGCCCAGGTTTCCGGCGGCCAGGAAATCCCCGGGCCGATCCCAGGGCCTTGAACCATTGAGACCATTTCCGGACTTGGCCGTCCGGTGGAAGATGCCTTCGCTTTGCCACGCCGCTTCCAGGGTGCCGTAGAAATAGGGAGCGGGAAGGCGCGCAGCGCCTCCTAGGTAAAGCTCGGGCGCTTCATATTCCGAATACCCCGATTGCCAGGACGCCGAGGAAGGAATGAGGCCTTTCATCAGGGCCGATACCCGGAAGCGTTTGGCCCAGGTATATTGCGCCATGCCGTCCCCCCGCATCCCAATCCCATCCTGGTCCAGATGGCGGTAGAGGAGGTTCATGTTGACGCCCGCATCGAAGCCGCCCCATCGGCGCGAGAAGGCGCCCACCAATAGGTAATCGGCGATGGAGAACACTTCGGGCGGCTGGGACGCGAGGGGATTCGAGCCTTCAGGCCAATTCTCGATCCCGCTTACCCCATACCGCGACAGGCCCAGACCCAGGGTGCTGTTGGATTCGAAAGGGAACAGGAACGCGAAATCGTCGAACTTGGCCGTCCCGAACTTTTCCGCATGGGCGCTGGAGAAGGTGAAATCATCCACGTCATTCATGGAAGCGGGCGCGTTCGTGACCGCGTCCGCATCCCTTTGGAAGGCCGGGAAGGTGACGGCCATGCCGGATTGGCGCGCCCCGAAGCCTTCCTCCAAAGTCTGATTGACTCCGACGGCCTCGTTCAGGCCGTCCAGGTCCTCCGCATGGATGACGCTAAGGGCGGGAATCAGAATGGACCAAATCCAGATACGCTTGGACATAGGGGCATATTATAACAAGATGGGCAGGACAAGCCCGTCGCTTTCCGGGGATTGTCTTTCTTATATTTGGGACATGACACCTGGGATCTATCCCGTTTTTCCATTGCGCAATCCCTGTTTTCCCGGACACAAAATCCCCTTGCGCGTGTTCGAAGACCGCTATGTCCAAATGCTCAAGGATATCGAGGACAAGCCTTTTTTCGTCATTTCCATGATCAGTTCCGGGGACGAGGTGGGGGTAACGGCCACTCCCTACCGGGTCGGGACCCTTGTGGAATTTGACTCCATCGACCGCCAGGGCGATTTCCAGATCATCAAGCCGAAGGGCCGCCACCGCGTTTACCTGGAAAGCTTCGATCGCGATAGAAAACCGTACCTCCTGGCCAAATGCAATGCGTATGAGGATGAGGACTCCGGACCCGTGGCGCCTCCCGGGCGTAATACCGGTTCCGCCTCGCTTCCGGACGCTGGGACGGGGCAAGCCGCCGATCGTCTGCCGGAACTCGAAGCGAACATCCTCAAGATGGCGAATGTTCTTGGACCCGAGGAGAGTCGCGCGGTCCGGGACGTGATGGAGGCCGTGCGCACGGACATGGACCGCGAGAATTTCTCCCTCTTCCTTTGCGGATGCCTGCACCTTCCGCCCATCTACCTCCAGAGGCTTTTGGAATCCCGATCGCTTCCCTATCGCATGGAAAACGCCCTCAACCTCCTTTCTCAGAGCGAATGAACGTCGTTTTCGATTGGGCCGGGACCTTGGCCGACGACCAGGAACTCACCTGGCGCCTGACCGATCAGGTCATCCGTTCCTTCGGCCGCCCCGGGGTCGGTTTCCCGACTTATAAAAGCGAATTCACCTTGCCGGCGAAAGGCTTCTACGGGAAGTTCTGCCCGGGGACATCCTTCGAGGAAATCGAGGCGTCCTTTTCCGACCTGTGCCGGCGACGTTATCCCGCCGAGGTCCGGTTGTGGCCGGGGGTGCGCGATGGTTTATCCTGCCTGGCATGCAAGCACAAGCTCTATATCATGTCCACCTTGGACCAGGCGATGCTGGAGGAGACTCTCGACCTGCTGGAATTACGCGGATGCTTCCAGGCCGTGATCGGTTCCGTGGCCGACAAGACGCGGGCGCTTCCGGAACTCCTCGCCCGTGAAGGCCTGGCCCAGGATGAAACCGTGGCCATCGGCGATTCCGCGCATGATATGCGGGCCGCGCAGGCCGCGGGAATCGAACCCATCGGGGTAGCTTACGGTTACGCGTCCCCATCCGACCTGGAAACGGCCGGAGCCGAAATCATCTTCCCCGATTTCCAAGGCGTGCGCCGCCACCTGGAGAAGGGCGCCTTTGCCGAGAGCCGTCTCTTTCCCGTGGCCACCGTAGGCGGGCTCATCCGTGACGATGCCGGGAACATGCTCCTGGTGCGCACCCGGAAATGGTCGGGATTGTACGGGATTCCCGGCGGCAAGATCGACTACGGCGAGACCATGGAAAACGCCTTCATACGGGAAGCCCGGGAAGAAACCGGACTGGAGATCTCCCGCGTCGCTTTCGTGATGAACCAGGATTGCGTGGAACATCCGCAATTCTACCGGCCCAGGCACTATATCCTGGTGAACTATACCGCCAAGGTCTCCGGAACGCGGCCGACCGTAAAACTGAACCACGAATCGGACGCGTACGTCTGGGCGGACGCGAAGGAGGCCCTGGCCCTCCCGCTCAACGCGCCGACGCGCGTCCTGCTCGAGAAAATCCTGGGAGCAGCCTGATGGGGATCCTGAACGTCGAAGACCTCCGCATCCGCTGCATCGTCGGCGTATACACCCATGAACGCAAGGTGGAGCAGGACCTGTTCGTGGACGTCCGGCTGGAATTCGATTTCAGCGAGGCCGCCCGCACGGACCAGATTTCCCATACCCTGGATTATACCCGGCTGGCGGCCATGCTGGAAGAGTGGATGCGCAGGGAGCAGTTCCAGCTCATCGAGACCCTGGCCGAACGCGCTTGCGTGCTCATCACCGATGGATTCCCGGAAGTGCGCCATTGCCGGGTCACCATCAAGAAGCCCGCGGCCCTGCCCGCCGCCCGTTACGCCTCGGTTACCGCCGAGAGGGCGGTTCCGGCGTGACCGCCGCGCGAGCCAAGCCCCGTGGAGCCACCCGTCCTTCAGGGTCCGGCCGGGACGTCTCCGCCACGGAAACCTGGAATGCAGGGGAAGGGGAGCCGGGCGCCTCGGGGAGACCGGTGACGGGGACCGGAAAGGGAAAGACCGCCCTTGTCACCGGATCCGCCAAACGGCTCGGTCGCGAACTGGCCTTGTGCCTTGCGGCTTCGGGCCACTTCACCTTCGTTCATTACCTTACCTCCCGCGCGGAAGCGGAAACCGTGCTCGCGGAAATCGAGTCGCTTGGCGGGCGGGGCGCCCTGCTGAAGGGGAACATGGCTTCGCGGAAGGACATCGCCGCCATGGCCGAAAAGGTGCGGAAGGTGTCGGGAAGGCTGGATGTCCTGGTCAACAACGTGGGCATCTACCGAACGGGCGACCTGTTGGATTACAGCGTGGAGGATTTCGAGGCCACCTTGCAGTCCAACCTGCTGGGCGCATTCTACCTGATCAAGAAGACCCTGCCTTTGTTCCCCGCCGAAGGCGGAAGCATCGTCAACATCGGTTATTCGGGGGTGGAAAGCCTCACGGGGTCCACCCACAATACGGCCTATCTGATCTCGAAGAGCGGCCTGCTCGTACTCACCAAATCCCTGGCCCAATCCCTTGGGCCGCGCAGGATCCGCGTAAACATGGTTTCACCGGGCATCCTCGCCAACAGCGTGGAACTCCCGAAGCGGCCGAAGGACATCATCCCCCTGGGCCGCTTGGGCCGATGCGAGGATGTCTGCGACGCCGTTTCCTTTCTGGTCGGCGAAAGGGCCGGGTACGTTACCGGCGTCAACCTGGACGTCGCCGGGGGCTATATGCTGGGACTCAAGGAATTGGACGTGGACCGTGGGGCTTGAACCCGCACCCGGAAGGAGCGATATGGCGTTGCGGAAATTCCGCCGTTCTAAGACCGACCGCAAGCTGATCGGGCTTTTCGGGGGGCTGGGCGACAGCTTCGGCATCGATCCGACTTACCTCCGCCTGGGATTCACTCTTTTGGCCTTGGTGACGGGCGTTGTTCCCTGCGTAATCGCCTACCTTATCGGTTGGGCGATCACCCTGGAGGAGACCACGGAGGGCCCCGGGTCGGACGATCCGGCCATGAAGCGGGATGACGCGCAGGGATAGGTCATTTGCCATGGCCCGCCATGTTCATCAGCAAGGTGACCTTGTCCAACAAGACTTCCGCCTTGAATGGCTTGGCCAGGTAGTCGACTTTGCAGCTCGATTCCAATCCTTCCGGCACATGCTTTCCGGGATACCCGCTGATGAAAAGGACGCCGAGCCTGGGCCTCAGGCTCGCAAGGCGGATCGCAAGCTCCTGGCCGTTCATCACAGGCATCATGATATCCGTGACGAGGAGGTGGATGTCCCCGGGAAAGGTTTCGCTGATGGCTAGAGCCTCCTCCCCTTGGGACGCTTCGAGAATGGTGTAATTGCGCATCTCCAGGATGCGCGCGATCAATCTGCGGACGGGTCCTTCATCCTCCACCAGCAGTATGGTCCGGTTATTCGCCATGGGCAAAGACCCGAAAGGGGATGGAAAACAGGGAAGCGCCGGGCGACCAGGTCATATTGATACGGTAAGGTTCAGAGCTTGTTTACGGAGTCGAGGAGTTCCCGGACCCTTCGCTGGAACAGGGGTCCCGAGAAAGGCTTGGGGAGCCAATCGGTCTGGTCTTCGCAAGCGTCCCCGGTCCAGAAATCCGCGCGGCGATAGCCGGAGATGAAAAGAACCTTGATCTCCGGCCGCAGGGTGCAGAGTCGATCGGCGAGTTCCTTGCCGTTCATCACCGGCATCATCACGTCCGTGACGAGCAAATGGATGGTCGCGCCGAACTCCTCGCTCATGGAAAGGGCTTGTTCGCCGTTGCCGGCCACGATGACCCTATATCCTTCCCCGATGAGCATCTTGGACAGGAATTCGCGCACGGCCTCCTCGTCATCCACCAGCAGGATGGTTTCGCGCAGGGCCGCCGGTTGGCTTCCCTGGTTCGCGGCTTTGGGTTTCCCGATGCGGATCGGCTTGGTCATGGGTGCTTCAGCTTGAAAAGCTTTTTGAGGTCGTTGAATTGGGAATCGGGGATAAGACCCCGATGTTGCAGAAGTCCGACCAGGACGCCCGGCGCCAGGGCGATTTTTTCGGCGTATGCCTTGAGGGATTCCCGGGTCGGGTCCCCGCCGGCCATGAAACGGTCCAGTCCGTCCTTGGGAAGCAGATGTTGGACGGCGAAATTGTCGGCGGCCTCTTCCTTGCTCCGGCGGCCATTGGTTTCCAGGAAGACGTCCCGTTTGCCGTGGTAAAGGATGTGGCCCGCCTCATGGAAGAAGGTAAGCCAGAACTGATCGTCCGTGGTATACCTGAGGCTTAGCTGCATCAGGGCCTTCTGGGGGGTGAGCCAGCGCGTGGCGCCGCTGATGCTCAGCCGCGGCGGTTCCGGGAGGAAAACCAGGGCTACGCCGGATTTGGCGCAGATTTCGATCAGATCCCTGCAATAATGCGCATGCGGCTTGATGGTCATGGAGCGGATCCGCTCCATGGAACGGCTGAACCGATCGGCGTCGTACGGGGCGCAATCGAGGCTGCGCGCCTGGATCTCTCCGACCCGGAGCCAACCGGCAACCAGGCCGGGATCGTTCTGGAAGGCCTTGGACCTGCGGAAGGCCACCTTGGGACCGCACCAGAGGCGCTTCCAGACATCGGGAGAGGCCACGCCGAAGAAGTTGAGCACCTCCTGCAGTTGCTTCACCTTATCCGCATGGGGAAGGATCCAGCCCAACTTCACCATGTCCCGGACCGGCATCTCGTCCAGCCAGGCGACCTTATGGCGCAATCGTTCTCCCTCCATGCGCATCGCCAGGAATTCGCGGTAATGGTATTCGCGGTTGTTCCAGAATCCCGAGGAGATCCCGAGAACCCGTTCCAATTGCAGGGCCGTGTCCGGCGTCAAGGCCGCTTTGCCTTTGATGATCTCGTTTATGGTCTTTTTCGGGCGTCCCATGCGTTCGGCAAGTTCCGACTGCGACATGCCCAGCGCTTCCAAGGTTTCCCGCAAGGTTTCCCCCGGGGGGGAGACCATATCGGGGAAATACTGGTTATGGTTATGGCTTAGCATCGTGTTTGCGGAGTCCAAGAATGATAATGGAATTTATGTTATTCCAATCCCCATAACCATTGATGTCGCTCCCTGCTGGGCGGAAAGCCAGCTGGTAAGGGGATCCCAGGTCCAGAGCCAGGTCCGGCCCTTTCGGGGAGCCGGCGATGGAAACATGGGGCATGGACCGCATATCCTCGAGGACCCGCGCATTGAAGAGTTCGTCCAGCCTCTGCCGCATCACCTTGGCGCGATTGGGGCCGTAACGCTTGACCAGCAGCTCCTGGTTGTTGCATTCGTTCCTAAGCTCTTCATTCGCGAATACGATATTCATGGGTAAATACATTAACCTTTGGGGTTAATAAATTAATAAAAAATCCATCGTCGCCCAGATCGCATGAGTCTTAAATACGCTTGGGCGGACCGGGGGCAAAGGCTTTCGGGTGACAGACCGGCAATATTCACCGGTCCGGTGCCGGGCCTGTCATGTTGGTCAGGGGGGCGGGTCCTCCCCAAACGTCCCGTTCGGTACGCAGGAGGAGCCGCTGCCGGCCCAGGTGGGGGAATTGGTTCCGTATCGCCGGATCATGGATGTTCCGGACGGTAAACACGGTCTTTGCAGTGGGTATGCGAAAATTTTATTTAAGGATTATCGACATGGGACCGGACGTTGCGGATTCCCAATGGATCCGCGCGCCGGGAAAGAGAGGACACTATCAAAGCCAAGCAAAAAGACGTTGCCAATACCCTGGAAACCATCCTTCTGGTGGACGATGAGGATTACATCCGGGAATTGGTCGGAGCCATACTGGCCATAGAAGGCTACAACGTCATAGAGGCCGGCAGCGGCCCCCAGGCATTGAAGGTGGCCGAAGCGTTTCCGGGGAAAATCCACCTCCTGCTGACCGACGTGGTGATGAGCCCGATGACGGGAAGCGAACTCGTGAAGCACATTACTCCCACGCGCCCGGACATGAAGGTCCTGTATATCAGCGGCTTTCCGGATGACGCCATCGTGCAATACGGGATACACCAATCCCAGGTTTCCTTCCTGGCCAAGCCTTTCACTCCCAAGGCGCTCGTCCAAAAGATCCGTTCCATCCTGGACGTCGTGGCCGTCCAGGTCTGAAAACTTCCGGCGCGGCCAAAGGCCGGGCCCCTGGGGCCGGGCCGGTCCGTCCCATCCGTCCGGCTTCCGGAATCCCTCCCTCATTACCCCCTCATCGCGGAACCGGTCCATCCAGGTCTTGAATTAAGTTTACCTCCGGGCTCCGCGTGATCGGAGCCCGGATCCGCGAGGAGGGACGATGGCGGCTAAGTCGGCCGGCCG
>JAQBPO010000043.1 GCA_028287465.1 Fibrobacterota bacterium
GTCACCTGGTCCGCCAATGCGCGGGCGGACGTGAAGTTCGAGGTCCTGGACGTGATGAAAAAGGCCGGTTGCCGCGAATTGTGCGTCGGCTTCGAATCGAGCTCCATGGAAGTCCTGAAGAACGTGAAGAAGGGCCTGGCCAAGGGGATGTCCGAAAAGTTCATGGAATCCGCCAATAAGGCCGGCATCCTCATCCACGGCTGTTTCATGGTCGGCAACCTGGGCGATACCAAGGAGACCCTGCAGGGCACCCTCGAGATGGCCAAGCAGCTCAACCCCAACACCGCGCAGTTCTATCCCATCATGGCCTATCCCGGCACCACCGCCTACGACGAGGCCCGCTCGCGCGGCGAGCTCGCCAGCGAAGATTACGACAAGTGGCTCGATAAGGACGGCCAGCATAATACCACGGTCATCCGCAAGGGCCTCACTTCGCAGGACCTCGTGGACTTCTGCGACCGCGCCCGCCGCGAGTTCTACCTGCGTCCCGCCTATATCTATAAGCAGGCCGTCATGGCCCTGACCAACAGCCGGGAACGCTACCGCGTGATGCGCGGCGCCGGCACCCTGGTCAAGCATCTCTTCAAGAAGCACGGGGCCCCCCAGGAGGCGAGCACCTACGCCGCAGCCGCCACCGCAAAGCCGCGCACCGCTTCGTCCCATAGCCATTCCCATCAGGAGACCCTGGGGGAAGGCAAAGCCCCGGTCCAGCTCGCGGGAACCCCCGCGGACTTGAAGGCCGAGGCCGTGATCAAAGCCTGATCCGGTGGCCAAATACCGGATAGGCGTTTTCGCCTCGGGCGGGGGCTCCAACCTCCAGGCCCTAATGGACAGGATCCGTTCCGGCGAACTGCCGGCGGATCTCGCCTTCGTCCTTTCCAATAACAGCAAGTCGGGCGCTCTGGCGCGCGCGCGCGCGTTCGGCGCCGAGGCCCATCATGTCAGCGGTTTCACCGAGGGCGGAGAGGAACCGGCCGTCCGGCGCATGGGCGAAATCATCCAGGCGAGCGGAATCGACCTCCTCGTGCTGGCGGGATACATGAAACTGGTGCCTCCGGCCATACACGCCCTGCTCAAGAACCGAATCCTGAACATCCATCCCGCGCTCCTTCCGGCCTTCGGCGGAGCGGGATTCTACGGCCACAAGGTGCATGAGGCGGTGGTCGAACGCGGCTGCCAGTACACGGGGATCACCATCCACATGGTCAACCAGGCTTATGATGAGGGGCAGATTGTCCTGCAACGGGTGGTTCCGGTGGCTCCCGGAAGCTCGCCGGAGGCCGTCGCTGCCGAGGTTCTAAAGCGCGAACACGTATATTATTGGCAGGTGGTGCGGGCCTTCGCCTTGGGCGAAATCCGGCCGACCGAAAGCGATGTACCCGGACGGGCCGTCTTGCTGGGCCGCTTCCTGGACAGCTTCCCGTCCCTCGATCTATAATTGACGCATGCGCTACCCACTTTGGAAATTCGACAGCGTCATGCTGGACGAGTTCCCCGTCCTTTGCGGCGTGGATGAGGTGGGGCGCGGGCCTCTGGCCGGAAACGTCGTCGCGGCCTGCGTGATCCTTGATTTCCGGGCCAAGCCGATCCGCGGCCTGAACGACTCCAAAAAGCTTACCCCTTCCGTGCGTGAAACCCTTTCCGCCGAAATCCGCGAGCGGGCGGTGGCATACGGGGTGGGGGAGTGCAGCCCGGAGGAAATCGACAAGCACAACATCCTGAGGGCCTCGCTATTGGCCATGCGCCGGGCCCTGGAGGCGATGGGCGTCCCTCCCGGCCTTCTCCTCGTGGACGGCAACCAGAGGATCCCGGACGTTCCCTGGCCCCAGCGCACCTTGGTTAAAGGAGACGGCCGATCAGCCTCCATCGCCGCCGCATCCATCCTCGCCAAGGTCGTCCGGGATCGCCAGATGAAGGACATGCACCTTCTCTACCCCGATTACGGATTCGATTGCCATAAGGGTTACGCGACCCAGGTCCATCGCGACGCCATCGTTAAACTGGGGCTTACGCCCATCCATCGGAAATCCTTTTGCCACGATCCCGTCGAATCCGAAGACCTTTTCGCGCAGGAAATGCCGGAGGAGGGGCTGGAAATCCTTCAGCGTCCCGCATGACGACGGAATCGCCCGGCCGCGGAAGGAATCGGTTCCGGATCCCGCCTTTCGTGCAGCATCTCCTGAAGTTCGCCGTGGGCGGAGGCGCCATCTGGGCCCTGATCCATTTCGGCGCCCTTGATCCTGCCTTGGTGGGGCAGGCCTTCCTCAAGCATCCCCTGCTCTGCCTGGGCGCATTCCTTTCCTACCTGTTCCTGGTCGTGGCTGCGGCCTGGATGCGTTGGTTCCTGCTCCTGCGCCAGGCCGGTCTGCGGGTGGGCGCCGGGAGGGTCTTCAGCCTGCAGATGATAGGCATCTTCTTCAACAGCCTAATCCCGGGCGGCACGGGCGGCGATCTGATCAAGGGCTACTACCTGTACAAGGAGCATGAAGACAAGGACCAGTCCCTGGCCTTGACCTCCATCGCCATGGATCGGTTCGTGGGCCTTTACGGCCTCCTGTGCGTGGCCATGGCCATGACGGTGATCAACTACGATCTCTGGAAGGATTCCCCGGCGATGCGGATCAACAGCATTTTCTACGCCTGCGTCTTCCTGGCCTTCACGAGCCTGATCGCCTTCTTCTTTTCCCCGTGGTCCAGCCGTTACCTGGAGCATCCCCGCTTGCACAAGGCGCCCGGGGGAAGGTTCCTCAAATCCCTGTCCGATTCCCTCATGGTCTACCGCGCCCGCCCCTGGGGTCTGTTGCCGCCCTTGGCGCTGGGGATCATCGTGGATTGCGGCCTGATCCTGCTCTACTCCTTTTCCGCGAACTCCCTGGGGCTGACCCTGCCCCTGCGCGTCCACGGCTTCGTGGTGCCGACCCTGACCATGATCAACGGGATCCCGATTTCCCCTTCCGGCCTGGGGACGGGCGAGGCCGCGGGCGAGTGGATGTACCGTAACCTGGGAGTGGCGGAGGGGGGAAGCGAAGTGCTGGCCCTGGTGCATATCTGCATCCTGGTGACCTCGCTGTTCGGCGCGCCGTTCTATTTCCTCTACCGGATCAAGCCGGGAGCGGGGAAGCCCTAAGGCCGGTTTCCAGGTACGCCCCCGATCGTATCCGATAACGGAGCGGGATCAAAGGTATCCAAGGCCCAACAACTTCCCGCAAGCGATGAGCGGGGCATGGGTTCCCCGGATCCGGGTGGGGCCCAGGCCCATGCGGTAACATCCCTGTTCCTCCAGCCATGTGAGTTCGGCCGCTGAGAATCCGCCTTCGGGTCCGGTCAACATGGCCAATCGATCCGGCGGGACCGCAGGCAGGGAGTCGCCGCCAGGATGCAACAGGACCAGGGGCAGGTCCGGATTCGCATCCCTCCACTTCCGCAGCGGGAGCGGATCGTGGATCGAGGTCAGCCAGGCCTTTTTCGCCTGCTTCAGGCCGGTCACGGACTTGGCCCGCAAGCGTTCCACCAGGCGACCATGATCCTGGCCCTTGAACTCCTGGCTGTGGTCCGAGGTGACGAGATGGATGGATTCGACCGCGAGCTGGCAGAGTCCCTCCACCGGTTCTTCCAGGTCCCTTCCCTTGAGCAGGCCCAGAACCAGGCGCAGGCGCGGCGGGTCCGGTTCCCGCAAGCGCGGTTCCAGGGCCTCCAATTCCACGTTCTCTCCGTTGCCTCTGGTTTCGGACAGGAAAACCCGGCCGGATCCATTGCTGACAACCACGCATCGTCCCATCTGCACGCGCAGGACCTTGCGCAAATGATGGGACTCCTCCGCGGAAAGGATGGCCCGATCGCCCACCTCCGCGAGAGGCGCATGGAACCAGCTTTCTTCGAAGGGCTTTTCCAAGGAGGTCAGCCCAGCTTGGATTTGACGAGCTGGAAAATCCCCAGGTCACGGCCGGTCAGGAACAGGAAATACCCTTGCAAGGCCGCGAAAGCCAGGGTCAAGGCAAGGTTGAGGATGGCCGGCCCCCATTTGGACTCGCTGCCGAAAATAAGGGCCAGGCCGAGGATGATGGCGGTCAGGCTGGCCGCAACGGTGCCGGCGCAGGTCGAGGCGACGATGGCCTGATCGTCCCAGAGGAACGGGTTGCGGAAATGGATCCAGAGCGTGGCCGCGGCCAGAACGGCGTTGGTCAGTTGCAGGAGCAGGAAGGTCAGGGGCATCAGGTCTCCATTCCGTATACCATGGCCGGGACGCCGATCGCGGATTCGATGCGGGAGCGGAGGTCCTGGAGAAACCCGCCGGTTACCGGGGTGCAGGAGGCTTGGGCCGGCTTCCGGGCCAGGGTATGCAGTTGGACTTCCAGGATGGAGGCACCGGAGGCCTTGACGCGCCTTAGCCGTTCAAGGTAGGCGTCCAGTTCCGCGCGCGAAGGGTCCACTCCGTCCAACCCGCAGAAAAGGGATTGGATCTTGAAGGGATGGCTTTCGCCGAGGCGGATGAGATTGGCCTCGACCTTGTCGAGGCTCACCCGTGAGACGTTGATTTTCTGGTACCACTCTTCCGTTCCCGCGTCCAGCTTGGCCCAGACTTCGCCTTTGCGGGAAAGGAGATGGCCGATACCTTCGAGAACAATCTTCCTATCCAGCAGGGTCGAGTTGGTGATGAGCACCAGTTTGAAATCGAGCTCGGGCCGGGAAGCCTGCAAGGCGGCCAGCATGGCTCCGACCTCGGCGAATTCCGGGATCATGGTGGGCTCGCCGTCGCCGCTGATCGCGATGTCCTTGAGGCGCTTGTCCGCGTCCGGGATGGCGGCGAACCGTGCGAGGCGGCATACGCCTTCAGCATCGAAGGTCGAGAGGAGCTTTTCCAACTCGGCCCGGATGGCGGGCACGGAAATGGCCTGCTTGGGTTTGGGGACGGTGCGATCCACCTGGCAATACGGGCAATCGAAGTTGCAGAACTTGTCGAGGTTGAGGTTCACGCCGATGGAAACGCCGCCGGATCTCCGGGATACCACGGGATAGGCGTACACGAAGTCCGCGAACTCCCTGGGATGATGGGATTGTTCCCGTCGCAAATCTGGGTTACGCGGAGGCATGGATATCAAATTAGCATTTCCGGCGCGGAAGCGTCCGGATAGGTCCCGTATGGGCGTATTGGCGTAAGGGCGGACGTATTGATGCCGGCCGCCCGATCAAGCGTCCAGCACTTTGCGGATCTGCCTCGCCAGGGATTTGGGCATGAAGGGCTTTTCCAGGAAGCTGACCGGCAGGCCGTGCGCCTGGGCATCCGGGAAATCCTCCCGCCCGAAGCCGGACATGAACATGGCCTTCATGCCGGGGTTGGCCGGCAAAAGCTTTTCCACCAGGCCGCGGCCGCCCAATTTGGGCATCTGCAGATCGGTGAGCACCAGATTGATGGGTCCTTCATGCGAAGCCGCGATCTCCAGGGCATGTTCGCCGTCCTTGGCTTCGAGTACGGAATACCCGTCCGCTTTCAGGATGCTGTAAAGCAGGAATCGGACATCCTCGTCGTCCTCCACCAAAAGGATGGTTTCCACTCCCGCCTTGGGATCGGAAGGGACCGCCGGGACCGCGGGGGCGGACGGCACGGGCTGCTTCTGGCGGGGAAAGATCAACCTGATGGTCGTACCCAGGCCGGGCCGGCTTTCCACCTGGATATCGCCGCCGCCGGATTTGACGATCCCGTAAACGGTGGACAAACCGAGTCCCGCTCCCTTACCGATGGGTTTGGTGGTGAAGAAAGGCTCGAATAGCCGCGCCTTGACTTCGTCGGTCATGCCGAGGCCCGTATCGCTCACGGTCAATACCACCTGGGCGGAGCGGATGGCGCCGTTGTCCGAGGAGGCGCGCCAGTCGCGGGCCTGGGCGTCCCCGGTGGTTATGGTGAGCTTGCCTCCCTTGGGCATGGCTTCCCGCGCGTTCGCGACCAGGATGGAAAGGACCCGCTCGATCTGGTTGGGGTCGGCGAAAATGGTCGCGGGCGCCGAATCCAGTTCAAGGGAAAGTTCGATTCTCTCCTCGGCCAGACCCTCCAGGCGGGGTGAAACCTTGGCGATTAGGGGGTTGAGATCGAAATCCCTGGGGGAGACGGATTGCTGGCGGCTGATGGAAAGGAGTTGGCGCGTGAGGGCCGCGGCCTTGTCTACGGAATCCAGGATGCCCTTCAGGTGGACCGACATGGCACCCTTCGCGTCCGCCGACTGGTTCAGCAAATCCGCATGACCATTAATAGTGGTCAGGAGATTGTTGAAGTCATGGGCGATTCCACCCGCGAGCCGGCCCACGGCCTCCATCTTCTGGGTCTGCAGCACGCGCTGTTCCAAATTCTTTCTGTGGGTTATGTCCCGGGCGATGCCCCAGATCCCACCCGGCCTATCGTCCTGGATGGCGGGAGCGCAACCGCATTCGACCACGATCTCTCCGCCCGCCTTGGAGCGCAGCCGCATTTCCAGAGGGGTCAGGAATTCCCCGCGGATGACCTTGCGGAAGGCTTCCCATGCCGGGGCCGCATCGGCGGGGTTGAGCAGATCGGCGAAGGGACGGTACAGCCATTCCCGGCAGGCCCATCCGGTGGATTTCTCGAAGGCGGGATTCAGCGAGGTGATGATGCCTTCGCGGGAGAGGGTGAAGATGATGTCCTGGGATTTCTCGACCAAGTTCCGGTAGCGGCCCTCCGAGCGGCGGAATACTTCTTCGGAGCGTTTGCGTTCGGTAACATCCCTCAGGATGCGCACCACTCCCATCACCTTCCCGTTGCTCTCCCTGATCAGGGCCGATTTTGCCTCCACGGGTGTGCGTTCCCCGTCACGGCCAACAACCTCGGCGTCCGCGGTCGCGGCTGAGTGCCTCAATGCGCGCGAAAGGTACGCGGGTTGATCCTCCAATGCCTGCGGGGCATGCCTTTCTATGGATAGCACCTCTCCCAAGGGCCGGCCGACGGCTTCTCCCAGGCTCCATCCCGTAAGCGATTCCGCTTGGGGATTGAGGAAGGTGATACGGCCCTTCTCGTCACTGGCCACCACCGCATCGCCGATGCTGCGCAGAGTGGTGAAGAACCATTCCTGGCTTTCCCGCAACTTGCCCTCCATGGCGTGCTGTTGCAGGGCGGTCTCGATGGCGCCGCGCAAATCCGTTTCCTGGATGGCGTCGACGTTCGGCGCGATTGCGCTGACGCGATACCCCAGGCGGCGAAGACGCGCATGCAAATCACGCGCCGCGAGGTTCTCATCTTCCAGGACCAGGATCCGGGGATTGCCCATACGTCCGCCTCCCAAGGCTTTTGGCGTCCACCCATTTTACTCCCCCATGACGGAGCGAATCAATCGGCAGATTTTTGCGGACCGTCGTAAATTCCCTCTTTACCCTTTTTTGCGATAATTGCTTTCAATCCGCGAATTCATCGTTCTCGCAGGGAAAACGGAAAGCCCCAAAATTTTTTAAAAATCATCCTCCCAAATATCGTTTTCTGTCCTATGTTTTAGTCTGGTGGCATGGGGTGGGGTCAATATGACCCACCCGGCTTTCAACGATTACCCGAACGCCGGGACGTTGCGCGCTAGATTGCTACTCGTTCGTGGGGGCGAGCGTTGAGTCGGGGGGGTAAGGGAGCTTTTGCGCTTCATCTACATTTCATTGCCCTCTACTCCGAAAGGTGGATGGTCTGAGAATTCTAAACAGGAAAAGCATGCTTCATTGTCCTAATGGGGGAACCATGGGCCATTTGTGTGGGAGAAATATGGAAAGTCATATGTCTTTGATTAAAAATGCCGTAAAGGCCTTGGTGGTTGCGGGAATGGTTTCGACCCTGTCGGTATGGGCCCAGCCCGTCCCGGCCCCGACGACGGGAGATGCCCCTTGCGCACCGGAACCTTCCGGAGCCGGGATTAACGATACGGTCGCATCCCAACCTGACAACGAGGGGTATTACTCCCTGTTCGACGGGACCCTCAAGGGTTGGTGGCAAAGTTGCCAGACCGGTCACTCCTCCAACAGCCCGGTCGGTGCGATTTTCCGCATCGGTTCCGACAACGGCGCTCCCGCGATCTATTCGACCCAGCGTGATGGCGGAATCGGTGGTCTCCTCATGACCAAAAAGAAGTTCGCGAACTACGAAATCGTCATGGACCTCTGGCCGGATTTCATGAATGACGGTGGATTGTTCAACCGCACTCCCGCCAACGGGAAGTGCTTCCAGACCGTTCTGGATTACTATAACGGCGCCGCCATGGGCGGAACCTGGGGAGAAGGCGGCTTCACCGGCCGCGACTATCGCCCCTTTTCCTTCAACGGTAACGAGAATACCATCACCATCCCCGGCAACGGCGCCGGCGAACCTTCCAACTGGACCCTCATCACCCAGAAGCTGAAGGCCACCACCGAACCCAACCTGCCCTGCGCCAACACCGGTTGCACCCAGGACGATTACCGCCTGCTGTGGGATCAAAACGGTTGGAACCAGTACAAGATCCAGTTCTACGGCGGTTCCGCCGCGAATACCGGAAACATCCACATGAAGACCTGGTTCCGCAAAGTCGGCGCCACCGCATGGGTGCCGGTCAGCCAAGATACCACCTTGGCCCAGGTGGTCCCCCCGAATTATATCGGTCTCCAGGTCCACGGCGGCAATCGCTTCACGGGTCCGAAGGGTACTTGGTACAAGAACATCAAATGGCGTCCCATGACCGACAAGGGCGAGGTGATCATCAACAAGCCCACTAGCAATGCTGCCCCCGCTCCCAAGTTCCATTATGCCATCCAAGCCGTGGGCAATGCCCTGGTCGGTACGGTCGAGTGGAAGCATGAGATCACGGTGCAGGATTTGAGCGGCAAGACCTTGGAAACCTTCAAGGGCGAAGGCGGAAAGATCAATTACGTCTTGAAGAACGAAGTGCACGGATGGCTCTCCATCCAGGTGAAGACTCCCCGTGGCGTCGAAACCACTCGCGTGCTGCGGGACCTCAAGTAAAAAGACCATGTTGGGGGCGGGAGCATTCCCGCCCCTCAATATCCATCAGCCTTTAAATCAGAATCCTTTTTTCTACACTTACGCAAAAGCGTGACGCATATGATGTGTGACAAATCTCATCACCTTCTCAAAAGACATCGCACATGAGATCAAATTTTTTGTGGTCGGTGGCTTTTTCCTCTCTCGCTGCGCTTGCCTCCGGAGAGGAAAAGACCGCTTTTCAAGTTCACGGCCAATCCTGGTTCGAGGCCGGTCGTATCATGCAGGCTTCGGACACTTTGATCAACGGGGCCGCTCCGGATAACGTCCTTGATCTGAATGGTAATGTCATTCAAAGCGTTGGCGCGCAGGTTACCGTCGATGCGGATCTCGGTGAACACCTTCAAGGCGTCTTCGGGTTCGGGGTGCAAAAGGTCAACCACGCCCTCGGTAAAGGTTCCAGCGCCTTGTTGGCGATCTCGCTCTACCAGAATTTCCTGACCCAAAGCTCCCTGACTTACTTCGTGGGGGACAAGGCGGAGCCCTCCCTGACCTTCACGGGCGGCAACTTTTCATACAAGTACAATCCCGACGTCAAGAACCTCGGGCTATATCTTCTCCGTGGCCCGGTCTATCCCGGCATCCTCTTGGGCGGCTTCCAGGATTTCGCCGTGGACTCGACCAAAGGAACCATGCTCGGCTTGAAGGCCCACCAGAATCTCGGTTTTTTCAGCCATGACCTCATCCTGAATTGCGAACGGGAAGTCCCCCCGACCTTGGATTGGAGCCTTGCATATCTCGCCAAGGTGCAGGCTGGAGCTTTCCAAGTGGGCGCGGGCGTGAATTTCTACCGCTTGATCGCCTATGATTCGAAACTGGAGACTCCTGGCCATCTGAGCGATGCCGACTTGGGATTCCATAAAGATCGTTATATCGAAGTCAAACCGGGATCCACCGATACGACTTTCTTCACCCACCAGGGCACCAAGGTCATGGGCATGTTCAGCCTGGATTTCCAACGCTTGTTCGGGGCCGAGCTCTCCAATCCGGATGACCTGAAGCTTTACGGCGAAGCGGCCGTCATTGGACTCCAAAACTACGGCACGACCTACAACGACATCAAAAAGCGTATTCCCGTCATGCTCGGATTCAACTTCCCCACCGGCGGTTTATTGACCCATCTTTCCATGGAAGTCGAGTATTACGGGGCCGTGTACCGTAATGACCTGGCACGCATCGGCAATAACAACGTGGTCGCGGATTGGACCAAGCAGAACCATCCGATTTCCTCGCCGAAGCCGGTCGATTATTCCGATTACGGCATCGATTCCGCCGGGAACTGGGTCAACTCCACTCCAACGGGCGATGTCACGACCAACGTAAAGGGCACGGCCCTGGATAAGCAGAACGTAACGAAGGACGACTTGAAGTGGTCCTTGTTCATGGAGAAGTCCATCAGCAAGCATATCAGCTTCATGGGCCAATTGGCGAACGACCATTTCCGGCCGAAACCGGTCGCGACCGGACTGATCAAATCGGAGGGTGGTACGCAGGAAGCGTTC
This sequence comes from Fibrobacterota bacterium, assembly GCA_028287465.1. Classification (GTDB taxonomy): domain Bacteria; phylum Fibrobacterota; class Fibrobacteria; order UBA11236; family UBA11236; genus Chersky-265. The sequence goes on from JAQBPO010000043.1 coordinate 10,522, forward strand.
GCATCCACGAAGGATTGGTATTTCATGGTCCGGATGGGGTATTTCTTCTGAAGCGGCGCTCGGAGGACTCGGTGACTATTATGCGAATGACAAGCACGCTCGTTGTATCGTCTCTCTTCCTGACCCTGGCCCCAAAGGCCGCGGAAGTGGAGGACCTTAAGCTGGAATACCACGGGGCCGGCTGGCTTCAGACCGGCAAGGTGGAGAACAGCTTTTCATTGCCGAACAACGACAATGATTACGAGAACAATTGGATGGGGAATGCCGGCGGCCTTCTCTCCGTCTCGACCAAGGTCGATGAGCATTGGGATGCGTCCCTAGGGCTCGGGACCATCATGGTCCATCTCGCCCGCGGTTCCCGCGGCCAGGCCAGCAAGTGGTATCCGTTCTGGGTTCCCTTCGTGGACGAGGCCCGGATCAGCCATTCGAGCACCTTGTTCTCGGATGCCGACAACCTGAAGCTCACCTTCGGCACCTACCATTACGCCTACAATCCCGATGTCAAAAACTTCGGGCAATACCTCCTGCATGGATATGTCTATCCGGGAACCCTCGTTTCCGGCTATACCGGTCCGTTGGGTGTGCCTCTCAATCTCACCGGTGTCCAGGCTTCCTACAAGGCCGGCGGGTTTACCAATGACCTGATGGTGAATATGGAAACGGATGACAAGCCGTTATACGATATTTCCGTTGCCGAAGTCGCAACCCTGCGGGCGCATCCGAGCTTCGAGGTCGGTCTGGGCGTCAACTTCTACCGTTTGGTGCCGATGAATAAAAAGGCGACCTCGCCTGGCTTGGATTGCGATCCCAACTTCCTGGGTCCTTATGCCACCAAAGGGCAGATCAATCCCTGTTATATCGTAGACACCGCCGGCACCGGGGCCGGAGGACAGCCCAAGATCATCCTGGGATCCCTCGCCGGAACCAAGTTGATGGGGCGTTTTCGCCTGGATCCCTTGGCCATGTTCACCTCCGAGCCAGGGATGCTCGGCAAGGATGCCTTCGTATTGTACGGAGAGGCATCCGTTATCGGGGTTAAGAACTACGCCGTTCTCTATGATGATATCAAACGAAGGATCCCGGTCATGCTCGGCCTCAACCTGCCGGGTTTCAACTTCCTGAATTGGTCCGTTGAGGGCGAATACTACGCGAATAAGCTTTCGGGTGACAATCTCGCCGCCAAGAACGGTTCCTGGGTATCCGTGGTTGACGATGCACGCGTCAACACCAAGCGCGATGACTGGAAATGGTCCTTCAATGCGTCAAAAGTGCTTTTCGGGAACATGATTTTCCTGACCCAGGTCGCGAATGACCATCTCCGCTTGGGCGGAAACCATGATAATGATACCGGCGTGGAGGCGATGAGAACGCCCGAAGACTGGTATTGGACGACTAAACTCGCCTATTTCTTTTAGGACCTGAGGAAGGCTGCCATGAGTCTTTTCACTATGAAACATTCCCGCTCCTGCGTACTGCTGGCGCTCGGCTTGATGGCCGGAGCTTTGGCTCCAACCTCGGCTGAGGTGGGGGCCGGCCCCAAGTTCAACGCAGCCGGATGGATGCAATACGGCGCCATCGTGAAGAGTTCGGATACCACCCAGGACAAGGATATGGACGGGCGTTCCATCATCTCCTCCGGGGCCCAATTCGCCGTGGAGGTCAATCCTTCCGAACGGCTTCGGATCGAAGCCGGAATCGGCGCGGCAGCGGGCCATAATCTCGCCGCCATCCGGTCGAGCGAGGGCGGTTATGCTCCCGTAGGCGTTGGCCCTTACGTTTCCAACGCCAATTTCAGGTATTCTTTCTGGGATACGGAAGCCACCAAGTTGTCCTTCCGCGGCGGCCTCTTCCCGTACGACTACAATCCCGATGCGCAGAATCTCGGGCTCTACCTGTTGCGCGGACCCGTTTATCCCGGTTATGTGATGTCCGGATTCGAAACCAAGGCGGTTCTCCCCGTGGCGAATACCCTGGGATTCCAGCTGCATCATCAGACCGGTGGATTCGAGCATGACTTGCTCGTCACATTCGAAACCGAGTTCTATCCTTACTGGGACGTATCTCCCGCCTATATCGCCACGTATAACCTCGGTGGCGTCTTCCGCATCGGGGGAGGAGTGAACTTCTACCATCTCATCCCCGTCGATTCCAAGTTGACCAAGGACGAGAACATCATTTACGTGGATACCTCGGTCTCGGCCACCTCCCCGGATACGACCGTCCTTTCATTCGCGGGCACTAAGGTCATGATGAACGCGTCCCTGGACATCAAGGCGCTTTTCGGCGGTTCGGAAAGCATGGGACCGGAAGACCTGAAGATTTACACCGAGGTCGCCCTAATCGGCCTGGACAACGACAAGGCCCATAAGGCCCTCTTCGGGGAATACAAGGATCGCATGCCGATGATGGCGGGCATCAACCTGCCGGCATTCAAAATCCTGGATAAGCTGGCCTTGGAAGTGGAAATGTACAGCGCCCGTTTCAAGGACGATATTACCAATTACAACCACAAAGGTTCCCCTTCCCCTATCCCTCTGGGAAAGCTCGATACCAACTATTCGGCCGATAACCTGAAGTGGTCCTTATACGGATCGAAGGTCATACAGAACCATGTCAAGGTGAGCTTGCAGGTGGCCAGCGACCACTTCCGTCCAGGCATCTTCAAGGGCTATAGCGATAACAATCCGCCCTCACAGGAAGCCGTTTTGTTCAAGCCCAGCGAATGGTATTGGACGAGCAAGATCGCCTACTTCTTCTAAACGGCGGCGACCGCGATTCAGGATGGATGGGGGGCCCAGGGCCCCCTTTTTCATTTCCCCCCTCCGCGTAATGGAAACGGTTCCGCTTCCGATTTGGAGCGTTGGATCGCATCCGCTTTCCAATCTCGACCACCCAAGGGTTTGATGGCTTTCCTGCCTATTGAAGTTTTCAACGGAATTTGGGCATCATGCTTTGGTAATAATTGGATTGATTGGACGGTAGTTGGAATTAATTTGTCCAAACGCCTTGACTGGGAATGGCTGCGGGTTAAATTCAATTTCATCCTCTGATTGGAACGAATCAGAGGCAATCGTGATGGTTCCCAGGAGGTCCGGCTTATGGTGGGTGCGAAGATTTTGGCCTTGGTCTCGGTGGTTGGCATGTCCGTTGCATTCGCCCAACCTGCAAGCGTTCCAACCACCGCGGAAGCTCCATGCCAGGATTCCCCGGGAACCGATGTGGTGGCGGTGCCGATGGATTCCGGTTTCGTGAACATCTTCAACGGAACCGATCTCAAGGGCTGGTGGAACAACTGCCATGGCGAGGATGCCAACCACAGCAATACCACCAAGGGCGGCATCTACAAGGTGGATCCGGCCATCCACGCCATCTATTCCCAGCAGCGGGCCACCGCCCCGGGCGGATCGGCGCTGTGCACGAACAAGAAATACGGCAATCAGGAAATCATCCTCGAGTATTGGGCCGATTTCGGGAATGATGCCGGTATTTACCACCGGACCACGGACAAGGTGGAAGCCTACCAGACGGTGCTGGACTATAAGCCGGACAACTGCATCGGCGGAAGCTATCCCCAGGAAATGGAGAATGCCGGAAGCCCCTTCTACAATTGCGCCTATAAGTTCGGCGGTTCGGAAACGGCTCCCTTCGTCGGGAGCCAGGGGAATGCGGGCATCACCGACAAGTCGACCCTGGTGCCTGCCGACATGTTCGACCCGAACGGCTGGAACGAGTTGCGCGTGAAGATATACGGCAATCCCCCCAAGCACCAGGCCTGGATGCGCAAGCTCGGCGGGACCAAGTGGATCAAGACCCTGGACGTGACTTGGCCCGCTTCCTTCGGGACCGTCGTTTCGGCGACCGGGTACACGGCCCTTCAGGTCCATGGCAATGGGTACTGGAACAAAACGGTCGTCGGGGATTGGTACCGGAATATCCGGGTCCGGGATCTGGACAATACCGGAACCCCCATCGTTCCCACTTCCCTTCGTTCCAGGCTGCCTTCGGGAGTTTCCTTTTCCGTGGACGCGAACGGCTTGAGCGGGTGGCTGGACAGGGAGTATGATATCCAGGTGATGGATGTGAATGGGAAAGTGATGGATTCCTTCCGCGCCGGTTCCGGGCGCCTGAGCCGGGCGTTGGGTAAAACCGGGCATCAAGGCGTCATGCTCGTGCGTTTGACCTCCGGTTCCGATATCCGCGTCATCCGCGCCGTACCCCTTTAACGATTTCTCCGCGATGGGATCCAGATTCCTGAAACCTTGCCTGGCCGCGTGCCTTGCCGCCGTATCGGTTTTCGGCGCCGCGCCGGTTTCCGGCGCCGACGTCACCTACCGGATTTCCGGCCAGGGATGGGCGGAGGCGGGCCGCATCGTCCATTCGACGGATACCTTGCTGGCCAACATGAACGGGAACGCGCTGCAGAGCGCCGGAGCCCAGTTCACGGCCTTCGCGGATATCGGGGATCAGTGGGAAGGCGCCTTCGGGATCGGCGGGTACCAGGCCCACCACATGCAGGGTAGCGGCACGGTGTCCTCCCGGAACATGCAATTCTACTTCCGGAACTTCATCACCGAATCCCGCATGACCTGGTACCGCGGGGAGAAGGCGGATCCCTCCTTCAGCCTCACCTTCGGCAATTTCAATTACGATTACAATCCCGATATCAAGAACCTGGGCCTCTACCTGTTCCGCGGATCCGTGTATCCGGGATTCCTGCAGTCCGGATTCATGGACCCGTCCGTGGATGAGACCAAGGGCGATATCCTCGGCCTCAAGGCGCATCACCGGATAGGTAAGTTCAGCCAGGACCTGGTCTTCGCGAATGAACGCCAGTTGCCTCCGGCCTTCGACTGGTCCCTGGGTTATGTGGGGAAGTTCCGCCCCATGGCCGGGCTTGAATTCGGGGCCGGGTTCAACCTCTACCGCGTCCTTTCCGCGAATTCCGATTTGACCACGCCGGACAACGCCGAATACTTCTCCAAGGATTCCGCCCAGACCGCGAACGGCGGGACGCATCCGAACGACCATTTCTATACGGAAGGCCGGATCGACACCTTGCGGAATGCCCAAGGACAGCCCGTGATGGATACGGCCACGGGCCTGGCGCGACTCCATTACATCCCCACCGTGACCTATACCCACAAGGGCATCAAGCTGATGGGCATGGCGGGCTTCGATCCCAAGAAGGCCTTCGGATTCGGCGGCAATCTGGGGGAAGACGATTTGAAGGTGTATGCCGAAGCGGCCCTGATCGGGGTGCGTAACTACGGGCGTGTCTATGCCGATCGGTCCCAGCGCATGCCGGTCGTATTCGGCTTCAACCTTCCCGCCTTCCGCCTCCTGGACATCGTCTCCCTGGAAGTGGAATGGTACGGGGCGCGGTACCGGAACAATATCGCCAAGCTCACCCAGCAGAAATTCTCGGAATTGCCATCGCCTATCCCGGTTTCATACAACTCATACGATATCATCGCGAAGAACGGATTGGATTCGGCGACCGGCCGCATCCTGCGCGACAGCGTGGACGCGGACGGCAATATCGTGAAGGTGCCCGGTCCCATCCGGATCACGGGCACGGCATTGGACGTGGAGAACCTGACCCAGGACGATTGGAAGTGGTCCTTGTTCCTCCAGAAGACCGTCCGCGGCCATATCCGCTTCACCGGGCAGATCGCGAATGACCATTTCCGGCCGCAGCCGACGCATACCCTTTACGCGGACCAGCCCGGAACGGGGACGTCCGAGTCTTCCTCCTCCCTGAAGGATTGGTATTTCATGTTGCGCATGGGGTATTTCTTTTGATCGCCGCGAAAGGATTCTTCGCGTCGGCCCTGGGATTGGCCTTGGCATCGATGGCCATGGTCGGCGGAGCGCGCGGCGAAGAGGGGCTGAAGATCCAATACCACGGCGCTGGCTGGGTCCAGGGCGGCCGCATCGAGCGGCAATCGGATACGGTCTCGGATGAATCCGGCCAGGACTTCAACGGCAACTGGACCCAGAATACCGGCGGTCAGATCACGGCCATCGCGGATCTGGGCGGCGGTTGGGAAGGCGGCCTGGGCCTGGGCGCCATCCAGACCCCGATGTATTTCCGGGGGCGGCGCGAATACGACAAGGCCGTGGGCCTGACCTGGTCCCCGTACGTGACCGAAGCCAGGCTGACCTATACCCTGGGGGAACCGGAACGCCCGGCCCTGCAGATCACCGGCGGGTCCTTCCATTTCAACTACAATCCCGACGCCAAGAACCTCGGCATGTACCTGCTGCGCGGCCTGGTCTATCCGGGAATCGTCGTGTCCGGGTTCGAAACCAAGGATGTGCTCCCCATCGCTAACGTCTTCGGGCTCGATATCCGGCATGAACGCGGCGGTTACCGCGGGGACTTCCTCGTGAATTCCGAAACCGAAATCAATCCCTACTTCGACCTGTCCTTCGCCTACGTCTCCCGCTTCCGGTTCGCGAAGGGCATTGAGGTGGGCGCGGGGGCGAACTGGTACCGGGCCGTGGCGCAACGGCCCGAAATCACCTCGCCGGGCAAGGCTTGCCCGGACGCCAACAGCAATGTGGGGGTGAACGCGACCGATCGGGAAATCTGCTTCATCCTGGATACGTCCTTCGTGGCGAAACCGTCCGGCACGGATACCCTGGTGGATACCGTTACGGGATCGCTTTCCGGGATCAAGGTGATGGGCCGGCTCTCCGTGGATCCGAAGGCGCTGTTCGGGATCGGCGGTTCCCTGGGGGCGAAGGATCTCGTCTTCTATTCGGAGGCGGCCGTCCTGGGCCTGAAGGATTATCCCAAGTACTACGACGACATCGGCCGGCGCATCCCCGTTATGGTCGGTTTCAACCTTCCCGCTTTCGGCTACCTGGACGAATTGAGCCTGGAAGCGGAGTATTACGCGAACCGCAATATGACGGACTACGAAAAGGAACTGGAGGACAACTCCTGGGTGCCGCGGCCGAAGGCGAACAATCCCGTGAAGGATGCCGCCGGCAACCTCACCGGGACCGTTCCCACCGATACCCGGGGCGACGATTGGAAGTGGTCCCTCTACGGCTACAAGGTCATAGCCGGGCACCTCAAGCTTTCCGGCCAGGTCGCTAACGATCATCTGCGCACGGGCGGATTCTACCTGCGGAAGACCCAATCCGAAACGTTCAGCGATACGTTCGATTGGTATTGGATGTTCAAGGTCGCGTACTACTTCTAGGGAACCGGGGCTGAGCCAGTGAATCGAAGAGGGATCATCAAGGATGCGGAGGGCGGTCGGCCGGCGCGCGCGACGGCGTTGCATGCCTTCGCCCTGGCGGCCGCGATCGCGATGGGGACCGCCTCCGCCGAAGGGTCGGGATCCCTGGACTATAGCGGCGTGGGTTGGGTGCAGTACGGCCAGGTGGGCAAGAGCACGGATACCCTCCCCAATAACTATAACGGGAATCCAATGCAGAATTCCGGCGCCCAGATCTCGGTCAACGCGAAGATAAATGATCGCGTTTCCGGCTCGGTGGGGTTGGGCGTATATGAAGGACATGCCTTGGCGGGGCAAATCGCGTCTGGTGGGCGGGTCGCCATTTCCGCCAGCCCGTACATCGCCGCCGCCAACTTCACCTACCTGCTGGGGGACAAGGACCATCCCCTGTTCCAGGCGACGGGCGGCCTCTTCCATTACAACTACGACGGGAACATCAAGGATCTCGGCCTTTACCTCCTGCGGGGATCGGTCTATCCGGGATTCCTCACTTCCGGATTCGAAACGGCGGACGTGGTGCCGCTCGCCAACGTGCTGGGCCTCTGGCTGCGGAACGACGCGGGCAGGTTCCGGAGCGATGTGATCCTGAATTGCGAAACCCAGCTGAAACCCTATTTCGATCTTTCCCTGGCGTATATCGGCAGGGCCAGGATCGCGGAATCCTTCAGCATCGGATTCGGGGTGAACCTGTACCGCCTCATCCCCAGCGACGGCAAGACCAGCCACGATCCCTTCAACGCCACCTTCGAGAAGACGGACGCGGAAGCCACCAACGAGTACCATCGCGAGTTCATCTACGTGGATACGGCCGGGAACAAGCGCGACACCACCTTTTTCGGATTCGACGGGACCAAGGTCATGGCCGATTTCGAATTCGATATCAAGCCCCTGCTCGGCCTCGGTGGGATTTTCGGCCAGGAGGATCTGAAACTGTACGGCGAGGCGGCCTTGCTGGGACTTGATTTCGATAAGGCCCATAAGGCCATCTACGGCGGTCCCGCGCAGCGGATGCCCATCATGGCCGGGTTCAATTTCCCCGCCCTGGGATACCTGGATCACCTATCCCTGGAAGTGGAATGGTACGGCGCGAAATTCCGCGACGATACCTGGCGCATGGAGCCCGATATCTTCCGGGCGGAGTCCCCCATCCCGTTCGATTATCCGGACGAGACCCCCGGCACCATCCGGACCTATCATCGCGATGACGTCAAATGGGTTCTCCATGCGGCCCGCACCATCCAGGGTCATTTCAAAATCAGCGGCCAGGTCGCCAATGATCACTTCCGCCCCTTCGGGATCGCCAATACCGTTCCTACCTACGAGGTCGCGACTTCGACTCCCAAGGACTGGTATTGGATGGCCAAGATCGCGTATTTCTTCTGATTGTCCACCATGCGGATCCGCTTCCAGGCGGGCCCCGCCTGAGGGCCTGAACGTCGGGGAGGCTTCCCTCCCTGGCCAAAACCATCCTCCGTTACGATATTCATCCTTTAACCTGCAGGTTGAATCGATGGGTAGGAAAAAGCCGGATCCGGCCAAGCAAGCCAATTGGACCCCGTCCGATAAGCGGTTCATGGAACTGGCATTCGCCGAAGCGCGGAAGGTCAAGGGCACTACCTTGCCCAATCCCCCGGTCGGCGCCGTGGTGGTCAAGGCGGGCAAGGTCCTGGGTAAGGGCGGAACCCGCCCGGCCGGCCAGGCCCACGCCGAAATCGTCGCCCTGGAAAAGGCGGGATCCAAATCCGCAGGTGCTTCCCTCTACGTGACCCTTGAACCTTGCAGCCACCATGGCCGGACCCCGCCTTGCGTGGACGCGGTCATCGGAGCCGGGATCCGCAAAGTCTATATCGCCATCCAGGACGACAATCCCCTGGTGGGAGGCGAAGGCATCCGCCTGCTTAGGAAGGCCGGTATCGAGGTCCGGGTCGGATTGATGGAGGCGGAGGCCGCGCCTTTCTATGAAGGCTTCTTCCACCGCGTCACTTATGGCCGGCCGCAAATCATCCTCAAGATCGCCCAGAGCCTGGACGGACGCATCAATGCCGGACCGGGGGTGGAAACGGCTATCACCGGGGAGGCCTCCCGCGCCTGGGTCCACAAATTGCGTTCCCGCGTCGACGCGGTGATCATCACCGGACGCACCCTGCGCGTGGATGATCCCGCTTTGACCCCGCGTCTAGTCAAAGGTCCCGTTCCGGAAGCGGTGGTTCTTAGCCGTAACGGGCCATATCCCGAACAGGCGGCCCTTTTCTCCGAAGGCCGGGCGGCCAGGACCGTGGTGCTGGGCGAGTCGGGTGAGGGTTTGCCTCCCTGGGTGGAACATGTCCCTTTGCGGCCTACCGGGGACAAGGCGGATGTACTCGCCGCTTTATCGGCCCTTTTCGACACTAGAGGCTATCATTCGGTATTGATAGAAGGCGGCCGGGACCTGTGGAGCCTCTTCCTGAACTCGGGCAAGTGGGACAGGCTTTATATCCTTACGGCTCCGAAAATCCTCCCCAAAGGGGACAAATGGGATGCCGGACTGGACCAGGACTGGGGAAATTCCCTCAAATTTCGTAATTTAACACCCTTCGGGAGCGATTTTCTGACGGAATTCGGACGAGCCGAGTCCAACGGTTAGTCTATGAGCGGAAGTTCAGGGGAAGCATGTTCACCGGTATCGTGGAGGAAGTGGGCGTCGTCAGGGAAAGAATTCCCGTGGGGCCCGCATTGCGTTTCCGGTTGACCGCCCCCGGCGTGGCCAAGGGCCTGAAGCCCGGGGACAGCGTGGCCTGCAATGGCGTATGCCTGACCGCGGAAGAGATTTTCCCCGATGGATTCACCGCGACCGCGGTCCCCGAAACCTTGCAGCGCACCACCTTGGGATCGGTTTCCAAAGGCGATGCCATCAACCTGGAAGCGGCCCTCAAGGCCGGCAGCCCCATGGGCGGGCATATCGTCCAGGGCCATGTCGACGGGGTAGGGGAGGTCTCCGGTTGGAAGGATCTCCCGAACGGAAGCGGAAGGGAGCTCACCATCCGCATACCCGGGGCCTTCACCCGCTACTGCGTGGAAAAAGGATCCCTGGCCCTGCATGGCGTGAGCCTGACCATCGCCGCCATCGAGGACGACTCCATCCGCATCGCCCTGGTCCCGCATACCTTGTCCCATACCAATCTGGGGCGCTTGAGGGCCGGCGACCCGTTGAATTTCGAAGTGGACCTGGTAGGGAAGTACGTGGAAAAACTGCTGGGGGGACACCACGGCGCAGCCGGTACCGGAACGGGAGCCGCCCAAGGCAAGCCCGCGCTGGACTCCGGGAGCCTGGGGAAATGGGGCTATGGAGTTTAACAGCATTCCCGAAGCGGTGGCCGATCTCCGGAAGGGACGCCTCATCGTCGTAGTGGACGACAAGGACCGCGAGAACGAGGGCGACGTCGTCTTCGCCGCCTCCAAATCCACCGCCGCGAAGATCAACTTCCTCGCCAAGCACGCGCGAGGCCTTATCTGCGTTGCCCTCACGTCCGAACGCGTCGAGGAGTTGCGTCTGCCCCCGATGGCGGAAAGCAACCTTTCCCGGCACGATACCGCCTTCACCGTCTCCGTAGAGGTCCGGGAAGGCACGACCACGGGCATCTCCGCGGCCGACCGCAGCGCCACCGCCCTCGCCCTTGCGGACGACCAGCACGGCCATGAGGATTTCATCCGGCCCGGCCATGTCTTCCCCATCAAGGCCAAAAAGGGCGGCGTGCTGGTGCGGGCCGGCCATACCGAAGCGGCCGTGGACCTGGTCAAGATGGCGGGACTGGGCTCGGCCGGCGTGATTTGCGAGATTATGAACGAGGACGGGTCCATGGCCCGCCTCAAGGATTGCCAGCGTTTCGCCCGTAAGCACAAACTGAAGATCATTTCCGTCGAGGACCTCATCGGGTACCGGCGCACCCAGGAAAAACTCATACGCCTGGTCGCTTCCCCCGAGCTTCCGACCCGGTACGGCACCTTCAAGTCATACGTGTACGAGGACGTCATCCATGGGCGCAAGCATATCGCCCTGGTCAAGGGCGACATCTCGCCAAAGCATCCGGCCAATGTCCGGGTGCATTCGGAATGCCTGACCGGGGATACGTTCGGCGTGTCGCTTTGCACCTGCGGTTGCCTCTTCCATTTGGGTCTGGAGCATATCGCCAAGCATGGCGGGGTATTCCTGTACATGCGCCAGGTCGACGCGGAGGCGGATTTCACGCGCAAGATCCAGGCGTACGATGAAGCGCAAGCCGATCGCGGTGCGAGGTCGGCCAAGCCGGCCAAGGGCGAAAAGGCCCCTCCCCGGAACCGGAAAAAAGCGGATCCGCCGGGAACCTACCTGTCGGGTACGCATCACGGCCTGTTCATGGATGCGCGTACCTATGGGATAGGCGCGCAGATCCTGTTCGACCTGGGGGTGCGGCACCTGCATCTCCTGACCAATTCCCCGCGCCGCATCCAGGGCCTGGAAGGCTACGGGCTGAAGGTCACCCGGCAATCGCCGATGGATCTTTCGCAATGCGACCATGGGCGGCAGATGCGCCATACGGAAGCGGCGTCCCAGGTGATGGCGGTTCCGGGCCCCAAGGCCGCCGTGCGCAAGAAAGCGACGGCTCCGGTAAGCGCCGGTAAGCCGGGAATGCCGAAGAAGGCGGGCAGGGCCGCGAAGCCGAGGACCGCGCCCATGCGCAAGGCCGGCGCTCGAATCATCTCCAAAGAGGACAGGAAGTAACATGGCGGTTATCGAAGGAAAGCTTACGGCGCAGAACCTGAAGGTCGCGATCGTCGTTTCGCGCTTCAACTCCCTGGTGACGGAACAACTCCTGGCCGGCGCGCGCGATTGCCTGATCCGCCATGGCGCCAAGGAATCGGACATCACCGTGGTATGGGTGCCGGGCGCCTGCGAAATCCCCCAGGTCGCCAAGAAGCTCGCCGACAACGGAAAGCACAAGGCCATCATCACCCTGGGAGCCGTGATCCGGGGCGCCACCCCGCATTTCGACCTCGTCGTGAATACGGTGAACAAGGGCGTGGCCGAAGTCGCCATGGGCTCCGGCCTGCCCGTCATTTTCGGGGTTCTGACCACGGACAACCTGGAACAGGCGCTGGAACGCGCCGGGACCAAGGGCGGGAACAAGGGCTGGGACGCCGCCTTGGCCGCGATCGAGATGGCCAGCCTCTGGGATCAACTGAAATGATTTCCCGCCGGCGCGGCCGCGAATTCGCCATGCAGCTCCTCTATTCCGTAGAGGTGGGTAAAGAAGCATTCACGGAAGCCATCAAAGGGCTTTCCGACGATCCGGAATTGCCCCTCGAAGCCAGGGAGTACGGAGTGAAGCTGGCCCGCAAGGTCCTGGAGAACCAGGACGAGCTGGACGCGAAATTGAGCCAGGCCTCCGCCAATTGGGACCTGGAGCGCATCGCCATCGTGGACAAGATCGTCATCCGCTGCGCCGTGGCCGAACTCATGTTCTTTTCCGATGTGCCCACCAAGGTGGCCATCAACGAGGCGGTCGACATCGCCAAGAAATTCTCCACCGGCGATTCGAGCCGGTTCGTGAACGGCGTCCTGGACGCCATCGCGAAAACGTTTTCCAATTCCATCCAAAGGAACGACCAAGATGCTGAATGAGAAGCAACAGAAAATCATCCTGGCCCTCGCCGTTTTCGCGGCGGCCTTCGTGGTCTACCTGATGACCATGGCCCCCACGGTCTCCTTCTGGGACTGCGGAGAGCTCGTGGGCGCCTCCAATATCCTGGGCAACCCGCATCCCCCGGGGAACCCCCTGTTCACGACCCTGGCGAGGGTGTTCATCCTGATCGCCCCCTTCAAGGAAGCGGCCACGCGCGTCAACTTCATTTCCGCCCTGACCAGCGCGCTCACGGTCATGATGTGCTTCCTCTTCATCGTCAAGCTTCTGGGAATCGTATTCGAAAACAAGCTATCCCGCTTCATCTCCTATACCTCCGCCGCCATCGGCTGCGCCCTGGTCACCTTCTCGGACACCTTCTGGTTCAGCGCCGTCGAGGCCGAAGTCTACGGCACCTCCATGTTCCTGGTTATGTGCATCTCCTGGTTGTCCCTGGACTGGTACGAGAAAAGGGGAACGCCAAAGGCCAACCGCATCCTGCTGCTCATCGCCTACCTGGGTTACCTCGGGATGGGAATCCATCCCTTCTCCTTCATCACCATGCCGGCCGTCGGCCTGTTCGTCATCTTCTCGGACGCGAACCATCGCAAGAACTGGGCGGGTTTCGCAATCGTATTCGGCGCGTTCGCGGCCGCAGCCCTCATCCTCGGCAAAGGCGCCAACCTGGATTTGATCTGGGCCTACGGCGCGGTGCTCCTCCTGGGGGCCATCGTCTATGCGTCCATGCCGGATCTGAAGTTCGACCTGCCCTTGGCGGTCACGGGCCTCGGGCTTTTTTCCATCGTCTATGATATCGGCGATTTCATCTTCTACGCCTTGGTAACCCTTGTCGTCGCCATCGTCGCCAAGCTCCTGGCCAAGACCCCGGAAATGAAGGGCCGCTGGAAGCTTTCCATGCTGCTCTGCCTGGTGGCCCTGCTCGGTTTTTCCAGCTATTCCTACGTGCCCATCCGCTCCAAGGTCAACCCGAACATCGACGAGAACGAACCCCGCACCTGGAGCACCTTCAAGGAATACCTGGAGCGCAAGCAGTACGGTTCCGAGTCCATGCTTTCCCGCGCCTTCCATCGCCGCGGAACCTTCGTCCATCAATTGCTCATCCATCCCCATATGGGATACGGCGGCTACATGTTGAGCCAGTATTTCCCCTGGAAGGTGGGCGAGACCCGCCTGGACGAGAACGAGCCGGTCGTGCGCCATGCTCCCGTCAAGCACGAGTTCGATACCCTGTGGAAGAACCTGGGCGCCAAGCCCGGATTGCAGATGCTCATCTTCCTCCTGTTCCAGTTCCCGTTCGTCTACGGCGGTTACCTGGTCTATAAGCGGAACCCGCACCTGGGTGCCTACCTGCTTATCCTCTACGCGGCCACCAGCTACGGCCTGGTGTTCTACATGAATTTCGCGGACGGCTCCCAGATGGAGATGCGCGATTACGAATATTGGAAGCAGCAGAACTTCAATCCCCAGGCGAGGCCGGAGAACGTCCACATCGAGGTCCGGGACCGCGATTACTTCTTCACCCCCGGATTCATGTACATGGGAATCCTGTTCGGCGTGGCCTCGGCCTTCCTGCTGAACAAACTGGCCCAGAGGTCCGGTGGAGGCGGAATAGGCGGCGGAGCCGGAGGACGCGGTATCGGCGCCTTGCCCAAGGGAGTGGGGTTGGCCTTGTTGGCCCTGGCGGTTTCGGTGCCGGCCTACTCCAATTACCGGGAGCATAACCGGCATGGGGATTACATCCCATGGGATTACGCGTACAACCTCCTGATGTCGTGCAGGCCGAACAGCGTGCTCTTCACCAACGGAGACAACGATACCTTCCCCCTTTGGTTCATCCAGGAAGTGGAAGGCGTGCGCAAGGACGTGCGGGTGGTGAACCTGTCCCTGGTGAACACCAACTGGTACGTCAAGCAGCTCAAGACCCACGAGCCCAAGCTCGTGGTCGGATTCTCGGACGACGAAATCAACGCCCTGGAACCCCAGCCCTGGCGCTTCAAGCAGGCGGTGGGATTCAAGGTCCCCAACTCCGAGATCAGCGTGGAGTTGGAGCCCAGGTCCTATCTCAAGGTGCAGGACATCATGGTCCTCCATATCGTCCAGAACAACTACCCCAAGCGTCCCATCCATTTCGCCGTCACGGTCTCGGACGACAATATGATGGGCCTTGAGAAGTACCTGGTCATGGAAGGCATGGTCTACACCCTCGTGGAGCAGCGCAAGAACAAGGAAATCGACGCGGCCGTAACGGCGAAAATGGTGGACTCGGTCTACCGCTTCCGCGGGCTCGGGGATCCCAAACTGTTCGTGGACCTGAACACGGAAGGCCTCTTGACCAACTACTCGGCGACCAATTTCCGCCTCGTCATGTGGGCCCAGGAAAGGTTGACCGAACTGCAGCGCCAGCTCGAGGACCTGCGCAAGGTGGCCAACCCGTCGGATTCCGTTAAGGTGGCCATCGCCGCCAAGGAGGCGGAGAAGAACGAGAAGATCGCCTTCGCCGAAAGGTACCTGGCCCTGAACGCCCGCATCCTCCCCCGCGAGTGGCGCAACAACTATTACGGCGCCCAATTGTACGCCGCGGTCAAGGATTTCGCGAAAGCGGAGTCCTATTACAAGAAGGGGATCGTGGACGCTCCCAATCCCCGCCTCTTCGGCGCGAACCTGGCCCAGCTTTACATCGAGCAGAACAAGTTCCCCCAGGCCGAGTCCCTGCTCAACGCCCTCAAGCAGACGGCCCCCAACGACTTCGAGCTGTGGTACGGCCTGAGCGACCTGTACCAGAAGCGCGGGGATCTCCGGAAGGCCCATGACGTGCTGGCGGAATGGCTGAAGGGGAACCCGAGCCACCAATATGCCTCCATGGTGAGCCAGCAATTGCAGTTCCTGGAAAGCCAGATCAAGAACCAGAGCGCCCCGTCACTCCCCCAGACGACCGATTCGGCCAAGCCCGCCGCGGGCGCGCCGGGAGCGCCGGCCGTAGGCGGCCAGGTCGCGGCGAAATCGCCGGCCTCGAAGGCAGCGGGCGAAAAGGCGCCTTCCGCCAAACCGGCCGCCGGTGGGATACCCGGGTTGGGGACCCAGCCGGCGAAGGCGGGTAAGCCTGCCGAGGCCAAAGGCAAGGAAAAGGACACCGCGTTGAAGGGTACGTCCGCTCCCGCGGGCAAATCCTAAAGAAAGCGCGGCGGCCTCTTGATAGCTGACCCGGGCACGCCCGCAACGCAGGTCCGGCAGGACCGGCCGCATCGCCCCCGCGTCCTGCTGGTGAACTGGCGCGATATGCGCAATCCGGAAGCCGGGGGCGCGGAAGTCCATCTCCATGAGGTGGCCGTGCGCCTGGTCAAGGACGGGTTCCGCTGCATCCAATACTCCCATGCTTTTCCCGGTTGCCTGGTCGAAGAGGACGTCGGCGGGGTCACCGTCCGGCGCGTGGGCGGCAAATTCCTGTTCAACTTCACGGTATGGTTCCGGCTCAAGGCCTGGTGCCGCCGGGACGCCATCGAGGTTGTGCTCGACGATTCGAATAAGGTGCCGTTCCTCCTGCCCTGGATCACCGGTCTCCCCGTCGTCGCGCAGATCCATCACCTTTTCGGGCGCGTGCTTTTCCATGAGACGGCCCTGCCCATGGCCCTGTACGTGCTCGCCTTCGAAAGCCTGATGCCGTCCGCCTATCGGCGCACCCGGGTCCTCACCGGTTCGGACAGCAGCCGTAGGGAGTTGCTGGCCAAGGGTTTCGGCAAGGTGGCCATCGCCCCCGAAGGGGTGGATCTGGATCTGTATCGGCCGCCCGCCGGGGCCGGCGCCGTGAAGACCGGCCGCAAAGTGCTCTACGTGGGCCGCATCAAACGCTACAAGGGCCTGGACGTGATCCTCCGGGCCGCGGCCCGCATCAAGGCCGAGTTCCCGGATTTGGAAATCGGGATCGCCGGTTCCGGCGACGACGTGCCACGCCTCAAGGAATTGGCCCGGAGCCTGGGAATGGAAGCGTGGACGCATTTCCTCGGCTTCGTCAGCGAGGCCAGGAAGGTCGAGTTGTACGGGGCCGCCCAGGTGGTCGTGAATTCCTCCCTCAAGGAAGGCTGGGGCCTGACCTCCATCGAGGCGAACGCTTGCGGTACGCCCGTCATCGCGACGGACGTGCCCGGGCTTTGCGACAGCGTGCGCGACGGCGAGACCGGTTATCTGGTTCCCTTCGGGGACGTGGAAGCCTTCGCGTCCGCCCTGCGGCGCATCCTGGCGGACCCGGCGGTCGCGGAATCGATGCGGGAGAAGTCCCTGGAGTGGGCCCATGCGCATACCTGGGAAAAGGCCTACGAAGTGACCCGGGACGCCTTGCTGGAAGCCTGGCGCGAGGCACGGGCATGATTCCCCCGGCGAGAGACGCGGTCGGGAGGGCCCGGGCGCGCAAGAAGCTGATCTGGTTCTGGCTGCGCCTGGTCGCGGCGGTCTGCGTGCTATGGTGGGTGATCGAAAAGAACGGACGCGGCCGCATCATGGGGACCTTGCTCTCCGCCAAGCCCGGCTGGGTGGCCCTGGCCGCCTTGTTCTTCTTCCTCTCCGTGGTGGCCGGCGCTTACCAATGGTACCTGCTGCTGCGCATGCAGGGGATCGGTTTCGGGTATCGCGCGTGTTTCCGCACCTATTATTCGGGCATGTTCCTGAACAATTTCCTGCCGGGGACCGTGGGCGGGGACGCTTTGCGCGTCTACGAGGTCAAGAAGGGCTCGGACGGTTGGGGTAAGGCGGTCGCCTCCACCTTCCTGGATCGGCTCATCGGGTTTTTCACCCTGTCCCTGCTGTCCCTCATCGCGGTCGGGATCGCGCTGTTCCGCAATACCCTCGATCAGTCCGTGTTCCGCCACCTGCTTTACGCGGTCGGATTGGTTTTCGCCATCTTCGTGATCGTGCTCGTCCTGCTCCTGAGCCGGCGCATCGCCTCCCTGGTCCATGCGCTCATACATTGGACCGGCATGAAGTGGCTCGAGGAGGCGCATGCCCGCATGCAGGACATCCTGCTGGCGTACCGATCCCGCTGGGTCGAAATGAGCTTCGTCATCCTGGTCTCCTGCGTGGTCCAGATCCTCCGCATCGATGTGCACTGGTTCTCGGCCCTGGGACTAGGCGTCCGCATATCGCCCGTATTCTTCTTCTGCTTCATTCCCGTCATCGCCTTGGCGGGCGTCATTCCGCTGAATGTGGGCGGCTGGGGCATCCCCCAAAGCATCGGGACCTACCTGTATACGCTCCCCGGCGTGCTGGCGCCGCTGGCTGTCGCGGGAATCCAAGCGTACTCGGCCAATGCGGCCGTGCCGGGAGCCGCCGGCCAGGGAATCGGCGGAGACCTCAACGTTACCGCCGCGGCTTTGGCCTTCCTCCCTTCGGTGATCGGCCTTGTTGTCATGCTAGGGGGAGGATTCTACTTTGTGCGGGGGCGTTCCGCCGTCGCTGCGGCTGAGACATCAAAAGGCAAAATGCAAAATGCAGAATGAAAAATCGGTCATCGATGCGCGCATTTTGAGCCCCGGATCCCTGGCTCCCCAGCTTACCATCGTGATCCCCGCGTACAACGAGGTGGAAAGCCTGCCCGTGCTCGCGAAGGAGATCAACGACGTGTGCGAGCGCGAGGGCATCTCCTACGAAGCCATCGTCATCGACGACGGGAGCAAGGACGGCACTTTCGAATGCGTCCAGAGGCTTTCGGCCGCGGATCCCCGCATCAAGGGCATCCAATTCCGCCGGAACTGCGGCAAGGCCGCGGCCCTTTCGGAAGGCTTCGCCCACAGCCGCGGCAAATTCGTCATCACCATGGACGCGGACCTCCAGGACAATCCCGCCGAGATACCTTCCATCATCAAGATGCTGGAGGACGGCGCCGACCTCGTCTCCGGCTGGAAGAAGAAACGGTACGATCCCATCCATAAGACCGCGCCCTCCAAATTGTTCAATGCCGTTACCGGCAGGGTCGCCGGTCTCAAGCTCCACGATTTCAATTGCGGCCTCAAGGGATACAAGAGCGAAGTGGTCAAGAGCCTGGATCTGTACGGCGAACTGCACCGATACATCCCCGTGCTGGCGAATTGGAACGGCTTCAAGGTGGTCGAGAAGGCGGTCGAGCACCGTCCCCGGCAATTCGGCGTTTCCAAATACGGATGGGCGCGCCTCACCAACGGCATGTTCGACCTGGTGACCCTGGTATTCCTGCATCGTTATACCAGCCGGCCCTTGCACCTGTTCGGGTTCGTGGGGCTATTGTTCAGCACCATCGGCTTCCTGATCCTCGCCGGGTTCGCCCTCCTCTGGGCCATCACCGGCGAAGGCCACGTGCGCCCCCTGATGTTGATGGGCGTCGCCTTCATGATCGTGGGCGTCCAGTTCATCTCCATCGGCCTGCTGGGGGAGATGATCAACCATCGCATGGCCGATAGGACCCACCCGGTAGCGCGAACCGCCGGCCTATGAAGGCCCTTATCATCGGGTGCAACGGGCTCCTGGGTCAAAACCTGCTTCTCACCCGCCCATCCTCCACTTGGGAGGTTTTCGGAGCGGGCCTGGAAAAGGCTCCCGGACATCCGGCCCTGCTTTCCGGCTACCAAAGCGTGGACATCTCCAGGCGGGAGGATCTCGATGCGACCATAAAGGCCGTGGCGCCGGATTGGATCTTCAATGCCGCGGCCATCACGGACGTGGATCTCTGCGAACGGGATCCGGCCCTGGCCGGCCTCATCAATCGCGATACCGTGGGGTGGATGGCGGACCACCGGATCCCCATGGTGCATGTTTCCACCGATTACGTTTTCGACGGGGAGGCGGGGCCTTACCTCGAGGACGCCCCGACCCGGCCCCTGAGCGTATACGGCTCCACCAAGCTGGAATCGGAACGCCTGGTCCTTTCCCGGTCCGGTCGTTCCCTGATCGTCCGCACCATGACCTTGTGGGGCAGGGGAAAGGGCGCGAAGACAAGCTTCGTGGATTTCGTTCGGGACAGCCTCAAGGCCGGCAAGACCATACGGATCGTCACCGATCAATGGGGCAATGCGACCCTGGCCGAGGACCTGGCCCTGGGGATTTGGAACCTGGTCGAAGGCGGCCATGCGGGCGTCTTCCATGTCGCCGGCTCCGAATGGAACAGCCGGTTCGAATGGGCCCAGGCCATCGCCGATCATTACGGCCTGGATCGCGGGCTAATCCAATCCTGCTTGACCGCGGATCTCAAGCAGGCCGCCCGGCGACCGTTGAAATCCGGCCTACGTACGGATAAACTGACCGCCGCCACGGGCTTCCGGCCCAGGAACATCGCGGGTCAAATCCGCCGCATGGACGAACTGTCCCAATCCATTACTTGAAACCCCCGTCGTACAGGGTGTTCCTGCCCGTATTTTATCCCCAAAACCCTTCAAATCCCCCAAACCGGAGAGGTTCCCTGGGGCGGTTTTGCTATATTCCCAACCCACATCGACCAGGTTGGGACGAGGCGAGCCCCCTACGGTGAAAAGCATGGCCAGAACCCTAGTCATCATCCCGACCTATAACGAGATCGAGAATCTGCCCACCCTTTTGGACAGGATCGAGGCGACCAAGCTGGGCGTGGACGTCATGATCGTCGACGATGGCTCGCCGGACGGTACGGGCCAATGGGTCAAGGACCAGCTGGCCAAACGCGGAAACCTGCACCTGATCCAACGGGAAGGCAAGCAGGGCCTGGGCAGCGCCTACGTGCGCGGCTTCAGGTTCGCCATCGAGAACGGATACGATTACGTCTTCGAGATGGATGCGGATTTCTCCCACGACCCGGATTACCTTTCCCGGTTCCTGGATGAAATCCAGACCCACGACCTGGTGCTGGGCAGCCGGTACGTCAAGGGCGTCACCGTCATCAACTGGCCCATGAGCCGTCTGCTCCTCAGCTATTTCGCCAATGTCTATGCCCGTTGGGCCACCGGATTGCCGGTGCAGGACACCACGGGCGGGTACAAATGCTTCCGCGTGGCGGCGTTGAAAACCCTGGATTTGTCCAAGATCCGTTCCGACGGGTATTCCTTCCAGATCGAGGTGACCTACAAGCTCTGGAAGCAAGGGTACCGCATCAAGGAGATACCCATCATCTTCATGGACAGGACGGCCGGGGTTTCGAAGATGTCGAGCAAGATCATCAAGGAGGCGCTCTTCCTCCTGATCCGCCTGCGATTCATGGGAAAGGGCGCGTGAGTTCCTTTCTCCGCTACCTTCCTGGCCAATGGACCAGCGAAAAGCCCCTCAAGGGTTTTGAGCCTCCCGGTCGACCTCAACAAATCAGCCCCATCAAGCTGCCCGGGGTGGTCGAGCCGGTAAGGGGAGGTTCCCCGGAACCGGAAGCCGCAGGAGCGGGCGAAAGCCCCATGGCACCGGGGATTTCCATCGTCATCGTTTCCTATAACGTGCGGGAATACCTGGATGCCTGCATCCAGAGCATCTACCATGCCTCCGAGACCTTCGCCGGCGCCATCGAAGTCATCGTTTTCGACAATGATTCCCGGGACGGTACCCTGGCCCTGCTGAAGCCGCGTTATCCCGAGGTCATCTGGCTCAAATCGGATCGCAATCTGGGCTTCGGCACCGGTTGCAACCGCGGCGCCGCCCTGGCCACCCAGGATCTGCTCCTGTTCCTGAATCCGGACACCCTGGTCAGCGAGAATACCTTCCAGGTGATGTGGGATTTCTTCCTCACCCAGCCGCAGATCGGCGTGGCGGGATGCAAGATCGTCAACCGGGACGGGAGCCTCCAGCTCGCCTGCAAGCGCAGCTTCCCTTCGCCCCAGGTGGCCGCGTTCAAATTCGTCGGGCTTTCGGGGCTGTTCCCCAAGAGCCGGGTTTTCGGCCGATACAATCTCACCTTCCTTGACGAGAACAAGACCCATGAGGTGGACGCCGTTTCCGGCTCCTTCATGTGCGTCAAGACCGAGCTCTTCCGCACCGTGGGCGGCTTCGACGAGGATTTCTTCATGTACGGGGAAGACCTGGACATCTGCTTCCGCATCAAGCTCCTGGGGAAGCGGAACTTCTACCATCCCGGCACCACGGCCATCCATTTCAAGGGCGAGAGCGCCAAGAGCAAACCCTTCCGATCCTTCCTGTACTTCTACGAGTCCATGGTCATCTTCTCGAAGAAGCATTTCGAATTGCGCGCCCTGCCTCTCAGCTTCTTCTACTTCGGCGTGACCGTCCTGGCCCTGGCCAACTTCGCCTACTCCCGCTTCCAGAAATGGCAGCGCTGGCTTGCCGATCTGGTTCTCGTGAACGGCATCCTGGCGATCGTGACCTACGCCTACATGGGCTACCTGGGCATGTCCTCGCCGTACCATACGGATCGATCCCTCTATTTCTTCTGGCACTCGATGGTTTCCGGGGCCGTGCTCGCGCCCATGGCCTATATCGGCGACTACGGACGCTTCGTCCAGAAGCTGAAAGGCGTTTTCTCCACCCTTTGCGTTTCGTTCCTGGGTTTCTTCGCCCTGAGCTTCTTCATCCGCGAGGAGGCCTACTCCCGCGTGGCGTTCGCCTTCGCCGCCCTTTTCAGCATAGTCAGCCTGACCGCGTGGCGCTTCCTCACCATCCAAGGCGGCAAGTTCTTCACGAAGATCATGGGCGGCACCAAGCGCGTCGCCATCCTAGGCAACAACATGCGCGCGAAGAAGCTGGCGGACCTGATCCAGCAGGAACGCCTCGCGGGCTACGAATTCGTCGGCTTCATCAAACTGGGCGCGGGACGCGTGTCCCAGGACATCATGCAGAACCTGATCGGGGACCTGAACACCTTGCCTTCCATCGTGAAGAAGGTGGATCTCCAGGGAGTCATCATCGCCGTCGAGGAAGGCGCCTTCCAGATGGCCGTGAAGCTTTTGTCCGAGAAATCCAATGCGGATTTGGAAGTGAAGCTGCTGGTCGGCGAGCCGGAGCCGGGCCAATTGTCCCTAATCGATCTCAATTTCAAGAAGTAGACGGAAAGGTAAGCATGCCCATCCCCAAAGGACCCCATCTCGAATTCGAACAGCCCGTCGTCGAGCTGTCCATGAAGATCGAGGACCTGCTCAAGACCAGCGAAATCAACGCCGCGGACGTGAAGGATCTCCTTACCAAAAAGGAGTCCATGCAGAAGAAGATCGCCTCCAAGCTTACGGCCTGGAACCGCGTGGAACTGTCGCGCCGGTCGGGGCGGCCGTACACCCTCGACTATGTCCAGAACATCTTCACCGAATTCACGGAACTCCATGGGGATCGATACTTCGGGGACGATCCCGCCCTGGTCTGCGGCCTGGCCAAATTCAACGGCCAGAGCGTCATGGTCATGGGCCATCAGAAGGGCAAGGACACCAAGGAGAGCATCCGCCGCAATTTCGGCATGGCCCATCCGGAAGGCTATCGGAAGGCCCTGCGCTGCATGAAGATGGCGGAGAAGTTCCACCTCCCGGTAATCACCCTCATCGATACCATGGGCGCCTATCCGGGGATCGGCGCGGAAGAGCGCGGCCAGGCCGAAGCAATCGCCAAGAACATCATGGAGATGTCGGTACTGCAGGTGCCCATCCTCTGCGTGATCATCGGCGAAGGGGCCAGCGGCGGCGCCATCGGCATCGGAATCGGCGATCGCCTGCTCATGCTCGAGAACGCGTGGTTCGGGGTGATATCCCCGGAGTCCTGCAGCGCCATCCTTTGGGGCGACAGCTCCAAGAAGATGGACCTGAGCGAGACCATGAAGATCACGGCCAACGATCTCTACGAGCTGAAAATCGTCGACCGGATCATCCGGGAGCCCCTGGGAGGGGCCCATTGGGATCCGGAACAGATGTACCGCATCCTCAAAGGGGTGCTGACGGAAGAGTTGGAGTCGTTGAACAAGGTCAAGGTGGATGATCTCGTCGAGAAGCGTCTCGCCAAGGTCACCTCCATCGGGCAATTCGCGGGCTAGATTTACGATCTTTAGGCGTGGAGCTTGCCGCAGGCAAACTCCCAAGCGACGAGACCCCAGAGAACGGAAAATGGAATATGGTGGATCAGGAATTATTGGACATGTTGTGCTGCCCGGAGACCAAGGAAGACGTTTCCCTGGCCGATGCGGGATTGATCGAGACCTTGAACCGCAAGGTCGAGGCCGGCCAGCTCAAGAACCGGGGCGGCGAAATCGTGAAGGAAAAGATGGATTCCGGCCTGATCCGGGCCGATAAGAAGGTTCTCTATCCCATCCGGGAAGACATCCCCATTATGCTGATTGATGAGGCAATTTCCCTGGAAGGTTTGATATAATAAGGACTTGCAGGAACCCGGCTCCCGGGTTCCGGAAATCCGGTATGTCCGGATTTCCGCGTCCGAATTTGAAATCCGTTTCGACGGGGGATACATGAGCATCCAGTACACAGCCGAACAACTGAAGCGGAAATTCAACGGGCCTCCCGGCACGCCCGGTTTCCCCCGTTTGGCCGAAGTCCTCCGCAAGGATGGCCGCCTCGAAGAATGCATCCAGCTTTGCCAGGAAGGCCTGCGCGCCCGCCCTTACACCCTTTCCGGCTACGTGGTCCTTGGCAAGGCCCTGATGGATTCCGACCGGATGGAGGACGCCCGGGAACAATTCGAGGCCGCCCTGCGCCTCGATCCCCGCTGCCTCTCCGCCATGGATTTCCTGGCCCGGATCATGATGCGCCTGCAATGGTCCGAAGCCGCCGCCGGCTACTATCGCTCCATCCTGGAAGTCGAACCCTGGGACTCCGAAGTCCGCGCCCTCTTGAGCGGCATCTCGCCGCAGTCCCCCCTGGTCCCTGGGCAATCCGGGCTCGACCCGGCTTCCCGGTCCGAGTCCCCCTACGAATCGGCGGCCCCGGCCTATCCTTCCCGGCCCGCGGAATCGGATACCTTCGACAAGCCCGACGGCTTCGCCGGCGACGTTCTCGAAGTCAACCTCAACGACGTGGCCGCGGATTTCCTGCCCAGCCATGACGATGCCTCCATGGGCCTGGCGGACGAATCCCTGGAAGACGCCTTGGCCGCCTCCCAGGAGGCCACCAGCGAACAACCGAGATTCCAGTCCCCGGTCCAGGCTCCCGAACGGATCGTGGAGCCCCAGCCGCAGGACATGTTCAAGGAGGAACCGACGGGGTCGATGGCCGACGTTGAAGGCGATGCCCCGCCCATCTCAGGGCAGGATGTGGAAGATCGGTTGGACTCCCTGTTCGGCGTGGAGGACTCCCCGGTGGCCGCCTTGCGCGCTCAGACCGAGACCTGGACCCCGGCCCCGCCGGAACCCCCAGGCCCCGAAATCCCGCCCGCGAACGAGTATTCCACGGGTGATACGGAAGCCGCCGCGATCGTCCAGGCCGTTCCGTCCGATGAGCCCGCTCCCATCGACCCGGTTTCCATTGCCGATTCGACCAGGCCCTACGAACCCACCGAGATTCCCGGAGTGCAGGATTTCAGCGCCGTGGATTTCGAGACGCCCCTGGAGCAGCGCACCCCGGCCGCCAACAATGCCTTCGCTGCGGATGCCGCATCCGTGGACGCCGAAGATCGCGTCCAGGGCGAGGATATCGAAGACCGGCTGGATCAGTTGTTCAACCTGACCGAAGAGGACAATCGTCCCCCGACCGAGACCTCGACCTTTCCGGTGGCCCCCGGGCCAAAGGTCGGCGAAGCCGTGGACATGGGCGAAGTCGTTCCGTTCGGGGGCGAGGTCGCTTTCCAGGAATCCTCCCCGGCGCCGGAGTCCTCCGCCCCTGCGGCTTCCTCCGCCCCTGCGGCCGGGACCCAGGCCGAGGAAGCCTTGGTGACGGGCCAGGACGTGGCCGACAAGATGGACAACCTGTTCGGTACCCAACCGGAAGCCAAGACCGCCGATTGGGATACGGCCCCGGAACCCGAGGCGAAGCCCCCCGCATGGGAAACCGCCCGTCCGCCCGAATCCGGGTACGAAACCGTCACCTCCCCTGAGCCCAAGCCCTGGACCGTGGATAAGGACGAATTGGCGGCCCATCAGCCCCCGACGGGCGACGTGATGTCCACGGAGTCCATGCTTCCCCCCGGTTGGTTCGGGGACGCGAGCGACGGACCCCGCATAACCGGAGCGGACGTCGAGGCCCAACTCGACAAGCTTTTCCATATCGAAGAAGAGGGCGAGACCTTCAAGGCCCCGGAACCGGCTTCCGCGGGGACCCAGGGTAACCTCGAGAATACCGTTACCTACATGGACGACGATGAGCGGGCCGCTGCGGATTCCGCCGCCGAGCAGGCCGCGAGGCCCATGCCCGGGGACGAGGCCGATCTCACCGTGATGATGCCGGCCATGGTCGATAGCAACGCCCCCAAGGATACCTCCCGGATCAAGGAAAGCGTGGCCGATTGGCTGGCGCGCCAGAACGACGAAGCGGAAGCCAAGGCCGGTCCGGCCTCCAATCCCCCTTCCGGCGGAGACACCCTCATCCTGCCCATGGAGGAAGCCGGGTACGCCAAGGACTACGACGCCTCCATGGAGCCGCCTCCATCCGCCCGCGAGACTTCCCTGGGGATGTTCGGGGATGACCTTGAGACCTTCGGCACCTTGGCCCCGGAAGACTCAGCGTCCCTTTCCGACACCACCTCCATCGAAATGGTGGACGGCGATGACGTCGCGGAGCGCCTGGATCAATTGTTCGCCGAAGAGGATGCGGCGGGCGCCGACAAGGCCGGCTCCGGTTCCAACGGGGAAATGTCCCTCTTCATCCAGGAAAACGGGGAAGCCCTGGACCTTCCCACTACTGAATCCGCCCTCGGTTCGGGAATGGTATCCGGAGAGGATGTATCCTCCCGCCTGGACGAACTTTTCGAGGAATCCGGATCTTCGGTAACCGCCAGCCCCTCCCAGCCCGAAACGGGTGTTCCCACCGGTTTGGAAACCGACGAAGAACTGCTCCCAGCGCCGACCTTGGCCAAAGCGGGCGACCAGCCCCGCCCCGAACTGGCCCCGATGACCGATGAGGAGGAGGGTTTCCCCGAAGAAGAGGAGATGCCGTCCGAATCCGGAGCGGGAGCCAATGTTGCCACGGTAACCCTAGCGGAAATATATTTCCAGCAAGGTTTGAGGGAGCAGGCGCTTCAGATTTACCGCCAGCTCCTGGAACGGGAACCCGAGAACGAATCGGTCCGTAAACGGATCGATGAAATCGAAGCGACCAAGCCCGATGGCGGGGATCGCGGACCCGGTTCGGACCCACGCAGGCCCAGGCCGGGGCTGAAGGTTCCCAAGCGTAAGAAGTAAGGCAGAAAAAGCCGGAAAAAGGGCGAGACGTCCGGACGCCACAACGGGGTCCGGGCACAACGAGGGGGGCAAACGCCCTCCGGGAACAGAATGAAGGAAACAACATGCAATTGAACGACGTGGCTTCCCTGGTCAAGCTGCTGGATAAGAGCAGCCTCACCGAGATAAGCTTCAGCGACGAAACCTCCAAGGTGGTGCTGAAGAAGGAAGTCTACCGGGCGGCCCCGGTCCAGACCGCCATGATGGCCATGCCGATGGCCGCGCCCGCGCCCGCCCCGCTCCTTTCCGCACCCGCCCCGCAAACGGCCGGCGGAACCCCCGGCGCCGGACCAGAAAAAGCATCGTCCAAGTTCAAGGAAGTCACTTCGCCCATGGTGGGAACCTATTATGCGAGCTCCTCGCCCGGCGCCGCCGCCCTGACCCAGGTTGGGACGACCGTCAAGGCAGGACAGGTCCTCTGCATCATCGAAGCCATGAAAATCATGAACGAGATCGAGTCCGACGTGTCCGGCGTGGTCGAAGAAGTCTGCGTATCCAACGAGACGCCGGTGGAATACGGTACCGTGCTGTTCCGTATCAGGCCCGGTTGATTCACCGTACCGGAAGCAAGATGACGGCCGAGAATCGAATCCATGAACGTTGAGTCCCTCCTCAAAGAGATGGTGCTCCGCAACGCGTCGGATCTGCATCTGCGCGTGGGCGGCCAGCCGGCTTTCCGCATCAACGGCGAGCTGTACCGACTCCAGGATCAGAGGATCACTCCGGAGCAGATGGAACAGTTCATCCTGGACTTGATGGACCGCAACCAGAAGACGAATTTCGACGAGAAGAGCGAGCTCGACTTCGCCATCGGCATCCGCAATATCGGCCGTTTCCGCGTCAACGCCTTCAAGCAGCGCGGGACCCCGGCCCTGGCCATCCGCGCCATCGTCGGCATCGTGCCCGCCTTCGAGCAGCTCGGCCTGCCCGAGGTCATCCGCGACCTGTCCCTGCGCAAGCGCGGATTGATCCTGGTGACCGGCACCACCGGGTCCGGCAAATCGACCACCCTGGCCTCGATGATCGACCACATAAACGAGCATACGTCTTCGAACATCGTCACCATCGAGGATCCGATCGAGTTCCTGTACAAGGACAAGAAGAGCATCATCTCCCAGCGCGAGGTGAATTCGGACACCACCGGGTTCACCACCGCCCTGCGGTCGGCCTTCCGGCAGGATCCGGACGTCATCCTCGTCGGGGAAATCCGCGATCAGGAGACCATGTCCATCGCACTCACCGCCGCGGACACGGGGCATCTGGTCCTTTCCACCCTGCATACCATGAACGCCATCGAGACGGTCAACCGCATCGTTTCCTTTTTCCCGCCGCACCAGCACCAGCAGGTCCGCCTGATGCTCTCCAGCACCCTGGTTGCCATCATCACCTTGCGCCTCCTGGCGCGCAAGGACGGCCGTGGCCGGGTGCCCGCCTGTGAAATCCTGGTCAACAACGCCACCATCAGGGAACTCCTGACCCAACCCGAGAATACACACATGATAGACGCCAGCATCCGCGAGGGGTATACCCAATACGGATCGCAATCCTTCGACCAATCCATCCTCCGCCTGTACCAGGACGACCTGATCAGCTACGAGACGGCCCTCCGCGCGGCCAGCAACCCGGACGACTTCGAGTTGAAGGTTCGCGGGGTTGAAGGGACCTCCGACCGGAGCTGGATGCAGGGTGTTTAAAAAAATCCTGATCGCCAACCGAGGCGAAATAGCGCTCCGCGTCATCCGTACCTGTAAAGAGCTCGGCATCAAGACGGTAGCCGTGCATTCGACCGCCGACAACCATTCCCTCCACGTCCATTTCGCGGACGAGGATATCTGCATCGGCCCGCCCAATTCCAAGGCCAGTTACCTGAACATGAAGCAGATCCTGGCCGCGGCGGAACTGACCAATGCCGACGCCATCCATCCCGGCTACGGCTTCCTCTCCGAGAACGCCAAGTTCGCGGAGATGTGCCAGGAAAACCGCATGACCTTCATCGGCCCTTCGCCGGATTCCATCCGTTCCATGGGCGATAAGAGTTCGGCCAAGGCCACCATGAAGGCCGCGGGCGTGCCCACAATCCCCGGCTCGGACGGGCTGGTCAACACCCTGAAGGACGCCATCGCGGCGGCCAACGTGGTGGGATATCCCGTTATCGTCAAGGCCACGGCCGGCGGCGGCGGTCGCGGCATGCGCGTCGCCTTGAACGAAGAGGAGCTGAAGAAGCTTTTCCCGGTCGCGGCGGCGGAGGCTTTGGCCAATTTCAGCAATGGAAGCCTGTACCTGGAACGCTATTTCACCGAGCCCCGGCACGTGGAAATCCAGCTGATGGGGGACAAGCACGGCAATATGGTCTACCTGGGCGAGCGCGACTGCTCCATCCAGCGCCGGCACCAGAAACTGATCGAGGAGAGCCCCAGCCCGGCCGTTTCCCCCGAAGTCCGCGAAAAAATGGGCAAGGTGGCGGTAGCGGGGGCCAAGGGCGCCGGGTATTACAATGCCGGAACCATCGAATTCCTTTTCGACAAGGACTCGAGTTTTTATTTCATGGAGATGAACACGCGCATCCAGGTCGAGCATCCCGTGACCGAAGCCGTTACCGGCATCGACCTCGTCCGGGCCCAGATCCTCGTCGCAGCCGGCGAGAAGCTCGAGTTCTCCCAGAAGAGCATCACCATGGCCGGGCACAGCATCGAGTGCCGCATCAACGCCGAGGATCCCTGGAACGATTTCCGTCCCTGCCCCGGCACCATCACGGATTTCCACCTGCCCGGCGGGATGGGGGTCCGCGTGGACACCCATTGCTACAGCGGCTACGAAGTCCCTCCCAATTACGACAGCATGATCGCCAAGCTCATCGTGCACGCGCCCACGCGCGAGGCCGCCATCGCGCGCATGCTGCGCGCCCTGGACGAGTTCGTCATCATGGGCATCAAGACCACCATTCCCTTGCACAAGCGGATCCTGCAGCATCCCTTGTTCGCGAAGGGCCTATACACGACGAAGTTCCTCGAACAACATCCGGAATTGATGGTAGAGAAGTAGCATGCCCGATACCCAGAAGACGCCAGAAACCCGCGCCGGCAAGCGCAGATCCATTTCCTCCGCGCGCGAACTTACGGGCGTGTTCCCGGCCCTTTTCACGCCGCTCCTGGACGACGACAAGTCGCGCCTGCGCAACTCCATCGATTACGCCAAGGCGAAGCTCATCATCGATGACCTTATCGCGGCTGGCGTGGACGGCCTGGTGCCCGTCGGCACCACGGGCCAGAGCCCGACCGTGAGCCACAAGCAGCATATCGACTTCATCAAGTTCGCCGTGGACTACATCGACGGCCGCGTCCCGGTCATCGCCGGAGCGGGCTCGAACTGCACCCGCGAGACCGTGGACATGATCCAGGCCATCCAGAAGGACGCGGGCGATCTGGCCTGCCTCTGCGTCACCGGGTATTACAACAATCCGCCGCAGGAAGGCCTGGTGCTTCATTACGAGACCGTGGCGCGGGAGACCGGCGTCAAGATCGTGATCTACAACGTGCCCGGGCGCACGGCCAGCTACATCGAGCCGGATACCCTGGTGCACCTGAGCCGGAACGCGAACATCATCGGCCTCAAGCAGTCCGTGGATTTCCGGAATCCGGGCAAGATGAGGGAAGATACCCAAAGCGTGCTCCAGCGCGTCTCCCCGGACGACATGTCCGTGGTGAGCGGCGAGGACGATTCCCTTTTCGCGGTCCTGGAACTCGGCGGGCGCGGCATCATCACCGCCTCCGGCAATATCCCGGAGGCCTCCCGCGTTTTCCTGAACATCCTGAAAGCGCATCGCGATGGCGACCGCAAGGGCGCGGAAGCCCTGCAGAACTCCCTCGACGCCGTCATCAAGGCCGTATTCTGCCGCAAGAACCCGATCCCCTTGGCGACCTTTTTCAACTCTCCCTTGTATCTGCCTTTGGTCCCGGTGCGGGAGACCAAAGGGGGAGAGGAAGCCCATGCCCGGATCATGGACCTGATCTCCACCTCCGCACCGAGCTTAAAGAAATACCACGGATAGGGGCGACCCGGACCGGGGGGAGGCAACATCATGAAAGCGCTTCGTTCCCTCATCGGTTCCGCGACCCGGGCCAAGATCCTCCTCTACCTGAGCGTCTACAAGGAGACCTATCCGCGCGAGTTGACCATCAATTTGAAGCTCCCGTTGTTCGGGGTCCAGACCCAGCTCAAAAACCTGGTGAAGGGCGGGGTGGTCACGATCAAGAAGGACGCCAACCGCCAGATGGTCAGCTTCAATCCCGACTATGAACTGAAGAAAGAGCTGCTGGCTTTGCTGAAGAAGGCCCTGCTCTCGCTTCCGGAGCGGGATCGGTCCCTTTACCTCAAGCCGAAGATGATCCCGCGGTCCACCGTCAAACACTGATCGGCAGCCGGCAACCGACCGGAGCGCCCGTCATCGACGGACGAACCCGTCATTGACGGGCGGGTCCGTAAGTCATACAATGCCCGTGGGCTCCGCAACAGGCCGCCGGCGGAACAAGGCGGTTTAGGCACGGACCCGGGAGGCGATATGGAAGGCACCAAGAACACGTCCGCCGAGGCCCTGCGCGCCGAGCGCATCCGCTCCAAGATCCGCAGCATCCCGGATTTCCCCAAGCCAGGGATCAATTTCCGCGACATCACCACCCTTTGGAACGACCCCGAGGGCTTCTGCCTGAGCATCGACGCCTTCGCCGAGAAATACCGTCCCATGGCGTTCGACTCCGTAGTAGGCATCGAAAGCCGCGGCTTCATCATCGGGGCGGCCCTGGCCGATCGCCTGGGAAAGGGGTTCATCCCCATCCGAAAGCAGGGCAAGCTTCCCGCCGAGGTGGAGCGATATGAATACCAGCTCGAGTACGGCACCGATTGCGTGGAGATCCACAAGGACGCCATCATCCGCGGGCAGAAGGTCCTCCTCATGGATGACCTGATGGCCACCGGCGGTACCATGAATGCATCCATCGAACTCCTCCAGAAGCTGGGCGCCAAGATCGTGTCGTGCGGCGTTATCGTCGATCTTCCCGAATTGGGGGGCAGCAAGAAGCTGCGCGACAAGGGGCATGAAGTCCACGCCTTGGTGGAATTCCCCGGCCACTAGCGCCCGCGCGGCGTCCCGGTCTTCCCAGTTTCGATCCTTTCCGCGATTACCGCAACGCCTGAGGCGAATCCGGTCATGCGTCCGATCATCCATGGCGCCATTACGCCTTCAATATCCCCGTGCCTTTTGTAACTATTGTGTTTTTTCAGATGGGGGAAAACATGAAGAAGTTCGCATTGGGGGCCGCGGCCTCCCTCGGTCTATTGGGTTGCCTGGATGCACCCGTCGAAAATCAGGTTCGGATGGAAACCCGGGCCGCCTATTCGGCCGCAGGGACCCCTTCGTCCCTGTGCCTGGGCAATACCCTTTTGTCCCCGATCGGGGCCACCGCCTCGTCCGTGGAGAACGGCGGTCTGGGAGCGGTCCTGGCCATCGACGGCAATCCGGCCACCCGCTGGTCCAGCGCCTGGAGCGATCCGCAATGGATCCGCCTGGACCTGGGCGCCACCCGCTATATCAATTCGATCTTCCTCAGCTGGGAGAAGGCCTCGAGCTTGCGGTACGATATCCAGGTTTCCATGGACGGGATCAACTGGAAGGGTTTCCGGTCCATCAATTACGGCTTCCCCGGGCCCGGGGATATCGACATCCCCGCCCTGAACGCTTGGGGACGGTACGTGCGGATCCATTCTTACGAGAGGACCACGACCTACGGCGTCTCCCTTTTCGAGATCCGGGTCTACGGCGATCCCAACGGATCCTGCACGGTTCCCGCCTCGGTGCATATCGACGCGGCCCATAGCGGCAAGAGCCTGGACGTCAAGGATTGGAGTCTCGCGGATGGGGGCAGGATCCACCAGTGGGCCTTCGTAGGCGGTAACAACCAGAGATGGATCATGACCGATTACCTGCGGGACAACCATTGGGAGATCAAGAGCGTCCATTCGGGGAAGTGCCTGGACGTGTCGGGCAACTCCACCGCCGATGGTGCGGCGATCCATCAATGGGCCTGCAATAGCGCCCCCAACCAACGGTTCACGCTCAAGCCCGCCGGCGGGAACAAGTACCTGATGGTGGCCGCGCATTCCGGCAAGTGCCTGGACGTGGACGCCTGGAGCCAGGCCGACGGCGCCGCCGTGATCCAGTGGCCCTGCCATGGCGGGGCCAATCAGCAATGGTCCTTTACCGATCCGCAGGACGCCAAGACCGATCCCAGGAATTGCGGACGCATCGGCCATGATTGCCTGGGGGGCGCCTGCTCGGACGGGGTCTGCCAGGCCGCGACCGTGGCTTCGGACTTCCAATGCCTGGTGGGAATGGCCGCGGACGAAGGCGGGATCTGGGCCGGGGACAATCAGAACCTCTATCGGTACGATATCAACGGGTACAACAAGACCAGGCTGCTGGGAGGCTATTTCAGCGACCTGATCCGCGGCGGGAACCAGCTCTTCTGGAACGGGAACAGCTCGGTCTCCAGGCTGAATGACGGCCAGACCGCGGCGACCGGCCTGTATTCCGCCGGCCTCGGCATGTTGCAGCTGAACGGATCCGCCCTGATCGGCTATGACTACGCGAAAACCGGATTCGTCGCCGTGGATCGGAACCTCGCGGGTCCGGGAGCCTCGACCCTGATCTACAATACCGGGGCGCAAAGCCCTTTCATGAGCGCGGTCACCGGCACCCACCTCTATTACGCGTACGGCGACCAGGCGGGGACCGTCCTCAACCAGATCGAGCGTTCCACCGGAAGGAAAACCGTCATCAGCAATACGGGGGATGCCTTTTTCGACCTCACCGCCTTCGGGGAAACGGTCTATTGGTCCTACCGTGACGCGTCCGGGAATTCCGGTATCCGCCGGCTTTCCTCGGCGCCGGGATCGACGGTGCAGGAGGCGGTGAACCCGGTCTCCGGAAACCAGAGCATCGGCAATCCGGTGGTCGATGCCAGCGGCATCTACTATCCCTACGGTAACGGGACGAATACCACTTACGTGCGCACGCCCCATGGCAATCCTTCGGAAAGGATCCTGGTGACCAACGGATATTCCTGGCCTTACCAAAGCCGGGGGGTCCAGACGACTTCGAACAGCATCATCTGGATGCAGTCCTGCAGCCGGGGCGGCCCGGGGATGATCTTCCGTTTGGCCAAGCCCTAGCGGAAACCGGCCATGACCCGCCTCCGTGATTCCCTTCACGGACGGCGGAACCGGGTGCGCCTATCTTACCGGGCATGCGCAAACCGGTCCTTTCCGCTCCGTCAATCTTCCTTTTCCTCATCGCCTTTCCGGCCTTCGCCCTCCGAAGTGAGGGGGTGCGGGTACCCTCCCGGGGACCGATCCTCTCCGAATACATGGCCGATCCCGCCATGGTGCCCGATGCGCACGGGGAATTCCTGGAGCTGGGGAATCCCTCCGCCGATACGCTCCGCCTGGACAGCCTCCGCATCGATGCCGAGGCGCAAACCCTGGTCGTGACCGGAATGATCCTGCCCCCTTACGGAGTCCTGCTTATCTGCAAGGATACCGTGCCCGGGGCCAATGGGGGCATGGCCTGCGATAGGCCGTGGGGCGGCCTGGGCCTCGCGAACGGAAGGGCCGGCGCGGTGACCCTCTCCTGGAACGGAGGCCGCGATGAGTACGCCCTGCCTGCGCCCCGTCCGGGAGTGAGTTGGGAGAATACCTGGGAGGCGGTGGAGGCCTACCACCGCTTCCAATCCTCGGTCGCCGCCTGGAACGGAGGCGATTCCGCGACTCCCGGGATCCGGAACAGCCGGAGCGCGCTCCGGCCGGAAAGGGACCTGGGTATCGTGGATGTTACCTGGTCCCCGGTGGCGGACCGGGGCGTCGGGGCGAAAGAGGCCCATCCCGGTTCATCCGAAGGCTACCTGCTGGTGCGGGTGGCGAACCGGGGAACCGGATCCCCGCCGACCTCCCGCCTGACCATGGGCCTGGACGCGGACTGGGACGGCGAGGCGGAAACGCCCTTGGATTCCGCCGTCCTGTCCATGCCCGCAGCGGGAGAGGCCTTGGTCCGCTTCGGGACCGGGGCCGGGGTCCGCGGGATAATCCATGCGCGCCTGGGCCGGGACGAAGATCCCTCGAACGACGCCTTCCTCTTCGCTTTGGAACCCGGCCGGCCCCTGGCCTTCACGGAATGGCGCCCCGCGCCTGAAGGCGGCGAACCCGAATGGGTGGAAATCCGCAATCGCACGGCCGACTCGGGCGGCATCGGCCGCCGCCTGGATCTGGCCCAGGCTGTTTTCAACGGCCTCTCCCTGGGGAGCAGGGCGGGAGGGCTGGAACCGGGCGAATTCCTGGTGCTTACGGAGAACGTGGAGCGGTTCAGGTCCAGGTACGGGGCGATCAAGGCGCGCATCCTGCAGCCTTCGGGATGGCGCGCCCTGCGTAACACCGGGGATACCCTGGAGCTTTCCCTCGCGGGCATCATCGTCGACCGGGTGGCGTACGGGGCGGTTCCCGGCGCGGCAAGCGTCGCCTCCGGCGCTCCGACCCCGGGGTTCGCGGGCGAGGCGGTCGAGGAGGATTCCTGGAACCTTTCCGGCCGGGTGGCCGGGCCCGGGCGTCCCCTCGACGTTGAGGTCCGCACCGCTTCGGGAGGCGCCTACGCGTTGAGGATCTTCGATCTGGAAGGAAATCGCGTTCGTGACCTCGGCGCGGGCGGCCCGGGCCGCCGCCTGCATGCCTGGGACGGCCGCGGGGATGCGGGACGGAGGCTGAATCCCGGACCCTACATCCTCTGCCTGACCCGGAACGGTGGCCGGACCCGGCGCGCGGCCGTAGTCGTGATGGGCGCGGAATGATCGAACGCGGCATTTACGCGCGCCTGGTTACGTGCCCGTCCCGCGCCATCCCGATCGCCCTCATCCTTTCGGCCCTGCCTTCGGTCGCGGGCAACCAGGCCCTGGTCACAGGAGCCTACGGAGGCACCCTGGGCGCGGGCGGCGCGACGGCGGCGGATCGATCCGGCTTCGGATCCAATCCCGCCGCGCTGCGCCCATGGCGGGCCGGCGCGCAGGCGCATTTCCACCGGCCCTATGGCCTGGACGATCTCCAGGTGTCCGAGGCGGACGTTTACGCCGACGCGGGGCGGTTCGGCGCCGCCTTCGCGTGGCGCGATACCGGACTGGAAGGTTGGTACGGTGAACAAGGCTTGCAGGCGTCCCAGACCTTGCGCCTGGGGCGGACCGGAAATGCCTTTCCCGGGGTTCTCGATCTCGGCGCTGCCTGGGACCGCTGGAAGACCGTCTGGCCGGGGGGCGGGGAAGAGGTGGCTTGGAGCCATGGGTTCGGCGCCGCCTGGCGGATGCTTCCCCGCCTAAAGGCGGGAGCCTTCATTTCCGGGATTCCCCTGGACCCCGGCGGAAGCGGCGGGGCCGACCGCATCGTGCAATGGGGACTGGAGGCGGACAGCCGCAACCCGGAAGCGGGAGCGGATGGATCCGGGACCGTCGCTCCATCGGGGGGAGCCGACGGAACGGCGGTCGCCCAAATCCTGCGGTTGGATTTCCGCAAGACCGGGGAAACGCCTTGGCGCGTCCTGGCCTCGCTTTCCGTCCGTCCGCATCCAACCCTGGAAATCACCGGCGGTCTGGCCAATCCGCCCTTCCAAGCCTCCCTGGGGATGCGCTTCGCATGGAAGGGGGCGGAATGGCACCAGGCCTTGAGGTACCACCGTTATCTGGGCCGTACCTGGCTGTCCGGCCTTGCCTTTTCCACGCCGCTTCGTTGAAGAACCCATCCCAATGGGGCGTCTCCCTGGAGGGCGCTTTCCGGAAGAGAGCGTCCGCTCCGCGTAAATGGCGCACCGCCGCCGCGCCGAAAGGGTCCGGGAGCCCGCAACCCGGCCTGGATCCTTGACTTCCGGCGGTTTATTCCGGAGAATGGATCATCCCATGATCAAGTTGTCCCTGGACGAAATCAAGCCCGGCATGCTGCTCGCGCGATCCATCGTGAGCGAAGCCGGGGAGCTCCTGCTTTCCGCGGGAAACGTGGTCAATGATCGCGTCCTGGTGAAGATGCGCGAGATAGAGCTTTCCGCGGCCTGGATAGCCGAAGAAGGCACCGAGATCGCCATCCCCGAGGAGAACGTCACCGAACAGCTGGCGCTCCAGTCGCAGTTCGTCGTCAAGGAAAATTCCGACATCCTCAAGAAGGTCGCGCAGATCAAACAGGTCACGCAGGCCAACATCAACCGCGTTTTCGAGGACACCAACCGCTTCAAGAACATCATCGCGGTCGAGGAAATCAAGAAGGTCATCAAGCAGATCCTCGAAGGCCTGCTCGACAGGGAGCCCGTCGCGGTGAACCTGTCCTCCATCCGCACCAAGAACGGGTACCAATACCAGCACGCATTGGACGTGGCGGTGACCGCCATCATCCTGGCGAACAAGCTAAAGTATACCCATCGGGAAATAGAGGAACTGGCCCTGGGCTGCCTGCTCATGGACCTGGGAATGGTGGTCTTCCCGGAGTCCCTGCTGAACAAGCAGGGGCAGATGACGGAACAGGAACAGCTCCTGTTCCGCGAGCATCCGACCCTGGGTTACGCGATTTTGAGGCAGAATGATCGGATAGGCATCACCACCGCCCATGTGGCCTACCAGCACCATGAACGCCAGGATGGGAAGGGATACCCGCGCGGATTGCGGGGGGACAACCAGATCCCCCTCAAGACCCTGAATCCCAGGAAGGGCATGATCCACCGGTATGCCGAGATCGCCGCGGTCGCGGATACCTACATCTCCCTGCTCAGCCCCCGGCCCAACACCGTCCCGGCCCTGTCCCCGGACGAGGCCATGCGGATGGTCATCAAGGCCGCGGGCACCCATCTCAACCGCGCCGTCGTGGACGCCTTCATCACCATCGTACCCGTATTTCCCGTCGGCTCCAGGGTCGTCATCGTGGAAGACAAGAAATACCGCAAATACACGGGCTATTCCGGGGTCGTGGCCCGTTGCAGCGCGGAGAATCCGGAGAAACCGGTACTCCTCATCATCTTTGATCGCGAAAAGAAGAAAATAAAACCCTGGACCCTGGACATGGCCGAGGAGGATGGCTTCAAGATCCAGTTCGCGCGCCTGCAATAGGCGCAATTACTACTATTTTCACCAGGAAAGAACCCGGATTGACCGCCATGGAACCATCCGCCCTCGGGATACCACAAGCCATCGAGGCCTACCTGGAACACCTCCGGGACGTTCGCGGCTATTCCATGCACACGCTTTCCGCCTATGGCCGCGACCTGGCGAAGCTTACAGCCTGGACCGCGAAGAAGGGCCCGGGCGCCGCCCTCGACCTGGACAAGAAGACGCTCCAGATGTTCCTGTCCTCCCAGGCGCGGAACCTCGCCGCCAGCAGCCAGGGCCGCCTGCTCGCCTGCCTGAAGGGCTTCGGCCGCTTTCTCGTCCAGAACCACGGCCTCGCGCGCAATCCCGCCCAGACCATCGCCTTTCCCAAGGCGGAGCAGAAGCTGGTTTCCGTCGCCGGTGCGGAATTCCTGGAAGAGGTCCTGGAAGAGGAGCCCGCCACCTTCACCGCGGCCCGCACGCGGCTGTGCGTCGAGATGTTCTACGGTTCCGGACTCCGCCTGAGCGAATTGACCGGCCTCAAATGGTCCCAGTTGGCCCGCGATGGGGCCTCCGTGCGCGTGCTCGGAAAGGGCAGCCGCTTCAGAACCGTTCCCCTGACCGAAGCGGCCAAAGGCATGTTGGATGAGTACCGGGCCGTATGCCGGGAGCATGGCCTGCAGACCGCTTCCGGCGCGGTGCTGGTTTCCGCCAAGGGAAAGCCGGTGGGCAATCGCATCATCCAGCGCTCGGTGACCGACCGGTTGCATGCCATGGGACGCCGGGGCAAATCCTCGCCTCATGTGCTGAGGCATTCGTTCGCGACCCACTTGCTGGACAATGGCGCGGACCTCATGGCGGTGAAGGAGATGCTGGGGCACTCCTCGCTTTCCACCACCCAGAAATACACCCACGTTTCCGTCAGGAAGCTCAAGGAAACCTACGCCAAGGCCCATCCAAGGGCCTGAAGGACACATGGACAAAGACGGGGCGAAGAAGAAGAAACCGGCGGGACGGGTCCAATCCAAGGGACGCGCGGGCGGAGCCGGTTCCAAGGCGGGCGCCAAGGGCAAGGCCAATCCCAAAACCGGACCCAAGGCGAATGCCGGAACGAAGGCCAAGGTCGAAGCGAAGGCCAGGGCCGGCAAGGCGAACGCCCCCTCCAAGGTCACGGACACGGAAGAACTGCAACGGACCATCGCCGATCTGCAGGCGCGCCTCCGCAAAGAAGAATCCCGCAGCCTGGCTCTTGAACAGGAGCTGAGGCCGTTCCACGTCCTCGCGGACAATATTTCCGATCATATCTATTTCAAGGACGGGGAGTGCCGGTTCCTGTGGGTGAACCGGAACATGTACAAGCTCCGCGGCATGCAGAGCCGGGAAGATCTGGTGGGCAAGACCAGCTTCGATATCCACAATTCCGAGCGCGCCAGGCAGTCCTTCGAGGACGACAAACGCGTCATCAGCACCGGCGAGTACATCCTGAACAAGCTGGAGTCGGACCATTACGCCGACGGTTCGCCCATGTGGGTGCTGACCACCAAGATCCCCTTGCGGGATTCCCAGGGCAAGGTGATCGGCATCTGCGGCATCTCCAAGGATTTCACCAAGATGGTCCAGGCCGAAC
Organism: Fibrobacterota bacterium; assembly: GCA_028287465.1. Lineage (GTDB taxonomy): Bacteria > Fibrobacterota > Fibrobacteria > UBA11236 > UBA11236 > Chersky-265. The sequence continues at coordinate 50,502 of JAQBPO010000043.1, forward strand.
AGGTCCTGGCCACGGAAGGCGCGCTCCGCAACGATCTGCTCGAGAACATCCCCGATGGCGTATGGTTCAAGGATCAGGACAGCCGCTTCACCTGGGTGAACCGGAGCATCATCGAGGACTTCGGCAAGCGCTCCCGCGAGGATATCGTGGGCAAGAGCGATTCCGATTTCTTCAGCCAGGAACACGCGGACGAGGCGCGCAAGGACGAGCTCCGCATCATGCAGACCGGCGAGCCCCTGATCAACAAGCTGGAAAAGGACAATTACGCCAACGGCAGCCCGCGCTGGGTGTACACGACCAAGATCCCGTTGCACGACGTGGGCGGGAATATCATCGGGACCTGCGGCGTCACCAAGGACGTCACCTCCCTGAAGAAGGCCGAAGAGGCCCTGGCGCGCGAAAGCGCCCTGCTCAACGATCTGCTCGAGAACGCGCCGGACATCGTCTACTTCAAGGACCGGGACAGCCGTTTCACCTGGATCAACAAGGCCATGATCACGCTCCTGGGAACGCACACCAAGGCGGATATCATCGGCAAGACGGATGCGGACTTCTTCACCCCCGAGCATGCGGCCGAGGCCCGGGCGGACGAATTGCGCATCATGAACGCCGGCGAGCCGCTGATCAACAAGCTCGAGGTGGACAATTACGCGGACGGCAAGCCCCGTTCGGTATTCACGACCAAGATGCCCCTGCACGATATGAAGGGCAATATCATCGGCACTTGCGGCATTTCGCGGGACGTGACCGCCGTGAAGGCCACCGAAGCGGCCCTGGCGCTGGAGAGCAACCTGCTCAAAGCCATGCTCACCAACATCCCTGACGCCATCTACTTCAAGGACACCCAGAGCCGCTTCGTCCGCGTGAGCAAGGGCATCCACCTGGAAGGCCTGCGCAACCTGGAAGACGCGATCGGGAAGACCGATTTCGATTTCTTCTCCAAGGAACACGCCCAGCAGGCTTTCAACGACGAGCAGGAGATCCTCAAGACCGGCATCCCCATCGTCGACAAGGTTGAACTCGAGACCTTCACCAACAACCGCCCCGACGCCTGGGTCTCCACCACCAAGGTCCCCATCTACGACAAGGACGGCAACGTCACCGGACTGGTGGGCATTTCCAGGGACGTCACCGAGCGCATGGTGGCCCAAGAGGCCATCCGCAAGGCGAAAGAGGATCTCGAGATCCGGGTGCAGGAGCGGACCGCCGCCCTGGTGCAGGAAATCAAAGAGCATTTGCGCACGGAACGGGCCTTGCGCGAGGGCGAACGCATGCTGCAGGAGGCCAACCAGCGCTTGGAAGGGCGCGTAAGCCAATTGCACTTCCTCAATGCCGCGGCCCATCGCCTGGCCCACTACAACCATCGCAAGGAACTCCTTCCGGCCATCCTGGAGACCTTCGCGCGCAGCTATCCGGGCATCGAGGCCGCCATCTGCGAAATGGGCAATGAGGGCTACGTATGCATCGCCGCCACCGCCCGCCTGGCCTCTCCCGAGCAGAAGAAGGCCTGCGAGGCGGCGCTCTCCGCGATGGCCAAGGAACCGGTCATGGTTCCCGCCCTCATTCCGGACCGGAAATCCGATTCCGTCCTCGCTTCCGTCGAATGGCAGGGCATGGACGGCTTCCCGGTCTACGCCCTGGTCCCCCTGCTGGTCGAGGACAAATCCCTGGCGGTGGTGCAGCTTTTCGCTCCCGCCTCCTTCGTGACCTGGTTCGAGCAGGAGAAGGTCATCCTCAATACCCTGGCGGCCCAGACCGCCATCTCGCTTTCCAACGCCAACAATTATCAGCAATTGGAGAAGAAGGCCCGCCTGCAAGGCGAACTGGAAGTGGCCCAGGACATCCAGCGCCGGTTCACGCCCCAGAACAAGCCTTCCATACCGCGCATCAATCTCAAGGGCGTGTATTTCCCCGCCTACGAGGTGGGCGGCGATTACCTGGATTACTTCCAGACCGATTCGGGCGACTGGGTCGTCGTCATCGCGGACGTGAGCGGCAAGGGGATCCCCGCGGCCCTCGTCATGACCATGCTGCGCAGCACCTTCCGCGCGGAGGCCCGTTACGAGAGGTCGGCCAAGAAGCTCCTCTGCGCCGTCAACGATCTGATGATAGAGGATCTGGACGATAAGAGCTTCGTCACCGCGCTCTGCCTCATCATCGACAAGGAAGGCCATTCCATGTCCTACGCGCGCGCGGGCCATCCGCCCTTGCTCCTCCAGCATGGGAACAACCGCAGCACGCCTTCGCCCGTCACTCCCAAGGGCCTGGCCCTGGGCATGGTCTCCGGCAAGGATTTCTCGGATCGCCTCGAGGAGGTGACCATCGAACTCATGCCGGGCGATCGCTTCCTCATCTTCACGGACGGCCTCCTCGAGGCCATGGATTCGGAACGCCATTTCTACGGCATCCAGCGCCTGCTCAAGATCATGTCGGGAGACAAGATCTACGAGCCGGAGAAGGTCCTCAAGACCATCCTGGACGATGTGCGGGTATTCATCCGCAGCGAGCCGTACCATGACGATCTCACCATGCTGGCGATGGAAGTTACGGGGTAGGGTCCCCGGACCCGTTTCCTTACCGGTACCCTTCCTTAGGCCTTCAAGGCAAGGTCAAGGGCTTGTAGGAACCTCTTGTTCATCTCCGGGGTCCCGATCGTCACGCGGTTCCAGTAATCGAGGCCGAAGCTGCGCAATGCCCGTACGATCATGCCCTGCTTGAGCATGTCCTCGCAGAGATCCACCGCCGGCCGCTTGGTGCGGAAGCAGATGAAGTTGGCCTGGGTGGGCACGAAGCCCAGCCCGCGGGACCGCAACTCCCTTTCCAGGAAGGACCGGCCCTCGAGGTTGTTCGCGATGGAACGTGCCCGGAAGCCCTTGTCCCCGAGGGCGGCGAGGGCCCCGGCCTGCACCAGCAGGTTCACGTTGAACGGGGTCTTGACCCTGGCCATCTGCCCGATGAGTTCCGGATCGGCGAAGCAGTAACCGAGGCGCAATCCGGCCATGCCGAAGATCTTGCTGAAGGTGCGGCTGATGATCAGGTTCGGGAAGGCCGCCAGCAGCTCCAGGGAGCGCGGGAAATCCGCCGCATCGGCGTATTCGCAATAGGCCTCGTCCACCACCACCAGGGTGTTCCGGGGCGCCGCCTTCAGGAGCGCTTCCAGTTCCGCGTGGGGGAAGTAGGATCCCGTGGGATTGTTGGGGTTGCACAGGAACACCAGCTTCGGCTTGAGCGCGAGCCTTTTCCGGAACCGGGCCAGATCATACCTGTTATCCTTGAGCGGGATCTTCACGATCTTCCCGTCCATCACCCGTCCCGCGAACTCGTATTCCGAGAAGGTGTTCTCCGAAACCAGGACCGTCTCCCCCGGATTCAGGAAGGCGGCCGCGATCAGGAGCAGGACCTCGTCGGAACCGTTGCCCACCAGTATCCGATCGGGCGACAGGCCGTGCGCTTTCGCCAAGGCCTGGCGCAGGCTTACGCTGGCCCCATCGGGGTAGAGGCTGATCCGCGGCAAGGCGGCGGCGAGCGCCTTGAGCACCTCGGGGCTCGCTCCCAAGGGGTTCTCGTTCGAACCCAGCTTGGTCACGGTGGGAGGATTGTACTTGGCCTTGACCTCTTCAATGGATTTACCGGGAACGTACGGCTTCAAGGCTTGTATGGATTTCCGCGCGACCTTGAGAACGCTTTTCGCGTCCCATGGAGCGGGTTTGGCGCTGGACCGGGATTCGGCCGTGGCTGGTTTCTTTTTCTTGGGGGTGGGCATGGTGTTTCCGGCTCTTATCGGGGCGCGGCCCCAGGCGAGGTCATCCCAAAATAGTCATTCGCGGTCGGGCTTTAAAACTCCTTGAGCCAGAAGAGCGGATCGTCCGTGTTGGTGGAAGGCCTGGATATGTCCGCATGGGGGCGGAAGCCTTCCCAATGCGCCTGCACGGATTGGGTCCGCATTCCTTGCGTCTGGACCGGGACCGCCTCCGGCTCGGGGGCATTGGCCATCCAGGAGAGGGGTTGGCAGTCCAGGATGGACATGGTCGCGTCCTCCAGCCGGTTGCCGAGCAGGGAAAACACCTTTTCATGGAGCTGGAAGGGGGAGAAGGGCTTCGGGAGGAATTGGGCGTTGAGGTAACGCATCCAATACCCGACTCCCGCGGGATCCGCATCGACGGAGGTGCATACCACCTGGATCCGGGGCCAGAGACGCAGCGCGTTCTCGGCCAGTTTCACGCCCCCCACGGGCAGCAGGTTCAGTTCCGTGATCATCACGCTGATCTCGTTCCCGTATTGGGCGCACAGGAACAGGCCGTCATAGGCGTTCCGCGCTTCCAGGACGGCGCAACCGGATTGCTGGAGGAATTCCCGCATGGCGCGGCGGAGTTCGGAATCGTCGTCCACCAGCAGAACAAGACCGGCGTAGGGATCGCCCATGGAACCTTTCAGGGCCGCGCGGACCGGGCCCGGGAAGCGCCGGGGCGCCTTGTCCCATTATAGCGGGACCGGGCCGGCTAAGCAAGGAATCGTACCTTTCCCGGACCCAGGCCTCCTTTGCCGGCCGGTTCCGGACCGGGCCAACGGAACCGGACCGCGAAAAATCCTATACTTCCAGCAAGGCCCCAAGCCCCGTCGACCTGAGGTCAAGGTACCGGGGCGGGATTGGGACGCGCTTACGTGCGGTAAGCGGTCCAGGGATGGGGCCGAAGGATGGAGCAAGCATGCGGCGTAACCTGAAAGTCACCTTGGCGTTCCTTCCCTTGGCGGTCCTGTCCGCCGGCCCGCGCCCCGCATCCGGGTTCAACGCGATCCACGAGAGTTCCTACAACCTGGAACCGCGCGGCAATTTCGGCGCCGGCACCACCTTGTCCATCGCCGGCATCATCGACTCCCGGGCCACGGATATCTGGCAGGTTCCCGCTTCGCTCGCGCTCAAGATTACCCCGAAGATGGAATTGGGCGCCGGCCTCAAGACCATTTGGGGCAATGAGGACGACCATGTGCCTTTCCTGGTCTTCGGGATCAAATGGATGACCCGGAGCCAGACCAGCTTCCAGGCGGATCTGCTGGTGCCCGCCAACATGAATACCGGCAAGGGCTTCTCCCTGGCCTCCCACCACCGCTTCTCCTACGGCAGCCCGTTCTCGGCGCGCCTGGCCGCCCGCCTGGGATTCATGGAAGCCCTGGTGGAGAACGACGCCCTGATGGCTTTCGAAGTGGGCTTCTATCCGACCCTGGCCCTGGGGCAGGCGCTGTCCCTGGAGCTGGGAGCGATCGGTTCGAGCCAGACCAAGGGGTTCGAGGAGAATCTCGCGATGGATCTGCAGCCGGCCCTGAACGTGAACTTCGCGCGGGAATCCACCCTGCAGGCGGCCGTGGCCTTGGGCCTGGCGGGGGACCGCAAGGAAGAGATGCGCGTGAAGCTGACCCTCATCCACGGGTTTTAGGCTCGTCGCTCTGGAGTTTGCCTTTGGCAAACTTCACGCTCCTCGCATTTATTGGCCTACCGGCTTTGGAGTTTGCCAAAGGCAAACTCCAAAGGTCCTCGCTTGTCCAGGTCTGCAGATTATGGGTGGGTAGTCAAAAGCCAAAAATCGGAGAAGCATACCCGGTCAAACCGGAGCCCTGCTTTTTGCTCGCACGTTGCATTTTGAATTCCACCCAAGTGCCCAGGGAGTCTCACTCCCACCCGGGCAGCACGGCGGCGGCCTTCTTCGCCGCCTCCAGGACCAGCCCGAGTTTTTCCTGCAGGTCCGCGTCCTGCTTGCGCTCCTCCAGGATGAGGCTGACGTAGCTGGTGATTCCGGCCAGGGCATTGTTGAGGCGATGGACGGAATCGGCGCCTACGGAGGCCGGGAGCCCGTCGGAAGCGGCGGGAGGGGCCTCGCGCACGCGTACCACCTCTTCCAGGCCGTCGGCGGAAGGCACCCTTTCGAAGCGCAGGGAGGTGAGGGAATAGGCGGATAGCAGAGCGGCATGGTAGACCAGCCAGGCTTTTTCCATGAAGACGTTGAGGGTCTTGCGCTGGATGGCCAGTTCATTGTCGACGAAGGGAAGCTTGAAGGCGCCCATGGGCGAGGTCTCGATCTCGAAGGAATAGCCGATGCCGCGGATGAATTCGAGGAGGTCCGAGGACAGGCAACCCTGAGCCTTGAGATGGAGGCCTTCCAGGTACCCGCTGTCCATGAGGATGGCGCCGATGCGGGAGGGCAGACCCCAGGGGCCGGGCGGCCCGGCTTCCGCGGAATCCTGGTCCATGGCGGTGTACAGCCCCTCGAGATACCCCAGCAATTGCGTCAGGTACCTTTGGGATTTTTCGAAGGAATCGTTTTGCATGGCTCCGCGCCCCCCGTCCCTAAAGTAAAAAGGCGGAAGGCCTTCCCGGGCCGCCGCATCCTTGTTAACGTTAAGGAAGCCTCCGGGGCGCTCCAGACCGGCGCCCGGGGCCCCAGCCATGGAAAACCAGCCCCGACCGCTCAACATCACGGAAATATTCCATTCCATCCAAGGGGAGGGGTTCCACGCGGGCACCTCCGCCATTTTCATCCGCGGGACCGGTTGCAATCTGGCTTGCGACTTCTGCGATACCGATTTCTCCCCCCGGGAAAGGCTGGCGCCCCTGGAAATCGCCGACCGCATCGCCTCCTTCCCTTGCCGGTTCGTGGTCCTGACCGGGGGCGAGCCCACCATCCAGGCTCCGGGATTCCGCGCCCTGGTGGACATCCTGCATGCGCGGGGGTATTACGTGACCCTGGAAACGAACGGCAGTTCCCCGGATACCCTGGGTGCGGACTGGGTGACGGTCAGCCCCAAGCTTTCGCAAAAGGGGAAATGGGTGCTCAAGCGGGCGCAGGAACTCAAGCTCGTCTACGAATCCCAGGAACTGGGATTCTATGAGGATTCGGAATTCGACCATTATTTCCTGCAGCCGAAGGAAATCCGCACCGCGCCGTGGGGCGGGGGGGAGCGGGACGTCGCGCGGACGCGCGCTGAATGGGACAAGACCGCCAAGGCCGTAATGGCGCATCCGCGTTGGAAACTGTCCATCCAATTGCATAAGGAATTGGGCGTGCGATGAGCCAGGCCGGAACCCCATCATCCCCTTCCCTGAAAGCGCGCCGCGGCCTCGTGGTCTTTTCCGGAGGCCAGGACTCGACCACCTGCCTGCATTGGGCCTTGCGCGAATTCGGTTCCGTCGAGGCCGTCTTTTTCGATTATGGCCAGAGGCATGCCGCGGAAATCCAGGCGGCCGCCACCATCGCCCAACGGCTTTCCGTGCCTTTGAAGGTCTTCAAGCTGGATTTCTTCCGGGAACTCGGGGGGAACGCCCTGGTGGATCAGGCCATGGCCATCGAGGCCATGCCCGAAGGCGGAGGCCTGCCGAACACCTTCGTGCCGGGGCGCAACCTCATCTTCCTGACCTATGCCGCCAGCTATGCCTTCACGCGCGGCATCCATGACCTGGTCACGGGAGTGTGCCAGACCGATTACAGCGGGTATCCCGATTGCAGGGACGCGACCATCAAGAGCCTGGAGCAGGCCTTGGGCCAAGGATTGGGTTGGAACGATTCGGGCAGGCCGCCCACCCAGGCCGGGGGATTCGCCATCCATACCCCGTTGATGTTCCGCACCAAGGCCGATTCCGTCCATTGGGCCGCGGAACTGGGGGCCCTCCAATCCCTGGCCTTCAGCCATACCTGCTATGAGGGGGCATTCCCCCCTTGCGGAAAATGCCCGGCATGCCTGCTGCGTAAAAAGGGTTTCGAGGAAGCCGGGATCGCGGACCCTTTGGAAACGCGCGCCTCCCTCGGGAACGCCTAGGCCCTAGCAGCGATAGCGGCGCGCGTAATCGTACAGTTCGATCCAGAAATGGTCGGTGCGATCGCCCAGTTTCTCCGCATTGATATCGACCTCGATGGCGCCATGACCGCCGGCCTTGTTCAGACCGATCAGGATATATTCGTTTGCGCCCTTGGGCTTGACCTTGACATGGGTCTGGTCCGAAGACGCGATGTATTCCCAACCTGAAAACCGCTTCAACTTCAACAGAAAGCTGTTGAGGGCCCAGGTGTTCGGGAATTGGATCCTGGCCTTGGGTCGGAAATTGGTGCTCATGGTGCCTCGGAGTGTTGGGGTGGCTGAACGCCCGGATGCCCGCGGATCCGGAGTATCGATCTCGGACGAAAAATAACAACAACGATCCCGTTCCGGGCGGATTCCCCAATCGGGGCCGCGAACTGGAATTCGTCCGGGAGAAAAGGTATCCTTACTTGAAAGTTCCGGAGCGGGTATGGAAGACAATAAATTCGACGTGTGCGTGATTGGATCCGGGCCGGGCGGCTTCGCCGCGGCCATGCGGGCATTCGATTTCGGCAAGAGCGTGGTTCTGATCGAAGCGGGCAACATCGGCGGGGCCGGCATCATGCACGGCGCCATGACCTCCAAAACCCTATGGGAGTTGTCCAAGGACTTCGCCGGCGCGGCCGCGGTCGACCGGGGATACCGGGCCGCGGGCCTTTCCGTGGATTACGAACTGGTCCGGAACACCGTGATCGAGGCCGCCAAGGAAAAGCAGTACCAGATCCTGTCGCAGATCGAGACCTTCACCCCTCCCCGGTGGAAGGGCCCCGGGTCCATCACCCTCAAGCGCGGCTGGGCCTCCTTCATCGATACCAAGAGCGTGGAAGTGGCCTACCAGGACGGGACCAAGGAAGCCGTCAAGGCGGACTTCTTCGTCATCGCCACCGGCTCCAAGCCCCGGGACTTCCCCGGCATCACCGTGGATCACAAGCGCGTCCTGAATTCGGACGACGTGCTCAGCCTCAAGGCCTTCCCCAAGCGCTTCCTCATCATCGGAGCGGGCGTGCTCGGCTGCGAATACGCCACCATCTTCTCCAACTTCCACCAGACCAAGGTGCATCTGCTCGATCGCCAGGCGCGCATCCTGCCGGGCGAGGACGAGGACATCAGCGAATTCGTGAACACCAACCTCACCGCGCGCGGCGTGGAAGTCCACCATAACGCCATCCTGCGCAAGATCATCCACCACGACGATTTCCTGGAAGTCGTGGTGGACTACGAGGGCGGGCGCTCCATGGTCCTGGAAGTGGACGTGGCCCTGGTATCGGTGGGGCGCGTGCCCAACCTCGACAAGCTCGGCCTGGACAAGGTGGGGCTCAAGATCAACGCGCGCGGGGCCCTGGACACCGACGGGGATTGCCGCGTCAAGGGCAACATCTTCGCCGTGGGGGACGTGACCCAGCACTCCGCCCTCTACAACGTGGCCGAAATGGAAGGCCGCTACGCGGTCAAGGCCATGTACCTGCGCAACAAGCATCCGCTCAGGTACGCCAACATGTCCACCATCATGTTCTTCAATCCCGAGGTGGCCGCGGTGGGGCTCAATGAGACCACCTGCCGGGCGAACAATATCCCGTACCAGTTGGCCTACTACTCCAATGCCCTTCTCAACCGCGCCATCGCCATGCGCCGGACGGACGGATTCGTCAAGATCCTGGTCAGCGACGACGGCCAGGACCGCATCCTGGGCATGCGCGCCGCCGGTCCCCAGGCCTCCAATACCATCATGGTGATCGCCCATCTCATGGACCAGGACAAGGGGGTCACGGATATCATGAAGTCGATCCATCCGCATCCCTCGATAACCGAGGGCATCCAGGAATGCCTGCGCCTTTTGGTGAACAAGTCGATCTTCAAGCCGGAGGTCTTTCCCCAGGCCATGCGGATCCGCAAGTGGAAGCCGGAGTAGGGCGCCTCGGTTCCGCGGCGGGGCGTTCGCTGGCGCTTCCAAGGGTCGTAAGTTGAAGAGGGAACCGGGGTCTGGATAGGATTCCGGATTCTGCGTGGTCTGCGGGCGGGGCCGGGGAGGGGTCGCGGCGCGAACTTCGCTGGTCGGTGCCGTGGGTCGAGAGGCGTTCGGGTTCAGGGGCGACCGCTCATTTTGGGGTGGGGCAGCTCGCGGGCGAGCGATCTTCCGATTCCCTGGGTTTGCGATCCTGAACCCGAACGCTTGCCGCTCGTAATGCGCCGCGACCCCTCCCCGGCCCCGCCCGCCGCTGGGTAGACTCCGGGTTCCCGTTCCATTCGAAGAAATCCTTTTTTATTGAACGACCTTCGGGAGGGCCGGGGAATCGGAACCCCAGGTTGGTCATCGAGGCGCCCGGATTCCGTTGGCGGCTTAAGGCAGTCAGGATTTCTCCGTAGGCCCCTCCTGATCCTTCCCTTGGACTTGTTTTCCGACGGCGGGACGGGGTTTGGGGAGCGTCGGCGATAAAGGGCGCACCTGGGAAGGTCCGTGAGGGGGCTTGGGAAGGGCGTTCTGCCCAAAATTCCCGGAAATTTTGCAGGATTTCCCGCCTCCATACTATATTTCCTCCAGAACGTTGAACCGCCCCATAGCCTCAAAACGACCGGAAAATCCATGGCTGAATACAAAAAAGTGACCGTGCCCAAAGCGGGTGAAAAAATCACCGTCGACGCCCAGATGAAGCTCCAGGTCCCTGATCGCCCCATCATCCCCTTCATCGAAGGGGACGGCACCGGCCCGGACATCTGGAAAGCCTCCCAGCATGTATTCGATGAAACCGTCCGCAAGGTGTACGGCGGCAAGCGCAAGATCGAATGGATGGAAGTCTATGCGGGCGAAAAGTCCCTCCAGGTTTACGGTCCCGGCGAATGGCTCCCGGACGAAACCCTCGAAGCGTTCAAGGAATTCCTGGTCGGCATCAAAGGCCCCCTGACCACGCCGGTCGGCAAGGGCATCCGCTCCCTGAACGTGGCCTTGCGCCAGATCCTCGATCTGTACGTCTGCCTCCGGCCGGTGCGTTGGTTCACGGGCGTGCCTTCCCCGGTCAAGAACCCGGGCAAGGTGGACATGGTCATCTTCCGCGAGAATACGGAAGACATCTACGCCGGCATCGAGTTCGCCGCGGGATCCCCCGAAGCCAAGAAGGTCCTGGATTTCATCGCCAAGGAATTCCCCAAGGACTTCTCCAAAATCCGTTTCGGAACCGAGAAGGCTTCGCAGGATTGGCAGAAGAAGCTGGAATCCATCGGCGCGCCCGCCCGTCCCGCTCCCGTGCAAGTGGGCGTGGGCCTCAAGCCCATCAGCTTCCTGGGCACCGAGCGCCTGGTGTACAGCGCCCTCGACTACTGCATCAAGCACAAGCGTAAGAGCCTGACCCTGGTGCATAAGGGCAATATCATGAAGTTCACCGAAGGCTCCTTCCGCGACTGGGGTTTCCAGGTGGCCAAGGAGATGTTCGGCGCGGTCGAAATCGACGGCGGCCCCTGGTGCAAAATCCCCGAAGGCCGGCCCGGCGCCGGCATCGTCATCAAGGATTCCATCGCCGACATCACCCTGCAGCAGGTGCTGACCCGTCCCGAGGACTTCGACGTGATCGCCACCCCGAATCTGAACGGCGATTACCTGAGCGATGCCCTGGCGGCCCAGGTGGGCGGCATCGGCATCGCCCCCGGCGGCAACATCAATTACCTCACCGGTCACGCCATCTTCGAGGCCACCCACGGCACCGCTCCCAAGTACGCCAACCTGGACAAGGTCAATCCCGGGTCCGTGGTGCTTTCCGGAGTCATGATGCTCAATCACCTGGGCTGGAACGAGGCGGCGGACGCCATCGAACGCGCCCTGGAGAAGACCATCGGCGCCAAGTCCGTGACCTACGATTTCGCCCGCCTCATGGAAGGCGCGCGCGAGGTGAAGTGCTCGGAATTCGCCAGGCTGCTCGCGGAAGCCGTCTAAAGGTCCCTGGGAAAAGTCAGAGCGGCCGCGGGCCGGAAGGAATTCGAGATGTCCGAGAGCGAAGTTCTGTTCACCATCACCAAAGAGCACCTGGATACGGGCCTGCGCGGCTTTCCGGTGGGCACGTGCCCCAACAGCCATGTCGATCCCATGACGGGCCTGTTCTACGGCGGCTACGCCATCGCGGATCTGGCCGAGAAGGCCCCCGAGGAGGTCATCTATCTCCTCCTCAAGCGCGAACTTCCGGATGCGGCGCAATTGGCCGCCTTCAAGAAGGACCTTACCGCCCATTCCAAGCTGAACCCCGGCGTCATCGACCACCTGCGCAGCCTGCCCAAGCAGGGCCATCCCATGAAGTGGTTCCTGGCCGCCATCAACGCCATGGGCATGTACTCGGGCACGGGCGATTATGCCCAGGATTACCTCAACGTGGTGGCCCAATTGCCCGAGGCCGTCGCCGCCATCTTCCGCATCCGCTCCGGCTGGGGCGAGCCCATCGCTTCCAAACCCGAACTGGGCTGGATCGAGAACTTCGTGCATATGCTCGGGGCGCCGGGCGCGTCCAAGGATCTCACCTACCTGATGAAGGTGTTCGCCATCCTGCATTTCGACCATGGGGGCGGGAACCTGTCCACCTTCGTGGGCAAGGCCATCGCCTCCGGACATGAGGATATGTACGGATCCCTGGTGGGCGCCATGGCCGCCTTGGCCGGTCCCCTGCATGGGATGGCCAACCAGGAATGCCTGCGCTTCCTCAAGGACATCAGCAAGGACATCAAGGACCCGAGCGACGAGAAGGTCGTCTACGATTACGTCGAGAACCTGCTCGCCAAGGGCGGCGTGCTCTACGGATTCGGCCATGCGGTCCTGCGCGTGGAAGATCCCCGCGCCACGGTCGAATACGCCTTGGGCGAGAAGATCGCAGCCGAGGATCCCCTGTTCCGCCTGGCCGTTACCCTCCGCAAGGTGGGCAGCGAGATCCTGAAGAAGAAGGGCAAGGCCGCCGATCCGTATCCCAACGTGGATGCCGTATCCGGCTGCCTCATGAGCGCCGCGGGCCTCACGGACGAGAACTATTACACGGTCCTTTTCGGGCTCTCGCGTTGCGTCGGCATCGCGGGCCAGATCGTCTACGAGCGCAAGGAAGCGCGCGGCGGCAAGGGTATCCCCATCGTGCGTCCGAAGTACCTCTACACGGGCCCGAAGCGTTAAGCAAGGGCCCGATCGGTAATCGGACTTACGCTCCGACCCTCTTCCTCCACGTTTACATGGGCCCCGGATTCCGGGGCCCTTTTCCGTTGATCCACCCGGACCCGGCCGCTCCGCCTTTGACCGGCCGGCCAAGGCTTGCTGGTATGGAATGATGCGACGGCATCTCCGGACCGCCTTCTCCCCCCTGAATCGGCCCGTTTCCGGCGGATTCGGATCCCGGGGGATCTGGCATGCCTTTTGTTTTACATGGGGAATCCTTATCCGGAGTCCGCCATGATCGGCACCTTCCTTTTTCGCCTATTGGGTTTCCGCCTTCCCGGTTTCCTCCTTATCGCCTTCGGCCTGCTGGCCTCGGCCTTGGGATCCTTCGCGCAAATCCCCCTCGATTCCCTGCATGGATCCCTGTGCGGCATGATCGATCCGGAAACGAAGCGGCAAGTGGCCATCTCCCCGACCTTCACCCGGGTCAATGTGGTGGTGACCGACGCCATCGCCCAGGCCGTGGTGACCCAGCGCTTCGTGAATCCCTTCCGCTCCCGAACGGAGGTGGTCTACCTTTTCCCCCTGCCGGATCAGGGCGCCGTGCACGGCATGGAATACCGGTACCATGACTCGCTCTACGTGGCGAAGATCATGGAACGGGAGAAGGCCCAGGCGGCGTACGACTCCATCAAGCAGGCCGGAGGCCAGGCCGCCCTGCTGTTGCAGGAGCGGCCCAACATCTTCCAGCAGCGCATCGCCAGCATGGGGCCCGGGGAGACCGCCTTCGTGGAGATCCGCCTTTCCATGCCGCTCAAGTACGCGGACGGCGAACTGGAGCTGGCCTTCCCGACGCGCATCGGGCCCCGGTTCCAATCCGGTGCCGCGCCGAAAACGGCGGCGGATCTTCCGGTATGGGATCCGCCGGAGGAAAGGGCCGGCGCCGGATTCCAGTTCAACGTCCTCATCCAATCCGGGGTGGAGATGGGGAGCATCTATTCGCCAACGCACCCCATCGACCTGGGCGGCCTCGCCGACATGCGGAAATCCCTCGAGGAGCGGAAGCTGGTCGAACCCAACGACAAACCGACGCTTGCGTTCACCCGGGCCCTCATGCTCAAGGCCCAGCCGTCCTATCCCAACCGGGATTTCGTGCTGCGGATGAAACGCGCCGCGACCGCGCCCGACTTCTCGGTGGCCCTCTCCACGGATGCGCGGGGGCAGGGGTTCTTCATGCTGAACCTGTTCCCGGATCCCTCGCTCTTCGCCGGCAAGAGATCGGACATGGAGCTGGTCCTGCTCGTGGACATCTCCGGATCCCAACAGGGATGGCCCTTGGATCGGGAGAAGGAGATCGCGCTCAACATCCTCTCGCGCCTCACGCCCAACGACAATGTCGACGTGCTCGCCTTCAGCGACCAGGTCGCCTACGCTTTCGGGAACAACACTCCCTTGCCCGCGACCGCGGCCAATATCGCCAGGGCGGAAACCTTCATCCGTCCCTTGCAGGTCCAGGGCGGGACCCAGCTGCTCGACGCGGTGAACGCGGCCCTGGCCGTGCCCGCCAAGACCGGGAAGCAGCGCTACTTCGTGTTCCTCACGGACGGGCAGATCACCAACGAGACCGCCATCCTGGCAGCGATCAAGAACCATCCCTCCCGGCCCACCATCTTCACCTTCGGGGCGGGGAGCTCGGTCAACCGGTTCTTCCTGGAGGAATGCGCCAAGGTGGGTAACGGCTTCGCTACCCCGGTGGTCGAAGGGGACGCCGCGGGCGTGTTGGTGGAATCCGCATGGAAGCGGATCGAGTCCCCGCAACTCCAGGACATCGCCATCGCCTTCGGCGGGCTGGCCGTCAAAGAGCTGATGTCGCCCGTTTCGGACCGATTGTACCTGGGTCTGCCATACCGGGTTTCCGGCATGTTCGACGGGGAAGGGCCGCATACGGTGACCCTGACCGCGCTGAAGGAAGGCGTTCCCGTGACCCTCTCCAGGACCGTCGATTTCAGCCTGCGGGACGCGATCAGCTGGGCCGTGCCCAAACTCTGGGCAAGGGAGAAGATCGGTCAGCTCACCTTGGCCCAGGGGGCCACCTTTTCCAACAAAGACGCCATCATCAGGATCTCCGAGGACTTCCAGGTGCTCAGCGCGTACACGGCCTTCCTGGCCTCCCAGCCCCAGGCGGTCGTTCCCGGAAGCGGACCTGGCGGCATCATCGTGACCAAGCTGATCGAGGCCCCGCGCACCCGGCTATTCTTCGACCTGACCCTGCGCGGGAACCTGTTGTTCCTGGATTGGAAGTCCCCGGTCGAAGTGGCCGCCATACGGATCTATGACCTGCATGGCAGGCTCCTGTTCCAGTACCGGCCCGGATCCCGTGCGCCCGCCATCGGCCGCTGGGCATGGGACGGCCGCGATTCGAACGGCCTCAAATTGGGCCGGGGACGGTACCTGATCAGCGTGCAGACCCGGGGAGGAACGCGCAACCAGGTATTCGTCTGGAGCCCGGGGCGGTGAGGGCGACATTCCCGTTTTCCAGGTGGTAAAATCGGAAAGCCGGATTGGAGGGATGGATATGCGGAACGGTTCCGGAATGGGGATAAAGCATTTGGGGCGGTCCCTCGCCGGCCTTGCGTTCGCCATCGCGTTCGCCGGTTGCATCATCGGCGGCGGTGAAGGAGGGACAGGCGGCCGGGGCAATGGGGCGACCTCGGTACGGGAATCCTGGGACACCTCCTTTTCCATCGACGGAACGGTGTTCTCGGATTCGTCACTCGCGGTAGGCCGCGCCATCGTGCGTCAGGGAGACGCAAGGCGTATGGACGGGTTCCTCCGCAAATGCATTTCCGGAGGGGAGGTGCGGATAGGGTTCCTCGGGGGATCAATCACGGGAGGGGCCGCGGCCTCCAGGCCCGGCAACCGGTATTCATCCAGGTTCTGCGCGTTCCTGGGACGGCTTTTCCCGCAAACGCGTTTCACCGAGATCAATGCGGGCATAGGGGCCACCAACAGCAGGTACGGGTGCTCGCGCGCGCAATCCGATTTGCTGTCCCACGCTCCCGATCTGATGGTATTGGAATTCGCCGTCAACGATGACTGGAACGATAGCGCGCTGTTCATGTCCACCATGGAAGGACTGATCCGGAAATGCCTCTCGTCGACCAATGCCCCGGTTCTGCTCTACCACGCCATGAACCGAAACGGGAATTCCGTAAACCAGGATTACCAGGAAAGACTGGGGGCCTATTATGATTTGCCCGTCGTCAGTTTCCTGAAAGGATTGCTGCCGGCCATCGAATCCGGCGGATTGCGGGTGGATTCCCTTCTTTCCGATGCGGTCCATCCCAACGATCGCGGGCATTTGGCGGGAGCGTATATGCTTTTCCGGTGCGTCGCCCGCGCGCATGCGGCGTGGAACGGGGGAGGGGGTTCGCCGGCGAAGCCTCCGTTTCCCCTGCTGAGCGATTTCTACCAGCGCTCGGGGCTGATGGAAGCCGGCGACTCGACCATAAGCGTCGCCGGTTCGACCGGATGGATCCGGAGCCTTGATCCGCTGGGACGGGACGCGTTCGCCTCGGTCTCGGCCGGAGCGTTCCTTGAATTGGACTGTACCGCCAGGGAGCTATCCGTGGGCTACCGCAAAAGAAAGGGATTGAACGCGACCGTGGAGATCACGGTGGATGGGGCCGTGACGGATACCTTGAGCAACGGATTCCCGGAAGACTGGGGCGGCGGATACACGAGGTTCGACCTGGCCTATTGCGCGCCTTCCACGCATGCCGTCCATAGGATCGGGTTCAGGGTCCTCACCGGGGATTCGATGACCATCGAAGCCGTCCTCTACGGCGGGAAGTAGTCCGGCCGCCGGTCTACGGACCGCGCCCATTCCGCTCCCGCGAACGGCCGGCGATGAATCGTTCCTCCCGGTCCGTATCGGCCGGTTTGCTATACTTAGCCGCATCAGCATGACCCGGACCGCCCTCCCTTCCGCATCGGCATCCGCACCGGCACCGGCATCGCCGTACGGGAACGTATCCCTGTCCGCCGTCGGCTTCTCCATGTTCCTCATCTTCGTGGGCTTTTCCTCGGGCCAGTTCCACTCCTACCTGTTCGAGAGCCGCGGCATCAAGGGACTGCAGATCGGATTCCTGATCATGGCGGGGCAAGGAGCCGGGATCCTATCGCCTTTGTTCCAGGTCCGCATCATCCGCAGGTTCCATGGGCCCAGGCTTCCCCTGATGCTGATGCTGGCGGGGTCCGGGACGGCCCTGGCCCTGTTGCCCCATATGCGGGGCTTCTGGCCCTTGCTGGCCTGCTTCTGCGGATTCTCGTTCTGCGGCGCGGCCATCTTCCCCCTGAACGCGGCCTGCACCTTCGAGGCCATGCGCAACCATGGCCATGGCGCCTTCTTCCGCATCCGCACCCTGGGCACCCTCGGCTTCCTGGTCGGTTGCGTCATCAGCGTATTCTTCCCCCGGCTCGCGGACCTGCCCCTCCTCTATGGCGGATTCGCGGCCGCTCTTTTCCTTTCGCTTTTCGTCATCTGGCGGGATTACCGCCGCATGGCGCCGGTTTCCGGATTGGCCGCATCCGCTTTTGGAACGGGGGCTTTGGCCGGGCATGCCGCCATGCCCACCTTTTTCCGGGCCCTGGCCTTGCTCCGCGAACCGCGCACCCTGCGATTGCTGATCGTCCTCGGGGCGATGAACTTCGCCAATACCATGGCCGTCGGCGTGCAGGGCAATTACCTGGTCGATCGCTGGCACGAAGGCCAACGCACCATCAGCATGGCCTGGGTGGTTTCCACCGCCTGCGAGGTGCCCTTGATGCTCTTTTGCGCCGGGGTCCTGCGGAGGTACGGCCTGCGTTACGTGATCGGGTTCGGCCTGGCGGGCACCTTGGTCAAATTGCTGGGCCTGGCCTTGGCCGGGGAGGTTTGGCAGTACTACCTGGCCTTGGCCATGCACGGATGCTTCTTTTCCGGCGCCCTGACCGGTTTCAGCGTCTACCTGGATCGGGTCTACCGCAAGGAAGAGCGCGCCTCCCTGCAGGCCCTGGCCCCGGTCTTCTATGCCGGCATCCCCTCGTCCCTGGCCGGTTTGACGGCGGGCCTGGTTTGGCATGCCTGGTCCCTCCGGGCGGTCTATCTTCTCGCGGGAGGGATAGCGGTCCTGGCCGCCGGTTATGGCTTCCTGCTGCTCCGCTACGATGCCAGGAACAGGCCGGAGGGTTGATTTTGTTGGGATTTTTTTACCTTATCGGCATTAATCCAGGAGTCGTCCGATGAAATACCTTAACGCCGCGTTCGTCGTTGCGGTCGTGCTTTGCGCCAAGCCGATTTTCGCCTTGGATGCCGATGATGACGGCATCCCCAACAAGTTCGATGAATGCAAGAACGATCCGGAAGACAAGGACGGCTTCCAGGACAATGACGGCTGCCCGGATCCGGACAATGACGCGGACGGGGTTTGCGATCCCTGGGTGGCGGAAAAGGGCCAGTCGGCCAAGTTCGCCAGCGTCTGCAAGGGTTCGGACAAATGCGTGGAAGTGGCCGAGGATAAGGACGGCTTCGAGGACGGCGATGGCTGCCCGGACCCGGACAATGACAAGGACGGCATTCCCGACAACAAGGACAAGTGCTCCAACGATCCCGAGGACATGGACGGCTTCCAGGACAATGACGGCTGCCCGGAACCGGATAATGACGCCGATGGCGTTTGCGATCCCTGGGTCTCCGAGAAGGGCCTGTCCTCCAAGTACGCCTCCACCTGCTCCGGCGCGGACAAATGCATGGAAGCCAAGGAAGACAAGGACGGCTTCGAGGATGCCGACGGCTGCCCGGAAGCGGACAATGACAAGGATGGCATCAAAGACGAATCCGACAAGTGCCCGAACGAGGCCGAGACCGTCAACCTGGTCGATGATGAAGACGGCTGCCCGGACAAGGCCATGCCCGCGCTCCAGCCCGTGCAGACCTACCCCCTGGTGCGCTTCCGCAGCTCCACCGCCGAACTGACGGTCGAAGCCGAGCCTCCCCTGGAGCAATTGGCCAAGCAGCTCAAGGAATATCCGGAGAAGAAGGTGGAGATCCGCCTGTATACCTGGTACAAGGGAAAGAAGAAGGAGGATTACCTGGCCCTCCTGCAGGCGCGCTCCAAGGCCATCGTGGACTTCCTGGTCGGCAAGGGCGTAAGCCCTTCCCAACTCCAGGAAGCCCAGTACTCCAAGGAGAATTTCGATTCCCTGAAGGGAAGCGAACAGGACTTCAACCAGGAAAAGCCGATGGAGATCCGTCTGCTGAATTGATCGGCGAAGGCCGGGTCATTCCCGGCATTCCAGGGAATACGAAAGCCGGCAGGGTAACCCGCCGGCTTTTCCATTTCAGTCCGCGCCGAAAACCTCGAGGAAGGGAAACCGGTGGCCACCCGATCCACAGTACCTGCTTATAGGGTCTTCGCCAATGCGATCAGTTTGACCGACGTCTCCAGGTTGCGCGTGGTCGAGCGGACCTTCAGCTTCTTCTCCATCAAGGCGTTCGAGAATACCGTATTCCCATATCCGCCCCGGGCCAGGATATAGACTTCGGTTTTCCGGAGGATGAACTCGTCGTTCTCCCCCGGCACCGCTTCCAGCGCCTTTACCGCATCCTGGGACGGCGCCTTGTCGAGGTAGGAGATATAGACCCGCTCCGTTTCCGCGAGCTTCTTTTTGCGCCAGGGATCGGCTTCCACTATGGCTTCCAAATCCTCCAGGGTGCGGATGATGACGGGAACGTCGAAGCCGAATTTCCTGGCGATGGCGGTTTCAATCCTGGAGCCGAGGGCGTCCTTGTCCGCCTTCGGGCTTTCGAAAACCACGTTGCCTGTCTGGATGAAGGTCTTGGCGCCCTTGAATCCCAGGGTCGCGAACATCTTCTGCAGCTCCGCCATGAGCACGGGTTTTTGCCCGCTGACGTTGATTCCCCGTAATAGGGCGATATAGATCGGCATAGGCCGGCCTTCCTTTCCAGGCGATCCCGGCGGATCGCTCCATTTCATTCCGTCAGGGTATGCTGCTGGATTTCATGGTAGATCCAGAAGGCCCCCCCGGCGATGGCCAGGTCTATGGCCCCGCCGATAAGAAGGCCCTTGATCAGCTTGTCGTTATCCCGCAGGTCTTCGGCGATTTCGCTGACGTCCGCCAGGCCGATGCGGGCCTCGCCGTCCGGGGTCCGCAGGTTCACGTATTTCCTGCCGTTCGTTTCCGTGAGGGAGGAGAAGCGCCCCTTCATGGTTTCGCGGTTGGGGATGGTCAGGTAGACCATGGCGCCTTTGCGCAGGCTGCCGGCATCCTTCACGTCTATGATTCGGGTACGGGTTTCCAGGTCGTCCCGGGCATGGCCCGCCACTCCGCCGATGACGGAGCAACCGGAAAGGCATAGGTGGGCCGCAAGGGCCAGAAAGAGGGAGGATTCCTTGTACCGCATGAGGGAAAGTTAATTCGTAGATTGGGTAATCCGGTTGGAGGACTGCATATGCCGAGATTGCCGAGATTATCCGCTTCCGTTTCCCTTCGGGCCCTGATCCCGGCCGCCCTGTTCGCGGCTTTCGCCCTGGGGACCAGCGACCGAGCCGAGGCTTCCGCCCCCGCGGGCTCCGACAAAGCCGTCGCAGGGCAATCCAAAGCGGAAATGAAAAGCGGGTCGGCCGCGAGGGAAGCCCCCAAGGCCAAGCCGGCGGCTTGGCTGGGCGTGTCCATCGCGGACGTTCCCGCCGCGGAAATTCCCGCCGCCTTCGCCCCGATCACCAAGGAAGGCGCCGTGCGCATCCAACAGGTATTCAAGGGCACCTCGGCGGACCAGGCCGGCCTGAAGGAAGGGGACTTCATCCTCGCCATCAACGGGATGCCCCTCATGGGCCGGAAGACCTTGCTGGATACCATCCATTCCAAAACCATAGGCGACATCGTGGAACTGCGCATCGGCCGCGACGGCAAGGCCGCGCTCCAGAAGATGGCCCTCTCCCCGCGTCCCGAGGACATGCGTTCCATC
Organism: Fibrobacterota bacterium; assembly: GCA_028287465.1. Lineage (GTDB taxonomy): Bacteria > Fibrobacterota > Fibrobacteria > UBA11236 > UBA11236 > Chersky-265. The sequence goes on from JAQBPO010000043.1 coordinate 71,489, forward strand.
ACCCAGATGCTGGTGGGCGGCCCGGCGCCCTCCCTGGACGGCAAATATTACTCGGGCGACGTCGGCTCCCTGGCCAAGAACAAGGGCAAGGTGGTGCTGTTGGATTTCTGGGCCACCTGGTGCGGGCCCTGCCGCATGACCATACCCGCCTTGGACGCGGTCTACAAGAAGTACCATGACAAGGGCCTCGAGGTCATCGGCGTCAGCTCGGAGAGCCTGGATGAACTCAAGGCTTTCCAGGCTTCCGGCAAGGTCGGATATCCGCTCTTCAACGACGTGGCCAAACTCACCACCAATCATTACCAGGCCTTCGCCTATCCCACCTTGGTGGTGATCGATCGCCAAGGCGTCATCCAGCGCATCGAAGTGGGCGCCCATCCCCAGGCGGCCATCGAGAAGTGGGTGCAGGAATACCTTTAGCGGTTTCTTCCAGCCCTCGACTCGAGTACCCTGAATTCCAGGATGGATTCCCGGCCCGCTTCCCTCCCTTCGGACAACCGAATCGCGAATCGGGAACGCCGGCTTTCCGAGCGAGCCGGCTTTCCCCACCGAAGTCCGTTCAGGAGAAATAGGCCGGGAACCTTTCGCGGATCGAAAGGAATCCTCCCTCAGACACGATCATGTGATCGAGCACCGGGATCCCAAGGGTCTTCGAGACTTCCACCAACCGCCGCGTGGCGATGAGATCCGATTCCGACGGTTCGAGATTTCCCGACGGATGGTTGTGGGCCACCAGGATGCTCACGGCCCTATCCTGGATGGCGGGGTAGAAGGTTTCCCGCGGATGGATCTGGCTTTGGTTCACCAGCCCCCGGGTGATGGTATGCGTCTTGATGACCTGGTTGTTCCCGTCCAGGGTGAGCACCACCACGCTCTCCTGCTTCGCAGCCCGAAGGGATCCCAACAAAGGCATGGCATCCTTGGGCGTGCGGATCTTCACCTTCTTGCGCGCGGTGAGGAAGCGGCGCGAGAACTCGATGCTCGCCAGGATCTGGCATCCCTTGGTCGGGCCTATGCCCCCGATTTCCAGCAGGGTGTCCAGGGTCAGGTCTTCTTTCAGTTCCGCAAGCTTTTGCACCACCTCTTCCGCCAGGGTGAGGACATCCTTGCCCGGCTGCCCACGCCCCAGGATGATGGCCAGCAATTCCGCGTTGGACAGGCTGTCCGGGCCCGAATCCATGAGCTTTTCCCTCGGCCATTCGGCGGGAGCGAGATCTTTCAAGGTTTGCATCGGTTTTCCTTTCATGCTGGGCCGGAAGTTAAGCCGATCCGGACCCGGCGGAAATGCGCGCCATCACTCCTCCTGCGCCCTTCACTCCCTCGAATCCGGGTTTAAGGGCGCCTCCCAAGGCGGTCAAAGGTGGTTTTGAAGGGGAAAGGGGTGTTTTCGGATACTGTTTTCCAAGGTGGAGCAAAAGTGGAGGGTAAAACCCATCTCTTTAAGGATAAATGGGTTGGCTTTGGTTAGGTTTGGTTTGTAAAACTCGCTTTTGGGCAACGATTCCGAGGAAAGTTTTGTGGTTTGCCCAATAAAACCCCGTTATGGTTTGAAATGGGGAAGAGGATTCTTGCATTTTCGGCGAAACTTGTTATACTTTCCATCTACTGACCTATGAATTATTTGGAGGAGGCAAAAAATGGCTAATAAAACCTGCACCGGGGCGGAAGCTCTCATCCATTGCATCCACCAGCACGGGGTCGAATACATCTTCGGGCATCCCGGTGGGGCCGCCATTCCGATTTTCGATGCCTTGGTGGACTCGCCCATCAAGTTCATCCTGACCCGCCATGAACAAGGCGCGACCCATATGGCCGACGGCATGGCGCGAGCCACCGGCAAGGCCGGCGTGGTTCTCGTGACCTCCGGTCCCGGCGCCACCAATACCATCACCGGCATCATGACCGCGGCCATGGACTCGGTTCCCATGATCGTCATCACCGGCCAGACCATCCAGTCCATGCTCGGCCTGGACGCGTTCCAGGAAGCGGACGTGGTGGGCATCTCCTATCCCGCCGTCAAGCATTCCTACCTGGTCCGGAACGTGAACGACATTCCGCGCATCATCAAGGAAGCCTTCCATATCGCCGAGACCGGCCGCCCCGGTCCCGTGCTCATCGACATCCCCAAGGACGTTTCCGGCGCCGTATTCGAGCCGAACTATAACGTGGAGATCGACCTTCCCGGCTACTCCATTCCCACCCATGGCGATACCGCCCAAATCGCCCGCTGCGCGGATTTCCTGGCCAAGGCCAAGAAGCCCCTGCTGCTCGTGGGCCATGGGGCCGTCATCTCGGACGCCGGCCGCGCCCTCAAGCTGCTGGCGGAAAAGCTCCAGATTCCCGTGGTGAACACCCTGCTCGGAAAGGGCGGGTTCCCGGAAACCCATGAATTGAACCTGGGCATGCTGGGCATGCACGGCACCGCCTACGCCAACAAGGCCGTGGCCGATTGCGACCTCATCATGTCCATCGGCTCCCGCTGGGACGATCGCATCTGCGGCAAGTACGCGGCCTTCTGCCCCGATGCCGTCAAGATCCATATCGACATCGACCCCGCCGAAATCGGAAAGATGATCAAGCCCGACTGCTCCATCGTGGGCGACGCCCGCCTGGTGCTCGAAGAGCTGCTCAGCATGGCCCGCAAGGGCGACACCGAGGATTGGCTGGCCCAGTGCAGGAAATGGCGCAAGCAGTTCCCGCTCAAATACGGCAAGCAGGGCGGCCTCAAGGCCCAATACGTGCTCGATGAAATCTACCGCATCTCCAAGGGCAAGGCCATCGTCACCACCGACGTGGGCCAGCACCAGATGTGGGCCGCGCAGTTCTACAAGACCGACAGCCGCTTCCATTGGATCTCCTCCGGCGGCGCCGGCACCATGGGTTTCGGCATGCCCGCGGCCATCGGCGCGCAGTTCGCCCGTCCGGACGCGCTCGTCATCGCCGTTGTGGGCGATGGAGGCTTCCAGATGACCTTGTCCGAGCTGGCCACGGCCGCCGTGAACAAGCTGCCCATCAAGATCCTCATCATCAACAACAAGTACCTGGGCATGGTCCGCCAATGGCAGGCCCTGTTCTTCGAGAACCGGTATTCCGGCGTGGATCTGGAAGGCAATCCCAACTTCGTGAAGCTGGCCGAGGCCTACGGCATGAAGGGGTTCCGCATCAAGCGCAACGCCGACGTGAGCAAGACCCTGGCGGCGGCCTTGGCCTATAACGACGGCCCTTGCATCATCGAGGCGGAAGTGGAGAAGGAGGACAACGTGTTCCCCATGATCCCGGCCGGTTCGGCGATTTCCGAAATGGTCCTGGAAGCGCCAAAGAAGGCGATGGCCAAACCCGTGGGAAGCACCTGAGCCCCGGCTAGTTAGGCTCATCGCTTCTGAGTTTGCGCGGCAAACTCAACGCGACTCGCTTATCGAAACTGTTAGGCTCCTCGCTTCTGAGTTTGCGCGGCAAACTCAACGCGACTCGCTTTTTGAAATTGGTAAGGAAGGATATAGACATGGCAAACGGCATCAATGGAATCAATGGCATGAACGGCACCGCCACCAAGCTCTCCGTGATCGAGAGCAAGGGCGCCAAGGCGATCCCCTCCGGGAACCAGCACGCCATCAGCCTGCTGGTGAACAACCGGCCCGGCGTGCTCATCCGCATCGCCCTGGTCTTCAACCGGCGCGGCTACAATATCGAGTCCCTGGTGGTCTCGCCCGCGCATAACGGCAAGTTCTCGCGCATGAATATCACCGCCTCGGGGGAGCCCAAGACCCTGGAGCAGATCATCAAGCAGCTGAACAAGCTGATCGACGTGATCCATGCCAAGGACCATACGGACGAAGTCACGGTCGAGAAGGAACTGGCCCTCATCAAGGTCAACTGCCCTTCGGACAAGCGCACGGAGATCCTCCAGATCGCCGAGCACTTCAAGAGCCAGACCGTGGACCTGAGCGAATCGACCCTGATGCTCCAGGTCACCGGCAGCACGGAGAAGCTGGACGCCATGGAAATGATGCTGGACAAATACGGCATCAAGGAGATGGTCCGCACCGGGAAAATCATCATGGCGCGGGGTTCCGCGGATACTTGAAGGATGGGTCCCGGGAGATCGGGATCAACGTGCGTTGACGCTTCGAATCCTTTCGTCCTGATGATCATTGACCAGCGCAATCAAAACCGGTAGCCTTCTTCCAAAGAATCGGCTGGCCGGACCACCGCCTGTCCAAACGTAGAGCTTCCGGCTTTGCAAAAACCGCCTCTTCCCGGGTTTTACACCTTCCATACTCTCGGTGCGTTTTCGGCCTCGAAACCGGAAAAATCGCATGAAAACCGAGTTCGATTCCCTGATTCCAGGTCTGGGGTCGACTTGCCCCCAGTATTCCCGACCCCGCCTAATCGCGTACCCAATTCTTCGATTTAGATCCTTCCCGTTAACGTCCACGGGCACGTTTCGTGCCTTGGTTACTTATGGCCGATTTACACGGGGGTACAATTGAAGTTCCATTTGGTTTTGTCTATGTCGGTATTCGCCCAGGTCGGATGGTCGGCCATTTCCCTGACCATGCAGGATCCCATGCAGCAGCCTATCGCGGGCGTCAGCTGTTCCCAAGGAGGAGTCTCGGCGGTGTCCAACGCCCAGGGCGTAATCTCCCTTAACGGTATCACGGGCATCATTCCCATTCGCCAGGGCATGCAGAACGCGCCCTTGTTGGATGTTCCGGTGGCGACCGGTGAAAAGGCGGTGCTGGCCGTTTTCGACAGCCGCGGCCATCAGGTTGTCCGCCGCGAGATCCTGCGTGGCGAGTCCTTCGACTTTGCCGCCCCCAACCCTGGGGTCTATCATGTGCGCATCACCGGGCGTAACCTTAACGTCAGCCAGAGCGTTCCGGTCATGAGCGGTCGATTGGCGTTTTCCGGCGTGGCCCCGGCTTATGAGGCCTCCAATGCCCTGCGTAAGTCGGCCGCCGCCGCCGATGTGACCTGCTCCAAGGCCGGTTATGCCACCAAGACCTTCTCCCTCAATGACGGCGACACCAAGACCATCGGCTTTGGCGTGCAAATCGGACGGACCTTCGATCCGGCCAATTACCCCAAATTCCCGGGCTTCAACCTGGAAATCGCGGAAGATTTCAATACCGCGGATTGGTCCAAGGGATTGACGTGGGACCCCAATGCCAATTATGCGAGCAATGATCCCGTGTGGGAACCCAGCGACGGCGGATTCAACGACAATAGGGTCCGTTTCAACCCCGGCAATATCCTGTTCAAGGACGATGCCATGGTCTTCAAGATGGACAAGGTGACCCAACCCGCTTCCTATACGAAATCCGAGTCCGATAATTGCGCGACTACGGTCGTCAATCCCTTTTGCGTGAATGGGAAATTCACCGCGCAAGAGCGTCCGATCACCGGCGCGGAAGTCCGGACGAAAAACAACCACTTCCGCTATGGTCGTTACGAAGTCAAGATTGACCCGCCCGAGCGTGGTCCGGGCCCGAATACGGCCGATGGCTTCCTTGCCGCGATGTTCACCTGGTTCACCCCCCGTGATCTCCACTGGCGCGAAATCGATGTGGAAATCCTGGGAAACAACCCGGATGGCTACCTGACCAATCTTTTCTATACCAACAAGTTCAGCTCTTGGCAGGCTGGATGGGAAACACCCGTCCGCCCAAAACCCCCCGCGCCTTTCGACTCACGCGCCGCGCACACTTATGCGTTCGAGTGGCTGCCGAAATCCGTCAAGTGGTATGTGGATGGGGCCCTGATCCGGACCTACGGTGAAGGCGGCACGACCAAGGCCAAGGTCGAAATCTCCCAGATGAGCACCAAAATCGTGATGAATTTCTGGATCCTGAATAATGATGTCGGAGGAGACGGCGCCGGCAATCAATATCCCATCGAAACGAAATTCGACAACTTCCGCTATTACCGCTGGAACGAGGACGGCGACAAGAAAACGTATCCGGAAACCGTTTGCATAAGCGCCACTTCGAATAACTGCCCGATGTAGCCTTTCCCATGCCCGGGCTGAAGCGATTCCGGCCCGGGCATCCCATCCTCAATCGAATCCAATCACACCGGGGTCTCTCATGAATTTGCGCACTCCAGCGCTATGCGTATGCTTGTTGTTGATCGGATGCGATTTCGGACCGGCGCCGCTCAAGTTGGGCGAGCCTCCACGCACGGCGCCGGACGGCTCTTTGGCGACGCCGCTCAACGTCGGGCGGGCCTTCTCGCCCACGGGTTATTTCTACAACGTGTGGGCGCCGGCGGACACGACCTTTACCTTGGTGGATCCGGAGAAGTGGAACAACTTCCTGGCCTACCAAAGCATCTACCAACATCCCGCCTGCAAAGACCGCGTACCCATCGATACGCTCGTCAAATACGATTCCACTCTCGGCCAGATTTCCACGCCGACCGGTTTCTATTCCGAATTCAGCTGCACGCAGTTCACCTATATGCCGGTCTCGGAAGACGACCTGTACGGTGGCGTATTCTGGCTCAAAGGGAACAACTTCGGGAATTTCCCGGGTGTGAAGGTCAAAGGGGGCGCCAGAAGAATCAGGTTCTGGGCTCGTTCCCTGACCGGCGACCAGGTCGTCACATTCGGGGTGGGGGCGACCAATTTCTCCAGCCTCAAGCCTTGGTTCTACTTCTCCCCCAACGCGGATGAATGGGGCAATCCCTTGCCCGTCAAGACCCCACGCTTCATGAAGAGCACGGTAAAGGATCCTGTCACCGGGGTGGTCAAGGACACCGTAGTCGTGCAGGATTCGGTGCCGGAGGGGATCTATGTCAAGGATTTCAAGGCGCTGACGGAACAATGGACCCTGCAAACCCTCAACCTGAACCAGATCTACAACGGCTTTTTCCATGCGGACGGTAACCCGTACGACTCGCTTCCCGACCACCGGCTCATCGGAGCCTTCTATTGGGCGTTGGAAAAAAGCTTCCTGAGGGATACCAGCCGCGTCACGCCCTTCATCACCGACTCCACAGGAGCCAAGCGCCGGGTGCGCTACGGTTCGGCCACCATACTCATCGACGGTATCCGCTATGAATAAGATTCATCTGCTCCTGGCGGCATGCCTCGCGGCCTCCGTCCCGGCCCTCGCCAACGATTTCAGCTGTATCGGGGAATCCGAATCCTACATCAAGGAAATGGATATCGGCCTCCTGCGCCATACCATCGACGCGCGCCTCGCCAAAGGGGACTCCCTCACCGCCAATGATCATTGCGTCGTCGCCGAGTTGATGAAACGCACCGGCGACACGCGCGCTTCGGACCAATACGAGGCGGCCATCGCCAAGGACCCGACCGCCGCCGGATACGAACTGTTCTATGCCCAATACCTGCGCTGGACCCTCGGCGCCATGTACCCGGTGTGGCACGAGGCGAAGGACCATTATAACCGCGCGCTCGAAAAAGTCGCCAAATACAAGGAGAAGGGCGAGCTCCAGCATTACCAGATGGTGATCGAGGATTGGGCGACGCGCGGTCTCATCTACCTGCATGAAAGCGATGGAATGGTCCTGAGCGGATCGCCGGAAAAGACCCCGTCCCATTACGACCTCGGATACGCCATGTTGAACTGCTTCAACTACGGCGAGTCCGAATGCGGCGAAGGCGACCTCGACAAGCAGAAGGTCGATGCCGTGAGGGATTACGCGGGTGAGCACATGTTCGCGCGGTCCCTGTGGCGTGCCGGTCCCGTGGGATTCGACCTCAACGGCGTCCAGAAGCAGCTGCTCCGGCGGAAGGTCTTCAAGGAAACCAAGCACCGGCTGCGCCTGCGCACGCCGGTAGCCACCTTGGACGCCTGGTACGCATACAAGCACGGTGACAATGCCCTCATCCACAACTATTACTTCCCCCGCGCCCTGACCGCCGGTAAAGTCGATTCGAACGGGAATGCCGTCGCCAATCCCACCGCCTTCTCCACCGACCCCTTCGCCCCCGTGACCGTGCATGAATATGCGGCCTCGCTCACGCGCCCTCTCAATTTCAATCCCCTGGCCGAAATCCTGCTGACCGGCACCGTTCGGTATATCGAGCGCCGGGGAACGGTTGAATTCTTCGGGCAGGAAGCCGCGGCCGGGGCTTCGGTTCCCAAGACGGGATATGGCGGAATAGGCTTTTTCGGGAAAGGCTACCCCGACGACGGCGTGGCCGTGGAACGCATGAACCAATACGAACTGGGCCTGGATTGGTCCCGCTTCCTGGGACCGGACAAGATCTATAACGAGAACTTCGCCCTGTTCCAGGACATTTCCGATTGGAAATTCCAGCAGGAGGGAATCAACCTCGACCGGAAGCGGTATATCCTCGCAAGCAAGCTGGACTATGCTTTCTATCGTCCCATCTCCTTTCCTTGGGGCAGGATGTACACCCGCGGTTGGCATTTCCGCGTCGGGGGCTTCATGGACAAGGAATTCTGGGGATCAAGTTATGGGTTGAAGCAAGACCTTTACGTGGGCACGGAATTGAGGGGCATCGGCGGCTGGGACGTGAACCTGCAATCCACCCTCATGGACCATACCATCTTCTGGCCGCCCGAAAACGATCCTTTCACGCCGGATGAAATCCGCCGGGACAGCCTGATCCAGGAAAACACCCTCAGGACCCGGTACCATCGCGTCAACCTGACGCCCATGTACCGGCTGGTCGATGAAGAGGTCACTCCCGGCATGCCACGCCCCGTATTCCTCGGTCTCCGGCCGGCCTTCGTGAACGTGACATTCCCGATCCGCTGGGACCTGGAACTTAAGGGTCCTGGCGACGGCGCCCTGGTGGTGCAGGATACCCTTTCCATTTCGGCGGACGGGAAGTCCATCGTTACGGATACCCGCACCCTTGCCCCGGGCACGGTACGCAGCTACTCCAACGTCTATGCCGGGACCGAGATCTGGACAAAATGGATCCAAAACACGGCGCGGCCCATGACTTTCATCTTCATGGCCGGAGTGTATTACGAGAATTTCTACGACGTGAAGATGGACCGGTTCCTGGGAACGACTAGGCTGTACCTGGGTTTCTGATGAAATGGCCCATTATGGTCGTGGCGGCCGCTTTCTCCCATTGCATCCAGAATCCGGGAACCGGCCCCAAGCCCCAGACCGTGGTCATGCCGCCGCCCGATTGGCAGCTGGTCTGGTCCGATGAGTTCGATGGGGACAAGCTGGATACGGCGAAATGGAGCTACCAGATTGCCCATGGTTGCGAGCTGGGTATTTGCGGATGGGGCAACAACGAATTGGAATACTATACCGATCGCCCGAAGAACATCCGCCTGGAAGAGGGCAACCTGATCCTGCAGGCCCACCTGGAAACGGTGGACTCCGGTATCACCAACCTCTATCCCGGCTTCGATACCATTCCCATCGAGGGCGGGTACAAGTGGACCGCCAAGCCCGACACCTTCAAGCATACCTCGGCCCGCATCACCACCGCGGGCAAAGGCGATTGGAAGTTCGGCAAGATAGAGGTGCGCGCGAAGATTCCCGAAGGCGGAGACGGCCGCGGGTGCTGGCCCGCCATCTGGATGTTGCCCACGGCCAATGTCAACGGGAGCTGGCCGAAAAGCGGGGAGATGGATATCATGGAGGCCTACGGCCCCGGCATGGATACCGTGCATCAGACCTTCCATTGGTGGGGCGGGGAAGGCACCAAGGGCAGCTATGTCCAGACGGCCCTGGCATTCCATCCCGGGAGCTGGGCGGACGATTTCCACGTCTACGGCCTGGTCTGGACCCGGGATAAGGTCACCGCCTCGGTGGACGGGCAGGTGTACGTGACCCGGAAGAACAACGGCAGCGTGCGGCAATATCCATACATCGAGAAATTCCACCTGCTGTTGAATATCGCCATCGGGGGAGGCGCGGTCCGGGGCGGCACGTTCGGACTCACGGAGTTCCCCCAGACGATGAAGGTCGATTACGTGCGGATCTACCAGGACAAGAACCAGGATTCGATTTACTAGGGGACCGTATTACCGGCTCCCCACTCAAGCGCTAGAGGTGAAAATGACCCGGACAAAGATGCTTTCGAAATACGCCTTGGGCGCCTGCCTCCTGCTTTCCATCGCCGGCTGCGCAGGGAAGAAAGGACGGGAAGGGACCGCATCCTCCGCGGGCGGCAAGACGACCTTTCCCATCCGGTATCCCGGAAGCGAATTCCTGATCGACTACGAAAAGTACGGGGAGTTCAGGGGCGCGGGCACGACCGAATTCCAGTATGTGATCAAGGACCACCCTGGGCTGATCAAGGCTTCCGGGGAAGGCGTCTATCCGAACATCGATTGGGTCAAGCGCGATCCGCTCTGGGAAAAGGCCGACGTCAAGCCGGCCCACCTCAGCCACTGGAAGGAAGAGAAGGATCCGGCACGGAAATTCTTCATGTGGACCCAGGCCTGGGAGGAATGGGGCGTCCGCCAGTTCTTTACGGCCGTCACCCTGAATGAAAACGGCCATACCCTGCAGGCGCTCAAGGCCTTCCATGCCACCATCGTGCATTTCCCCAAGTCCGCCAGCTATAGCCAGGACGGCAAGTACGTATGGTACGTCGCGCCGGCAGCCCGCCAGCAGATCGAAATCATCCTGGCCAAGAATCCGGCCTTGGGGCTCCGTTTCGATGGATTCGATTTCGACGTCCAGAACGGCGACGATACCGACCTGCGCAACGACATCATCAAGGTGAGCCCCGGGAAATTCACCGGAGAATGGGTCGCCAAGCAGAATCCCGAGGGTTATCCGGCCGAGGATTATATCGTGGAAACGCGCGATCCCGAAACGCGCAAGATCCCCCTGACCCTGGAAGCGCCGGGCGAGGGCATCTTCATCGACTACGGGAAATACGGCGTCTTCGAAGGCTTGGGCACCGCCGGGTACAAGTACGTGATCAAGGATTCCGCCGGCCTGGCGAAAGCGGTAGGGGAGGGCATTTGGCCCAATACCACAGGCGTCAGGCAAAATCCCCTCTGGAACATCATGGAGGAAAGCGGTTGGATGAAGAACTCCCATTGGGAGAACGTCGATTTCAAGGCGCCCACCCCCATGTACTTCAGCTGGGCCACCGCGGGCGAGGACCCGGGCCGCAAGCTGTTCTATACCGCCGAGGCGCTCAAGTACGCGGGCATGATCCAGAACGACATGACCCTCATCGCCCACGCCATCAAGGCCTACCATGCCATCATGATCCATTTCCCCGGCACGGTGATGTACGCCCCGGAAAAGGCCTACCTGTGGTACGTGGCCAACGCGGCCCAGTCGAAAATCCTGTACCTGCTCGAGAAGTACCCCGCCCTGAAGGCGGAATACAAGGACGCCTTCGTCTTCGTCGAGAACGAATACGATATCAAGCCGGAGAACGACCGGGTCATCTGCAACCCCGGCCGCTTCGTGAAGGTCGTTCCCAAGAAGGAAGAGAAAGCGGCCAAGGGCAAGAAGGGCAAGGCCGCCAAGGCCGAGGCCCCCGAGGCGAGACCGGCCCAGGTGGCCCAGCGGGGCAAGGGCGAGGTGCAGCTCCGCAAGTTCGCCAACGGGCATTGGCAGATGTTCGTCAAAGACGAACCATTCACCATACAGGCGGTCCTGTATGAACCCACCACCATCGGCGATTCGCCCCACGACTTCACCCTGCGCAACTGGCAGCAAGTGGACGTGAACAAGAACGGCAAGGCGGACGGTCCCTACGACACCTGGATCGACAAGAACAGGAACGACAGGCAGGACGCGGACGAGCCGGCCGTGGGCGACTTCCAGATGATGAAGGAGATGGGCGTGAACGCCATCCGCTTCTACCATATGCCCAAGAACAAGATCGAATACGACAAGGAGGGCATGAACAAGGAGCTGCTCCGCGACATGTACAAGTCCTACGGTATCCGGGCGATCATCGGAGATCTGCTCGGCGCCTATACCGTCGGTTCCGGCGCGGACTATGCCGTGGGCACGGACTACCGGGACCCGCAGCAATGCGCCAACATGAAGAACATCATCCGGGACCTGGTCATGGACAATAAGGATGAGCCGTATGTCCTGATGTGGCTGCTTGGCAACGAGAACAACATGAACAACCAGTACGGCGGGGTGAACGCGACCAAGACCCTCGCGGGCGTCTATCCCGAGGCCTACGGGCGTTTCCTGAACGATGTGGCGAAGATGATCCACGAAATCGATCCCAACCATCCGGTTGGAATCGCCAATCTGGAATCCCAGCTGATCGAGACCTACGAGAAATGGGCGCCGGAGATCGACGTCCTGGGCATCAACTCCTACCGTGGGCCGGAAGGCTTCGGCAACCTGTTCAACTACGCCCACCTTCGCTTCGACCGCCCCGTGGTCATCACGGAGTACGGTTCGGACGTCCTTTCCGTCGGAAAGGACGCGGTGAAGGAGGATGAGAAGAGCCAGGCGGAGTACCACCGGAACGCCTGGGAGAACATCGTCTACAATTCCGCCTTCAACGGGGGCGCGGGCAACGCCATCGGCGGCATGATCTTCGAATGGGTCGACGAATGGTGGAAGAGCAACAAGGGCCCCAAGGAGATCCACCAGTACACCAAGGACAGCCCGATGCCGTTCCAGGACGGATGGTCCTCCGAGGAATGGCTCGGCCTCAACGGCCAGGGTCTCGGCCGCCACAGCCCGTTCCTCAGGCAGCCCCGGGAGGTCTGTTCGTACTACAAGAAGGCATGGAACCGGTCCGATGCCAAGGAAGCCAAGGCCTTGGCATCCGGGAGAAAGAAGAAATGAACCCGAGTCCCGCCGCGTCCCGGACGCAGAACCCATCCGCCGATGCCGAATCCCTCCAGATCAATGGCGAGTTCACCCTGATCGACGGCGAGAACTTCTATTGCATCCGGAATTACGATGCCATGGATCCGTTCTTCATGACCATCGTCAGCGACAGCGATCATTGGCTTTTCGTGTCCAGCAACGGATGCCTGACCGCGGGCCGGAAGAATTCCCAGCATTCCCTGTTCCCCTATTACACCGAAGACAAGATCCACGACATGGCCGAGGTCACGGGACCCAAGACCATCTGCCGGGTCGAGCGGGAAGGCGGAACCGTCCTCTGGGAACCCTTCAGCGATCGTTATCGCGGCATCCACCGCATCAAGCGGAACCTGTACAAGAGCGAATTCGGGAACAAGGTGCAGTTCGAGGAGATCAACCTGGATCTGGGCCTCTCCTTCCGCTATATGTGGAAGTTCTCCGACGAGTTCGGTTTCATCCGCGAATCACGGCTGGAAAACGTCTCGCGCCGGATCCTCAAGGTCGAGGTGGTGGACGGCATCCAGAACCTGCTTCCTTCGGGAGTCCACCCGGACTTCCAGCTGATGTTCAGCGGACTCGGCGATGCCTATAAGAAGAGCGAGCTCGAGACCGGTTCAAACCTGGGCATTTTCAGCTTCAGCTCCGTTCCCGGGGACAAGGCCGAGCCCATGGAGTCGCTCCGCGCCAATACCTGCTTCGGCCTGGCCCCGGCCAATGCCGTCATCCTCATTTCTTCCAGGCAATTGAACGCCTTCCGGTCCGGGCATAGTCCCAAGCCGGAAACGGACCTCCGCGGCGCCCGCGGCGCTTATTTCATCAATGCTTCCTTCCACCTGGAACCCGAGTCCCGGGAAAAGTGGAGCCTGGTCGCGGACGTGGACAAGGGCGCCTCCGACGTGGTGAACCTGATGCAGACCCTCTCCCGGGGAAACCTGGACGCTAAGCTGGAAGCCGATGTCCGTAAGGGCACGGCGCGGCTCAAGCGGATCGTGGGTTCCGCCGACGGTTTGCAGGCCACCGGGGACATCCTGGGCGCCAACCACCATTTCGCCAACTGCCTGTTCAATGTCATGCGCGGCGGCATCTTCCAGGAAGGCTATGCCATCGACCGGCAGGACCTGCTGGCCGCCATCCGGAAATTCAACAAGAACGTCTATGCCTCGCATTCGGCATGGCTGGAGAAGCTTCCGGAGACCCTCGCGCTTTCCGAACTTGAGCGCAAGGTTGCCGGTGCGCTGGATCCCCATCTTGAGCGCATCGTCAAGGAATACCTGCCCCTTTCCTTCTCCCGCCGGCACGGCGACCCGAGCCGGCCCTGGAACATCTTCTCCATCGATCTCAAGGACGCGGACGGCAAGCGGATCCTGGCCTACCAGGGCAACTGGCGCGATATCTTCCAGAACTGGGAGGCGCTCAGCCTATCCTTTCCCGAGTACGCGGAAAGCTTCATCTGCAAGTTCCTGAACACCACCACGGCGGACGGGTACAATCCCTATCGCATCGGCAAGTCCGGTTTCGATTGGGAAAAACCCCATCCCAACGAGCCCTGGGCCCATATCGGCTATTGGGGCGATCACCAGCTCATCTACCTGCTCCGCCTGATGGAATGGTCAGGCAAGTTCAATCCCGGCCGTCTGGAAGGTTTCCTGCGCAAGGAATTCTTCGTCTACGCGGACGTGCCCTATGATATCCTGCCCTACGAGGACCTGGTAAGGGATCCGAAGCATACCATCGAATACAGCAAGTCCCGCGAACGGAAGGTCGATGAGCGCGTAAGCGAACTGGGCATGGACGGGCAGTACGTCCGCAACGGCCAGGGGAACATCCATGCCGTCAACCTGGCCGAGAAGCTGCTGGTGCCTTTGCTCGCCAAGGTTTCCAATTTCATCCCGGGCGCGGGCATCTGGCTCAATACCCAGCGGCCGGAATGGAACGACGCCAACAACGCCCTGGCGGGCTTCGGACTGTCCATGGTCACCCTTTATCATGCCCGGCGATACGCCGCCTTTTTCAAGGACCTGCTGGAAAAATCGCCTAAAGGATCCATCGCCCTGTCCGAGGAAGTGGCCATTTGGCTGCAGCGGACCGTGGCGGCCATGGAAGCCTTCGGCAAGGACTACTTCGAGGGATCAGGTTCCCCGGAAACCCGCGGACTGGTGGAGCCGCTCGGCAAGGCCGCGGCCGACTACCGCAAAGGCCTGTACGGGAAATCGCTTTCCGGGGTCAAGACGGAACTCGCCATGGAAACCCTGACGCGCTTCCTGGATCTCACCCTGGCCTATGCGGACAAGGCCGTGAAGGCCAATAAACGGAACGACGGCCTGTACCATTCCTACAATGTCTTCAATCCCGAAAACATGGAAGTCCGGACCCTTTACGAAATGCTGGAAGGCCAGGTCGCGGTATTGTCCTCGGGTGCGTTGGACCTGCGCGAAGCCATTTCCGTGCTCGAGGCGTTGAGGGCCAGCCGCATGTACCGCCAGGATCAGCATTCCTACATCCTGTATCCGGACAAGGATCTGCCCCGCTTCGTCGATAAGAACAACCTTCCCTTCGAATCCCTCGGACAACACCCCCTGTTCCAGAAACTGATCGCCGACGGCCGGACTTCCCTGGTGGAAATGGACGTCAAGGGCGACCTGCATTTCAACGGGGACCTCAAGAACGCCAATGATTTGAAGGCGGTCCTGGCCCGGCTCGCTTCGGACGGTTACGCCCATCTCGTCGGGAAGGAAAAAGACGCTATCGTCGCCCTGTTCGAGAAGGTGTTCGATCACCAATCCTTCACCGGCCGCTCGGGAACCTTCTTCGGATACGAGGGCCTGGGTTCCATCTACTGGCACATGATCAGCAAGCTCCTGCTGGCCGTGCAGGAGAATTACTTCGCCGCCATCGATGCCGGAAAGGCCGAAGAGGCGCAACGCCTCCGCGAAATCTATTACGATGTCCGCTCCGGGATCAGCTTCAACAAGTCGCCCGACGTCTACGGCGCTTTCCCCGCCGATCCGTATTCGCATACGCCCGCCGGCGCCGGGGCCAAACAGCCCGGCATGACCGGTCAGGTCAAGGAGGAGGTCATCACCCGCCTCGGCGAGCTCGGGGTGCGCATGCGGGACGGAAAGATCGGCTTCCAGCCGGTCCTCCTGAGGAAATGCGAATTCCTCGACGAGCCCGCCGAATTCGAATTCGTGAACGTATCGGGCGAATTCGAGAAGCTCCTCCTCCCACCCGGATCGCTCGGGTTCACCCTTTGCCAGGTGCCGGTGGTCTACCATCTCTCCGATAAGCCCCAATTGAAAATCACCTTCCGGGACGGGACGGCGCCGACCGGCGTAGCCCTCGAATTGAACCGGGAGACCTGCCGCGAGATCTATACCCGCACGGGTAAAGTCCTGAAAATCGAAGTCTCCGTCCCAAGGAATACCGTCGTATGAATACCGATACCAAATCAACGGCCGAGCTTGACGCGATCGCCGTGAAGGCCGCGGCCAAGGAATACGCGACCGGAAACCGCCTCCCCATGGGCCAGAAGATCGCCTATGGCATAGGGCAGCTGGGCAATTCCATGTTCCCCGCCGCCTTGGGCGTGTTCATGGTGGTGCTGGTCCAGGGTTTGGGCATGCCCCCCGTTCTCTGGGGCATCGTCTTCTTCCTGCCGCGCGTCTGGGACGCCATCATCGATCCCATCATGGGGTTCATCACCGACAATTACCGGTCGCGCTGGGGCCGCCGCAAGCCTTTCATCCTTTTCGGAGCGGTCATGTCCGGCGTCAGCTTCGTGGCGATGTGGCAACTGCATCCCGAGAACGGCGTGATGTACAATTTCTGGTACTTCACCGTGCTGTCCCTGGTCTTCTACACCGGCCTCACCATCTTCGGGGCGCCCTACGTGGCCATGGGCTACGAGATGAGCACGGACTTCCACGAGCGCACGCGCCTGATGGCCGTCTCCCAGTGGATCGGCCAGTGGGCCTGGGTCATCTGCCCCTGGTTCTGGGTCCTCATCTACGATCCGAAACTCTTCCCGGCCCCTGACGCGGCCGCCCGCAGCCTGGCGCTCTGGGTGGGACTGGGCTGCATGGTTTTCGCCTTGGTTCCCGGCCTGTTCGTGGACAGCCCTTCCAGCCTGGACGATCCGAGCCTGAAAAAGCTCGACCGCGCCAACTTCAAGGAGAACATCGGCAACCTGCTCCAAGGCTTCAAGGATTCTTTCGCCAACAAGCCCTTCCGCAAGCTATGCATGGCCACCTTCCTCGTCTTCAACACCTTCAACTGCATCGCCGCCTTCTCCTTCTTCATCATCGTCCACCATATGTTCCACGGAGACCCCGGCGCCGCCGGAAAATGGCCCGCCTGGAACGGTTCCATCGGCGCGCTCTGCACCTGCTTCCTGGTCATCCCGGCCATCACCATGCTGTCCCGCAAGATCGGCAAGAAGAACTCCTTCATCATCTCCCAGGCCATCTCCATCATCGGCTACGGCCTTTTCTGGTGGTGCTTCATTCCGGGCAAACCCGCCCTGATGTTCATCCCCCTGCCGTTCTTCGCCTTCGGCATCGGCGGACTGTTCACCTTGATGATGTCCATGACCGCCGACGTCTGCGACCTGGACGAACTGAACACCGGCGCCCGCCGGGAAGGCACTTTCGGGGCCATCTACTGGTGGATGGTTAAGTTCGGACTCGCCTTCGCCGGCCTGTTCAGCGGCGTGGTGATGAACCTCGTCCATTTCGACGCCAATGCCTCGGTGCAGGCCCCGGGCGCGATCACGGGAATCCGCATCGCCTATACGGTTTTGCCCATCCTCGGCACCCTGCTGGCCATCGCGATCATGTGGAACTATGACCTTTCCGAGGAGAAGTCCAAGGAGGTCCGCATGAAAATCGAAGAGCGGCGCCGTCTGGCCACCGCCAAAGCCTGACGCGCATCCGCCATCAATCCCGGAAAGCTCCGCACCGGGAAAATCATCATGGCCCGCGGGAGCGCGGATACCTAGATGCCGTTTTGGCGTGGCCTGAATGGAAAAGCACCTGGGTGGAAGCCCGGGTGCTTTTTGTTTGGGCCTGATTTTCGAAGGCGGGAAGGGCGATGGCCTGGCCTTCTGTAGGCGCAGTCCTTCGGTATCTAGACCCGGAACTCGGCTCCGGCGGTGGTGAAGAGGATCCAGCGCGGCGGTTTCTGCTCTTGGGAGGCGGGGAATTGCACGCTCACGGAAAGACCCAGGCCGAAGAGGATTTCGCAAGGCGGATCCACCGTGAAGGTGTTGGACCGATCCAGGACGCGCGCATGGTCCCCCGCGAGGCGGAGATTGTCATAGGCCTTGATGAGGCGGGGCCCGTCGTAGATGTGGACGGCATTGATGGGCGAGCGCGAGGTATTGTGGAAGAAGATGCTGACCTTGGTGAGCTTGGGCCGGCCGCCGTCCAGGAAGTTGGGCACGGACAGGGGGATATGGAACCAGTTGGTGGTGTCTTCCTTGCCCCAAAAGGTTGTTCCCCAGCCTTTGCGGGAGACCTCGTCGATGTTTTCCGGGTATTCGGGATTGACGATATTCCCATGGACGCAGACCGTTGCCTTGGGCGTCATGGTTTTGGCGGCGGAATTCGTGCTCGAGAGCTTCATATGGTTTTATTTTAGCATTTTCGGCCGTCCCGGGAAAGAAGAATTGGCAAGTTTCACCCCTCCGGTCTAACTTTCAACCACGCGGCCCCACCCCCGCGGGAAGCGGCGCGAATGGAAATACTGTACCGATATCTGCGGCATTACTGGAAACTGGTTCTGCTGGCCCTGGCGCTGGCCTCGATCAACCAGGTTTTCTCCCTGCTGGACCCCCTGATTTTCCGGCACATCATCGACAATTACGTGACCCGGTTCCAGGGCCTGACCTATCCGCAGTTCTTCCGCGGAGTGGGGGTGCTGCTCCTTTTGTCCATGGGGGTGGCCTTCGTGTCCCGGGTGGCGAAGAACTTCCAGGACTATTACCTGAACGTCATCATCCAGAAGGTGGGCGCGCGCATCTACGCGGACGGCCTGGCGCATTCCCTGGAGCTGCCCTATTACGTGTTCGAGGACCAGCGCAGCGGCGAGACCCTGGGCAAACTGCAGAAGGTGCGCACGGATATCGAGAAGCTGCTGACCGTGCTGGTGAACGTGGTGTTCACGGCCCTCATAGGCGTCCTGTTCGTGGCCGTGTATTCCATCAACGTGCATTGGGCCGTGGCCCCGGCCTATTTCGCCACCATCCCCATCCTGGGATTCCTGAGCTCGGCCCTGGGCAAGCGCATCAAGCGGATCCAGAAGGTGATCGTGAAGGAAACCGCTTCCCTGGCGGGCTCGACCACGGAATCCCTGCGCAACATCGAACTCGTGAAGAGCCTTGGGCTGGCGAACCAGGAGATACAACGCCTGAACGCGACCACGAAGAAGATCCTGGATTTGGAATTGAAGAAGGTGAAGTACATCCGCTCCCTGAGCTTCATCCAGGGCACCTGCGTGAACGCCTTGCGCACCGGCATCATGTTCCTGATGCTCTACCTGATCTTCTCGGGCCGGATCACCGTGGGGCAGTTCTTCTCCCTGTGGATCTATTCCTTTTTCATCTTCGGCCCGCTGCAGGAAATGGGCAATGTCATCAACGTCTATCGTGAATCGGAGGCGTCCCTCAGGAATTTCGCCGATATCATGGCCACGCCCAAGGAGGCCAGGCCCGCCAATCCCGTGCGCGTGGGGGATATCCGCACCTTGTCCTTCGATCGCGTTACCTTCAAGCACCAGTCGGCTTCGACCCCGGCCCTCATCGATATCGCCTTCCAGGCCGGGAAGGGGGAGACCCTGGCGTTCGTGGGACCGTCCGGTTCCGGCAAGACGACCTTGGTGAAGCTTTTGGTGGGCTTGTACCCGCCCCAGACCGGCCGCATCCTGTACAACGGCCATGAAGCGCCCGTGGTGGATCTGGAAGCCCTTCGCGAACGCATCGGGTTCGTGACCCAGGATACCCAGCTGTTTTCCGGGACCATCCGCGAGAACCTGTTGTTCGTGAACCCCGCCGCGACCGATGCCGAATGCCTGGGCGTGCTGGCCAAGGCCGCCTGCCAGGGCCTGTTGGCGCGCGCGGACAAGGGTCTGGACACCTTGATCGGCGAAGGCGGCGTGAAGGTGTCCGGCGGGGAGCGCCAGCGCCTCTCCATCGCCCGGGCCCTCCTGCGGCAACCGAGCCTGCTCGTTTTCGACGAGGCGACGTCGTCCCTGGATTCCCTGACGGAAGAGGAAATCACCGGGACCATCCGGGACGTTTCGGACAGCCGGGACCTGATCACCATCCTCATCGCCCATCGCCTCTCCACGGTGATGCATGCGGATCGGATCCACGTGCTCGAGCGGGGGCGCATCATCGAATGCGGCGGTCACGCGGAGCTGCTGGACCTGAAGGGATTGTATTACGCGATGTGGCGGCAGCAAATCGGGGAGCGGGGGGCGGAGGCGCCCCGGGTGAAGGCCGGCTCGGCGGCCTGAGAAGGCGGTCCTTCCGTCACTTGATCACGGCCGCGATCTTCTCCTTGAGGGTTTCCGGCTGGAAGGGCTTGACCACGTAATTGGCCGCGCCCGATTGCAGCGCCTCGATGATGCGGGTCTTCTCCGATTCGGAGGTGACCATGATGACGGGGATGGATTTCAGGTTCGCGTCCGCCTTTATCTTCTTCAACGCCTCGATGCCGGTCATGTTGGGCATGTTCCAGTCCATCAGGATCAGGTCGACCTTGCCGGCCGCGAGCTTCCTCAGGGCGTCCGCTCCGTCTTCCGCTTCGATCACGTCCGTATGCCCGAGCTTTTCCAGGGTGTTCCGTTCGATGCGGCGCATGGTGCTGGAATCGTCTACCAGTAGGATTTTCATGTTTTATTTCTCTCCGAAAATGCAAGATAAGGATGGTTGACGATTACGATTCGCTCTTGAAACTGACGATGAGGCTGAATTCGCCGAACTGGGTTTCGAAGGGGACCAGCATCGGGATGATGTCCTTGGGGCCGCCCACTTCATGCCCGGCGCCGATGACGACGGTGGGGAGCGAGATGTTGATCTTGTATTGCGCCAGGTCCCGCTTGGCCGCGCCCGCTACGATATTCGCCAATTCGCCGATGGCGTCCGTGACCACGTCGTCCAGGGCCAGTACCTTCATGCCCGCGAATTCGCTGACGACCTTGAGAGCCGTGATGCGGGGAAAGCTGAGGATGACGGAACCCTTGGCGCCGCCGCTCAATCCGATGATTCCGGAAACGTCGGAAAGGAGCTTGGAATCCTTCTTCAGGGTGACCTTGCCGGGCTTGATCTCGGCTTTCATCATGGTTCGGAAGGTTTCCATGGTCGCGACCACGAAAGGATTGATGTGCTCTACTTTGACCGATGACGTCATCTGTGATCTCCATTCATTGATGGAAACGATTATAGGGGATGACGGTCCGGATGGGAAGGGAAAGTTTGATGATCGCTTAAGGTAACGCTTGAGTTACCCTAGCCGCGCACTGGAGGGGAATCGGGGGCCGCGACAGAACGGCAAAATGAAATCCCGCCTATCTGTCCGGTCTTTATTATTAATTGACCGTAACGAGATTGACAATTAATAGGGCTATCCCCTATCATGGATTCGTTCAAACCAAACGCAATGAACGGATCCTCAAATTCCGCCGAATACCTTACCTTCCTCTAACCGCGACGTTTCCCAGTGAAAGAATCCTGCCGCATCAAGCTGGAGGAGCTCTCCGGGGCCCTGGTGGCCGCCGATCCCGCCGACTTGCAGGCATTGGGGTCCTTGCATCTTTTCTTCACGGAAATCGGCGGATTATGGACCGGCCCTGCCGCGTCGGAAGTGTCCAGCCTGTGCGTGATGGCCCAGGGACTCCTGGAAAAGATCATCATGGCGGAATCCGCGGACATCGCCACGGACTTCGGCTTCGTTTCCCAAATCGCCACCCTGCTCCAAGCCCTTATCTGCGATGAGAGGGATCCCGGCGAGCTTGTTTTTCCTCCCGGCTTCCACGGTCTCGGATCGTCGCCGTCCATGGGCGGCGGGGGGCAGGACGGGATGGAAGAGGATGTCGCGGACGCCGATCCCTCCCTGACGGCGGATTTCGTCCGTGAATCCAAGGAGCACCTGGACGCGGCCGACGTGCTGCTGATGACCCTCGAATCCGAGCCCGGAAACATGGAAGCCGTGAACGCCGTATTCAGGGGTTTCCACACCATCAAGGGCGTGGCTGGATTCCTCGGATTCAAGACCATCCAGGGTTTCGCCCATGAAACCGAGAATCTCCTCGACCTGGCGCGCATGGGGAAGGTCACCCTCGACAGCGCCATGCTGGACATCGTCTTCGCCGCCGTGGACATGCTCAAAAAGCGGATCCATTGGGTGGAACGGAACGGCGGAACGGCTTTTCCGGAGGATCAGTCCGCGGACATGCGGGCCGTGCAGCGCAAGGTCAAGGCCGCCGCGGACGGCTCGCCTATCAAGGAGGACGCGCCCGCCTTGCCCCCGGCGAAAGCGGGCATGCGTTTGGGTGAAATCCTGGTGGAATCGGGTACGGTTCCGGAGTATGCCATCGGTGACGCCTTGCGCGCCCAGGCGGACACCGGTACCAATGCGCCCTTGGGCGAGGTGTTGGTGAAGCAGGCCGCCGCCTCCGCGCGCGAAGTAACCTTAGCGTTACGCAGCCAGAAACAGGCCAATGAAGGCGGCCAGCCCGCCGCGGTCAAGGAAACCGTCAAGGTGGAGGCCGATCGGTTGGATCGTCTGCTCGACGCCATCGGCGAACTCGTGATTGCCGAGAGCATGATTTTCCAGTCCCCGGAATTGAAAGGGCGCAAGAGCCCGGCCCTGACCCAGCAGATGGTCATGCTCGACAAGATCACCCGGGAGCTCCAGAAGATGGGGACCTCCCTCCGCATGGTGCCCATCCGCCCGGTCTTCCAGAAGATGGCGCGCCTGGTCAGGGACCTGTCCCGCAAGGCGGGCAAGGAAGTCGAATTCATCTGCTCGGGCGATGAGACGGAATTGGACAAGACGGTCGTGGATAAGATCGGGGATCCCCTGATCCATATGGTGCGGAATTCCGTGGATCATGGGATCGAGGCCGATCAGGCCCTGCGCATCGAAGCGGGAAAGCCGGTCCAGGCCAAGGTGATCCTCCGCGCGTTCCAGAAGGGCGGGAACGTATGCATCCAGATCCAGGACGACGGCAAGGGCCTGAATCGGGAGGCCATCCTCCGGAAGGCCCGGGAACGCGGCCTGCTCAAGGACGATGGCGCCGCCTTGCCCGATCAGGAGGTCTGGCGCTTCATCTTCGAGGCGGGGTTCTCGACGGCCGCCCAGGTGACGGAAATCTCCGGCCGCGGCGTCGGCATGGACGTGGTGCGGCGGAATATCGAGGAGCTCCGGGGCCGCATCGATATCGAAAGCCGGGCGGGGGAAGGGACCACCTTCAGCATCTGGCTTCCCCTCTCCCTCGCCATCATCGACGGCATGATCGTGCGAGTCGGCCGGCAACGGTTCGTCTTCCCGACCCTTTCCATCCTACGGATCGTCCCGCTGCTCGAGGAGGATCTGCGATCGGTGGCCGGCCGCGGGGAATTGCTGCTTTTGCAGGACGAATTGATCCCGATTTTCGACCTGGACGGATTCGTCCCGGACCAGGACCGGGTTCCGCATGGAGGGGCGGGCAGGAAGCTCGCGGTCATCGTGGAAACGGGAAACCGCAAGGCCGGCCTGCTGGTGGATGAATTGTTGGGACAGCAGCAGGTCGTGATAAAAGGACTGGGGGAGACGCTTAAGCAGATCCCGGGCCTTTCCGGCGGGGCCATCCTCTCGGATGGCACGGTAGGGATCATCCTGGATACGGATGGATTGATGAACAGCTTGCGCGCGGTCACCGCGGCCAATTGAAATCCCGAAAGGAAGGGCAGAGAGAATGACGGCAACGAAAATCGGCGAGAGTACGGCGGCCCTGATCGCCAAGGCGGGGAAATACCTCACATTCCAGATGGGGAAGGAGGTTTACGGCATCGAGATCCTCAAGGTCCAGGAAATCATCGGGATGATGCCCGTGACCCACGTGCCCAAGACCCCGGACTTCGTGCGCGGAGTGATCAACTTGCGCGGCAAGGTCATCCCCGTGATCGAATTGCGGAGCAAATTCGGCATGGAGAAACGGGAGGATACGGAGCGCACGTGCATCGTGGTGGTGCAGGTGGTCTGGTCCGCCGGGACCGTGACCATGGGCATGCTGGTGGACGAGGTTTCCGAGGTGCTGAACGTGACCCGCGAGCAGATCGAAGCCCCGCCTTCTTTCGGCGCCAGCGTGGACACGGATTTCATCCTGGGAATGGGCAAGGTAGGGCAGAAGGTGGTGATGCTCCTGGACGTGGACAAGGTATTGGCCAACGAGGAGATCGAAACATTGGGCAAGGCAAACACAATCGAAGGGCAGGATAAGTAAGATGTTCAAAGGAGCAAGTCTCAGCGCAAAGTTGTACATGGGTTTCGCGGCGGTCCTCCTCATAGCCGGGGCATTGGGGATATTCGCCTTCACCCGCCTGGTCAAGATTAACCATAGTGCCGTTGCCATAACCGCGGATTGCCTGCCCGGCGTTTTCGCTGCCGAGGAGATCCAGAAGAAGGCCCAGGAGAACGTCATCCTCATCGCCATGCATATGTTCTCCGACGACAAGGTGGAGATGGAACGCATAGAAGCGGATATGTCGAAGGTCAAGGGCGAGATCGACAAGCTCCTCAAGGAGTATGAAGCCACCATCACCTTGCCCAAGGACCGGGAGATTTTCGATAAGATCCCGCCGGCCCGGGAGAAGTTCATCTCCATCCGCAACCAGGCGGTTCTGCCCCCAAGCCGGTTGGGAAAGCAGAAAGAGGCCCTTGTGGCGTACAAGCACGACCTTGTGCCGGCCTATGAAGCCTACCTGGCCGCCTGCCAGGCCGTCGTCACCTTCAACAAGGAGAATGGCGAGGTGCAGGGATCCACAATCATGGGCTCGGTCTCGGCCGCGAAATCCGGCATCCTGTTCGGCCTCCTGGCCGCCCTCGTCGTCGGAGCCACCATCGGGATCTTCCTGAGCAAGTCCATTTCCGCCGCCCTGAACCAGGTCATCACGGCCCTGGCCTCGGGTAGCGAACAGGTTTCCTCGGCTTCCAACCAGGTGAGCCAGTCCAGCCAGCAGATGGCGGAAGGCGCCAGCCAGCAGGCTTCCTCCCTGGAGGAGACATCGGCCTCCCTGGAGGAGATGTCCTCCATGACCAAGCAGAACAGCGAGAATTCCCGCCAGGCCAATTCCATGGCCGTGGAGACCCGCAGCGCGGTGCAGAAGAGCCAGGAGGCGATGACGCGCATGGGCGAGGCCATCACCAGGATCAAGGGTTCATCCGACCAGACCGCCAAGATCATCAAGACCATCGATGAGATCGCTTTCCAGACCAACCTGCTCGCCTTGAACGCGGCGGTGGAAGCGGCCCGCGCCGGCGATGCCGGGAAGGGATTCGCCGTGGTCGCGGAAGAGGTCCGTAACCTGGCCCAGCGCAGCGCGGAAGCCGCCAAGAACACGGCGGCCCTGATCGAAGAGAGCCAGCAGAACGCCAATAACGGCGTGGCCGTTTCCAACGAGGTGGGCGGCATTCTCGCCCAGATCGTGGAAAGCGTGCAGAAGCTGACCCAGTTGATCGGCGAGGTTTCCGCTGCGAGCGATGAGCAGAGCAAGGGCATCGAACAGATCGGGACCGCGGTCACGGAGATGGACAAGCTCACCCAGTCCAATGCCGCCAATGCCGAAGAGTCGGCCAGCGCGAGCGAAGAGCTCGCCGCCCAGGCCAAGGAGCTCGGTGACATGGTGCAGGTGCTTGTCGGAATCGTGAAGGGCGCCGGAGCCCAGGGACAGGTTTCCATGGCCTCCGTGTCGCCCCGGCAGGTCCCGCGTTCGGCGGCTCCGGTCGCCGTCCGAAAATCGGCACCTCACGCGAAAGCGTCGTCCCGCGGCGCCCAAGGCAAGGATTGGAGCCCCGTTCCGTCGAATGGCCGGGCCGCCCAGGGCAAGCAGAACGGGCATTCCAGGATGGCCATGTCCGCCAACGGGCATTCCGTCAACCCGGAACAGGTGATCCCCATGGACGATTCGGATTTGAAGGATTTCTGAGATAAGGCGGGGGCTGAATAGCCGCCCCCATTCGGGATGGCATTCGCCGGCGCGGGACTCGCGCCGGCAATCTCATGAACGACCTGGATCTTTGAACTTCCTACCCAATGTAAGGAAAACGATATCCCCATGCCATTCCAGACCAGGTTCACCATCAACCATGGATCGAGTGTCCTCGTAGTCGGACGATTCGCCATGGCGCTCTTTCTCACGGCCCTTCCGATCCTGTCCCAGGATCTGTCGGGGGTTCAGAAGAGCCTCGACAACCTGGAATACCGGGTGGGCGTGCTTGAAGGGGAGATGGGCAAGCTGCGCAAGGGCTCGGGCCAAGCTCTGCCGCGTCCGGTGTCCCGCGTCCAGGCGGACTCCTTGGTTCCCCGTTTGTCCTCGCGCCTCGATTCCCTGTCCCTGAGATTGGCGGCCATCGAAGTGGGCGGAGCGGAATCAAAATCCAAAGGTCCTTCGGCGGGCGCGGACGCGGCCAAGCCGGCGCCGTCCATGGCGGCCGGAAAGACGACTCCGGCAATCGGCCCGGCGGTTTCCGCGGACTCGGTCGGACGCGGGGAAATCGCGGAGTTGAGGTATGAAATCCGGGCCTTGACCGTACTCCTGAAGCTGGCCAGGGAGCCCGTGCGCACGTCCCCCACGGCCATCCCGGGTACGGACGCCACCGGATCCGCAAGCCCACTTCCATCCGACCCTTCCAAGGCGGCGCCGATCATGCGGACGGTCCCGCCCATGGCAGGCGCGGGCCTCGACCTTAAAGCCGATATCCAGATCCAGGGAGAACGACGATTCGCCACCGGTTCCAAACAGGACAACCTGGATGATTTCTGGGGACGCCTCAACTTCGGCGCGGAATACCAGGGAGAAGGATTCCAATCCAAGGCCAATATCCGCATCTTCCCGGAAGGCTTCGGCTTCGAACCCTTGACCGGGGCTACCTTCGATACGACGGGCCAGGGAAGCCTCAAGGTCCAGACCCAACCCTCTTCCCGGATCGTGGTCAACCATGCCTGGGTGAAGTTCATGCCGGGTCCCCTCTCCTACAAGGTGGGCCGGTTCGAAACCCAGGAAAGCCAGAGCGGCAGCTACGGCAATTACATCGATCTGGGACCAAGCGGGCGGTTCCTGAGCCGTCCCGCGGCCCACAATGCCCTGGAGATAGGCCGGGAGGCGGGACCGTCCACGACTTCGCTCTTGCTCGGGACCAATGAGCGCCGGCTCAACCGGGGCTTCGTCCGTGCCTATGAGAAATACCGCGTTTCCAAGGCATTGCAGGCGGCTCTCGGATACCGGGTCAACCTGTTCGATCGCCTCAAGTTCCCGGATGAGGAACTGTTGCAACGCTTCGACGCCGGCGCGGCCTGGTCGCTCCCCGCGGGATGGAAGGCCTTCTTGGAGGCCGCCGTCCTGCAGGCCAAAAACCGCGAGGACGATACCCCGGTCCTGATCGGCATCCAACCACCGACCGGGAGAATCCTCGACCTGCTTTCCCTGGAAATGGAATGGATGCCCACCCGCAAGGCGGCGGGCAAGGACAAGGAGATCCTGGTCAACGCCTTCGCGCGGAAATCCTTCGGCAGGCTCAAACTCGAGACCGCGCTCTTCTCCGATGCCGCGGACCCGGATGCGAATGCATTCGGCCTGGGACTCCGGATGACCACGGCGCTTAAATGAACCTGATGGAAATGGATCGGGACGCCTTCGACCAATTCCGCACCTTGGTCTATGCCAAGAGCGGCATTACCTTGGGCGACGGCAAGGAGGCCCTCGTCAGTGCCCGCGTCGGCAAGCGCATGCGCCAGCTGGGTATGGGCGACTTCCAGTCCTACCTGGATTGGGTCAAAGGCGCCGGCGGGGAGGACGAGATGGTCCAACTGCTGGACGCGATCTCGACCAATGTGACGAGCTTCTACCGGGAACCGGTGCATTTCGAGGTCGTCGACGGGGCGATCAGGCGTTGGTGGGAACAGGGGCAACGCCGGTTCCGCATCTGGTGCGCGGCCTCTTCGACGGGGGAAGAACCGTACACCCTGGCCATGACCTTGCGCGAATGCCTGGGAGGGGAGGGGGACGTCCGCCTCCTCGCGACGGACATCTCGACCCGGGTTTTGAAGGCCGCCAAGGCCGGCGAATACGCGGAATCCAAGCTCGAGTCCCTTCCGCCCGGATTCGCCGGCCGCTTCTTCACGCGCGGCCGGAAGGGCGACGGGATTTTCCACACCGCCAAGGATGAATTGAAATCCATGATCCTCTATAAGCGGATCAACCTGGCCTTCCCGCCCTTCCCCATGCAGGGCCCCATGGATATCATCATGTGCAGGAACGTGATGATCTATTTCGACAACGCGGTACGGCAGCGCCTGATCTCGGAATTCCGCAGGCTGCTGAAACCGGGGGGTTACCTCATCGTAGGCCATGCCGAGAGCCTTACCGGCCTTGCGGAAGGTTTCAAGAGCGTCCGGCCCGCGGTCTACGTGAAGGAAGCATGAGCGTCATCATCGGGATTTCCGAAATGCGGATCACCTCGGATTCCCGGGACGTCCTCGCGACCTTCGCCCTGGGTTCCTGCGTGGGCCTCACCCTGTATGATCGCGAAACCGGCATCGGGGGCCTCATCCACTGCATGCTGCCCTTGTCCAAGATCGATCCGGCCAAGGCTTCGGGGAATCCATTTATGTTCGTGGATACCGGCGTTCAGGCCATGATCCAGGCCATGTTCGATATGGGCGCGCAACGCAAAACCCTGGTCGCGAAGGTCGCGGGCGCATCCCGGATCATGGACGCCAAGGGCGTTTTCAATATCGGGGAACGCAACCATACGGTCTTGCGGAAGGTGCTTTGGAAGAACAACATCCTGGTTGCGGGCGAGGACGTGGGTGGCAGTTCGCCCAGGACGATGTACCTGCATATGGATACCGGAAAAACCATCCTCAAGATGGCCGGGGAAGAGAAGGAGCTTTGAGACATGGCCTATAACATCCTCGTGGTGGACGATTCCGAAACCATGCGGGCCGTCATCGCCAAATCCCTGGACCTGGGCGGCGTGGCCCTTGGGACCCTGTTCCAGGCGGCCAATGGGGCCGAAGGCCTGGAGGTGCTCCGACGGGAATGGGTGGACCTGGTTTTGGCCGATATCAATATGCCCGTGATGGGAGGCGTCCGCATGGTGGAGGAGATGAAGGCGGATCCGGCGCTGAACGGGATCCCCGTGGTCATCGTTTCCACGGAAGGGAGCGCGACGCGCCTGCAGGCGCTCAAGGATCAGGGCGTGAGCGCCTTCCTGCGCAAGCCTTTCCAACCCGAAGAATTGAAAAGGACGGTCGAAACCCTTCTGCAGGGGGAAGGCAATGGATGAAGCAAGGGCTGAAACCGTAGGCCGGGTATTCCGCGAGGTCCTCGAACGCCAGGCCTTCCTGTTCGCGGATCCGGCCGAAGGTGACCTTGTGGTCGGAACCGGATCCATGCAGGGGACCTGCCTCGCCGCGACCATGGCTTTCCGGGGGGCCGCCGAGGGCGGTCTCTCCCTGATCGTTCCGGAATCGCTTGCCGGTGAGATCGCGACAAACTTCCTGGGACTGGACGCCTCCGAACCCGCCACGCCGTCCCAATCCCGGGATTGCCTCAAGGAACTCCTCAACGTCACCTGCGGCCATATCCTGACTTCCCTGCAGGGCGAGGAACCCGTCTTCGATCTTTCCATCCCCGAGGTCGGCGAAGTCGCCGCATCGGAATGGGGTTCGTGGTCCGTAAGACCCGATACCCTGGTATTCCAGGTGGACGATTCCGCCGTCCTCCTGACCTTCCATCTCAACGGCCCGCCCGGCGCCCATGACGCCGCTGCCGCCGATAAAGGCCCGTCATGATCCTGCCCGGCAGGAAAATCAAGGTCCTGGTGGTGGACGATTCCGCCCTGGTCCGGGACGTATTCACAAAGGAACTCTCGCGGGATCCCGAAATCGAAGTGGTGGGCGCCGTCCCCGACCCCTACGTGGCCCGGGATCAGATCGTGAAATTGCGTCCGGACGTGGTTACCCTGGACATCGAAATGCCCCGCATGGACGGGCTTACCTTCCTGCGCAAACTCATGCGCTACTATCCGCTTCCCGTCATCATCGTCTCCTCCCTGACTCCCAAGGCCGGGGCCCTGGCCCTGGAGGCCATGGACCTGGGGGCCGTGGACGTGATGTGCAAGCCCGGCGCCGCCTATGCGGTGGGGGACATGGCCGTGCAACTCCGGGAAAAGGTGAAGGCCGCGGCCATGATCCGGGTAGTGAAGCGCGAGGCACCGGATCCGTCCCGGACCGGAAACGCGCCTCCCGCCCCGACCCGGCTTTCCCTGTTCAAGACCACCCATGTCGTGGTCGCCATCGGCGCGTCCACGGGAGGGACCCAGGCCCTGCAATCCCTGTTGACCGCCCTCCCCGCCAACGCGCCCGGCATCGTCATCGTCCAGCACATGCCGGAGCATTTCACGCGCTCCTTCGCCGAGCGCTTGAACGGCCTATGCGCCATGGAGGTCAAGGAAGCCGAGGACGGGGATACCGTCGCGCCCGGCCGGGTCCTGATCGCGCCAGGCAATTACCATATGCTTCTCACCCGGTCCGGAGCGGTGTATCGCGTCTCCGTAAAGTCCGGGCCCCTGGTGTCCCGCCATCGGCCGTCGGTGGACGTCCTCTTCAAATCCGTGGCGCGTTATGCCGGAAGCAATGCCGTCGGCGTAATCATGACCGGCATGGGCAATGACGGCGCCGCGGGGCTCAAGGAAATGCGGGACGCGGGCGCGGAAACCGTGGCCCAGGACGAAGCCTCGTGCGTCGTCTACGGAATGCCCAAGGAAGCCGTCGCGCACGGGGCGGTCGGGCATATCGCGCCGCTGGATGCGATCCCGGAAATGATCCTGCGCCTGGCGGCGGGGAAATCCCAAGCATGAAGGCGGGAATGTAGATTTCCCCCATGACCCGGAATCCATCCCAAACCCTCCGCTACGCCGCCAAGGCCCTCATCATCGAAAACGATCGCCTGCTCTGTCTCCGCAAGCAGGGCGATATCGGCGGCTATTACGTGCTGCCGGGAGGCGGACAGGACCCGGGGGAACTGCTGCCGGATACCTTGCGTCGGGAATGCCTGGAGGAATTGGGCGCCGCGGTGGAGGTGGGCCGCTTGCGTTTCGTGCAGGAGTACGTGGGCAGCAACCACCTCTTCAAGGACGTCCACGGCAGGATGCATTTCGTGAACCTGTATTTCGAATGCCGGCTGCTGGAGCCCGTCCTTACCCATCCCCTTTCCCCGGACGCCGGACAAGTGGGCCTGGAATGGCTTGATATTTCCCGGTTGGGAGAGGCGGCCTTCTTCCCGCGCGTACTGGCGGGAAAACTGGGCACCATCGCGGCCGAAGGACCGGTATACCTGGGCGATTCGGTCTAGAAATCCCGTTCGGACAGGCGGAGTCCGCCGGAAAAAGGGTATCTTGATCGGATTGCGGGGCCCAGGCCCGGCATGGTGGGAATCAATGGATAGACGGAAAGGGAGCGCAATGGGGCATGTCTGGAGAATCCTGGCCGTCACGGTCCTGCTTTCGGGAGCCGCGCGCGCGGACGAGCGCATGAACGCCATGATCGGCCTCTGGTACGGACCCTATAACAGCTTCTCCTTCGAATACGATTTGATCGCGCAATTCTTCAAGAGCCAGGAATGGATGGGGAACATCACCGGGCCGTACGTCTCCGAGGAGATCGGCCTGGAATCGAACCGCTTCGGCGTGGGCTTCGCGACGGGCCGGCGCATGAACGAGAAAGGGACCTTCGCCATGGGCGCGACCCTTTTCGGGCAGAACAAATGGGAGCGCTTCTCGGAAACGGACATGGGGGCGGAGGCGCGCCTCAGCCTCTTCGTCTTCGGCGCGAAACTGAGCCTGATCGAGAATTGGAAGAAGCTGTACTGGCAGGTCGGCTTCAGCTACTGATACCCATGCCCTTCCCGCAGCAAACCCTCCTTATCGCGTTATGCCTGGCGGCCTACGTCTCCGCGGTCTTTTTCGCCTTGCCGTATTACCTTCTCACGCGCGCCTACGCGCGCTGGGCCGGCCGGCCGGATCGCCTGCGCATCGCGGTCCCCGTCGTCCGTTTCCTCATCCCGGGCCTGCTTTCCATAATCCTCATCATCGTCTTTTTCCTCGCGACCTCGGGGGACAACTGGCTCGAGAACTACGTCGAGGAGGCGAACCAAGGCCGGGAATGGGCCTTGTTCATCCTGTTCGGCGAGGTAATGGCCCTGTCGGGCTGGTTGGGGAGCGTATTGCTCCGATACCAGAAGGCGAAAGCTAACTGAGGCGCTTCTGCCCGATGTGGGGCAACTCGATGGCGAAACGGGTCCCCTCGGCGGGGCGGGAGTAAACATAGATGTTACCCCCCCGGTCCGCGACGCACCGTGCCGCCAAGGCCAGGCCAAGGCCCCGGCCCGAGACCATGTCCGCCTCGCTCCTCGTCGTGAAGCGCTCCAGGAAAATCAACCCCAGCTTTCCCACCTCGTCCAGGGAGTCCGCCTCGGAGCGGGTGACCAGCCCCATGGCCACGCCCCGATCCGCGATGGATGCGGGGTCCATGCCTCGGCCGTCGTCGCGGATGCGCAGGAAGACCCGGTCCTCCTCGGCCACGAATTCGAAACCGATCTCGGCCTCCCCCTTGCCCAGGGCCTCGCGTTCGGCCGGGGATTCGATGCCGTGGTCGACCATGTTGCGCAGGATATGCACTATGGCCTCGTCCACGCGCGAGAAGGACTCGGGATGGATGTCCCCGGTATTGCTGGTGACGCGGAAGTTGACCTGCTTGCCCAGGTTGTCCGCGAGTCGTTCGACCAGGTTGCGGTATTTCCGGACCAGGTAGGCCGGGCTCAGGAAGGTGAGCTTGCGCGTGGCTTCCAGGAGGGCCCGCAGCGGGGGTTCCACCCTGGCCAGATCGAAGACGGCGGTCCCGATGACGAGCCGCTCGAGCTTCCATTTCAGGACGCGGGCCATGGCATCCTGGCCTTCCCCCTCGATGAGTTTCATGGCGCGGAGAAGCTCTTCCAATTGCGTGCGGAGGCCGGAAAGCGATGCGGCAAGACGCGCGCCGGCCCTTTCCGATCCGGGACCGGGCTGCTTGAGCGTCTCCAGGAAATCCTCGCATTCCTGCGCGCCGGCCGCCAGGCTCTCGAAACCGAAGGCGCCGGCGTTGCCCTTGACCATATGCAATTCGCGGAAGAGCCTCTGCCCTGGGCTTTCCTCGGCGGTCCCGCCCCAGGCTCCCGGAACCGGTAGGCCCGCGACCTTACGTTCCGCGAGCCACGCTTCCCATTCCTTGCGGCCGGCATCCAGGCGGGTGCGGGCGTCTACCAGGAATGCGCCCACGGTTTCCGGTGGATTGGCGGCCAGGGCCAGAACGTCGCGGACCTCCAGCTTATGGCGCAAGCGCTCCGCTTCCAGCTCCCGCGCCAGGGCGCGTCCGGGCGAGGCATCGACGGTGAAGACGGCGATGGCCGCGAGATTGCCGGCGGCGTCCTCGATCTTGCGGTAGGCCAGGCGCACATGGCCGTCCTCGTCCCCGGACGCTGCGTTCCCGGCCTTGGAAATCCTGGTTTCCTGGACCGGGGCGAGCGCGGCCAGCTTTTCCCAGCGGAGGTCCCGATGGCGCTTGCGCGCCAGCTCCAGCCACTTCATGAATTGGGATTCCTGTTCCGCATTGAGCTGGAACGCCCGGGCCAGGGGCAGCCTCTCCGGCGGCTCTTCCGGAAGGGCCGGCGCGGATCCGTACCCGATGGCGATGTGCGCGGCCAAGGCCGAGGAAGGCGTTACCGTCCCGTCCAGGTTGATGAGGAAGAATCCCGGGTTACCGGCGTCCATGGTTCACTTGCCCGCCCGGATGCGCATCAGGACGATTGCAGGATTTCCCCGATGGTGGCCTTGAAGTCGCGGACGAAGTCCTCCTTGTCGAAGCGGAGGGGCTTCTCGATGTAGCTCTTGGCCCCTATGGAGAGGCAGTCCAACAGCAACGGGCCTTTGACGGCGGAGATGACCAGGACCTTGGCGTCGGGGAATTCCCCGAGGATGCGGGTAAGCGCTCCGCGGCCGTCCAACTTGGGCATGGTCAGATCCATGGTGATCAAATCGGGTTTGTGGGTCCGGTAAAGTTCCACAGCCTCTTCGCCGTTCTCGCCCGTCGCCAGGACCTGGAACCCCATCACGTCCGAGAAGAACCGGCCCAATTGCATGGTCTGGAACTTGGAATCGTCGACGATGACAACGGAACTAGCCACGGAATCCCCTTTCGGAAATTATACCACCGGCGGGCCGAAGGTTCCCGATCATGCGACGGTTTGGATGCAGGCGGCGAATCGGAACGCCAGTTTCTGGGGCGCGCAGGCGAATTCGAAGCAAACGCCCTCTTCCGCCCGGATGCGGATGGCCTGGGAGCCCGAGAAATTCCCGACCTTGGGGGGTGAAATCTCGGTATCCGGCATGTTTTCAAGCTTGGATAGCAGCCATGCCAGGCGTGAGGAGACGAAATTCAGGATCTCGGCGTTCGCGGAGATCACCAGCTTCAGCGCCTCCTCCCGGGGCTTATCGGGCAGCATGCGTTTCCCCAGGCGCACCATGGAGTCGGTTTCCATGGTGAAGAATGAAAGGATTTGCGAGGCGGGGGAAAGCGCCAGTTGGGAGAGCACGACCGGCGATTGCACCGTATAGAACCCCTCGGTTTTCACCGGTTTCCCGGCGTAGGAATCCGTATAAACGCCTTGCAGGCCGCCATTGATGAGGCGGACGAGGTTGTTGCCGATCAGATCCTTGACGACCGATTCCTTCATGGGCAATGCGATTATACCATGACCCGGCCCCGCCGCGCCCGAAAACGCGCTTCCCCGGGGCGGTCCCGGCTCCTTCGCCTCCGGACGTTGACTTGGCCGCCCCTCCTGTGATTTAATTGCCAAGGTGCAGACATCCGACCCGGCCGCCAAGGACATGCCCAGGGTCCTCCATATCGATTTCCCTGCGGCGATCCTGAAACTGTTGGAGACCACGTTCCAGAATCGTGGCCTGGTTTGGGAGACATGCGATTCCGGCGTGCAAGGGTTCCACATGGCCCTGGTCCAGAACTACAACCTGATCCTCCTCGCCTTGCGCGAGAATACCATCGACGGCCTCCGCATCATCAAAGGGTTGCGGCGCGCCGGCATCACCACGCCCATAGTCGTTTTCATGCCTTCCCGGGACCTGGAGCAGAGGCGGGCGGAGCTTTCCCGTTACCCCAGCGTGATCGCCTGCCTTGCCAAGCCCTTGGATCTGCGCCAGGTGGAAAAAGCCATGGAGTTCCTGCGCCACCCGCCATCGCTGAAGCCCAACGACAAGGCGAAGCTGCTCCAGGTGCTGGCGCGCGTCGAGACCGCGGTCAATGCCGAAGCTTAGCCTTTCCGTATCCGGGGACGGCCTGGGCGCCAAGCTCAGGATAGAGGGCTTCACCGCCGATGCCTGGCGCGCCGAATGGGCAGGCCCCTCGGGGTTGGAGGGCCCAGGCAAGCTCAAGGGATTCCTGATCTCGCAGGGCATCGCGGAGGAACGCATCCGCGAGGACATCCTCACCTGGATTTGCCAGACCCTGACGTACGCGCCGGATCCGGCCCTGGCGAAGGACCTTGAAGCGGTCCAGGATGTGGACCTCGCCCAGGGCTTGGATCCCGTCCACGAAGAGCCCCAAGGGCTGTTGTTCCACCATTCCTACCTGAGCAATGCCGAAGCCATATCCGATCTGAGGCGCAAGGTCGATGCCTGGGGTTTCGGCGGCATCCGGGAATCCATCGATCCGGCCTATTGGGTGGCTTCCGGGGAAACGGTGCTGAGCTTCCAGGGCATATCCAAGGGACAACCCGGTTGCGACGTATTCGGCTCGCCCATCCCTTTCATGGTCCTTCGCGACCGGCTTCCCCCGTTCGGGAAGTCCCTTTTCCTGAAGGACAAGAAGCTCATCGCCGTGTGCGAGGGCGCCCTGATCGTCGAGAGCGGCCAGCTCAAGGTGCTCGGTTCGGACAGCCTGCCCACCTGCCAGGTGGTGGTTGCCGAGGACGGGATGTCGGCCAACCTGGTGCTGGGCGGGAATTACCTCAACGATTGGACCGTGACCCCGGATATGGTCCAGAACGCCTTGCGCGAGCAGGGCGTGATGTGCATGCTGCCGGAGCCGGAAATCCAGGCCGCGCTGAACCGGTTCAACCAGGATCATCTTCCCCTGACCCTCCTGATCTCGCGCGGCCGCCCACCCGTTCCCGGCCGGGAAGGGCGCCTTTCCCTCCTGGTGGATCCGGAACCGGAAGTGCCCTTGCCGGCATCGGACGGGAGCATCGACTTCAAGGACTTCTCCTTCTTCCGCACCGTGCCCTCGGGCGCGCGCCTCGCGCAGGTGCTGCCTCCTTCGCCGGGAGAATCCGGCATGGACGTATTCGGCGGGGCGATCGCCGCTCCCGTAGCGCGTCCCTTCGGTTCCGGACCGGGCAGGAACACGGCCCTGGAAGGGCTCGATCCCCTCTTTATCGTTTCCACCAAGCCGGGTCGCCTTGCGATCCGGATGGGCGTTCCCGAAGTGGTGGAAGTGCTCGACGTGGGAGGCGACGTATCCCTCAAGACCGGCAACATCGAATTCCCCGGGGCCGTGAAGGTCGCGGGAGACGTCCACAGCAAGATGCAGATCCATTCCGCAGGGGACGTGGAAGTGATCGGCACGGTCGAGAACAGCGTCATCCGTTCCGACGGGGCCATCGTCATCCGGGGCGGTGTGAACGGCCTGGGCAGCGGGATCATCAAGTCGCGCCTGAGTTCCGTCACCATCGGCTACCTCCACAACCAGCGCATCGAATCCCATTCCCATATCGTCGTGTTCAACGAGATCATCAACAGCCTTCTCCTGGCCCGGAAGACCATCCAGATGCGGTTCGGCAAGTATGCGGTGCTGGGCGGCCATCTATTGGCCGGGGAGGGGATGGACCTGTTCAACGTGGGCTCCGAAGCGGGCAGCAAGGCCATCCTGGAAGTGGGGAAGGATTTCGAGGTGGAAGCGGAAATGGCCGGCAAGAGCGCCGGCCTGGCCCGGAATATCGAGGACCTGGAATTCCTGCGGGACATGGACGACCAGCTGACCGGCATCCTCCGCTTGCGCCGCACCGGCAACGATGAAGAAACCCTGCTGAGGAAACGGACCCAGGGGGCGATGGAAATCCTGGATCGCTGGATCGCGGACCTGCGCAAGGATCTGGGCGACCTCGCCAAGCGCCTGTACCTCCATGAACCTTGCACCATCCTGATCCGCGGGGTCGCCCATCCGGGCACGGTGCTCAAATACCATGATGACGTCGTCGTCGTATCCAAGGCCGTCACCAACCGTAAATGGGTGTTCCGCGATAAAGGAGCGCTGCCCCCTCCGGAGGGTCAAGCGATCTGAAGCCGTTCAGGCTACGGTAACCGGGGATGGGGCCCGGAAAGCCGGCGTCAGGCCGCGGCGTTGAGCCGGGCGTGTTCCGGAAGGATGGCGGCGGTCTCCTGGACGGCGAAGGAAAAGCGGATCCAGGCCGATCCCACGCGGAAGGCGCCGCGCATGGCGCTGGACGCGGAAGCCGGACGCGAAGCCCCGTTGCAGGGAACGCAGGGAATCAGGTAACCGAACTCATCGGAAAAATCGGGATCGGCCAGGAGCGTTCCGCAGATGCAATTGGCCATCTCGCAAAAGGCGTCCAACATGATCTGGCCCGTGACATCCGCCGGGAACAGCGTCTCCCAATCGGCCTCGTCGGCGCTGAAATTACAGAGCATCTCGTACTTGTCTCCGATATTCATCTGCGAGCAGCGTAGCCCTTGCGCATCCGGGACGCGCGGCGAATCCCAGGGATTCCCGACGGCGGCGGGGGAGCAGAAGAAGGCGCCCGCGGTATCGGCCGCGGCGCGCGCGAGGGAAGGGGCGAGACGCTTGAGCCGGTTCCCGATGGCGCTGGGCGCTCGGGGCGTTACGGGGGCGATAGGGGCATGGGCATTGTCCTGCAAGGTCGGCATACATCCTCCGGCCACGGAACCCGGTCAGCGCGCGGCGGCTTTCCCGGTTCCGGTCCTTCTTAGGATTTCGGACCGGCCGGAAAAATCCTTGAGTCATTCCTGGTAAAAAGCGTTCCTTCCCTG
>JAQBPO010000054.1 GCA_028287465.1 Fibrobacterota bacterium
GCAGGTCTCCCTCTCCGCGGACACCAGCTCCCTTTTCCTGGACATCAAGCCCGTCCTTGCGCACAGCTATCCCGGCATCGATACCGCCTCGCTTCTCGCGCGCATCCAGGAAAGGCAGAAATGGGGCGAAAAGAACGAACTGCTCATGGAGGCCGAAGGCATCATCCATTGGGATCGCGGGGACGTTCACTTGGCCGTACCTTGCTTCAAGGGCCTGTCCCATCCAGGTTACCTCTCCATGGGGTTCATGGCCGAGGCCCTTCTGGCCAAGGGCGATCGGTATGAGGCCGCCGGTTGGTTCCTGAAATCCGCCCGAGGCGCCAATCAGAACGATTCCCTCGCCATCTCC
This sequence comes from Fibrobacterota bacterium, assembly GCA_028287465.1. GTDB lineage: Bacteria > Fibrobacterota > Fibrobacteria > UBA11236 > UBA11236 > Chersky-265. Next base: position 350 of record JAQBPO010000054.1, read on the forward strand.
ATGTACAAGCGTTACCTGGAAATCAAGCCGAACGACATCCAAGCGGAAGTCCAATTGGCCGCCAGCCTCGAATTGCAGATTCGTTACGCCGAAGCGGGCGCCATCTATTGGAAGCATCAGGACCTGGTGATCAAGAATCCCCAGGCCGCCCTGCGCATCGGGCCCCTGCTCGCCTCCCAGGGCCGCGCCACCGACGCCCTGGCGCTGTATACCCGCTGCCGGGAACTCCATCCCGGAGACAAGAGCCTGAGCGTCCGCATCGCCGAGACACGCGAATCCCTGGGCCAGCGTCTGGACGCCGCCCAAGCCTGGATCCAGGCCTGGAGCCTGGATGCGGCCGATTCCACCGCGCGCAACCGCGCGATCGCGCATCTGGAGGCGATCGGGATCCCAGGCGATGCGCCGCTCAAGGAACTTCTGGAAAAGGCCTTGGGGTACGACCCCGCTTCGGCCTCCCTCAATTTCAAGCTCGCGGTCCTCTGCCTCCGATCCGACGACCGCAAAGCCGCCTATGCCCACCTGGACAGGGCCCTGAAGGCATCGCCGGGCAATCCCACCTATCTGGCCCGCCTTCCCGAAGCCATCGAAGGCGACAGCCTCATCCAGGCCAACTTCCCTTTCCTGAAGGCCAAATACGAGAAGGAAGGGGCCACCCTCAATCTGGCCTTGTTGGTGGCGCGCGGCTTCAGCCTTGCTGGGGACAAACCCAAGGCATGCCATGCCTGGGCACAGATAGCGGCCCTGGCCCCCGCGCAGTTGGAGGGACGCCGGGACGCGTTCCTGGACCTGGCCGCCTGCGGCGATCCCGCATCCCTAGCGCTGGCTTCCGGGATTGGCGAGAAGCATCTGGCCTCCGGCTTCAACCGGGAAGCCTCCCAAGCCATGGTGCAAATCGCCATGCGCAGCAAGGATTTCAAAAAGGCTTCCGTCCATGCCACGCGCATGGTCATGGAGTCCCCCGCGGACGCCCCCATGGCGCTTTCGGCTGCCAAAGCCATGCTGGACGCGGGCAAGAACCAGGAGGCCAAGGATGTCCTCGCCGCCATCGGCAAGCATGCGCCGATGCCCGAGGCCGCCATGCTCCTGGGGCGCATGGAATATGCCGAAAAGGATTGCGCCCATGCGGCGGAACAGTTCCGGATCGCCCGGGATTCCTTTCCGGAAGCCCTGCGGTTGCGCGCGGGCTGCCTGGCCGAACTCGGGAATTTCGAAGCCGCCGCCGCCGAATACGAAACGCATTACGCCAGGACAGGGGACAAGGAATCCCTGCGGGCCGTGGCGCGCATGTATAAAGAACTCCATTATGGGCCCAAGGAGATCGAAGTCCTGGAAGCGCTCAACGCGAAAGGCTGGGCCAGCGACGAGGAGAAGCTCCGCATGGGCGGTTTGAAGGCCGCGCAAGGCGATGCGAACCAGGCATTGGCCATCTATGGGGATCTCTTCCGGACCCGCGCCACCCTGCCCTCGGGCGAAGGCTGGAGCGAAGCCGCCATCGCCCTGGGGATCCAGGACGCCCGGGAAGGCAAGCTGGACGTGGCCATCCGCGTCCTTTCCATGGGCCTGAAGGCCGCTCCCGCCAAAACACCCGGTATCGCGGAAGCGTGGATCCGCCTGGGTGAATGCCAGGCCGAAAAGCGCCAATGGAGGGACGCCTGGTCCGCTTATTCGTCCGCCTTGGCGGCGGACAGCATGTCCGGGGAAGCCGCCGTGGAAATGCTCCACATGGCCAAGAAACTGGATTCGAAAAAGGAACTCACGGATGCCTATCGCGCCGTCTATCGCCTTGACGCATCCAACGAGGAAGCCAATGCCTACCTGGCCTCGGTCCGCCAGGCGTCCCGGGAATACAAGGAAGCCGCCGGTCACTATCGCCGCTTGACCCAGCTCCATCCCGCCGACGCCAAGGCCTGGGAGAACCTGGGCAATGCCCTGGCCCTGATTCCGGATCTCGCCGCCGCCAGGGTGCCGCTCCAGACCGCCATCGATCTGGGCGCCCAGTCGGACGAGGTCTATATCAACCGGGCCCGCGCCTATCGTATGGACGGTTCCAAGGACATGGCCGCGTCCATCCTCGAATTCCTGCTCAACCGCAATCCCCACGACTACCTGGCCATCCTCTGGTCGGCCAAGTTCGCGGAGGAGGACGGCAATCAGCATAATGCCTTGGAGCTCTTCAAGAAAACGACCAAACTCACGGCCCCCCGGTCCCCATGGCCGGAAATGATGAGCCAGGGAGTCCTCGAGGCCAAGGTTTCCGTAAGCGCCGATTAGCCTTTCGCGTGCGCCCCCGTAACGGCGGGAGGCTTGCTATAATTCCAACCCTCATGCGCGACCGACCCGGTAAAATACCCTTCCTGCGCGCCGGCCTGCGCTGGCTGGGCCTGGCGGTCCTGATTTTGGCCGGCTGCCGCGTGGATCTGGCCTCCAAGGCCTGGGCCCGCGCCGCCTTCGAGGAAAATCCTCCTTTGACCCTGGTTCCGCGCCTGCTGGAATTCAGGTACGCGGAAAACCGCGCCATCGCCTTCAGCATGTTCCACACCCTTCCCGATCGCGTGCGCACGCCCCTGATCCTTACCCTGACCGGCGCCGCCCTGGCGGCCTTGCTGACCTTGATCTGGAAGATGAGGAATCAAAGCCTTTCCCGCCTGGTTCCCTTGGCGATGATCCTGGCTGGCGCCCTTGGAAACCTCTGGGACCGGCTGACCCATGGATTCGTCGTCGATTTCGTCCATGTGCATTGGCGCGAGGTTTGGAGCTTTCCCATCTTCAACCTGGCGGATTCCATGATCACGGTGGGAACCACCCTTCTGCTCCTTCTATCCTTCTTACGCCCTGAGAGGGAGGACAAGGTTACCTGAGCGGATTGGGACGGGCATGGACTAGGATTAAGTGCGGGGGATTATCGGCAAGGCCCTGGGATAATGCGAGGAAATGCAAAAGGCCGGTCTCCTGGGAGGCCGGCCTTTTTACGTCGATTGGAAGACTTCCCGCGCGAGGCGGGGAGAGGGGAACCTAATCCGCTCTCTGGAGCTCTTCGACCTTCTTCAGAGCGGCAACAATGCCGTTCTTGGCGATGTAGCGGAGTCCGGCGCCGCTCACCTTCAAGGTGACCCAACGCTTTTCTTCCGGGATCCAGAAGCGCTTCTTGTGCAGGTTCGGCTGGAAAAACTTGCGGGTATGGTTCATGGCATGGGAAACCTGGTTCCCCTTTTGCCTTCTCTTCCCGGTCACATCACACGTGCGGCTCATCGAAAACCTCGTCTTTATTCGAAAAAGTACGGTAAAACTTAGGCGGGAAAAGATAAGCAAAACCGCGCCAAAATGCTAGCATGCGGGCATGATTGGGGCCGTGATCCCTTAAAAGCCCATTTTTTGAAGGATATCCGCTACCCCGGTGGCCGCCATCGGCTCCAGACGCCGTCGGGTCAGGACCTCCAGCTCCTCTCCGATGTCCACCCGCTTGAACTTGTCCAAGGGGATTTCCAGGCCCAATCCCCGCTCCTCGACGACCTTTTTCAGCATCGGGAATTCATCGAAATCCCGCCGTCCCAGGAACAGGACCGGCTTGGCCTGGGCCAGGCATTCCGCCACCAGCCCATAACCCAATTTACCCATCACCAGATCGCACGAGGCGTTCAGGTCCGCGTAACGGAAGGTCAAATCCTTTTTCAGGTACCGGTACCCGGCGGGCGCCCCTTCAAGAGGATAGAGGCCGAGAAACTCCCAATCCCGGTATTCGGCCAAACGTGACCAGTTAACCCCTTCCAGGCCGAAGCTGCCCACGTAAATGAGGCACCATTTCCTCCGCGGATCCAGACCGAAGCGTTTGGCGTACTCCTCGCGCTTCTGACGGGCGGGACGGCATACCATTCCGGCCGGCTCCAAGGCCCACGGAGCGTTCCCGGCCAGATAAGGAGAGATGCGGATATGCCGGTCCGCCAGGCTATAATCGGCCTGCATGCGCCGGAACATGTCCAGGTAACGGGGATGTTCCCCGATGTACGGGCGATAGATGTCCAGCCAGGTGAAATTGCAGACGCACCACGCCGGGACGCCGGCGGCCTTGGCGATGGCCAATGCCAGGGGCGGCGCGTCCGCGATGACCAGGTCCGCTCCGCTGTCGCGCAGGATGGGCGCGTATTCCCCGATGGACGCCTCGCGCCGGGAATCGAGTTCATGGTAGCGCGCCAGGGTGGCCTCGACATCCACTTCCACCGTATCGGTCTGCAGGCAACCGCAATCGATTTCACAGGGGATGACGCGGAACGGGCGATGGAGCTCGTCCCGGAAGAACTGTTCGGGAAGCGAGGTGTAGATGTCCACATCCACCCCGGGAGGCAAGGCCTCCATAACGGCGACGTTGCGGACCCCGTGGCCGAAGCCGTGGCCGGTCAGGAAAAAGGCGATCTTCTTCAAGGGGTGGGAAGTCGCGCCATTGGGTTCACGGCACGGAGTTCAGGATTTCCGGAAGGGAGAAATGCACGTTCTCCTCCAGGATGACGTAATCCTCGGCGGGCGTGCCCGGGAATTCGCGTTGTATCCATTTCACCACGTCCTGAACCAGATCCTCGGGTGCGGAAGCCCCGGATGAGATGCCGACATTGCCGACCCCTTCCAGCCATTCCCGGCGCATATCGTTCGGTCCGTCGATGAGATAGGAGGGCTTCCCCATCCTCTCGCCGAGTTCCCTGAGGCGGTTGGAGTTGGAGCTGTTGGCCGAACCGATCACGACCAGGATGTCGACCAGTTTGGCCATATCCGTCACCGCCTGCTGGCGATTGGTCGTGGCGTAGCACAGGTCGCCCTTTTCCGGCCCCTTGATGAGCGGGAACCGCTGCTTGAGCGCCTGGATGATGTCCTTGGTCTCTTCGATGGACAGGGTGGTCTGGGTCGTGTAGGCGAGACCGTTCTCGTTCACGCCCTGGAGCTTCCACACGTCGTCCGGACGCTCCACCAGGATCATCTGTCCGTCGGGCAGCTGACCCATGGTGCCGACCACTTCCGGATGGCCGGCATGGCCGATCAGGATGATTTGCAGTTCATTCTTGTTGTGCCGCTTTACCGCGGAGTGGACCCGCTTGACCAGCGGACAGGTCGCATCGATGGTGAGCAGCTTCCGGCTGTCCGCCTCGGTATAGACCGCGGTCGGGACGCCATGGGCGGAGAAGATGGCTACGGAATTGACGGGCACCTCCTCGAGCTCCTCGACGAAGACCGCCCCCTTTTCCTTGAGCCGCGACACCACGGCCTGATTGTGCACGATCTCATGCCGTACGTAAACCGGGGCGCCGAATTTTTCGATGGCCTTCTCGACGATGCTGATGGCCCGTTGCACGCCGGCGCAGAAGCCGCGGGGGGAAGCCAGATAAATCTTCACCGTTACTGTCCCTTGTTTTTGCCGGACGCGAGGATGGGATCATCCCCGTTTTTCCCGGCGATTGCGTCAGGGTAGAAGGTAGCAAATATCCTCCGGCGTCCTTCGGAAAGGGCCGAATCCAGGCCCTGGCGCAGGTCCCGGGCCAGTTTGCCGCTGGCCTCCGCGATTTCGGGACCAGGAGCCTTGAAGGCGCCCAAGCCGGTTGGATCCCGGACCACCTCGCCGATGCCGGAACGGATAACCAATCCGGCCAAGGCCTCCTGGTTCCCGTAGAACGGCCCGAAAAGGATCCGCGCCCCCGATAGCAATGGCTCCCAAAGGTTATGGCACCCCAGAGGGACCAGGCTTCCGCCCACGAAGGCGGAATGGCAACCGGGCAGCAGGGATCCGATCAAGCCCATGGCGTCGACCAGGAGGTGGCGCGCGCCGGGATCAAGGCTGTGCACTGCGAAACCCAAAGGCTCCAGTCTGGCCCGGAACCGAGGCAATTCGTCCAGCTTTCTGGGGAAGCAGATGAGGTCCGAATGCGCCATCAAATCGGGCAGGGTCGGTTCCAGCAGAAGCAGTTCCCGGTAGTGCAGGGAAAGAAAGGCGAAACGGGATCGCGGTCGGGACGACTCGAGGGATCCGGGCGCTTCACCCGTATCGGATGGCGGGGATGGACGGAAAAGGTTGGATGGATCCGCGAGGAAGTGGGCGGCCTTGAAATCGGCGCCCGCCAGGACTTCGGTACCCGTAAGGGAGCGGAATCGCTTCGCATCCCCCTCGCTTTGCGCCTGGATCCAGGACAAGCCGTCCAATAACCGCGCTCCGGCGCCGCCGAAACGGATATAGGCGCGCGCGGCCTTCCCGGTAAGCCTTCCGCTGACCAGGGTCGCGGGCAGGCGGCGATCCCGGCAGGCGGAGAGGTAATGCGGCCACAACTCCACCTCGTAGAGGCATAAGCCGACGGCGCGGTGGTAATCCAGGAAACGGCCCACTATCCGGGGATGATCGAAAGGCGCGATGGATGCATGGATGCGGGAGCCGCGTTCGCTCCTTCGCAACCCCGCGCATCGGTCTTCCAGGTACGCGGCGCCCT
>JAQBPO010000082.1 GCA_028287465.1 Fibrobacterota bacterium
GGGGAACGGTGCCTGTACCTGGCCTTCGAGGAATCCCCTTCGCAGATCAAGCGCAACATGGAATCCCTGGGCCTGGACATGGAACAATGGTGCTCCAAGGGCCTGCTGACCTACCATGCCTCCCGGCCCAGCGTCCACGGGCTGGAAATGCATCTCGTGAAGATCCATAAGATGGTCAAGGCCATCAAGCCCCATGTCATCGTCATCGACCCCATCACCAACCTGACGAGCCTGGCTTCCATCAACGAAGTCAATGCCATGCTGGTCCGCCTCATCGATTTCCTGAAATCCGAAGGGGTCACGGCCATGTTCACGTCCCTGACGAACGGGGCGCACGCCAATATCGAGGCGACCGATGTGGGCGTCTCCTCCCTGATCGACACCTGGCTTCTGGTGCGGGACATCGAAACCAACGGGGAGCGCAATCGCGGCATGTACGTCATCAAGTCCCGCGGCATGGCCCACTCGAACCAGGTGCGGGAATTCATCCTGACGAGCCACGGACTGGAGCTCAGGGACGTCTATTCGGGACCGGGGGGAGGCATGGTGACGGGATCGGCGCGCTTGAGCCTCGAGGCCGAGGAACGGGCGGCCGCCCTCAGGGCGGAGGCGGAAATCGAGAACGCGCAAACCCGGATCGAAAACAAGCGCAAGGCCATGGAGGCCCAATGGGCCTTGATGCAGGCCGACCTGGCAGCGGAGCAGGAGGAGACCGCGCGCTTCATCGCCCAGAAAAAAGCCGAACGGGGGAATCTAAAGGCGGACCGCCAGGTCATGGCCAGGCAGCGGATGTCGGATGAGTTCCTGGCCGTTCCCGCCAATGGCCGGAAAGAGGCATGATGGAAGACGCGACCATGGAACCCGCCCGGGAGACTTCCGCCGGCGGCGAGACCTTCCTCCTGAAGCTTTATGTCGCCGGCCAGACGCCCAAATCCATGGCGGCCATCGAAAACCTGGACAGGATTTGCACGGAACATCTGCAGGGACGCTATAGGGTGGAGGTCATCGACCTGGCCCGCAACCCGAAATTGGCCCGCACCGACAAGATCCTGGCCATCCCGACCCTGGTACGCAACCTGCCCACGCCCATCAGCCGCATCATCGGGGACCTGTCCGATGTGGAGCAGGTGCTGGTCGGCCTCAACTTCAGGAAGCTTTGACCATGCCGACCACGCTGGATACCCGGGACCTGATCCGTGAGAATGAGTCCCTGAAGCTCCGCCTGGCGGAGGCGGAAGCGACCTTGGATGCCATCAGCCACGGGTCCGTGGACGCCTTGGTGGTGACCGCGGGGAAGGATAGGGAAGAGGTCCGCGTCATCCTGGATATGGGCTACCTGGGGGATTCCCTTTTCAACCAGGTCGCCCAGCCCATATTCATCCTCGATCATGCCTACCGCATCGTGCGCTCGAACGGACCGGCGCAATTGATGTGCGGACGCAACCCGACCTCTCTGCCGTTCTCCGAGGCCGTGACCCTGCTTCCCACCCTCGAATCGGATTTCCCGGTCCCGGATGAATTGGCCGCGGACTGGATCGGCGAAGGGAAGCATCTCTCCGCCCTCGAGGTCTGCCATCAGCACCCGCTTCGGGGCATGCGCTACTACCTGTTGGATGCGAACCCGGTGGCCCTGAGCTGGGAAGGGGTCCAGGGCGGGATGGTCACCTTGGTGGACATCACCGAACGCAAGCTGGCCGAAATCCAGTCCTCCGTCATGAGCGGTCAGCTGCGCCAGCAATTCACCTTCATGAAATCCATCAGCGACAATATCGCCGAAGGACTGATCCTGGTGGACGAGGACCAAAAGGTCATTTTCCAGAATCCCGCGGCCTCGCAAATGATGCAGATTCCGGAGTCCGAAGCGGCCGGCGAGGACGTTACCGAGGTGTTCCGGATCGAATCCGAAGCCGGAGGCCGGCTCTCGCTGGATTGGACCGACCCGGGAGTGGTGGAAGGGGCGGCCCGCAGGGCCTGGGTCAGAGGCCGCAATGGGAGCCGCACGCCGGTGCAGTACTCCATCTACCCCATCAAGGACGGCGAAAAGCTCCGCGGCAATATCCTGGTGGTCGGCAATATCTCCGAGCGTCTCACCTCGGAACGGCAATTGCACTTGAGCATGGAGAAGCAGCAGCAATCCCAGAAGATGGAGGCCATCGGAAGGCTGGCCGGCGGCATCGCCCATGATTTCAACAACCTGCTGCTTGTCATCCTTGGATTCACGGATATGATCCTGCAGCAACCCGGCCTCGATCCGGCCGTCGAGGACAGCCTCCGGGAAGTCCGGAAGGCGGGCGAAAAGGCCGCTTCCCTGACCGGTCAGCTGCTGGCATACAGCCGAAAGCAGGTGCTCGCCCCCAAGCTTCGCCCCATCAATGAAGCCGTGTTGGACATCCGGAAGATGATCGGCCGATTCGTTGGGGACAATATCCACGTTGATCTGGACCTGACCCCTGAAATCCTGGAAGTGGAAATCGATCTGGCCAAGCTCCAGCAGGTCCTGGTGAACATGATCCTGAACGCCAAGGATGCGATGCCGGACGGCGGGACCCTTTCCATCCGTACCGGGAGGATGGAAACGAGCGGACGCGATAGGAGCGGCATGGCGGGGGAGATCGCTCACGAAAGCGGGGACGGCGTCCCGCCGGGAAGTTACGCCTACATTGAAATCCAGGATACCGGATCCGGCATGAGCGAGGCCGTCATGGAGCGTCTCTTCGAGCCTTTCTTCACCACCAAGGAATTCGGAAAGGGCTCGGGTCTTGGCCTGTCCACGGCCTACGGCATCGTCCTCCAGCTAGGGGGACATTTGCAGGTCTTCAGCGAGGTGGGTAAGGGTTCCCGCTTCAGGGTCATCCTCCCCCTGGCCAAGAACCAATCCTTCCCGAGCGTTCCGGCCAAGTCCGCCAACTTGCCCTCGCAAATGGGGGCCGGAAAGGTCGTGCTTCTGGTCGAAGACGAGGACATGGTGAGGCGCCTTCTCGCCCGGTTGCTCAAGGAGAACGGGTTCACCGTTCTTGAAGCCCGTAATGGGGAAGATGCCTTGGCGAAATTGCCCGCGCCGGAGACTCCCATCGATTTGGTGGTGACGGACCTGCTTATGGCGGGAATGGGCGGCATCGAACTGGCGAAACGCCTGGCCGAGGTCCGGCCGGGATTGGAAATCCTATTCATTTCCGGTTATCGCGAGGATCAATACAACATGCCCTTGATCGCCGGGCAGCCGCCCTACTTCGTGGCCAAGCCCTTTGGGCCGTCCGAATTCCTCGCCAAAATACGCTCGATACTGGAAAAAAAGTGGGGCAATTAGGCTCTAAAGCCCATTTCCGCTATTGGGTTGGAGCCGGCGGCACCCTATCCAAAAGAAATGGGCCTATGGCTCCATTATATTGTTAATTGGTAGTACTTGGATTCCCAGGTCGAAGCCTTAGGCTTCGCGGGATGTAATCCTCCGATCCTCCTAAGGGACGGCCACCGGGACCCCGCCCTAGGAGACGAGATGCCCCATCCTACCTTCAATATGACCCCGCCCGACGTGCAACTCGAGAAAGCCCTCACGGGCATCGAAGGCCTCGACGAAATCACCTCCGGCGGCCTGCCCAAGGGCCGGCCCACCTTGATCTGCGGCAGCGCCGGTTGCGGCAAGACCATGTTCGCCATCGAGTTCCTGGTGCGCGGGATCCTGGAACACGGGGAACCCGGCGTCTTCATCGCTTTCGAGGAAAGTCCCGAGGATCTTGCAAAGAACGTGGCCTCCTTGGGATTCAACCTCAAGGAACTGGAAGAGCAAGGCAAGCTGATCGTCGAGTACATCCATATCGATAAGAGCGATATCGCCGTGGCCGGGGATTTCGATCTGGAAGGACTGTTCCTCGTCCTGCAATCCTGCGTTGAGAGCATCGGAGCCAAGCGCGTTTCCATCGACACCCTGGAGGCGCTGTTCAGCGGCTTCGACAACCATGCCCTTTTGCGCCAGGAAATCCGGCGCCTGTTCCGCTGGCTCAAGGATCGCGACCTGACCACGGTCATCACCGCGGAACGCGGGGACGGGGCCTTGACCCGCCAGGGCCTGGAGGAATACGTTTCCGACTGCGTGATCGTGCTCGATCACCGCATCATCGACCAGGTGTCCACCCGGCGCCTGCGCGTGGTGAAATACCGCGGCTCCGTGCATGGCACCAATGAATACCCGTTCCTCATCGACGATGGCGGGATTTCCGTGCTCCCGATATCCTCCCTGGGCCTGGACCATCCCGCCTCCAAGGAGCGCATCTCCACCGGCGTGCCGCGCCTGGACATCATGATGGAGGGCAAGGGCTATTACCGGGGGAGCAGCGTCCTGGTTTCGGGAACGGCGGGCAGCGGCAAAACCAGCCTCGCCAACTTCTTCGCGGATGCCACCTGCCGGCGCGGCGAGAAATGCCTGTACATGGCCTTCGAGGAATCCCCTTCGCAGATCAAGCGTAACATGGAATCCCTGGGCCTGAACCAGGAGCAATGGACGTCCAAGGGCCTGCTCACCTATTATGCTTCCCGCCCCAGCCTCCATGGCCTGGAGATGCATCTGGTGAAGATCCACAAGATGGTGAAGGAAATCCGCCCCCAGGTCATCGTGATCGATCCCATCACCAACCTGACCAGCCTGGCCACCATGAGCGAAGTCAACGCCATGCTGGTACGGCTCATTGATTTCCTGAAGGCCGAAGGCATCACCGCCCTCTTCACCTCCCTGACCTCCGGGACCCAATCCATCCTGGAAGCGACCGATGTGGGCGTCTCCTCCCTGATCGACACTTGGTTGCTGGTTCGGGACATCGAGAGCAGCGGCGAACGGAACCGCGGCATGTACGTCATCAAGTCCCGCGGCATGGCGCACTCCAACCAGATCCGCGAGTTCCGCCTGTCGAGCGAAGGCATCGACCTGAGGGACGTTTATGTAGGCCCTTCCGGCATGTTGACGGGTTCCGCCCGCCTGACCATGGAGGCCGAGGAACGGGCCGCGGCCGTGACCGCCGAGCAGGAAATCGAGAATACGAAAATCCGGCTGGAGCGCAAGCGCCAGGCCTTGGAGGCCCAATGGGCCGTCATGCAGGCGGAGTTCGCAAACGAGGAAGAGGAGGCGGCACGCTTCATCTCCCAGAAAAAATCCGTGCAAGGGCACCTGATGGAGGACCGCAACGAAATGGCCAGGCAACGCAAGTCCGATGATGCGGAGCCGCTTAACGTCAAGCCGCTCAATCTGCATCCGCCCACCCTTAAACCTTCCGCCGTCAACGGCCGGAAAGGGGAATGATGGAAAACGCGAACGTTGAACCCGGATCCGGTGCCGTCCCACTTCCAGAGGAACCCGAGCTGCATGATACCTTCCTGTTGAAGCTCTACGTCGCCGGCCAGACGCCCAAGTCCATGGCCGCCATAGAGAATCTCAACAAGATCTGCAAGGAACACTTGCTCGGGTTCTATAAGCTCGAAGTGATCGATCTGGCGCGCAATCCGGCGCTGGCCCGCACGGACAAGATCCTGGCCATCCCGACCCTGGTGCGCAACCTGCCCACCCCCATAAGCCGCATCATCGGGGATTTGTCCGATGAAGAGCAGGTGTTGATCGGCCTCAACATAAAGAAGATATGACGAGCGACGGCGGTACCCGCATGGCCTCGCCAAGCCAGGAAATCGAAGAACTCAGGCAAAAGCTCAAGGACGCCGAAGATACCTTGAAGGCCATCCGTTCCGGGTCGGTCGATGCCTTGGTGGTCAAGGGCCACAAAGGCGAAGAGGAGATCCGCACCATCCTGGACATCGGGTCCCTGGGCGACTCCCTTTTCAACCAGTTCGCGCAGCCGATTTTCATCCTGGACAAGTCCTACCGCATCCTGAGGTCGAACAAGAAGGCCCAGGACCTATGCGGCCTCAATCCCGTCAATGTCCTGTTCTCGGAGCTGTTCAGCCTCCTGCCCACCATCGAAACCGGCCTTCCCGTGGAAGGTGGGCTTTCAAGCGACTGGATCGGGGACCGGAGGCATATCTCCGCCCTTGACGTGGTCCACTACAATCCGGACCTCGGGACGCGGTTCTACCTGGTGGACGCCAGCCCGGTCGTGCTTTCCTGGGAAGGCGTGCAGGGCGGGATCGTGTCCATGATGGACATCACCGAACGCAAACTCGCCGAGATCCGCCTGTCCGTCAAGGCCGGCCAGTTGCGTCAGCAGTTCACCTTCATGAAGTCCATCAGCGACAATATCGCCGAAGGCCTGCTCCTCCTCGACGAGGATCATAAGGTCATCTTCCAGAATCCGTCCGCCTTGAGGCTGCTTGGGCTCGCCGATATCGATTTGCCGGGACGGGACCTCTCGGAAGTCTTCCATATCGAATCGGAAGACGGCGCCCGCCTGGAATTTCCCTGGCTGGCCCTGGTGACCGGGGACGCGCCGGATGCGACCACCCAGCGGGGTTGGGTCAAGGGAGCCGGCGGGGTGCGCACACCGGTGCAATATTCCCTTTATTCGGTGAAGGACGGGGAGGACATCCGCGGAAGCATCCTGGTCATCAGCGATATCTCGGAACGGATCTCCTCGGACAAGCAACTGCGCCTGAGCGTGGAAAAGCAGCAACAGTCCCAGAAGATGGAGGCCATCGGAAGGCTGGCCGGCGGCATCGCCCACGATTTCAACAACCTGCTTTTGGTCATCATGGGATTCACGGATCTGACCCTGCAGGGCATCGAAGACGATGCCGCTTACGAGAACCTCATGGAGGTCCGGAAGGCGGGGGAGAAGGCCGCGGCCCTGACCGCCCAGTTGCTCGCCTATAGCCGCAAACAGATGCTGGCGCCCAAGGTCCGCCTGGTGAACGACTCCGTAGTGGACCTGCAGAAGATGCTAAGCCGCCTTATCGGCGAGAACATCCGCCTGGATTTGGATCTGACCCCGGAACCGTTGTCGGTCGAAGTCGACGAAGCCAAGCTGCAACAAGTCTTGGTGAACATGATCCTGAACTCCAAGGATGCCATGTCCGAGGGAGGGGACTTGTCCATCCGCACGGGCAGCCTGGACGTCAAGGCCCAGGACACCACCGGCATGGTGGGCGAATTGATCAAGGAGAACGAGGAGGGCGTCCCCCCGGGGAAATACGCCTTCATCGAAATCAAGGATACCGGACACGGGATGAGCGAGGATGTGCTCTCCCAGTTGTTCGAACCCTTTTTCACGACCAAGGAATTCGGCAAAGGTTCCGGTCTCGGCCTCTCCACGGCCTATGGGATCATCCGCCAACTGGGCGGGTATATCCAGGTCTTCAGCCTGCCCGGGGCTGGAAGCACCTTCAAGGTGATCCTGCCCCTTTCCGGGAATGCTCCGGAACCGTCCGAAGCGCGCGTGGTAACCCCCATTTCCGGAGTGGCAGGGGCCGACAAGGTCGTCCTGCTCGTGGAAGACGAGGACGTGGTCCGCAAGCTGCTGACCCGGGTGCTCCAGGACAATGGCTACCGCGTCATCGAGGCCCGTAACGGCAAGGAAGCGCTTACCGTCCTTCCTCCCGGCAGCTCCGCCGTCGACCTCGTGATCACGGATTTGATGATGCCGGTAATGGGCGGGATCGAACTGGCGGAACGCCTGGGCCGGGAGCGTCCGGAACTGACCATCATGTTCATGTCCGGGTACTCGGAGGACAAGTACAATCTGCCTCCGATCCGCGGCGAGGCCCCGAATTTCGCGGCCAAGCCCTTCGCCCCCGCGGATTTCCTCGCCAAAATCCAATCCATCCTGGAGTCGAAGACCCCGGCCGCCTGAGGCCTTGATCGTCCATCACCTGCAGGTCAGCGGCCAAGGCCGCGGACCGCTTTCCCTCCCGCTTTTTGCATATTTACCAGGGTACCAAAGGGGATACCTTGCCTAAAACACGCCTGCCCGCCATGGCTTTTTCCATCGCCATCCTGTCCCTCGCGCCCACCTTCGCCCAAGTCTATCCCGCCTCGGAACCGGTCAATCGGGCCGCCGCGGGCGCCTACTCCCTGCGCAACATCGCCTTGGGCGAACCCCGGTTCGCGAACCCGGACCTGTACAACCTTTACGATCAGGGCGGTTCGCCCATGGGATTGCTGGAAACCCATAAGGAACGATTGGGCCTGACCCTGGGTCTCCTGGGCGGCGACCGCGCCACCGAAGGCGATTCCCTGGCCATGGGCCATCACGACTATTACCTCCCGCAATTGGCCTTCTTCCAGCCGGGCGTCTTCGGCGCGGTCCTTTACTTCCAGAGGGAATCCGAGACCTACCAGCGCCTGGGCGGGGACAGCCTGGATTTCGGCGCGTCCCGCTTCGGCCTGGATCTGGCCGCGGGCCCGGCCTCCGGACTGTTCCGGTTCGGCTTCAGCGCCCATGCGCGCATGGGCGAGATGGAATATCCCGGGGACGACAAACGCGTGGTCATGGAGGTCCCCAGCCTTCGCTTCGACCTGGGCAGCCGTCTCCACCCGGCCGTTGAGGCGGGCGTGTTCGCCGGCTTCGGCGGGCACTTCGACAGCCTGGAGGCTTCCGTGGCCCGGTTGGAACGGGTCGCCTCCATGACGCTCCCGCGTTACGGGGCCGTGGCCGATTTGGGAGGCACGCCGGAACTGCCGATGCTCGGCAACCTGGTATTCGAAATGGGCACGGATCGGTTCTTCGGCGAATACAAACAGGCGAACGGTACCGGCATCCAATATCCCATCGTATGGACGAAGTATTGGACCTTCCAGACCCAATGGATGTACCCGGTCGACGTAGGCGGCTTCCGGTTGCAACCGGCCCTGCGCTTCGCCCGGCGATCCGAATCCGTCCAGGGATATGAAGGCATCAAGGGGAACCAGAACCCGTTCAAGAAGGGCGACAAGATCCCCGGCTTCGACGGCGATCACGGTACCACGGATTATGGCCTGGGCGGCTCGTTCGGCTTCCGGGAGATGGCCTCGCTCCTGATCGAATGGGAGACCTCCGGGCACAGCTTCGACGCGGACACCAATGAAGAGTACCGTTACAACCGGTTTTCCCTGGGCCTGGAACAGCATGTGGATCGGCTTCCCATCATGCATTTCCCGGAAGGGATGCGCCTCGCTTTGCGCGCGGGTTGGACCTGGCGCGAGGAACGGAAGGAACGTCCCGGTTACGCGGATTTCCAGTTCACGCCCTTCGTGCCTTCGCCCTTGGTTCCCACCTATATGACGGCGCTTACGGGCAATCCCAACTCCTCGGCGGGCTATGGCGCGTTCCATTTGGGGTTCGGCCTGGTATTGCTCGGAGAACGGGTGACCCTGGACGGCCTGTTCGGGTTTCCGGGACAAGTGGAACGCTTCGCGGCGAACCGGACCAGCGACGCTTCCGGAACCGAATTCGGCCTCCGGGCCGCCTATCATATCCTGAACTGAAAGCAGGCCTCCGGGCCGCCTATCGACTCATGACCCGGAATCCGGCCCGCAGGGTCAGTCCATGGGAGGCACGGTGAAGCTCCACTTGGTCACCTCGGTGCCGGAAGCCTCCCCTCCCGTGCAAGAGGGTTTGACCTGTTCGCCGGCCATGCCGGCCCCCGCGCCCATCAGACCGCTGATGGCGGGAAGCCAGGAGATCGTCACCGGCGCCTTGCCGCTTTTGCCCGAGCAATCATCCGTCCAATCCACTTCGGCGGACAATTCCCCGGACGCCATGTAATCGTACCCGAAAAGCTGGACCGCCGCCGGGTCGGTGAAAATCTGGAGCGCACCGCCTTGTTCCAGGCTGCCCTTCGAGGTTTCCTTGTACGTGCAGGTTTTCCCGCCCCCCGTAACGGTCAAGACCTTCTGGTATTCATAGCTTCCCTGCGATAGGTACTCGTGGAAGGTCGGGCTCCAAACCCAGCCTACCGAGGAGGTGACCGTGGTATTGGTGACGTCCACCTGGGATCCCCACGGGTTGTTGCAATGCCAGGTCACGGTGACGTTCCCGTCCACCTTGGGGACCGGGTCCCCGCAAGGCACCACGGCCAACCGGGCCTCGCGCATGATGGTATTCTCGCTATAGTCGCCCAAGGTCTGATCGCTCCAGGCGAATCCCGCCTTGAGGCCTATGGACATGGCCGCGGTCTGGGGCGTGATCCCGGAACCGGTCTCGTTCATCTGGTTCAGGAAGCGCGCGGAATTCACTTCGTCCAATTCGTTTCGCGCTTGTTGGACCTTGGCGACGGCCCCGGGAGTATAGTTCGGGTCGCTCTTGGTGACGATATTGGTGGGGTTGCGCGCGCAGCGTTCCAGGGCGTCCAGCTCCAATCCCCATTTGCCGTTCTGCTTGGCCAACTCAAGGGCGCCCCCGATGGCGGATGCGGCGGATGCCAAGGCGTAGATGTTGGAGAGCGCCCCCGTGGGAAGGCCTTTGTCCTTGGCCGCGTCGAGCAGGGATCCGATGCCGACGTCCGCGCCGGTCTTGCCGACCTCGACCCAGGCCACGCCCGCGCCGTCCGACCCGCCGCCCGCGGAGGAATTCCGCGCGGCCGCGGAGGCGCGCGGCAAGGCGATGCGCCGGAGGTCTTCGGTCGAAAGGGCCGAAGAGCCGAGTTGCGAAAGGAGGGCGGGCGGAATCCCGGCATTGGGGACGAAATAATCCAGCTCCATGCGCGTCGAGCCATCGGCCTGTTTCACGGACGCGTATTTGAAATCGTACAAGGCGGGGCCGCCTTTCGCGACCTTGGCGGATTCCTCCGCCGTGGGCGTATAGGCGCGGCCGGGCATGAGTTTCATGGTGATGTCGCGGGTGGCGCCGTTGGGGAAAGTCTGCTTATAGACGAAGGTATTGGCGTCGACGCGGACGGTATCGAGCTTGGCCGCCGCCAGGAAGCGCGCGACATCGGAGGGGAGTCCTTGGGCGGTGAATGCCGTCGCCAGGGGTTCATTGACGGGGAAGTCCTGCGCCGTCCCTTCGGTTCCGACCGCGTCCTTCCCCGAGTCGCATGCCGAAAGGGCCAAAGCCAGAATGGCAAGTGTGAAGCGCGTCATGATAACCGCCTTTTCAGGCTTCCGCCTGTCGATGTTCCGGGCGTCGGGCTTCCGACACTTCCTGAAGAATAGCTTTTGCGCGCCGAATGGTATCTTGTTTGGATGTGGTCCAATCAATCGGGATCCAAGACTGTTCCTTCTCCGGTTCTATTCCTGGCCCTTTGCGGCGTCTACTTCCTGTCGGGCAGGTTGGGGCTTTCCCTGGCCTGGGTCAATCCCAGCGCGAGCGCGGTATGGCCTCCGACCGGGATCGCCATCGCGGCCGTTTCCCTATGGGGAAACCGGGTATGGCCGGCCATCTTCGTCGGCGCCTTTTTCGTCAATGCGACGTTGACCGGGCATTTCCCGAGTTCGCTGGGCATCGCATGCGGCAATACCGCGGAGGCCCTGGCGGGGGGGTGGTTCCTGGTCCGCGCGGGAGGACCGCGGGCCTTCACCGAACCCAGGCTTATTTTCCGTTTCATCGTCCTGTCCGGGATGCTCAGCACGGCCATCAGCGCCACCTTCGGGTCGGTATCGCTTTACCTGGACCACTTGACCAAGCCCGGTATCCTGCCGTCGCTTTGGCTGAATTGGTGGGTCGGGGATTTCAACAGCGTGCTTATCATCACTCCCCTGGTGGTCCTGGCCGCGGATCGGATGACGCGGCCCCTGGTGAAGGTCGAACGGAAAATGGAGTCCATGGGCCTGATCCTGGCCTTGGTCCTGGCTTTGGTCATGGTGCATCTGCTGGTGTTCGGGGGCTTCATTCCCATGTCCGGAAGACTATACCTGCTCGGTTACCTGGGGATCCCCTTGTTCCTGTACATCGCCTTCCGATTCGGGCAATTCCCGGCCTCCCTCGCGGTCGCCTGCATGTCCGTGATCGCCATTTGGGGCACCGTGGATTCCCGCGGGCCTTTCGCTCCGGAGGATCCGGATCTTTCCCTGGTCCTCCTCCAGCTTTACCTGGGCTGCATCGCCGTGACCATGATGATCCTCGCGGCCGTGGTATGGGAGCAAAAAAAGTCGCGGAAAGAGCTCGATGCGAAACAGAGGCGCCTGGACAATATCATCCGCTCGGTGCCGGGAGTGGTATGGGAGGTCTGGAAGCGGCAGGATCCGGAAGCGTTGCATCTCAACTACGTAAGCCCTTACATGGAGACCTTGCTGGGTTATCCGGTTGAGGAGTGGCTCGCGAACCCCCGATTCTG
Source organism: Fibrobacterota bacterium (assembly GCA_028287465.1). GTDB lineage: Bacteria > Fibrobacterota > Fibrobacteria > UBA11236 > UBA11236 > Chersky-265. The sequence goes on from JAQBPO010000082.1 coordinate 12,187, forward strand.
GCTGGAAGTCGTGCACCCCGAAGACCGGGAATCGGCCGCCCGCTGGTTCCTCGAGGCCTGGGAAAGCGGCAAGGGCGGTGTCTCCAATTTCCGCTGGCTGGCCAAGGATGGCCGGGTGGTCGATGCCGAAACGCGGTCCGTGGCTTTTCTCGACGCGGAAGGCCGGCCCGATGGCATGTTGGGCGTGCTCATGGACACCAGCGAACGGCGGCGCACGGAAAAGCGCCTGTGGCTGGCGGAGCAGCAAATACAGTACGGGCGCAAGATGGACGCCATCGGTCGTTTGGCGGGCGGAGTCGCCCATGATTTCAACAATATGCTCACCACCATCCTGGGCTACAGCGATCTGCTTCGCGAAGCGGTGCAGGATGACGCGCGCCTGTCCGCCTACGTCGATGAAATCCGGTGTTCCGGGGAACGTGCGGCTTCCCTGACCCGGCAGCTCCTGGCCTTCAGCCGCAAGGAGATCACCCAACCCCGGGCCCTGAATCTCAACGACATGATCCGGGAAAAAGCGGGGGTGCTGGACAGGCTGGTCGGCGGAGGAATCCTCCTGCGAACCTCACTGCAGCCGGATCTGGGATGCATCATGGCCGACCAGGATCAGATCCTGCAGGTCCTGTTCAACCTGGTAGCGAACTCCCGTGAGGCCATGCCGGAAGGCGGCGTGCTCACCGTCGAAACCTCGCAGTGCGACAATCCCGAGGGAGAGGAGGGTGTTTTCCTCCGTCCCAAGGCCCGCGACTGCATCCGCTTGACCATCCGCGATCAGGGCAGGGGAATCGACAAGGATACCATGGGACATCTATTCGAACCGTTCTTCACGACCAAACGGCTTTCCAAGGAGGTGGGACTGGGTCTTTCGACGGTATACGGAATCCTGGAACGGAACGGCGGCGGCATCGCCGTGATCAGCGAACCGGGAAGGGGGACCGTTTTCAATGTCTTCCTTCCGAGGATTACCGGGGTCGCGGGCAGGGAAGACGGCGGTTCCGGGGAAGCCTCGGCCACGGCGGACAACCTCCTTCTTGTGGAGGAGGATGGAAGCGCCCGGAGGATCCTGACGGATCTGCTGGCCGAGCGCGGCTATGCCGTGCTCGATGCGTGCGATATACCCTCTGCGAAGGTTCTGGTGCGCAAATGCCATGGGTCCCTCGCCTTGTCGGTGATTGACCTTGCAGGCCCGGGCCGGGCGGCTTTGGAATTGGCAGGGTCCCTGCTCTCAGGCCACCCCGGCCTGAGGGTTTTGTTCATGGCCGAGGATCCGGACGAGGTCATCCTGCCGCCGGGGCTTCCCTTGGACCGGATCAGGATCGTCCCCAAGGTCTACACTCCCCACCACTTGATGGGCATGATCGAAGAATTGGCGGGGACGGAAATCCCCGCCTGAAAAGGTCAATCGATCAGGATGGGACTGGTCAGGCGGCTTTGACCGTTGAATCGCAGCATCGTGAAATACAACCCCTTCGCCAATCCCCGGGAATCCATGGGGACCATGGTGGTTTCGCCGGGGGCGGCCTGGCCGTCGAACAGGGTGGCGAGTTCCCGTCCGGAAGTGCTGACCAGCTTCACGGTCGTCCTGCCCTTGGAGGGGACCGTGAAGGCGAGGCCTTGCATGGATCCCGATTGGCCGCGGAAGCCCTGGGCGATCGAGAAGCCGTTCCGGGCGCGCGCCTTGGCCAGGGTGGTCGAGGTCGCGGGCCTGGTGATGGTATTGGAGGCCAGGGTAACCGCCGCGATACTCGCCAGAGCCCGGCCGTCCAGGGTGGCTCCGGTATTCAACGAGATGGATTGATCGGCCATGATGGTCCCTTTCATCTTGCAAGTGGTCCCCAAGGTGGCGGACGTGCCCACTTGCCAGAAGATATTGGCGGCCTTGGCGCCTCCGGCCAGGGTGACCTGGATGCCGTCGCCGACCACGAGGTCCGAGGCGATCTGGAAGATCCAGACGTCGTCCGCATTGCCGGTCAGGGTGACGTCCGATCCCGTGATGGAGAGGGTGCTGGTGAATTTGTACAGGCCGGGAATGAGGGTGAGACCGCCGATATTGCCGGAACCGGGATTCAGGAAGGGACCGGCGGGCACGGGCGTCCTGCCCGCGGCATCGTCATAGGCCAGGGTCAGATCGCCCTTGGCCGTGCTCAGGTCGGACGCTGCAATCGTCGATCCGGCGGGACCCGTGGCGTCCACGGTGAAGATGGTCCCCGTAACCTCGAGGTTTCCGAATCCCGTTATCATGCTTCCGCCCGCGGGGCTCAAGCCGATATCCCCGGTGATGGCGGAAGTGGGGACGTTGGAAATCAGCGAAGCGGAAAGGACGGCGAAATGGGCCGTGGATCTCAGGTTGACGGGTTGCAGGGGTTCGTCGGCGGCGAAGGGCGCCAGGGTCGCGGCGGCCATGATGAGGGCGAGACGGCCAACGGTTCCGGAGGGGATAAGTCGGGTTACGAAGGGGGGGTGTTTGATAAAATCTCCAAGTGGTTGATAATGGGACGGTGTGGCCAAGGGGCCTACCTTCGCACCCAGGGTACTATCAGGATGGGAACGATTGCAATCCGATTCCAGGCCGCCGCGCGGCTGGTGAGGCAAACGCACCTATCCTGCACGAACCACGGACTTTACCATTACTTTACGGCATCCTTGCCCCCCAAAAGGTTGATTGGATTGAATGACCCGTTTTCCTTCCGGAACTTCCAAATCAATTCCGGATACGGAAACCCAGTTCGACGAAATCGGGAAGCTTCATAGTCTCAGCCTCAAGCTGAGCACCTATACCGATCAGGCGCAAATCCTCCAGGAAGTGCTCAGCCATGCGTTATCGGTTTACCGCACGCAAAAAGGCATCCTGTCCCTCGCCGCTCCGGATGGCGGCGGCCTCAAGGTCGGGGCCAGCCTGGGAATGTCCGCCGGATATCTGAAGGCTTTTGAAACGGTCCCGGAAGGTTCCGGTGCTTTCCTGGCCACCGGGCGACCGGTGATCGTCGAGGACGTGGAAAGCGATCCGCTTTTCGGCGCGCACCTCGAGGCGGCCCGCCAGGAGGGTTTCCGCTCGGTCCACAGCGTTCCCCTGATCAGCCGCCAGGGCAAGGTCATCGGAGTCCTGTCCGCGTACTTCCCGGAACCCCGCCAGGCGGTCGAGCGGGAGGCCCGGTTCGCGGATCTCTTCGCCCGTCTCGGGGCCGATTCGATCGAGCAGGAAGAGCTCCGCGCCATCGCCAACCGGGAATCGGATCAACGCCTGCTCGCGGAAGGGAAGATGAGGGAATATTCCGAAACCCTGGAAGTCCTCAATCGAACGAGCACCCAACTGGTGGCCGAACATGATCTGGAGAAGATCGTCCAAGCGGTCACGGACGGGGGCAGGGAAGTGTCCCATGCCTCCTTCGGGGCCTTCTTCTACAATACCACGAACGAACAAGGCGATTCCTTCATGCTGTACACGCTCTCGGGCGTGCCACGCGAGGCCTTCGCCCATTTCCCGATGCCCAGGAAGACGGAGTTGTTCGCCCATACCTTCGAAGGCAAGGGACCGCAGCGCTTCGACGACGTGACGAAACGGCCCGAGTACGGGAAATCCGCGCCTCACCACGGTATGCCCAAGGGCCATCTGGCCGTGCGCAGCTACATGTCCGTCCCCGTCATCTCCCGGACGGGAGAGGTGCTTGGGGGCCTGTTCTACGGGCATCCGGAGCCCGGCATCTTCACCGAAACGTCCGAGCGCCTCCTGGTCAACCTGGCGTCCCAGGCCGCCGTCGCCATAGACAATTCGAAACTCTACGCGAAGCTGCACGAGGATCTCGCCAAGAGGCGCAAGGCCGAAGCCGCCGCCCAGAAGTTCGCCGCCATCGTGAACTCTTCCGGCGACGCCATCATCAGCAAGGACGTGAACGCGATCATCACCAGCTGGAACAAGAGCGCGGAACGCATCTTCGGCTATAAGGAAGATGAGGCCATAGGCCGTCCCATCACCATCCTGATCCCGGATAACCATATAGACGAGGAACCCAGGATCCTCGAGCGGATCCTGCGGGGCGAGACCATCAGCCATTACGAGACCGTCCGCCGCCGCAAGGACGGGAGCATCATCAATATCTCCCTGACCGTCTCTCCCATCTTCGACGAGGATGGCAAGATCATCGGCGCTTCGAAGATCGCGAGGGATGTCACGGATCTCAAGGAAACCGAAGAGCAATTGCGCCAGGCCCAGAAGATGGAGGCCGTGGGACGCCTGGCGGGAGGCATCGCCCACGATTTCAACAACCTGCTGACCTCGATCATCGGGTTCACGGAGATGGCCCAGACCTTGGCGGGAGCGGATGCGACCCTGGCGGAATACCTGGACGAGGTGCGCAAGTCGGGGCAAAGGGCCGCCACCCTGACCCAACAACTGCTGGCCTACAGCCGCAAGCAGGTGCTTTCCCCGAAGGTGATCGACCTCAACGCCATCGTAGCCGAGATGGAACGGATGCTTTCGCGCCTGATCGGCGAAGACATCGCCTTCACCACCGTGCTGGAACCGGATCTGGGTTCCGTGAAGGCCGACCCGAGCCAAATCCAGCAAATCATCGTCAACCTCGTGCTCAACGCGCGGGACGCCATGCCCAACGGCGGCAAGCTGGTCATCCGCTCGCAAACCGTTTTCGTGGATCGCGAATCCGCCGCCGGAAGCGACGAAGCCGCGAGGGAGCCGTTCGCGATGCTCTCCGTGAGCGATACCGGGGTGGGCATGACCGAAGAAGTGCAGGCCCGCATCTTCGAGCCCTTCTACACGACCAAGGAAGTGGGGAAAGGCACCGGCCTGGGGCTTTCCAGCGTTTACGGGATCGTTTCCCAGAGCGGCGGGAGCATATCCGTCATCAGCGAGCCGGGGCATGGGGCGATGTTCAAGGTCTTCTTCCCGATAGTCGAAGGGATCCATCGCAAGGAAAGCCAAGTCCTTCCGCCGCAAGCGTCCGCCAAGTCCCTGCGCGGGGAAACCATCCTGCTGGCGGAAGATGAGTCCGCCGTGCGGAAATTCCTGGTGGCGACCCTGCGCGCGAACGGCTATGCGGTCCTTGAGGCGGCGGACGGCCCCCAAGCCATGGAAATAGGCCTGCGCACCCCCCAAATCGATCTTCTCCTGACCGATGTCGTGATGCCCGGCATGAACGGCGGAGGGCTGGCGGAAGGCCTCAAGGCCAACCATGAAGGGCTCAAGGTCCTGTTCATGTCCGGCTATACCAAGGACATCCTATCCCCGAACAGCCTGAAGGACAAGAACACCCGTTTCCTGCAAAAGCCGTTCACCCAGGCGGATCTGCTCGCGAAAATACGGGACATGCTCGCCAAGCCCGCCTGATCCGGGCCATGCCGGTTGATCCCGGGCGCCCAGGGAGCTTATTTAAGGAATGGCTTCTCCCGCCGTCCTGATCCCCTTCGCCGCCGCCCTCCTGTTTCCCTTCGCGACCATGGCCTTGAAGCGCGCCATGGACCTCGCCAGGGATCCCTGGGGAACCGTGTTCGTCTCCAATGCCGCCATCGCGGCGGTATTCCTCCCCTTGTTCCTTTTCGAGGAAAGGGCGGCATCCCAAGGGAACGCCTGGCAACTTCTTTTGTCGGGCGCGGTTTTTTTCCTCGCCCAGGCGGCCGCATACAAGTCCTTCTCCGCCGGCGACCTCTCCGTGGCCGTCCCGGCGCAGGGCACCAAGGTCCTGCTGGTGGCGGTATTCACCCTGCTCATGACGGGGCAGAACGTGGGCGTCCGCCTGTGGGGAGCGGCAGGCATGACGGTGGCGGCCATCTGGTTCCTCCAGGATCGGGAGAGCGGGGGGACGCGCGATCGCCGACGGGTGCTCAGGACCTTGGCCTATGCCATGGCCGCCTCGATCGCTTTCGCCGCCTTCGACGTCTTCGTCCAGAAATGGAGCCCGGAATGGGGCCTGCATCGCTTCGGCCCCTGGGTTTTCCTATGCCAGGCCTTGCTTTCGGTTTCCCTGCTCCTGTTGCCCTGCAAGGGCAGGCGCCTCCGCTACGATGGCCGCACCTGGGCCTGGCTGGCGGCCGGTTCCGCCGGCATGGCCGTCATAACCCTGGCCCTGGTGCTGACCATCGGCATCTACGGCAAGGCGACCCTGGTGAACATCCTGTTCAATTCCAGGTGCGTCTCCAGCGTGGCCTTCGTCTGGCTGGCGGGCAGGTGGTTCGGAAACAGGGAGGCGAAATCAGGCCGCCGGGCCATGGGCCACCGCCTGCTCGGCGCCGGATTCATGATGGCCGCCATCGCCCTGGCCATGTCGGGAAAGTAGAGGTTATTTCCTAACTTTGAGGAACGCAGCCAGGCCCGTAGCACCCCCACCAGGAACCCATGAAAATCCCTTCCCGCCTCATCCCCCTCGTCGAAGACGGCATCATCGACGAAGTACTCGGACAGGTGCGGAGCGGCAAGGAAGCGGACGTATTCATCGTGCGGGTGGGGGAGGAGATCCGCTGCGCCAAGGTCTATAAGGAAGCGAACAACCGCAGCTTCCGCCAGGCGGTCCAGTACCAGGAGGGCCGCAAGGTCCAGAACAGCCGCAGCGCCCGCGCCATGTCCAAGCGCACGAACTACGGCCAGAAGGAAGCCGAGACTTCCTGGATCAATGCCGAGGTGGAAGCCCTGAACAAATTGAGCGCCGCGGGGATCCGTGTCCCCATGCCCTTCGGATTCTTCGACGGCGTGCTCATCATGGAACTGATCGTCGACGAGGACGGCCAGCCCGCGCCGCGGCTCAACGATATCTCGCTCTCGCCGGAGACGGCCCTGCTCTACCACGAGGAATTGATCTCCCAGATCGTGCGCATGCTCTGCCTGGGGATCATCCACGGGGATCTTTCGGAATTCAACGTCCTGGTCGACGCCGAAGGCCCCGTCATCATCGATCTCCCGCAAGCGGTCAACGCGGCCGGCAACAACAGCGCCGGCATGATGTTCGCGCGCGACGTCAACAATATGGCGGGCTATTTCGGGCGCTTCGAACCCGGCATCCTGGGGCTGAAATACGCGAAGGAGATCTGGGCGCTCTACGAGACGGGCAAGTTGACGCCGCATGCGGAACTCACGGGCCAATTCCAGGAACCCACCCGATCCGCCGATGTCGGCGGCGTGCTCAACGCCATCGGGGACGCCCGCAAGGAGCATGAGGATCGCGTTTTGAAGAAGGCCCTCCGGGAGGAGGAACGCAAATCGAAGAAGGTTCCCGAGGACGATCGGATGTCCGGGAAAATCCTGGACGAGGACCATGCCGCCGAGACCGGCCGGGGTGGAAATCGCGGTCATGGTGGACATGGCGGTCATAGCGGACATCGCGGGCCGGGCGATCACGGGGGACATCGCGGGCCGGGGCGGGGTCAAGGTCAAGGTCAAGGTACAGGGAACGATCGCGGACCGGGCCGGACCCAGGGCGGAGATCATGCCCATCGCGGACCCGGTGGGCAAGGCGGTCAACCGGGCCACCGGGGACCGGGCGGGAACCAGAACGCGAACAAGGGCCCTGGGGGCCAGGGCGGGGATCGCAGCCAACGCGGACCCGGCTCTCCGAACCGGCAACATGGAAACGACGCCAGGCGCCCACCCGAGGGAAAGCATTCTTCCGGGGCGGGGCCAGGCGGCAACCGCGAGCCGGGCGGAAGACAGGATGGCAATCGCGGGCCGGGTCCTGGACAAAATGGCAATCGGGGGGAATCCGCACCGCCCATGCCCAAGCGCGACTTCGGGCGCATGCCCAAAGGGCCCAGGAAACCTCCGGCGCATTAATCTACCGCCCCCTGCCCTAAAGAATTAATTTTTCCGCTTCAAAAGGCCGCGGGAATCCGATCGATTCCCGCGCGTTACGATTGCACCTACCACCCCCATCCAGGAAAAGACGATGAAAAATTCCAGCCGGATCCTTGCCACCCTAGTGGGCGCCGCCATGCTCTTGCAAGTGCAAGGGTGCTACGGCAATTTCTCCTTGACCCGCAAGGTCTACAATTGGAACGGCACCCTGGGTGACAAGTGGATCAATTCCGTGGTGATGTTCGCTCTCGCCATCGTCCCGGTTTACGGAGCCTGCGGATTCCTCGACTGGGTCATCTTCAACCCGATCCAGTTCTGGACGGGAAAGAATCCCGTGACCCTCAATGCCGGGGAAAAGGATATCCAGATGGTGCAATGGAAAGGCGGGGAGTATCGCCTGACGGCCACCACCAACCGCCTGGACGTGCAGCAAATCATCGACGGGAAGCCCGGAGCGCCCGTCAGCCTCGTCTACGATATCCGCACCCAGTCCTGGTCGGCGGGCAACGCCAAGGAACAGCACCGGATCATAGAAATGGTGAGCGAGGACGGCCGGGTCGCCGACCTGGTCTACCCCGACGGGCACAAGCAACGGGTGGAACTCGCGCAAGAGTGAGGCATGAGCCCGGCCCCGTGATGCGGCCGGGCCATCTTTTCCGTCGCCGGATCGGCCTTGGCTCAGGGAAGCGCGCTGGCCTTGAGGATGCGGTGCCCGGACCAAGTCCGTCCGGACCCTGTCCGTCCGGACCCTGTCCCGCCTGAACCGTTCCGGCCCTCGGCGGTAACCTCGATCAGATAGACCCCGGGCGCGACCGCACCGTTCTTTCCCATCAATTCCCCGGCCTTCCAGGTATGGGTCCCGGCCCCGGAAACCCCTTCTACCATGCGGCCCAGGCATCTGCCGTCCGACGTCCAAATCCGCACTTCCAGGCGCGCCGCTTCGGGCAGGATGACCGAAAGGACGAAGGATCCCGCGGCCGCCCGTAAGGCGCACCGGAAGGGCCCCGCGGATTCCACTCCCCGGATCAAATCGCCCACCCCCGAAAGGGCCTCCGTCGTTCCGGCATAGACGAGCAGGGTATCCCCCTCCGTAACCGGCAGGCTACCGCCTTCCTCCAGGCGGTATTTGAGGCGCCGGGCCGGGGAGACGGCCCAGGCTTGCCAGCCCTCCGGGAGGGATGCGTTCCTTACCGTCAAGCGGTCTATCTCCTGCCGGCCGTTCGCGACCAGGGTCCAGGCCATGGCGGCGCCTTTTTCCATCGGCACGAAATCGCCGACCAGGGCATGGCCGTCGCGGTCAATCCGGATTCCGCCTTCCATCCGTTGCGGCGGGGACATTTCGTCTTCCCGGCCCACGCCTTCGCGGGCGATTGCGTCCGCCCCGATCTTGAGGGGAATCCCGTGCCCCGGATCGAGGGTGATTTCCATCCATCCCCCCGAGGCCGCCTTGGGTGCGGAAACCCCGTTCTCGGGAAAGGCGCGTCCCGATCCGGGACCGATGCGCAACACCGTGTCCGTGCCGGAATAGTGGACGTAGTACCCTTCCCAGGGCCTCAGGGTATCGAGCACGGCGTACGCCTTGCCATCGAAGCCGATGAGGGTCTGAAAGGAGGAGCTCCGATAGGCATCTCCGTCGCTGCGGGAAATGGGCCATGCCAACGGACGGAAGCCCGGGCAGGTCACCATGTTCCACCCGTGGATGAGATGGATCGGGAACAGGCCGTCCGTATCGGAGGAAAAGGTCCTGGAGGCGGGAAAGGCCAAGTTGGGCGTGGCCGCCTTGGAGGCGAGCCAGAAACCTTTTCCCATGGGCAGCGCATCGTCGTCCTCGATGAAGGCGTACCCGGCCTCCGTGCCTGGTCCGGTCTTCCACAAAGCGCCGATGAGGCCGTTCGTTCCGCTGCCCTCCGCCAGGCTGCTCAAGGTGATCGGGTCCTGGGTATTGATCGGCATGCCGACCAGCTTCCATTCGAGGCCGGAAGGAATGGCGATGGGGGATTGGAAGGCCGGGAGATCGCGGCCCAAGGTCAGGGCCGTGGCCGCCCCGGGGGGGTAGGAAACGATCTGGGCATGGTCCGTGGCCAGGAAGCGGATCTCGGCGGGGGATTGGCGATCGGTCCCGAACGGGAAGGAAAAGCCCACCGTGTCGCCCGCGGTGGCCGCCCACCAGCCCAGGCTGTCATGAACGCCGTTCCAGATGTGGAACATCACTTGGGGATTCGCGACATTGTCCTCGATCGCGTAGGTGACATGGGCCGAATCCCCGCCGAACAGGGACTTGCCCGCCAGGCTCACCTTAGGGGCCAGGGTATCGCGGGCCCAGAAATAGTCGCCCGCCATGGGGATCATCAGCTTCTGCCCGGACCGGGGCATCCACAGGATGGCGCCGTTCTCCTCCAGGCGGTAGAGGGATAGCGAGGCCATGTCGAGGCTGGAGGAAAGCATCAGGCCCGGGAAGACCGAACGGGTATCTGTCGCGGCGATCCGGAATCGGGACCCTACCTTGTCGAACCCCGCCGGAGGCGGGTTCCAGGCCGGCCCGGCGGAAACCACCACGGGGGCCTGGGCGTCCTGGGCCGGATAGTCGATCCAATGTCCCGCGTCCAGGTTCACCGTGCCCCCGGCCTTCAAGGTGTCCCCGGAAGCGACCGGATTGATCACGAGGGTGTACGCGGTCGAAAGGATATCGCTTCCGATCCCGTCCGCGTAGGCCCTGGCGTTGAGGACGGAGGTTTTCCGGATCAGGATGGGCGGACCGTACAAGGCGGTCGTGGACTTCGCCGGATCCGGTTCGCTTCCGTCCAGGGTATAATAGATGGCGGCCCCGGCGGTAGCGCTCGTCAGCCGGACGCTCTGGGGGTCATTGTACGGCCCTCCGGGCGGGTCCGCGGTGGGCGCGGCCACGGTAGGCTCCACCAGCTTCTGGCTCGTGACCGGCCCCAAGGCCACGGCTTTGGAGCCTTCCTTCTGCGTTTCGTGCGCGAGCTTGATCCAATCCGCCGAGCGCGCCACTCCCGACAATTGCACCGCATCGATGTCGCCGGTGAATCCGTACTGAAAGGTCCCGTCGCTCCAGTGGGCGCATCCGATCGCGAAACCCGAATCGGAGACGGCGTAATTGTCCGCGGTCATCGAGCCCAGCGAGACCCCGTTTTCGTAGAGCGACATGGAATTCCCGGTATAGGTCAGGGCGAGATGATGCCATTTTCCGTCGTTGATCGCCGCATTGTAGGTGACGCCCAGATCCCCGCCGGCCCGCAACCCGCTCCAAAAGGCGGCCTTGCCCGAAAGGGAGACCAATCCGAAATCGCCGCTGGAAGCTCCCGGGGACTCCATGCCGAACAGGGTGGGGTAGAAGATGTAGGTGGGACCCGTACCGCCGCCGCTACCGATCTCCCTTGCCCACATCGAGATCGTGAAGGCCGTGCGGCCCTTGGTCAGGGATGCCGGTATGCCCACATGGTCGGACCCCCCCGCGAAACGGAACGCGCCGCCGATGATGCCGGCCACGTCCCGCGTGGCCCCGGCCACGGATCCGGTCCCCGACCCGGATATCGCGTCGACCGCATCACCGTCCTTTTCGTCGAAATGCCAGACGCCGGCGAAACCGTCCTGGGGACGGAAGACGGACCCTCTCGCGGCCCCGGCGGGAGCCAGGCCATTGCCCCAATACATGGTTACGAAGTCCGCCGCGGTGTTGCTCTTTACGAGAGGGACCCGCACCCAGATTTCCGCCTCGGACAGGACGGGATCCCAACGTTCGATCTCGAAGGGGAGATGCGTCCCATCCTTGTCCGCGAAGCGGATATCCTTGCCGCCGGCCATGAACTGGGTGAAGTCCAAGGTGCCCTTGACGAAGCGCAGGAGCATGGGGAAACCCGCCACCGGGCCGGATATCACGGCTCCCGTGGAGGTGGTGTTGAACGTGACGGTCCGCTTGAAATTCCATCGGGAATAATCCTCCGGTTCCGCGGGAATGGAATCCTGCAGGAACTCGAAGGAAAGGACGCGGGAGCCCGGCTTCTGGGTTTCATAGGAAAGCTTGATCCAATCGGGAGTGCGGCTCACCAGGGAGATTTCGGGCTCGTCGATTTTCCCATGGAAATAGCCGTCCGCATGCCAATTGGAGTGGCCCAGGTAATTTCTGGTGCGTACTACGTTCGGCAGAAAGTATCCGTTCTTGGCCGACAAACCCTTTGCGCCGTTCTTGTAGATTGCGACTTCCTGTCCGGAGTACGTCACCGCGACATGCATCCAGGCGTTCGCCTCGATGCTCCCGGGCAATACCTGTATGCTGTTCCCTGCGGTCCCGGCCATGGTGACGAAGGATAACCCATTGGAGCTGTCCTGCCGGGACAGTACGATGTTATCAATCCCTTCTCCGTTTCCCAGATCGAAAATCCGTTCCCATAGTCCCAGGCCGGATGAGAACACCCACCCCGAATAGGTGAATCCCTTGGACATATCCCCAAATCCTTTTCCCAGATCCAGGTAGGCCCCGGCCGGCGCCCCGTTCAGGCTGTCGGCGTAGCCGATGACGCCGGACGTGCGCTCATTCCCGGTAAAGTTGACGGGCGTGGCATGGTTGCCCGTGCCGACGGAGTTGGCGCGCGCCTGGACGCCGCCCTCGCCGAGATGCCAGGCTCCCGCGAAGCCGTTTTCCGCGGGAAAGACCTTGGATCCGTCCGAGGCCATGATGGCGGCGGGGTTTCCCCAATAACACTTGATGAAGTCCTTGTCGCTGGCCCCGTCGATTTGGGGAACCTTCACCCAGAATTCCGCCTTCATGCCGGCCTTGTCCCAGCGTTCGACCTGATGGTTCAACGGGGTCCCGTCCGCGTCCACGAAGCGCACGTCCGCCCCATCGGCCCTGGCCTCCTCGAAGATCCGCGACGGACCCGCCAGGCGCACCAGCACCGGGAAATCCTTGACGGGAGCGGTGATGCCGGCCCCGGCGGGGGTGGTATTGAACAGGATGACGGCAGAATGCGGCCAGGCGGACAGATCTTCGGCGCGACCGGTTCCGCGGAAAAGGAGAATTACCAGGAACGCCGCGAGGAACGGTCCGGAGTTACGGAGCAGTTGTTTCATTACCGAGCAATTTTAGGGGGTGGGGCGTCCAACCGGAGGGTTAAATCGGGGACCATTCGCGCTTAAATTCCACAGGTGTGAATAGGACCGGTCAGCCGGTCGAACGGGCATGAAAAATCCCTGGATTCCCAAACTTCCTAAGGGCAAGAGGAGGTTTTATTTCCGGGGCTTTTCCGCTTCCGCCTCCGGACTATTGATCCAGGGCTTTCACCTCGGCCTCGGCCATCACCCCGCGCATGCCTTCCCGCAAGGCGGTATTGTCCCAGGCCGCGTCCACCTCGGACTGGGTGATCCCGCCCTCCTTGAACAGGTTCTCCCCTTCGCGGATCTTGCCGCGCATCTGCTCCATGAAGGTCTTGCGGTCGCCCCAATGCTTGGCCATGTCGCGGAAGGCCGCTTCGTTGTAGGTCCGGAAGGCCTGCACCACGCGATGGGCATGGTGGCCGCGCACCCCGACCAGGCGCAAGGCCTGGAAGGCCATGTCCAGGGAGGTCCCCATGGTCTCGCGGAAGACGTATTGGAATCCCAGGTTGACCAGGCCGTAGCCGTCGTTGCGGTCGCTCGCCCGGCAGAGGATCTCCAGGTGGGGGAAATGCTTGCGCACCGTCTCCGCGATCTCGATGGTCTTGACGGGATCGTCGATGGCCAGGATGAACACCTTGGCCTTGGCCGCGCCGGCCGCGTGCAGCAGGTCCAGGCGCGAGGCGTCCCCGTAATAGGCGCGGAGCCCGAGCTTGCGCACCACGTCCACCACCTCCGAATCATGGTCCAGGACCGTGGTGCGGACCTTGTTGATTTCCAGGAGCCGTCCGATCATGTTCCCCATGCGGCCGAAGCCGGCGATGATGACGGGAGCGTCTTCGGATTCGATCGTGTCCATCTCCCTTTTGGGCGCGGCCCTGGTGAAGCGGGGCAGGATGGTTTTCTCCAGCAGGATCAACAGGGGAGGCGTCGCCACCATGGACAGGGCCACCGCCGCAACCAACAGTCGCACTCCGTCCCCCTGCAGCACGTGGAACTGTTCCGTAAGACCGAGGAGAACGAAGGCGAACTCGCCCACCTGGCACAGGGAAAGGGCCAACAGCACGCCTTGCGCCTTTTCCAGGCGGAAGATCATGCCCAGCCCGTAGAGGACTCCGGCCTTGACCGCCATGATGGCGGCCACCAGGCCCAGGACCAACCCGGCATGGGAGGCGATATACGGCAGGTCCACGCCCGCCCCCACGGTGATGAAGAACAGGCCCAGCAAAAGACCCTTGAACGGCTCGATATCGCCTTCCAGCTCATGCCGGTATTCGCTGTCCGCGAGCATCACGCCCGCCAGGAAAGCGCCCAGGGCCGGGCTCATGCCCACCTTTTCCATCAGCAAGGTGATGCCGACCACCAGGAACAGGGCGAAGGCGGTGAAGACCTCGCGGAGGCGGGATCCGGCGATGAACCGGAATACGGGGCGGGCCAGGAACCGGCCGCCCGCGATCACGCCCACCACGGCGGCAAGCACCGATAGGGCCTGCAGGCCGGGGGACAAGGACGCGACCCCGTCATGGACCGGCTTGGCGGAGCCTGCGGCGTCCGGGGAGGCGAGCAGGGGAAGCAGGGCCAGGATGGGGATGACGGCGATGTCCTGGAACAGGAGCACGGAGAACCCGCTCTGGCCCCCGGCGGTCTTGTCCAGCCGTTTCTCCTGCAGGCTTTGCAGGACGATGGCGGTGGAGGACATGGCCAGGGTCAGCCCGATGGCGATGGCGGCCCGCCAGGGCAGTCCCAGGGCCGCGGCCCCGGCGGCGATGACGGCGGCGGTCAAGGTAACCTGCAGGGTACCCAGGCCGATGATGGGGACGCGGAGCTTCCAGAGCACCTTGGGCTGCAGTTCCAGGCCGATCAGGAACAGCATCATGATGACGCCGAATTCGGCGAAATGCGAGACGTCCTCGCCCTTGCCGGCCCAGCCCAGGAGGTGCGGGCCGATCAGGACGCCGGCCAACAGGTAGCCGAGCACGGAGCCGAAGCCGGCCCGTTTGGAGATGGGCACGGCCACCACGGCGGCCGCCAGGTAGATGAAGGTCTGGAACAGGGGAGAGGTGTTCATCGGGTAGCCGCCTTGAAGTCCAGGGTCCTGGCCGGGAGCAGGTCGTTGATGCGCTCGGCCTTCCGGGCGGCCTCCAGATCGAGGGTCCCGTCGCGCAAGGCCTCGATCGTCCGCACGAATTCGTCGGCGAAGGGCGCGCACTGGGCCTCGGTGACGATGAACAGGCTGCGGTGGATGACGAACGGGGCCAGGTAAATCATATTGCAAAGGTTGGCGGTCTGGTCGAACGGCGTTAGGAACTGCCGGATGGTGAACCGGTTGTGGCCCTCGGCCCGGTAGGCCTCCTTGGGCCCGCCCGTGGTGATGGCGTTCATCAGGTACTTGCCCTTGAAGGCCACGCCGCCCTTGCCGTAGGCATACCCGTATTCGAGGACCAGGTCCTGCCATTCCTTCAGGATGGACGGCGAGCTGTACCAGTAGAAGGGATGCTGGAAGATGACGATGTCGTGCTCCTCCACCAGGCGCTGCTCCCGTTTCACGTCGATGAGGAGCTGGGGATAGGCCTCGTACAGGTCATGGAAGGTGACGCCGGGCAGGTTCCGGACCGCGCGCATGAGCTGCACGTTGACTTGGGACTTCTCCAGGGCGGGATGGGCGAACAGGATCAGGACTTTGTTCATGGGCCTCGCATCGCGCGGGCCGCGCCGGTATCGCGCGCGTCCCGGGCATGGCCCAAATATAGGATCTGTCCCTTTACGGGGAGTTGGAGCGGGGCCCGTATTTCCGGCGGTAATCCAAGGGGCGGATCCGCAGGTGCGCGAAGAAGCGTTTGGTGAAATAGCTTTGATCGGAGAACCCGGCCCGCCGGGAGACTTCGGCCACGTTCAAATCCGTGTGCAGCAGCAGGCCGCAAGCGGCGCGGATGCGCTGGCGGTTGATGAACTTCAGGGGCGTTTCGCGGAAAAGGCTCTTGAAGCGCCGTTCGAATTGGACCACGGAGAGGCCGGCCTGTTCCGCCAGATCGGTTACCGAAAGGTCCCCGCCAAGGTTCTCCTGGATGTGCTGGACAACGTCCGCAAGGCCGCGGATACGGGCCTGGCCTTCATCGATCTGGCTTAGGGAACGGGTGGTGCCGGCGGTCCCCCAGATATGCCGCTCCGCATCCCGCAAGGGGACCTTGGTGGTGGCGTACCAATGCAAGGCGCCGTGCTTTTCCCGCACCAGTTCCATCTTGTTGGCCAAGGCCTTGCCGCTGGTGAGGACGGACTTGTCGTCCTGAACGTATTCCTGGGCCAGGTGCGGCGGCGAAACGTCGAAGTCCGTCCTTCCCGCCAACTGGCTCAAGGAGGTGAACCCGAAATGGTCGAGGAAGGCGGCATTGGCATCCACGAACCGGCCTTCCTTGTCCTTGATCCAGAATTGGATTCCGGGAAGGTGATCGAACAATCTGGCCAGGTCGTTCTGCATGCCGAAAATATACCAAAAGATGTAATTTTTATACCTGTTTACCCTGATTTGGAACGGTCCCAGGATGATAACCTCGGCTTTTGCCGCCGGGTGCGCCTAGGTTGCGGTCGGGGTTGGGATTCAAAAAGGTTGGCGATATGCGAATGATCCGGTCAGGTCTCGTTCTGGGATTGCTGTTGGGAAGCCTATGTCCGGGCGAGGGAGCGATCCCCTTGAGCCCGTATCTGATAGGGGAGAACAGTTTCAACGCGGATGCGCCCGGGAAGGATGCGGACCGGGTCTGGAGCCGGATGAAGGATGCCCGCTTCCGCCTGATCCGCATCGGCGGGATCAGCAACAATGACCGGACCCCTTCCCCGGAGAATCATGCCCGATGGATCGATTCCATCCGGTCCATCGGCGCCGAGCCCCTGGTCCAGGTGTCCAGCATCGATCCCGCGGCCACGGCCGCCGATCTCGTGCGCTACCTGAACGTGGACCGCAAATACGGCATCCGCTTCTGGTCCATCGGCAATGAACCGACCTGCGTCGAAAAGACCACGCCGACGGTGACGGCGGCGATCGCGGCGAACGTCAAGGCGCGCGCCCTGGCGATGAAGGCGGTGGATCCGACCATCAAGATCCTCTTCGGGGACGAATGCTATTGGAAGCCGGATCTCTACGACCCCCTCATCGGCGGCGCCAACGACGTAACCGGCGAGTCCGGCGGGGTCCGGTATATCGACGGTGTCACCTTCCATACCTATCCGCTCCCCGGAGCCAACAAGGACGCTCCCTACACCCGGAACGACGTGGTCTCCGGGGCGGTGGCCAATGTCAGGGGCCAGTTCCAGAAATGCCGCGCGGCTGCGGCGGCGGCGGATGCCGCCCATAACCGCACCGGGGATGCCCGCCTGTCCATTTCCCTCACGGAGTTCAACGTGACCTATTGGAACTCCAGCGACAACACCCCTTCCGGCGTGGGGGTCCGCTCCTTCGTGGCCGGGCAATTCGTCGCCGAGGTGTTCGGGATGGGGATGGAGTACGGCGCCTTGACGGTCGCTCCCTGGAGCATGCTCGAGTCCGGCGGGGACGGCCGCGCGGGCGACCTGGGATTGTTCGACGGGGCGGGGGACATCGTGCCGCGGCCCGCCTACCACCATATCAAGATGATCGCGGACAATATGTCGGGCGGCTTCATCGCCTCCTCGGCGGAAAAGGCGGACCTGGTCCGGACCTACGCCACCCAGGACAAGGATCAGGCCGCCATCCTCATCCTCAACGAGCATCTCACCGCGGGGTACCGCTTCACCTTAAGGTTCACGGCCCAGAGCGGCCCTGCGGCGGCCCGGCCCGCCTTGCATATGGATGCGGGATGGGACGGGGAGATAACGGATTCCATTCCGGCCCAGGCGACCTTGCTCCTCAAGGTGCGCAAGCCCGGCGAGGTGCTGACCCGGACCCTGTACACCCTCGCCATGGCGGAGAAGTACCAGCCGCCGGTGGTGAAGGTCATGCCCGTTTCCATCCGTTCCGGGGCGGGCGGAGAAGCACGTCCGGCGGCCGGTGCCGGGCATTCCCCTCACCTCCTTTACACTGGTCGCGACGGGTTCGCGGGAGAATTGGCCCAAGCCGGTCCGTACCAGGCCGTGCTGGCGGATTTCCGGGGACGGGTGGTTTCCCGGAGCTCCGGCAATGCCGCGATCTGGAGCCTTCCCGTTTCGGGGTTGCGTGCGGGCGGCTATGTCCTGCGATTGCGCGCGGGCGGGATCACCACGATATCCAAGGCGGCGATTCCCTGATTCCCGTTCCCTGCGCCTAACCCTTGTTGCGCGGGTGGAAGCTGCGATGCACTTCCTTCAGGTATTCCTGATCCAAATGGGTGTAGATCTGGGTGGTGCTGATGTCGGCATGGCCCAGCATCTCCTGGACGGAACGCAAATCCGCCCCGGCATCGATCAGGTGGGTGGCGAAGGAATGGCGGAAGGTGTGGGGCGAAACGGCGATCCGGATATCCGCCCCGGCGCAAATCCGTTGCACGATCTTCCAGGCCCCCATGCGGGAAAGCGGTTTCCCGAATCGGTTGAGCAATAGCGTTTCCGTGCGGCCCTTGGCCTCCCAATCCTTCTCCAGGTATTGGCGGATGGAATCCGCGACCTTGCGTCCCAGGGGGACAAGCCGCTGCTTCTTGCCCTTGCCCTGCACCATCACTACGCCCTCCTGAAGGTTCACCTGGTCCAGTTTCAGGGAGGTGGCCTCGGAAATGCGCAGGCCCAGGCCATAGAGGAGCTCCACCAGGCACAGGTTGCGGCGCGCCCCGGCGGCTTCCCCCATGACGGCCGCTTCCAGGGAGTCATAGAGGGCGTCCATGTCCTGCCGCGTAAGGCTGGAGGGCTTGTAGCGTTGTTGGCGCGGGCCCTGGAGGCTCCGGGTCGGGTCCCCGGTGAGGACGCCTTCATCGGCCAGGAATGCCGCGTAGCTTTTCAGGGTGGAGAGGTAGCGGGAGATGCTGGAGGGCGCGAACCCCAATTCCACCAGATTCCGGATGAAGACCCGCAACCGGGGCAGGGTCAAGGCTTCGACGCCCGACCCGGCGGCCGCTTGTCGGAAAAAAAGCCTCAGGTCCGAGAGATAGGCGGACACCGTTTCCGGACTGAGCCGTTTTTCCAGGCGGAGGTGCGCCAAATACCCGTCTTCCACGGGAATGGGCGGGGGCGGAGTGGGGGAAATGGGAAGCATGCGATTTGGGTCCGGAATGGTTTGAAAAAATAGAACCTTTGTTTATATTTATGCGCCTTGGGTGCCTAGCTCAGTTGGTAGAGCAGCTGACTCTTAATCAGCGGGTCGTAGGTTCAATCCCTACGGTACCCACCACTTCCCCCCTCCAGACCGGTCGATTCGAAAGAAGAAGGCTCAGGCTTGGAGGGGGAATTTTTTCCTCTCCCTCAATTCCCCTTCCCGATTCAAAAACGATTTGGATTCAAGCGGATGCGGCCGTCGCGTAAACGCCGTTCACGGAGTCCTTCAGTTTTTCCAGGGAAAAAGGTTTCTGGAGAAAACTGGATTTCCAATTGACGACGGCGGCGGCGACTTTTTCCGTGGCGGCGTAACCGGACATGAAAATGATCTTCACGTCCGGATTGATGTTCTTGACGGCGGTGGCCAAGGCCAGGCCGTCCGCCTTGGGCATCTGGATATCCGTCAATACCAGGGAGATCCGATCCTGCGCGCGCTCGAAGACCATCATTCCGTCCAGGCCGTCTTCGGCGGTCAGGACCTCATAGCCGGCTTTCGTGAGGATGAGCGAGCCCAATTCCCGGATGGTCCGTTCATCGTCGACCAGAAGGATGGTTTGGGCGGTCATTGTGACCAATTTAAATAACCCGGAGGGTTAAGTGTAAGAAATGTCGCGTTTCGCTTTTTCGCTTGCATGATCCCGTTCGGCGGCGAAGGCCTCGATGGCGGAAACGAGGTCCACGGTCTTGACCGGCTTCTGCAGGAAGGGCGCGTCCTCGGGAACCAGGGTGAGTTGGTTGAGGATGTTCCGGGAATGGCCGGAAATGAAAACGGCCTTCAGATCGGGACGGATGGAGCGGGCGCGTTTCAGCAATTCATTCCCGTGCATGTACGGCATCAATACGTCGGTGACCAGGACCCCGATCGGGTCGTCCATGTCGGCCAAGGCCAGGAGGGCGGCCTTCCCGCCTTCCGCTTCCAACACTCGGTAACCGGCGTTTTCCAGGCCGGTGCGGATGAACCGGCGCACGTCCGCCTCATCGTCCACCAAAAGGATGACCGGCTTTTTGGAGTTTTCCACTTTCGGATGGCCTGGGACCAGGCCGCTCCTTCCTGTTGGATTGAAAGTTCCCTGCCTCACCATAGGCGCATTCCTGGACCGAGTCCCCTTTCCATGGCGGATTGCCTCCACCAAAAAAGCCGATTCGATTTTCACCAAGCACCCGGGATGCCCTTGGTCCGACCGGAGCCGGAAAATCCCGTTTCCAATCCTTCATCCGTCTTGGGGTAAACGATTCAGCGGAACCGCGATCCCGTCCCGACGGGCATACTCTATCTACGTAGATACATTCCCCGGAATGGGGGGGCAAATCAAAAATCCGGAAAAGCGTCGGAAATCCTCCCGGCCATCCGGACCTTTTTCAGTGGACCTGCTTTAGTGGGACGGGGAAAAGACAATACTCATGGCCGAGGTGGGGCCTGGCGTCCCGAAAACGTTCGAAGGTCCGTTTTGTTCAAGGGAAGGGTTTGAGGTATTGGAGGCATCCATACCTAAAGCTAACCGGGCGATCTGGTGGCCTCGCACCAACGTACTCCGAGGCCATCCGTCGACGTGACCCTGAAGGCCATCCCGCCGTATTCCACCCGATCATTGACCAAGGGCGGCCGGCCGAGCAGATCGAGGACCAGACCGCTGACCGTGTCCACTTCCTCATGGTCCAGTTCCAGTTCCGCCCATTCGCCCAGTTCTTCCAGGCGCGCCGTGCCCGCCACCAGGAACCGCCCCTGTCCGTCCCGGATGATCTCGCCCACCTGCAGGACTCCCTCGGGAACCTTGCCGATGACTTCCTTGAACAGGTCGCTCAGGGTAATGATGCCTTCCGTCCCGCCGAACTCGTCCAGGATGACGCAGAGCTGGGTGCTTTCCTTGCGCATCGCCTCCAGCACCTGGTTGAGGGAGGCGGATTCGGGTACGAAGGGCACCTTGCGGATGACGGCCTCATCCACCGTCCTGCCGGCGCGGATGAGGGCGAAGATATCCTGCACGTGGAGCATCCCGATGATCTTGTCGATGGTCTCGCGATAGACCGGATAGCGGGTGTGGGGATTCTTCTTGAACAGGCGGCGGAGTTCCTCGGGACCCGCTCCCAGGGGGATGCCGGTCGATCGGACGCGCGGTACGAGCACCTCGCGGGCCAGGAGCGCGTCGAAGTCGAAAACCTCCTGCAACAGCTTACCCGCCTCGGCGGTCAGCTTCCCGCCTTCCTGGCTTTCCTGGACGATGTATTGCAGCTCCTCGGCGCTATGCTGGCCGTGGGTTTCCTCCGCGGCCCGGCGGATGCCCATGGCCTTGAGGATGAGGTTCCCGGCCCCGTTCAGGGTTATCACCGCGGGATAGGTGAGGCGGGTCAGCCATTTCATGGCGGGGACAACCCACTTTGCCGTCTTCCACGGCTCCTGCAGGGCCAGGGATTTCGGGATCATCTCGCCGAAAACGATGTGCAGGTAGGTCAGGAGGCATACGGCCAGGACCGTGCTCACGCCATGTACGGCGATCCAGGCCGCGGCCCCGGTAGCCTGGAAGAGATACTCGAACCCATGGGCAAGGACATGCTCGCCGTACCCTCCCAGTCCCAGGCTCGCCAAGGTAATCCCCAATTGGGCCGTGGCTATGTACTGGTCCTGCTTGCGCGTGTTCCGCAGCAGGATGCGGAGGAGGCGGGCGACGCGATGGCCTTCGCCGGCCTTGGTTTCCACCTTGGCATGGGGGACGCCGAGCAGGGCGAACTCCGCGGCCACGAAAAGCCCGTTCACTATCACCAGGGCGGCGATTATCAAGAGGGAGGCCGCGCTAGGCAAGGTCGGAACCCCGTTTCACCAGCAGGGAAACCACCTTGTTGCCTTCGACCGCTTCGACTTCTATTTCCGCCGCGCCCATCTTCGCCGTTTCCCCCGCTGCGGGCAGATGACCCAGAAGCTCGAGGACCATGCCGCCCACGGTGGAGGCTTCGCCCTTCCAGGGACTGCCCAACAAGGCGCCCACCTCGTCAACCCGCATATAACCGTATACCCGCACGCGGCCGTCCGGCAGGGTCTCCGGGCCCTGCTCGCCGCGTTTGAATTCGTCGGGCATGTCCCCGAGCATCTCGGCGACCAGATCGTCCAAAGTCACCAGGCCGGCCACGGATCCGAATTCGTCGACGACCATGACGATGTGGACCGAATGTTCCATCAGGAAGCGGTAGAGCTTGTCCGCCGTCATGTTCTCGGGGACGAACAGGGCCGGGTGCATGATTTCGGCGATGGAGGGCGGCCGGTCATGATCCAGGTAGAACTTGATGGCCTCCTTCGCCAGGATGATCCCCGAAACCCGATCCATGCCGTCCCCGAATACCGGAAGGCGCGTAAAGGGAGCCTCGGTGACCTTGTCGAGGAGCTCCTGGGGCGTGGCGTCCGCGCTCAGTCCGCGCAGCATCAGGCGCGGGGTCATCAATTGGCTTACCGGGCGGGTGGTCAGTTTCAGCGCCCCTTGCAACCGGGTCTCGTCCTCGGTGGCGAGCAGTCCGCCCTTTTCGCTCTCGGAAAGCAACAGGCCGATCTCCTTGGGAGAATGGACATGTCCATGTCCCGAGGACTTGCGCCCGAGGAGGCGAAGGATGAGCCCGCCGCTGCCGTTGAGGAAGGAGATGAACCAGGAATAGCCGAAGAGGCTCCAACGCATGGGCTGGATGGTGAGCATGGCGGCGCGCAGGGGGTCGTGGAGGGCCAGGGATTTCGGGACCAGCTCCCCAAGTATCATCTGGGTTACGGTCAGCAGGACAAGGATGGCGGTGACGGATACCGTGACCGCGGTATGGGGCTGCCAGGAAAAGGCGGATTGCAGGCGCCAGGAGAGCCCGGGGGCGAAGGCGGCCTGGCCATAGGCGCCCAGGACCAGGCTGGACCAGGTGATGCCGACCTGGCAGGCGGCGATATAACGGTCCAGGCTATGGGGATCGCCCAGATGGCGGAGGAGGCTCTGCGCGGCGCGGTTCCCGTTTTCCGCCAGGGGCTTGAGGCGGCTCTTGGGCAGGCTTACGGAGGCGAATTCCGCAGCCACGTAAAAGGCGTTCACGGCCAAAAGGGCCAGGAGGACGATCCAGGCGGTCATTTCAGCGGCCGGGGTCCGGGCGGGGCGGGATTGATGGAAGCGGAATACGGGAACGGGAAACGGTATCGGATTCCCGAAAAATACGTCCGCGAGGGCGGGGTTACAAGGCCGGAACCGGTTTCTACCCGCAAATGGACGGTTTCCGGGGGTGGGCCGCCTTTTGGCGGCGTGGACCTTGACCGTCGTGAGCATGCCTCCCATCCCAAGCGGGCCGCCCGCGTTTTGCCTTCGATAAACCCCAAGGGAATCCCAGGTGCCGCGCTCCATACCTCCGACCTTGCCATTCTGGCAGGTCGCTTGCCATTCTTTTCCAGGGTTCCCGGCAGGTTACGGATGGCGTTCGTCCTTCCCCTCCGGCTTTTCCGCAGGATAATTGGACAATCCCATCCCCAGGGGATTTATTTCCAGGATGGAGGGCCCGATGAATGATGGCATACGGCTTGCTCAAGTCCATATACGAGGATAACCGAACGATCCCCGAACGATTCCCAAACGATAGCCAGGAGACTCCGCGCATGAATCCGGTCCAAATCCACCTCGCTCTGAACCATGCGCCGCTCTTCGGCATCCTCTCGTTCCTGGCCTTGTTCGGGTACGGGATGTACGCGGCCAAGGAGGAACTCAAGAAGGCGGGCCTTGCCGGTCTCCTGGTTTTCTCCCTGGTCACGCCCTTCGCGTTTTTTTCCGGGGAGAAATCCGAAGACCGGGTGGAACGCCTGGACGGGATTTCCCGGGAGGACATCCACGCGCATGAGGAGGCGGGTGAATCGGCTTTCGCCTTCGCGGCCGGAATGGGCGCGATTGCCGCCTTCCAACTCCTCCTTTATCTGTTCCCCAATTCGGCCGGACTGAGGCGGAAGACGGCATGGGCCGTACTCCTCATTTCCCTGATCGCGCTCGGGACCATGGCCTATGCGGCCAGGACCGGAGGCCATATCCGGCATGGAGAGGAGTTGGGTAAAGGCCCGGCCGTTCCCGGAGGTTCCTGAGGCTTGGCGCTCCGGTACCGGCCCCGCATTTGAGTCCCGGGGAAGGGGTTTTTAGATTGTCCCTTTTCGGGGAGCGATTTTGGCCAAGAAGAATTTCTACGCGGCGGTCTTCAAGGATGGGACGCATCGCATCTACTCCAATTGGCCTGACTGCCAAAGGGCCACTTCCGGCGTCGCCGATATCAAGTTCAAGGGGTTCGCCACCCGGGACGAGGCCCATGCCTGGATCGCCCTTTCCGTCCCCGGCGAGGCTTCCCTGAACGTGGAAGAGACTCCGCAGCAGGCCGCTCCGGGGGACGCCATCCTTATCTATGTGGACGGTTCCTACATCCATAAACGCTGCAAGCGCGCCGGCTGGGCCTGGCTGGCGGTCAAGGACGGACAGGTCATCGCCAAGGATTCCGGGGTCACGGAAGACGACGCCCTCTCGCGCAATATCGACGGGGAGCTCGAAGCCGCCATCCAGGCCATGGACTGGGCCGCCCGCAACGGCAATCGCGCCGTCATCTGCCATGATTATTCCGGCATCGCCATGTGGGCATCCGGGGCCTGGCAGGTCAAGGCGGAAATCTCCAAGTCCTACGTGGAGCGCATCCGGCATCTGAAATCCGGCATCACCTTCCGGAAGGTGGTGGGGCATTCAGGCGACAAGTTCAACGACATGGTCGACCAATTGGCCGGTGAGGCCATCGCGTCCTACCTCGACAAGTCCCGCTGATTTCCGGTTGAAGGAAGGAGGCCGGCGCTCAGCCGCGGGCTTCCGGGAACCGGTCCATCTTCCGAAGGCCGGGGAACAGCCGCATCCAGAATCCCGTGATGGCCAGGGTCGCCGCTCCGCCCAGCACGATGGACGGAACCAGGCCGAACCATCCGGCCGTAATCCCCGATTCGAATTCCCCCAATTCGTTGGAGGCGCCGATGCAGACGGCGCTCACCGCGCTCACCCGGCCGCGCACCGCGTCCGGGGTCCCGCTCTGCACCAGGTATTGCCGCACGTAAACGCTGAGCATGTCCCCGAAGCCCAGCAGGAACAGGGCCGATAGGGAGATCCAAATGGAGCGGGAAAGCCCGAGGATGATGGTGGCCGCCCCGAACAGGGCCACGCCGGAGAACATCCAGGCGCCCACGCGCCGGCGCAGGGGCTTCCTGGCGAGGATCAGGGACATGCACGCGGCGCCCACCGCGGGAGCGGCCCTCAGCATGCCCAGGGCGGAGGAATCCGCGTGCAGCTGGTCCCTGGCGATGGCGGGCAGCAGGGCCGTGGCGCCGCCGAAGAGCACCGCGAACAGATCGAGGGACATCGCGCCCATGAGGATCGGCCGCGAACGGACGAAGCGGAATCCCTCCAGGGCGCTGCGCAAGGATAGGGGAGAGGCGGGGCCCCGCACCTGCCGGGTCCTGACCAGGTAAAGCCCGAGGATGGCCGCGGCCAGGCAGGCGCTAACCGTCGCATGGGTCACGGCCGGTCCGGCCAGGTAGAGGAAGCCTCCCAGCATGGGTCCGGCGACCACGGCGATGTGGAAGGCCCCGGTGGCCATGGGAAGGGCGCGGTCCAATTGGGAATCCTCCACGACGTTCCGGAGCACGGCCTGGCTGGCCGGCATCGCGAACGCGCGGGATGTACCCAGCAGGCACAGGACCGCGAAGACGGGCGCGACCGACTGCATTCCGGAAAGGGAATAGGCCAGGAGCGCGAGGGAACCGGCCAGGTAGGCGGTATTGCAGGCCAGCAGGATCCGCCGGCGGTCATGGCGATCCGCGACATGTCCCGACCAGAGGATGAAGGCGATGAAGGGCAGGAACTGGGCCAGCCCCACGTATCCAAGGTAGGAGACCTTGCCGGTCAGGGCGTAGATCTGCCAACCGATGGCCACGCTTTGCATGGTCACGGCGGTGGCGGTGAGAAAACGCGCGCCCAAAAGCAGGAGGAAATACGGGTTGGCCAGAAGGGAGGGAGAGGGGGTGAAAGGAGAAGGGGTGGAAGGAGAAAGCGGTGGAACCGGAGGAGTGCTCATTCCCGGATCAGGGACGACAACAAAGCCCGTCCTTCCGGCCATGCACCGATTCCGCTATCCGAATTGATGTGGCCCTTCGCGCCTATCCCGGCCAGGCCGCATCCCCAGGCCTCGGCGCAGGCGCGGGAGAATTCCAGGGTCGCATAAGGATCGTCGCTGCTCGCCGCCACCAGGGCAGGGAAGGGGAACGGCCTCAATGGAACCGGCGAGAATCCCGTGGCCGTCGCGGGGAAGACCGGTCCCAGGGGATCCACGGGCGCCACTAGGAAGGCCGCGCGGATCTTGGCCAGGGAACCGGAGGGCGCCTGGGCTGACCAATGCGCCACGAGCAGGCAGGCCAGGCTATGGGCGATCAGGACGGTTCCCGGCGAAGCCAGGAGGACCGCCCGGTCAAGGGTTTCCACCCAATCCTTACGGTCCGGGCTTATCCAATCCCTTTGGCGAACGCGGTTGAAGGCGGGACCGCCCGCCTCTTCCCATAGGGTCTGCCAATGCCCCGGGCCGGAATCGCCATAGCCCGGCAGCACCAGGTAGCCGCTTACGGAATCGCCTTTTTCGGGAACCATAGGGCTTAATTTAGGGTTTTCCGCCGGATTTAGCAATCCCCTCCCATCCCGCCGATTCGCGTTTTCCCGGGCCTCCAGGCCCATGGGTAACCCATGGGTTACCCATGGGCCTGCCGTTTACCAATGTAAACGGGGTTGCTTGATTCCCGGTTTCTTTCCCGGGCATTTGGCCTATCTTTCCCGGTATGAAGGAACCATCCGCAACGACCCCGCCAGGCCCCGATAGTCCAAGGTGGATTCCCCTGGCTTACTGGGCCGTCCTTTTCTTCGCGCTCATGGGAATGGCGGCAGGGCTTACCTGCGACGACAAGCCGGGCCGCTACGTGAAGCACGATATATTCCCCACCCTGAAGGAAACCATCAACGTTCCGTTCGGTTCCAACAAGAACCCGCTCCACGACAACGCCGTGGAAACCCTGGCCGCGGACATCTTCCAGCCGGCGAACGATACCTGCGCCAAACGGCCCTTGATCCTTTTCATGTGGGGAGGGGGATTCCAATCCGGGACCCGCCAAGGCGAAACGGGGGATTGCCGCGCCTTCGCCAAGCGGGGATTCGTCTGCGCGACCACGGATTACCGCAAAGGCAATCCCGGTCCGTACACCCTCCGCAATTTCTGCGGCCCGGCGTTCATGGCCGCCCAGGACGCCCGCGCCGCGGTCCGGTTCTTCCGCATGAATGCCTCCCGATACGGCATCGATACCTCCCTGATCTACGTGGGAGGGTGCTCCTCCGGGGCCTATGCGGCCATGCACACGGCCTATCTCGATCGCGAGGCGGAGATCCCGCCCTACATTGCATCCGATATCGCGGCGGGCGGCATCGAGGGGACCAGCGGCAATCCGGGTTTCAGTTCCAAGGTGGCCGGAGTGCTTTCCCTTTCCGGGGGGCTGTTCGACAGCGCCTGGGTGGAGAAGGGAAGCGTGCCCGCCGCCGCGGTACTGTGCCTCCAGGATGCCATCGAAAGTCCGGATTCCCTCCATGACGGCACGGGAGGCAAGGCCTTCGCGAAGAATTTCGATATGAACCGCCTGATGCCGCGCTTCGGCCACATGGGGATACCGACCGCGGTGAAAGCCTACAACCGGGATTGCCATTGCCCGCATTTCACGGATGCGAACGGGCAGGACGAAACGGTGGATTTCCTGGCCAATGCGGCTTACCGGTTCATGACCTCGCCGGTAACCGCGGTGGTACGTCCTTCCCTCGCGTTTTCCCAGTCGGACCTGGGACGGCTGGCGGAAGGGGAATTCTGGGTCGATGCCAGGGGCGGGCGGGTGGCCGGGAACGGCGGTATTCCCGGGCATCCCTCAACGGAGCGTTTCCATCCGGGCCTTTATTTCCGCTTCAAGGCGGGGAAGGGGATCCGGTAGGGATCCTTTCCAGGATGGGCAACGCGGTTTGGGTTGAATGAGGTTCCCGTCGGGAGAACGATTCAATTTTATCAAATCGCATAAATACGATTGACAATTCATCGTATATGTACGATATTGATCCCATGGCACAGAGCAAAAAAGATGAGTTCGGAACCATGGACAGGAAGATCGCGGAGATGGCCAAAGCGCTCTCCCATCCGGCCCGGGTCGCCATTCTGCGCGAGCTGGCACGGCGGGGGACCTGCATCTGCGGGGATATCGTAGAGGTGCTTCCCCTGGCCCAATCGACCGTGTCCCAGCACCTCAAGGAGCTGAAAGCGTCCGGCCTCATCAAGGGCGATGTGGAGGGCGCCAAGTCATGCTATTGCATCGACTGGGCCGCCTTCAGGGAAGCCATCACCGCGTTCACGGGGATTTTCTCCGAGATCGAAACCAACCACGCCAAACGCTGTTGCTGAGGAGGATGAAATGGAAATACGGGAAGGATCGGGAAACGAGTCGCAGGCATCGGGACAAGCGGTCAATTGCTGCGGACCGGATTGCTGCAGGAGCGTAGCGGAGGCGCAAGGCGAGATCGCCAGCCTGAAGCAATCCGTGCAGGAACTGTTGGCGGCGGTTTTCGGCCGGGCGGAGTCGGCTTCATGCGGATGCTCGCCCCTGTGCTGCGCCGGGGACATCCAGGTGAACGTTCGCGTGGAGCGTCTGGCTCCTGAGAAGCGCGCCTACGCATGCTGCTGACGCATCGCGCCAAGGCGATTACGGCGGAGGCCCTGGGAACGGGGCTTCTGCTCGCCGTCGTGGTGGGCTCCGGAATCATGGCGGAACGACTTTCCGGAGGGAATGCCGCCGTGGCCCTTTTGGCCAACGCCTTGGCGACCGGGGGCGGCCTGATCGCCTTGATTCTCTCCTTGGGCCCGGTTTCCGGCGCCCATTTCAACCCCGTCGTCACCTTGACCCAGGCCTTCGAAAAGGCCCACCCCTGGCGGCGGGTTCCCGAATACATCCTGGCGCAAATCCTGGGCGCCTTCGCCGGCACCGCCGCGGCCGATTTCATGTTCGGCCTTCCGCTCTTTTCCGCTTCCCATCATGACCGGCATGGCCCTGCCCAATGGTTCAGCGAAGCCGTGGCCACCTTCGGGCTGTTGCTTGTCATCAAGGGTTGCTCACGGAACCAAAAGGAAGCCGTCCCCTTCGCCGTCGCGGCCTATATCGTCGCCGCCTACTGGTTCACGTCTTCCACGTCCTTCGCCAATCCGGCGGTGACCCTGGCCCGTACCGCGAGCGATACCTTCGCCGGGATCCGTCCCGCGGACGCCCCCGGGTTCATCCTCGCGCAGCTGGCGGCGGCGGCCCTGGCCGCGCCATTCCTGCATTGGCTGATGCCGCCGCATCGTCATGTCAGGGAAATGCCGGCGGACCCGGGCTGACAACGACCCATCCCGGATCAGGACCGATCCGGGATATGGACTCAGTTGCCCATGCTGTCTTCTGAGGGGCGGTATTCCTTGTCGATCAGGTCGGCGTTCTTGCGGTCGCCCTTGGCGACCAGGGCCCGGTATAGGCTCTGGTATATCTTGCGCTTTTCCGTCTCGTTCGCGTAGAGGATGTTCCCCAGGCTCTGGCGGAACATGGCCACGGCCTCGTCATAACGCTTGTTCTGCAGGTAGAGCAGACCGACGCGATGCTGCATCTCGGAAAGCCTCGGATGGCGCGGGAGCTTCTCGATGGCCCTCAGGTAATATTCGATGGCCTTGTCCTGGTTCCGGCCCACTTCCAGCTCGGCCAGGCGCAACCAGGATTCCCCGGAAAAGGCGCCGTCCGGGTACAGGGCGAGATAGCGGAGGAAATCCTCCTTGGCCTGGGACTTCTCCCGTTCATGTTCGGCGCGCAAGCGCGCGATCGAAAAGGAAGCCGCCTCCTTGCGGAGAGGCTTGGCTGCGGGATTGTCCAGCACCTGCCGGTACAGGGCCACGGCGGTCTGCCAATCCTGGGCCTGGACCGCATCGGCCTTGCGGTAGATGAGATCGGCTTCTTCCGCCCGCGAGATCCCGGTCGGCGGAGCGGCGGGTTTGACGGCCGGCTTGGGATGGGACTTGGCCGGCTTCGCATGGCGCCCCCTTTCCGCGGGACGGGGTCCTTCGGCGACGGAAGCGGGCGCGTCCGGCAGGTCGGGCAGGGCCACGGTGAGGCGATGGGCCCCCCCGACGTCCACCAGGACCGAGGTATCCACCACGGCATGGCCTTCCAGGGAGAGTTGCACCTCGTGCCGGCCGGCGGGGAGCAGCACCACCATCGGCGTCGCGCCCTTGTAGCGGTTGTCGATGCGCACTTCCGCGCCCACCTGCTCGGAAACGACCGTGACCACGCCGTAACGGCTCAGCTCGTCCACGCCGGGAACGGTCTCGATGTCTTCGCGGCGGACGCTGGAGCCGCCGTCCTGCACGTGGTACCTTCCCGAGGCGGCATCGAAGACCAGGCTCTGGCCGGCCACGATTTCGAATTCCCCGTAGGTTTCCGAATGGATCTTGACCTTGCCCTCCAGCACGGAGGTGGACACGCGACCCCCGAGATCCGGATGCACCCGGAAATAGGTTCCCACCACCTCGATGCGGTAGTCCGGGGTCGCCACCTGGTATTTCTCGTTGCCTTTGCGCTTGTTCACGAAGAAGGTGACGTTGCCGCGCGCGGTGCGGCCGTGGCCGGCGAAGCCCACGCGATAGCCCACCTTCTTCCGGTCGGCCTCTTCGATTTCCAGGTGCGAGCCGTTGCGCATTTCCACGAAGCCGCGCTGGTTCACCAGGATCATGGCCCCGTCGTCGCGGGACTGGATGTCGGTACGCCCCAAGATGGCGGGCCTGCCCTGCGGGAAGGCCGCGGCCAGGTCGCCCACGGTGGCGCCTTGCGCCTGGTATACCAGGGTTTCCAGGGCCGGGGCCGGATCCTGCCCGAGTCCCAGGCGGCCGGACAGGGCTCCCAGCAACGCGCCCACGGCGAGCAACAGGGCCGCCGCGATCCTGACCGAAGGGCGCCGCAGGTACATGCCGAGTCCCAGCCACATGGAGGGAGGGGCCACCAGATCCAGCTTGCGGTGCCGCTCGATGCGCGTGAACAACTTGTTTTCCAGGGCTTCCCATCGGCCCATGGGAAGGTGGACGTCGGCCTTGAGGTATTTTTCCCAGGGCTCGAGGGCCGAAGCCTGGCGGATGCGCTCGTCCAACCTGCTTTCGATGCGGTGCAGTTCCATTCCGGAGGGTTTGACCGATCCCGCGATGATGTCGTTGACGGGCTGTTCGTATTCGCGATGGTTCTGGATCCGCGCGAACAGGTCCCCTTCCACCTTGTCGAAGAATCCCGTGGGCGCCGCCTCTTCCGCCTTGAGGGCGGCGAGCGGGCCCAGGGCTTCGGCCTTCCGGATGCGTTCCAGCAAGGCCTTCTCAATGCTTGCGAAGTCCGGATCCGCATCAATGTCCTGCCTGAGCAGGCGTTCGAACAGGCCCATTAGGCTTTCGGGACCGCCACGGCCATCCTGGCCGCCACGGCCATCCGGGTCGCCGTTTCCGGGCGCTTCGCCGTCATTGGGTAGAGGAGGGAGTTTCACGTTCGTTATTCCAGGGTATCCAGGTATTCTTTGATTTTCTGCCGGGCCGTGAACAGGCGGGACTTCACCGTGCCTTCCGGAATGTCCAGGGCAATGGCGATTTCGGAGAGATCCATGTCGCTGTAGATGTTGAGTACGAGAGGCACGCGCAGCTTCTCGTCGAGTTGCGCCAGGGCCAGCTCCACCAGGTTCTTGAGTTCGTATTCCCTGGCGATGCCCGCCTCCTGGCTGGGCAACTCATAGTCCATGCTTTCCAGGCTGGTCGTCTTCTTCGAGGAAATGCGTTTGCCCGCCTCCTGGAAGCGCCAGCGCGCGGTGCAGGTATTGATGATGACCCGGTGGAACCAGGTCTTGAAGGAGGAATTCCCCTGGAAGGATTTCAGGGATAGGTACATCTGGAAGAAGGCTTCCTGCACCAGATCCTCATGCTCGCCTTGGGGACCGGTGATCTTGTAGACGAGATTGTAGGCGTAGCTGCGGTACATATGGAATACTTCTTTGAATGCGGCCGGATTGCCGGCCTTGCACTCGCTCAATAATTCCTTGCTGGGCTCGGTCAGGTTAGTCATCCTCGTTCATCCCCCCCTTCCCAGTTAGTGGGACCCCGTGAAAAAAGGTTCGGAAATCCCCGGCGAAATCTTTTGCGGCGCGGTATATTCGGAAATTTCCTTTTTCCGGGCACTACCGGCCCCCAAAACCGCAAGCCATCAGAACGCGAAGCTCAAGGCGAGGGTGGCCCCGGCCAGTCCCAAGGCCGCGTAAGCCAGCCTTTCGAAGGTCTGTGCCGTGCGGAAATCCTCGCCGAAGGCTTCCGGGCGGTCCGCCTGGTCGATGGCGCCCAAGGCCTGGTAGCGCGAGTAATAATGGTTTTCCAGGCCGAAGGAGATCAGGGCTGCCGCCCCTGCCGCCACCGCCGGATAGATGAAGCCCGAATGGTAGAAGCGGCGCTTGGCCATCTGCAAATCGTAGGTGTGGAGCCCGGGAGTGCCGAGATCGACTTCCCGCTGCAGGGTGAGGTACCCGGCCTTGTCCAGGGTAACGGGAATGGTACCCAAGGGCATCACCCATTCCACCGGCGTCCTGCCTTCCAACCCCGAAGGCGTGCGGACGGATGCGCCGGGGGGATGGGATCGGACGATCAGATAGGCGACGTATTGGGCCCGCAGGTTCTCCTGGATCTTCTTGGCCAGGATGTTGGGAAGGCCGGGAGCCTCCCCGGCGCCGAACCGCAAGGAGACCAAGGGGCGGGATACGGCTACGGGCAGCCCCCCGCGGGCCAGTTCCCGGACGCGGAGCAGGGCCACCAGGACGGTTCCCTGGCCGGCCGTTTCATCCTGGGCCAGGGGCTGGAGGATGAGATTGTCCCCGTACCGCGCCGTATCGAGGATGCCCCGGAAATCCTTCACTTCCTCCAGGCAATAGCCCAGATCCAGGACCGGTCCGTTCAATTGCGCGAGCAGGCTGTCGGAGAATCCCGGCGCGGTGCGGGCATCGAGCAGGGGATGGGGAGAGTAGAACAGGGTCCGGTTGCCGGTCTTGCACGGGGCGGCATGGACGGATCCCATCGCGGCCAAGGCGATCAAGGCGATCCATGCGATCGGCCGGCGGAAATACATCGACATTCTCCATGGCATAAGGAAGAATTTACCCATCCCAACCTGATCGGGTTTGGATTAGATTAATTATACCCATGTTCGCGAGCCTCATCCCGCATTTCCTATCAGTACATCGCCGCCGTGGACGGATCGGTTCCATTCCCCTCTGCCTCGTCGGCGCGGCCATGGTCTCATCGTGCATCGACCGCTCCAATCCGTTCGATCCCGTCAACGTAGGTCCCAAACGCGCGGAATCGATCCGCGAGGAGCAGGGACCGGATCTGGCCGCCCTGTTGGCACCCGCGGCCGCGTTCACCAGGGATCTCGCCGGTTTCACCGGCCTTTTCAGGGCGGACTCCGCGCATGATGCCGCGATCATCGAGGCCAATGCCGGAGTCCGGGTCCGCAACGAAACCACGGCGGCGGTGAACGTCCAGATCGCCGCTTACAATGACGGCAAGCCGCCCGTGGACAGTCTCCGCAAAAAGTCCCTTTACCCGCTGCCGGATACCCTGAAGGCCTTCGGCCCCTATGACGGGTTCCAGGCCAAGCGGACCGGCCTGCAATCGGTGAGCGCCCAGGTTTCCGGGTTCATGTCCACGGTGAACGGGCGATACCTCAGCTTCGCGGTATACCCGCCTGCCATGAGGGATTCCATCCTGGCCCCGTTGGTCCGGGACTCCCTGGGCTTCGTCCGCTTGCAGATCCGCATGGACAGCGCCAACCTCGCGGTCAGGGACAGCAACGCCGCGGTCCGCGTCTACGCCCAGGCGCGCGCCGCCGAGAACGCGATGGTGAAGGCTTACAATGATTCCATCGGGTTCCTCATTTCCACCCAGGCCCGGCCGCCCATAGTCCGATCGGACTCCCTGCAGGCGAAGACCTTCCTCGCCAAGCCGGGGGATTCCCTGGTCCTGGGGCCGGGAACCTTCCAGGTGGAATTGCAGTTCACCAATTCCGGGACGCCGGACAGCCCGATCGTGGTACGCGGGTACCCGGGCCGGTCCACCATCATCCGCCCAACGGTCAAGAACGGCGTCACGACCAACAACGCCATGATCCTGTCGAAGCAGAACTACATCCGCTTCGAAGATCTGGTGTTCCGGGGCGGGACCCAGGGTACGGCCAAGGTCCAGGGCCAGTCGACCAACATTTCCTTCCGTCGCTGCCTGTTCGACAGCAGCGCTGGGCCCGGGCTGGAGGCCTTCGACAGCGATCTGGAGCTCACGGATTGCGAGATCCGCGCCAACGGGGGCGTGGGCGTGAAGCTGGGCGGCGGCACCTACCCGGGATGGCGCATGCGCTTCACCAATGTCCTGATCGTCCGGAACAAGGGCGTGGGCCTGGAATGCACTTCCCAATACCTGGAGATGAAGAACTGCACCCTCGCCGATAACGGGAGCCATGGGATCCAAATCATCTCCCCCCTGCAGACCATCAGTATCGCGAACTCGATCCTCTCCGGCAATCTTGGGTTCGGGATCGACAGGCAGGCTACCAACATCAATCAGGATCTGTTCGTTGTTTCGGAAAGCGACCTTTTCGGGAACGCGTCGGGTAATTGGAACCTGCCTGCCATGGATTCGGCCAAGGCGGAAAAGCTGATCAAGGCCAATCTGGTCGTGAATCCGGATTTCAACGACGCCGCCGCCTTCGACTATGGGCCCAAGCCGGGAAGCATCCTGGACGCCTATGAAAGGCAATCTCCCACCCTCACGATCGGTTTCCGCAAACCGGCCCCTTAGAAGCGGCGTCATCCGGCCCTTCCTTCATCTCAACGCCGCATCAACCCGAAACGGATCACCCTCGACTCGACCAGGGCATGGGGCTTCCCGTCCGCATCCTCGGCAACGCTGGTCGCGGTGACCTTGGCGAGGTAGGCCCCGGTTCCCGCGCGCGTGCGATCATGGGCACGGGCATTCCAGCTGATCTTTACGGCGTAGCGGCCGTTCGCGCTCCTGCGGAAGGCCCCCGGGGCGCCTGCCACGGGATTGTTGCGCGCGTCCAATCCCAATAGATCATTGCCGATCTCGCCGGTGAACCCGTTCACGAATTCCCCCAGGTTGGTGAAGAGGGTGACGCTGTATTTTATGGCCCGGTCGGTCTCGACCGTGAAGGCGGGCCGGTCGATGGCCCCTCCCGCATCCGCACGGACGGGATCGCCGCAAGCCAGGGAACGGCAGTCCCCGCTCCGGCCGGTGGTGAGGCTTCCCTGCACCGGGGACCAGAGGGTCGAATCGGCCCCGGGGGAAAGCACCAGGAAGTCCAGGTCCTGGGCCGCGTTCCCGACCCCTTGCAAGGGACGGTCCATGCGCAAGGTGAGGAAGGGGGGCTTGGGCACGGTCTTGAGGCGCAGGACCACGGGGCGGTTGGCGGCGTGGGCATGGTTTCCCAGGGCATCGGTCAGGGGTCCGGCGCCATTGATGCGGAGGGAATCCCCGGCCACCGGGGCTTGCGCTCCCAAATCGGCCAGGGCCACCCGGAATCCCTTTCCCGCGGCGAGTTCGGAGGCCGAGAGTATCGCCAAGGTTACCGGGGCGCTTCCGTTTTGAGGTATGAGAATAAGGGAAGCCCCGTTCAGGCCCGCGGCGTCCATCTTCTCGTTGAAGGCCACGAACAGGGTATCCCCTCCGGGGCCGGTCTTTTCCTGGACCTTGGCGCTATCGAGAAGGGAACCCACCGAATCCGCCGCGGTGAACTCCCCGGCCTGGACGGGAATGTCCGGGGTCGCGGGATCGAAGGTGTAGACCGTACCGGACCCGATTCCGGAGGAGAGCCCGGCGGGGAAGGGTTCGGACAAGGCCAGGGTCACGTGCCGGGGGTCGGCGGGATCCAGGGTGATGCCGGATTTCAGGGTGCGGGTGTTCCCGCCCTTGGCCGGCCAGGCGATTCCCACCGAGTCCGGCGCGCGCTTGAGGTCCTGGCGGAAGCGGATCTCGACCCGGTCCACGCTCGCGAAGCCGTTGTCTGCATGGAAGGAGGCGGATAGGACCGAGCTGGGGACGAAGGTGAAGAAGATCTTCGACCGGGTGCCGGGGAGGATGGTATTGTCGGCCGCGGGGGAGACGGTCAGGCTCCCGTTGTCGACGGGTAGCAGGCCGGTAACGTAGATGACGGCTTCGCCGTTGGCGAGTTTGAAATCGTAGGTCGGGACCGCGTCCGTGGCGGAGGCGTAGATGCCCAGGCCCGGCGTGCCGTTGACCTTGAAGTCCGTATTCCGGTCGGCCAATTTCGCATCCGCATCCTTTCCCGCCCTGATGGTCACGGCCAAGCGCTGTCCCGCGGTCCCGCGGAGCTCCGTGGCCGGGTTATAGGAGGCCGCGTCCGAATACAGGATCCACAATTTGTCCCGGGCCTTGCCTACCTTCAGGTCGGCCTTGTCCGGGGTCTTGCCCGGGATGGAGGCTTCCAGCTCGAAGGTCTGGTTCAATTCGCCATTGGTCACCTTGGCCTTGAAGACCGCGATGCCCAGGGAATCGGTGGCGGCGGTGGCGGACCCGTCCACGTCCCCGATCGCGGGTTGATTGCTTTTCAGGGTCACGGTCACGGGCGTGGTGATGGCATTGTCGAAGCGATCGCGCACTTCCGCCTTCACGGCGTAAAGCTGGCCCGGATCGATCACCGGCGCGGATCCGGGATTCTGGATCTTGGAGGGCGGGTCCTGGAAGAGGACCTTCTCCGGATCTCCGGGGAGGATGCGGATTCCGTCCGATACCCCGTAGAAGGCCAGGGTATTGGTGCCGTTCTTCCAGATGCCCGAGACCGTGACGTATTCCAGGCCTCCCGCCGGGACCTTGGTGAACAGGACGGGTGTGGTGGTGACGCCTTCCACCTTTCCCAGGACGACTTCGGACGGGGGCGTTCCCGGGGTCATCAGGTCCACGCCGGAGTTCAGGTTGACCTCGACCGGGGCGATGGGATTGTTGAACGGAGTGCCGTCGAGCTTTTGCGGCGTGATGCGGAGCCGCACCGTTTCGCCCACCTTTACGGTCGCGGTCTTGGCGCCCGCGGCATCGATGATTTCGACCAGGAACTTGTAATCCAATTTGCGGTAGGGGATGAAGCCCACATTGGTCGTGGCGGACCGGCCGTTGGGGGCCATTCCCTCGGCGATGACTTCGAAGAAGGCGAAATTCTCCGTGGCCGCAAGGGGGGTGAACCCGGTGACCGTGACGGTATTGCTTC
Organism: Fibrobacterota bacterium; assembly: GCA_028287465.1. Taxonomy (GTDB): domain Bacteria; phylum Fibrobacterota; class Fibrobacteria; order UBA11236; family UBA11236; genus Chersky-265. The sequence continues at coordinate 49,755 of JAQBPO010000082.1, forward strand.
CCATCTTGAGGGCGGAGTTGGCCACCGCCACCGTGACGGGCTCGGGAACGATCAGGGCCTTGGAGCCGCCGAACCCGTCCACCAACAAGGGAAGGGAGCGCACCATGCGGATGTATTTGATCTCGGCGCCGGCGAGCTCGCCGGAAATCGCCTGCAAGTCGAAACTCAAGGTGGCGGCTGACCCGTTGATGATGGCGGGCGCCAGGGGGCGGATGACGACGTCCGCCGTCGATCGGCCCGCGGAGGGCACGGCGCCCAGGTCCGCGATCTTTCCGTCGGCATTGTATATGCCCGCTTCCGGCCAGCCCGCGTTCATGATGAGCTTCTTGACGATGGGATCGTCCCAGTCCGGGGACAGGAAGTCCGGGCTGGCCGGATCCGTCGACTTGAAACGGACCTCGTACCAGCGAACGTTCGCGGCGGCGGGGAAGGGGTCGGAGGCGGATCCGATCAGTCCGCCGGGCAGGTTGGCTCCGTTGATGGTCTGGGGCACGACCAAGGGACCGGTGGACATCGGCAAGGTGACGTCGACGTTGAAATTTTCCTGGGCCACCGTGCCCATATTGTTCATGATGCGCACCGAGCGGTAGAACTTCACGACCGTATCCTTGACCACCTGTTGCCTGGACCCGTCGTCGTATTTCTGGGCCTGGATTTTCTGGCTGTCGAGCTTGGGCGGCTCGGTCTGGGCCGCGTAGAGGCAGTGTTTCATCCGGTTCACGAAGAAGGGATCGAGGATATGGAACGGATTCGGGAAGGCGGCGCTCTGGGCGTAGTATTCGTTCGGGTTGGCGAAGATATTGTTGAAGATGAGGTGCTGGGCCCCGGGACGGTATCCGCCCGCGAAGTTCGTGTAGTTGTGCCAGAAGGTGTTGTTGTAGATGCCGAGGGGGGTGAGCATCACGTCCTTGAAAAGGAACCCTCCCCCGGGCTGGTGCTGGCCGTCCGGAAGGTTCTTGACGGCCAGGGCCGATGCAGGCGTGGCATGGTGGTTCTCGTAAACCAGGTTGTATCGCGCCGTGGAACCCAGATCCCAGGCGGATTCGAAGAACCAGGCCCAGACATTGTTGTGCACGCGGTTCTTCTCGAACAGGTGGCCGCCGGTGCGGCCGAAACCGGATAAGGGCACGATGTTGAACTTTTCCAGATCGGCGGGATTGAAGTTGGCGAATACCCCGCCTTCATTTCGGTCCTTTACGTTGATCCCGAAGAACCCGTTCGAGATGTCGCAATTCCGGACCGTGACGCCGCCGGATACCCATACGGTGATGGCGGCATTGCCGTGGAACAGGGGATAGAGGATCCCGTTGCAGGTGACGCCGTCCTGGCTCCATACCCCGGGATAGGCGAAAGGCGTCGCGGCGCCGCCATCCACGCCCAGGCCGTCTATGGTGACGTTGCGGACCCCCAGCAGGCGCAAGGCGCCGTTCTGATCGAAATCGATCTTGCCCTTGGTGAGGGACTCGGCGCAATTGGTAGGGCCTACATGGATCTTGTCGGTGAAGCGGATGGTGGGCTTCGCCGCTGCCGCGGGATTGGCGGAGCGGATGGTGAGCCCGCCCTTGGTGCTGTCCAGGGTGACCTGTTCGTTATAGACCGCGGCGTCGAGGATTTCGATCACGTCCCCCTTGCGCGCCTGGTTCACGGCCTTCTGGATTTCCGAGAACGCTCCCCGTCCGTCCTTGGAAACCGTGAAGGTCGCGGCATGGAGGCCGATCGGGGCGAGCAAGGGCGCGGTTGCCATCGCGATCCGGATGGCTTCCCGGATCCCTTTCCAAAATCCCGATAGGCGGTTTCCCGATGGGGCCCGGAGGGGACCGCGGCTCGAACGACGGGTGGATGGCGATATTGGCGAGGTCAGGATGGTGCGCGACTGCATATGTACCCCCGGCGTCGACCCCAAAATGCGCGTGTATCGAGCATTCCAACCATGAAGAACGGTCCGCCTGCAGGGTTTGTAGCCAAAGCCGGTGGAGGGGTTCATGAGGCTGCCTGGGCCGGCCCACCCAAGTTGCGGGGCTTTGGTCTAGGGCAAGGTAGGGATGGCGCGGCCATCTGCGGAAACCCGGTCGCCTCCGAATAGGAGCATGGCCGCGCCCGGAGCCGCGTCCTGGAATACCCTGGCCGCTCCGTTCGCGGCGCGGGTGGGCCTTTCCAGGCCGACGGGGACGACATCGCCTTTCATGTCCTCGAGAACGTTCGGGAACTGGCCGGTGATGGCTGCGAACCCCAACAGCCCGAGGGATTGCTTGTAGTAATAGTCGATTTCCCCGAGTTGGGTGGATCCGAAGCCGTCGGTGAGGCCGTCTCCCACCAGGCGCAGGATCAGATCACGTCCGAGCACCTTGGAGGAATAGGCCTTGTCCCCCGATGCGAGGACGGCCGTGGACCACATGGCCATGTGATCGAGCGCGGAGGTACCGGCGATGAGGCTTCCGTCCGACTTGTAGAGTCCCATCTGGTTCAGGACGAAGCGGCTGTCCGCGTTCGCGTATTCGGAAAGGGTGGTCCGCGAGTTGCGGCAGAATTCCTGCGCGGTCGCATCGCCGGACCATAAGGCGTCCAGGCCAATGCGGTAAGGGGCGCGGATCCCGTCATCGAGCATGTCATTGCCCTTGGGGCCTTTGGTTCCGTCCTTGGTGATCCAATCCGGGGCCTGGCCCTTCTGGTATTGGGCCGAACATTTCCTGAGTACGGCATAGGAGGTCGCGATGACCGGCCTGAAATCGACCTCGGTCTGATAGGCGTCGAAGACCTTCATGTTCGCGGTCGCGAAGTAACTGGGATTGAGGTTGTTGAGGCCGTCCCCGCCCCAGTTGTCGCCGGGCAACAGGTAGTCCTGGGAAGTCATGTTCTTGCGGATGGAACGGATGATGTCCATGGCGCGGGAATGGTAATCCACCCCGCCCTTCGAATAGGGCTGCCAGAGTTTCTTCTTCTGCAATTCGTCCGCGAACACGAGGGCCATGCCCACGTCGATGTCCGCGTCCGTCGCGGATCCCTGCCCGCCGGAAGGCCAATTCCAGATGAAGTAGGATTTCCGGTCGTCCCGCCACATGTATTGGTTGGCGGCCTCGAAAATGCGGTTGAAGGTGGCCTGATCGTTCAGGATTACGGCCAGCAGCATTCCGTAGCCCTGCCCCTCGGACACGGCTTCGTTGGCGCCGATGACCTGTCCGTTCTGCTTGCGGCGGTGGCAGACCAGGCCGTTGGACATAATGAAGGTCGCCTTGTAATAGCCCCAGCCCTTCTGCAGGGCGGACTTCAGGAAGGCGGGGTCCTCCTTGAGGCCGCTCGTAAGGGTCGCGCTATAAAAGGAGGTATAGTCGTATTTGGCGGGACGGACATAGGGCAGGTTCCACTGGGCCCTGGGCGCGGCCCACATCCCCAAAACCGCGGCGCATACCATCATCAATCCGTTCATGAGCTTTCCCCGTTGTTCCGTCGCTCGCTTAGTGGCCATCGCGGAATGCCCGGTTCACCGGGGCCCGCATGGCGGACGGCCGAGGGCGGACGGCGGGGGAGGGGAAGGAATCCGATCGCGATCCGTGAACCCGCGCTCCCGATCCCGTCACTAAGGGTCGAGAGCAGGGTCCGCTACGGCGGCCGGGTGCCCGCGGTTGCGGGTCCATCACATCAAACGGGGATGAAGATATGATTTCAAGCAGGTTGAAAGCGTTGCTGGTCGGGGCGGCCGCGGTCTCGATGTCCGCGGGAGCCGTAAAGGCCCAGGATGCCCTGATGGACAATTTCGAGGCCGGTACCAACCAGAACAAATTCATGTCCTATTGGTACTACTATAACGATGCGGTCAACCTGGGCACCTCCAAGGTGATCAGCTCCAAGCCCGGCACGGGAACGGAATTGCTCTTCGATCCGACCGTCTCCCTGGGAGCGGACGAGACCGGCGGCAAGGCCGCCAAGCTCGATTACGAGATGGGGCCGACCCCGCTTTCCTGCGGGGGCACTTGCACCTTCGGGCAATTCGTCGGCTTCGGGACGGACTTCACGCCTACCAAGAAGGCCTTGGACCTCACCGGCGCGACCAAGATCACCTACAAGGCCAAGGCCGCCGCGCCCACCGTCGTGGTCGTCCAGGTCTCCATCACAAGCGTCACTTCCCAGGCCGGCGATCAGCAATTCGCCGTGCATGAAGTGACCCACAATATCGGCACCTCCTGGAAGACCTACGAAGTGGCCCTTTCCGAAACCGCCCTGAAGGATGCGCTGAAGCAGCCGAGCTGGGCCAAGCCCGCGGTCCCCTTCAATCCCAAGGAAGTGGAGAAGATCGCCTGGAAGGTTTCCATGGACGCCGCCACCAATCCCCTCAAGGGCACCATCCTCATCGACAGCGTGGTGGTCAGGAACTACACCTGGCCCAATCCTTACGCCTGCATGACCTGCGTGGGCCTTCCCGGCGCGGGCACCGGCGGCCTCCTCGCCGACTTCGAATCCCTTCCCAAGAACCAGAACAAGGCGGGTTTCTACTGGTACGCCTACAATGACGCGGAAGGCCGCACGGTTTCGTCCCAGGCCGATTATTCGGAAATCTTCGGAGGCGTGACCCCGAACGCCCTGGTCCCGACCAAGCCCGACCTCACCATAGCCGGGGCCAAAGGCAATGCCGCCGGCGACGCGGCCTTCATCGAATTCACCCTCGGGCCCACGTGGTTGCAGGGCGCCAATACCATCAAGCCTTTCGTGGGCGTGGGCACCCGTCTCTCCGACGAGCTGAACGTTTCGCATTTCAACGCCTCCACTTCCACCGGCATCTCCTTCGATTACAAGACGACGGGAACGGACATCGATTACATCCGCATGGAAGCCAAGGACGAACGCAACCTGGGCGCCGGCATCGTGCATTTCACCTTGCTGCCCGGCACCAAGGGCGAGTGGAAGAGCGCGACCATCCCCTGGACCAAGATGCAATTGCCCGACTATGCGGAAGTCGCCCTGATCGCGGACCAGACCTTGCATACCAAGTCCCTGGAGCAGATACAGTGGACCTTCCAGGGCGATCCCAAGAAGACCGGCTCCATCGCCATCGACAACGTGAAGATGGTCGGCATGGCCAAGGTCGATACCAGCTTCGTAGGCCTGGTCGCTCCGGCCCGCAACGCTTCCTCCCATGGATTGTCCGCGATGGCGTCCGGGAATGCCCTCCAGGTGGCTTTCGCCTTCCCCGCCGGACGCAATATCGGGGTGGCCGAGTTGCTGGATACCCGCGGCAAGGTGGTCTCCCGCGAGAACCTGGACCTCCAGGGCGGCGCGCGAACCTTCGCGATGCCCTTGGCCGGCAAGGCCTCCGGCGTGCACTTCCTCCGCCTCAAGACCGTGAACCAATCCGGCCGCGTCTCGGATGCGCATAGCCGCCTGACCTTGCTGAACTGATCGCTATTGAAAGGCCCCCTCCCCCTCTGTGGGGCCTTTTGACCCCGTCCGCCGTTCCAGCCCCACCGGAATGGCGTGGCGGGGTCTCCCTTCCAGCCGAAAGAGCCACCCATGCCCTTCACCTTCCGTTCCATCCTATCCGGCCTTCGCATCCCATCGAACCTTTTCCCGTCCGCCTTGCTGGCCTCGGCCCTGGCTTGCGCCTCATCGGCCCCGGCCCAGGATTGGGGCTCCCTGCAGAACCTCCTGATCCGTTTTTACGGATTCCAGCGCGCGGGGGACAAGGCCTTCGATTCCCATAATCCCTTCTACAAGACATCGCCCTATCCGCATTCCCAGGACAACCACCAGGGCAAGGATCTGAGCGGCGGCTGGTACGATGCCGGCGACTTCGTGAAATTCGGATTGCCCCTCGGCTACTCGGTCTACACCTTGCTGAAAGGCTACGATGTCTTCCCCAATGCCTACGATGATCTCGATTCCTGGGACTATAAGGGGGCCAAGGACAATATCCCGGACGTGCTCGGCGAGGCGAAGCTGGCTACCGATTACCTGATCAAGGCCGTCATTTCCGAAGGCGTGGTCGTCACCGACGTTGGCAACGGGGCGCAGGATCACCAACAGCTGAACGAGAGCGGGTACGCGAACTCCCAACGGACCAGCCCGCGATCGGCGACGGTGGGCACGGGGGCCGATGTCGCGGGACTGTACGCGGCCTCCCTAGCGCTCATGGCGAAATTGTACAAGCCCTACGATTCCGCCTACGCCGCGATCTGCCTGGCAAAAGCCAAGGACGCCTTCAAGTTCGGGCTTTTGAACCAGAAGCTTTCCGTCCAGCAGGGGAACGCCTCTTACTATTCCACCAAGACCTTCGCGGACAAGATGGCCTGCGGCGCGATCGAACTGTACCGCGCCACCGGCTCCGTGGAATACCTGACCCATGCCCAGGCCTTCCAGGCCAAGGTCGCGTCCCATTTCTTCGTCCTCGGGTACGCCAATGTCGGGGACCTGTCCGCTTTCGAGCTGGCACGATTGGGGTACGATACCTACCAGGCGGTCTGGATGACCGACGTGGATCTTTCCCTGAGCCGCGTCGTCACCGCCGCCTCGGCCCCGGAGCTCATCAAGGGCGCCTTTATCCGTTCCGATTGGGGCAATGCGGGCCATGCCGCCGCGGCCGCGTTCTCGGCCGCCCTTGCCTTCCAGCTCACCGGCGCGAACGCCTACCGGGACTTCGCCATCAACCAGATGAAATGGGTGGCCGGTATCGCGCCCTTCAAGCAATCCTATATCGTCGGGTACCTGAACGGTCCCACGGCGCCCCACCATCGCAATGACGTTTCCATGTCCAACGTCGCCCGCTTGAAAGGCGGGATCGTATCCGGCCCCACGCCCACCGGCACGTTCAACGATACCAAGCCGGAAGCCTCCGGATGGAGCTTCGACGGGAACAATTCCGCCAATTACAAGAACACGGAGGTGGCGCTGGACTACAATGCCGCCGCCGTCGGCGCCGCGGCCTTCATCCGCGATTACCTCAATCCGCCCGCGGGCGTGGTCCGTATCGTCACGGGCGTGAAGGCGACGCCGGACAACGTGGACTTCAATACCCAGACGACGACCATCACCTTCGAACTCGAGACCGCCTCCGCGTGGAAGCTGGCCCTCTCCGGACGCGTCAGCAAGGCGAAGAAATCCTTCACGGGCACGGGGACCGCCGGCGCCGCCAAATGGTCCGGGGAAGCCGATGAAGGCGCCTTCACGGCGGGCGAAACCGTGGACCTGATCCTGGAAAGCCCGGTCATCGCCTCGTACCATCTTTCCCGCGCCAAGGGAAACCTTTACATAACGGCCGTGAAGAAGGAGGCCTTCCGCGCGGAAGACATCGTCCTGGACGATTTCGAGGATGCGGATTCCCTGAACGCGTTCAAGGGCCCCTGGTCCGTCTTCACGGACAAGGCCGCCAAGGGGACCTCCTATGCCAACCCGGCCGGCTTCGGTCCCGCCATGTTCGCGTCCGGCGAGGCGGGATCCAAATGCATCAGCGTACGCCTGGTAGGCGCCGCCGGAGCCCCCAAGCCCGTGGCCGGCATCCGCACCGTATTCAATCCCGCGGGAACGGCCGTCGGGCTCGGACCGGCGAAAAGCGTAGTCTTCGACGTGAAATCATCCGCGGGAGGAACCTTCCGGGTCGAGTTGGAACAGAGCGATATCGCGGACATGGCCTTCCACGGCTTCCAGGCCACGGTCGGGAACGATCTATGGAACCGGATCCGGATCCCTTTCACGGCCTTTTCCCAACCGGCTTGGAAGACCCAAGCCAAGGGATTCAATCCGAACTCGGTGACGGCCTTGCGCTTCGCCTACTACGGCGAGGGAACGGTCCGGTTGGACCTCGATAATATCCGGATGGAAGGGATGAAGATTGGGCCTGCGGGGATAAAGGCGTTCGCGGGTCCCGGCCGGAGCAAGACCGTTGAAGGCCTACGCATCTCGCCCGCTTCCCTGGAATACCGGTTCCGGCCCGGGATACCGGGAGCCTCGTGGAGGGCGGAAGTCCTGGACCTGGAGGGCCGGGTACGGTATGCCAAGGATCTCGGAAAGGTGGCCATGGGATCCCCGGTTTCCCTGACGGGATGCCGCCTGGAACGAGGCCGTTATTTCCTGCGGCACATCGCTGAATCCGGCCGGGCGGAAATCCCTTTTTCCCTCTTGGTTCTCTAGGCCCGCCGTTTACCGTGCCGGGGCGATGCTCTTCTTAAGGGCCACGTTCTCCAGGACGATTTTATCCGCTCCCCGCTTCACGAGCCGCAACATGGCCTTGGCCAGATCCACCGAAGTGATCATGGTGGACGGCGCGATGAAGTTGACGATGGGGTAGAGCGGGATGACCAACCGCTCGAAAAAGGCCGGGTTCTCCTTCTTGTGGACGGGGATGATGCCCCCGGGCCTTGCGATGTAAAGCTTCTTGAAGGGCAACCGCTTCAGATTGTTCTCCGCCTTGCCCTTGACCCGGGCGAAAAGCGTGCGGCTCTTTTCCTGGGAGTCCGCGCCCATGCCGCTCAGGAATACGAAGGTGAGGGCCGGGTTGGCGCTAAGCATGGCCTGCGCCGCGGTCACCACGTACTCATAGGTGATCCTGATGTATTCGTCCTCCTTGACCTGGGACTGGGAAATCCCCAGGCACCAGATACAGGCGTCATGCGCCTTGAACACTTCGGTCAGGGAGGAGTAGTCCCGGTAATTGTCGTGCAGGACGATCTTGAGCTTGGGATGCTGGATGGGAAGCGGCCGCCGGACGATGGCGGTTACCTGGCTGATGCCTTCGTCGAGGATGGCCTGGCGGACCACCTCGGAGCCGGCGAGGCCGGTGGCCCCGGTGACCATGATCTTCCGGGGGCGCTCCTGGGCATTTCCGTCTTGCCTGGTTTCCTCTTGCCTGTTTTCCATTAGGCAAAACTAATCATTACCCGGCGGTCAGGGGCTGCGGAGCAGGCCGAATATCCTTTTCCCCTCGGTGGATTGCGGATCGCCATCGGTCGGGAAAAACGTCAGTTTCCAGGCATGGACATAGGCGCCGGTAGCCGCCGTATTGCCGTTGTCCGCGGTGCCGTTCCAGAGCAGCAAAAGCCGGCGGCTGCCCGCCGTCGTGCCCGGTTCCAGGGTGGCGAAGTCCTTCGGGGCGATATCCAGCCGGACCCGGGTGACGAAGTGCCCCAGATTGTCGTAGACACCCAGATGGACCTTGAAGGGATGGGTGGACTCGACCATCAAGCCTCCGGAGCGTCCCCGGTCCGGAAGCGCCGGAACCAGGGGCAGGTCGGCCGGGGCCTGGCCTATGGTTCCCATGGCACCGGGCCCGGCATAGACCGTCCACCGGGGACCCTGGGGGATCGAGGGGAGATTCGCGATCCCGCCCGGCGAAACGCCTTCCACGGTATAGGCGAGGGGGGAATGGATTCGCAAGGGCACGCGGACATTGGCGCGATTGAGCTGGGCATTCCCCAGGGTGTCGGAAACCGCGGCCTCGGGATCCAGCCAAAGCGAATCCCCGGCCTTGGGCACGGTGGCAAGGCCCGTAGCCGCCGCGGGCGTGGACACGACGGTGAAAAGGTAGGCGGTCTCCCCATCCCGCACTCCGACCGCATCTACCTTCCGGACCCCTTCGACCGTGATTCCGTAGAAGGAACCATCCGCCTGGCGAAGGGCGGGGAAGGCGAACCGTCCCAGGCCGGCGGTCCGGATGGGTTCGGACAGGATGATCTGGAGGGAATCGGGGGCGCCCCGGATGCCCCTCCGGAGGACGGCCCGCCGCAATACCGGAGCGACCAGGTCCCGTAGCGGATACGCACCGGGCCGCAGCATGCCGGTGGAGTCCGTGGCGGGGCGGGGAATGGCAAGGGTATCCTTGCCCGCCAGGACCGGGATGGCGTTCGGCCGCAAGGGCATGCGCAGGGTATCTCCTGAGATACGGGGGGCGCCGGCTCCGGCCGCGGTCGTCGCGAATCCCGACGTCATCGAGCAGGCACCCATCTGTTCGGCGGCGAAGGCGGGTAGGGGGCGCGCCTCCAGCGTATCCAGCATCAGGACAAGGCCGTCCGCGAATCCATCCGCATCGGCATCGGCCAGCCCGGCGCTCTTGATGTTGACCACGGGAAAGGCGAAGATATCATAGGTCTCGGTCATGATTTCGCTCGGCAGCCACTCCGGCCTGACCGCGATCGCCTTGACCGTCGCCGGTCCTTTCAGGACGATGGGGCCAAGGTACCGGATGGAGCCGGCCGCACCTGGGGAGGGAGCCTTTCCGTCCAGGGTGTACCAGATGACCGCGTCCGCGGTTTCGGTCGCTAACCCGACCGCGATGGAATCCGTGGCCGCGCGTCCCGCGGGATCCGCGGTAGGCCGGGCGACCTGGGAGGGCGGCAGGGCGGGGCCTTTTTTCCAGTTCAGGATCAGCTTCCTCGCCTCCACGGCGCAATGCACCGTGTCCCAGGCGATGATATCGAAGACATTGGTGCCTTCCGCCAGAACGACCTGATGGCTGAAGGTCAGGGCCCCGTTCGCGTCCCGCTTCAGTTCCGATTCGGGCAGGGTGGCGCCGTTCACCACCACCTCATCCACGCGCCCATCCGGGGATACCGAGGCCTTGCCGGACAGGAGGACCGATCCGGTTTCCCGGCGCAGGTCCAGGCGCTCCTCAGGGCTCGCGACCGGCGAGGTCAACTCCAAGGTAACGGCCCGATCCACATGCAAGGGATCCGCTGCGCCGTCCGGCGCGTGGCCGAAGACGTGAACGCCTTTGTAATACGCGGTGATATACGGGTCTTCGACGTAGGAGAGGATCTTCACCCCGTTGACGGTTTCGATCATTTCCGGCCCGCCATAAGCGCCGCTCTCCCCTTTGGAAAGGTCCACCCCGGCGAAGTCCACGGGATCGGCCGGCCTTGAATGCGCTCGGATCGACCAGGCATCCTTCAGGCCCGCGAAAGGGAAATCCCCCCATCCGCCGGATCCGGAATTGATCTGCAATTCGAAACGCGCCCTCCCCGCCACGGGCAGGATGGAGTTGAGGGTGATGGGGAAGTACCAGATGCCGTCCATGCCCGGCACCGCCTTCGGCGCGCCGTAAGCGATGTCCAGGGCCGCGGGGATCCCGGTCACGCCGAAGACCTGATTGTCGAAGCCCTTGGCGACCAGGGCGGCGGCCGTTGCCGCATCGGCGGAGAAATAGAACCGCAGTTCCAGGCCCTGGTAGGCCTGGTTCTCGTTGTTCGACACATCCACGTAGAAATGCGCGCTCTGGCCCTTATTGGCTTTCCCCGTCGGTTTGATGCGGATGGTATAGTCGACCAGCACCTGGGTGGTCCCCAGGGAATACAGGTTCCCGCCATTGTCGTCCTTGGCCGCCCCCGAGAGGACCCGGAACCAATAGCGGGTGGCCGGTTCCAGATCCCGCAAGGTGACCCGATGGAACAGGGTGGGGAGGCCCCCGTCATCGGGGCTCCTGGTTGAGCCGAGGTCCTTGGTCTTTCCGTAATCCACCTGGCTCGAATAGGGGCCGTTGCGGGTCCACCACGTCACCAAGGCCGATTCATGGGTTTCGTTGCAGACCTTGACGCCGGTGATGGCCGCCAGGGGAAGGGAGGACTGGGTCGTGAACGTATAGAAGGCTCCGCCGTTCTTGTCCGTCGAGACGTTGCGCCGGATGTCGATGCCCTGCAACCAGAACCAATAGGTGGTATTCGGGGTCAGGCCCTTGATGTCCACGCGCTTATCCCGGGAGAGATCGGCGGCGGGCAGGACCTGCAGCACCTTGCCTCCGGGGGCGTCCAACAGGTACAGGGTATCGCGCGACAATTCATCCGTCGTCCAGGTCACCAGGGCGGATTCCGTTTCCGGGAAGGCATTCACGTTGCGGAACTTCGGCCCCGCCTTGTCCTCCGGCAGATCCATGGCCAGCATCTGGGCCGGGATCAGCAATTGGGAGGAGAAGTCGATGCAGGTTTCCGTATTGGTGTAGAGTTCCCAATCGTCGATCAAGGTCGCGCCGGGCTTGCAGCCGCCCATCAAGGCTCCCTTGGGGCTCCTGTAGGCGTAGGGGAGGCCTCCGGCATTGTAGCCTTCCGGGTTGGCCGCGCGGTTGTGGGGATGCTGGAGGTTCTTCTCGCCCGTCCCCATGATGAAGCTGATGTCCCACGGGTTCATGCCCAGGTTGTAATTCAGGTTGTCCATGCCGATATCATGATAGGCGCGATCGCCGGTCAGATCCCAATACATGAAGAGTTCGGCCACGATCCCCATATTGTAGCGGTTGAATCCCCAGTCCACGGAGGTGAAGACCCCATGGTAGGGCTCGTCCGCATGGATGCCGGGCGCGGGATTTCCCGAGCCGTTGGAACCGATGCGGATGCTGTTGTAAAGGGCCGCGATGCAATCCTTCCTCAGGGAATCGGCGACGGCGGGCGTAAGGCCATAGCTCGCGGCCGTGCCGGGGGATTCCGTGATGAGCTTGGCCAGGCCGTACAGCACGAAGGCGTGGACGTTCTCGTAGTCCGTGGTCCAGCCGCCATGGTGGAACGGGGAGTTGGCCATGATCCCTGCCGGGAATTCGCCCTGGTTGAAAACGGCGGTGGCGTTCTTCCCGAGCGCCGGGTTCTCCAGGAGATCGAACTTGTACCTGGCGTCCTTGGTCGCGAACCACAAGGCGAGCGCGGCGAGGCCTTCATCATCCTTGGTCTGGCCCGCTCCCGGATAGCAGCATGGCATGGCGGTGGCGGTCGATCGACGCGCCGTCACGATCCTGGCATAGATGTCGGCGGCGGCGGCCAGGCATTCCTTGGCATAGGCGGGATCGAACGGCTCCCAACCCCATGCGAAAAGGGCCAGGGAGGCCGCATAAAGCCCGGCCACGTTGCTGCCGATGCCGGCGGAGACGGGCCGGGCCGGTCCGCCCTTGCTTACCGGCTGGGCATCCTGCTTTTCCGGTACGTCCCAATAGGAATGATCCATCCCGGGGCCCATGCCGACGCTATGGTACATGTCCCCTTTTTCGAGGAGGCCGTTCGCCTTGGAGGCGCGGTACAGGTTCAGGATATAATCCGCGCCTACCTTCGCCTCATAGAGCACGTCCGGGATCCCGTCCGTCCCGAAAGGGAGGGTGTCGTCATACGAAGTCCCGTAGAAATCCTCGCCCTTCTGCGGCCACAGGGCGTAGGTCAGGGAAAGGGTCACGGCCGCATAGGCTACGGTTTCGCTGTACTTGCCGTGATCGCCGCAGTCATGCCATCCTCCGGTAAGCTTCCCCGCGAAGGAGGCCCCCAGCGCGTCCCCGTCCTTGAGATGGCAGGCTCCGTGCATCCAACTGTGGGTGGCCCCGCAGCGGTTGGAACCGAAGAATTTCAGGGAGGTTTCCAGGATCTGGTTATAGACCTTGGGATCGATCCGGAAGGACGCGGAGGTGTCCTTGCCGCAAGCGATGCGGTATTGCCCGGGCGCCTGGAAGGCGGAGAAGTCGGCGCGGTAGAGGTTTTCCGCGCGGGCGGGGCGGGAGAAGGCGTAGAGGTCGGTGATGGAATTGTATGCGCCGCGGATGTTCATGGCGCCGCCGGTATAGGAGCCAATCGATTTCAGGGTTCCGCTGAAGACGGCCGCGCGGGTCCTGGCGTCCAGGACGGTAAAACCCGTTCCGGAAGGATCGGCGATGAGGGCGGTCTTGTTCGGGTCCGCGGGGCGGTATCCGACCTGATTGAGGCGGATGTTCCGGACGAGGAGGTTGAGCGAATCGCTTTGGCGGCGGGAGCAGGTGGCGCAGGTCCGGTCGATGGCGACTTGCGCGGTAGAGGCTGCCGCGAAAAGGAGAACGGCGGAATGGATAAGGAAAAACCAACGGTAAACCGGGGAGAGTGTACGCATCCCGGGGTTAGTGTGAAGACGCGCCCCCAGGGTTCGGAGGAACCCGCGCCTTCAGGCGGGGAATGATGGGTTATCGGCGACCCAAAAGGAAAGGGGGAGCTTTCGCTCCCCCTGGTTCCTGTCATTTTGGATTCGCAATCCTAGTGGCGAATGCGATGCGAAGCCCGGCGGGCGGTTATTCGCCCTGGACGCTATTCGCCTGGATTTCACGCGGTTGGGCCGCGGCCGCCTTGGCCATGTACTTCCCGATTTCCGCCGGAACCCGGGCCATGATGGCCAAGCCGAGGAAGAATAGGATCATGACCAGCATTTCCCATAGCGGGCGCTTGGACCGAGAATGATCAGGTAGGTATCCCATGCGAATCCTCCAGGATGGTTTTTAATCCAATGCAAAAATAAGACGATGTCACCGGATCCGCGTAGGGAAAAATGTCCCCTCAGGGGCCGGATCGGCCTTAAACCGGGAGGTTTTTTCTCATTTTTGAGAAACGGAAACCAAGGAATGGGCAGGAAGTGTCAATTTCATGGTTTCGGAAAGAGCCAATGCCTCCCCTTGCCCCGGTCCCGTTTTCGCATTGGACGCATCCAGCCTTTTCAGGATTCCGGCCCCCTTCAGCCCGGGTACCGTCAAGGTTACCGTAGCCGCGGTCTCCGGATGCTTGTTGATGAGCAGAACGGAATGCGTCCCATCCGGTCTTTGGGTCAGGTAACAGCTCAGATCGCTCTCCGCGTCCGCTCCGGCCGCCCCGGCGCCCGCCGCCCCGGCGCCCGGGACCGAAACCACCTTGCATCCCAGAAGGCGGCCCCGCAGGCTTTCGCTGGCCAGCTTGAAGGCATGATAGGAAGGGCGAGGTACGATATCCCCGTCCTGGGCCCCGGTCCGGGAAAGGTAGCCATAGTCCCCTCCCTGCTCGGTGAGGTTGTTGTGGATGTCCCAGTAATCGGCCTCATCGATATTGTGCCTGGCCAGCATGCCCAGGTAATCCGCCACGAACAATCCGTTCGCCAGGGACAGGGTCTGAGGGCCCGGTTTGAAGTCCACGGAATTCCATTCGGTAAGCCAGATCCCGTACTCGCGGTCCGGATTCCCGTAGGTCTTGAGCTGCCGGCGAACGCTGGGGATGATTTCGTCGAGGCTTTGCGGGGCCGCCAACAAGGCCTGGTCATTCTCTTCGCCGGAATGCTGGGGGTAATGGTGGATGATGACGGCGTCGGCCAGGTCCTTGGTGGCCGCGAGCACCTGCTTGTTCCATTCCCCGTCCAGCACCGCGACCACGGCCACCTGGATGGCGGGGTCGGCCGCCTTCATGGCCTTGATGAAGGCGGCGGCCCGTTTGCCGTACTCGTCCCCGGTGGTATGCTGGGGATGCCAATCTCCGTAGAGTTCATTGCCCACCTCCCACAGCCGCACCTTGGCGTTCTTGGTCACGTTCACGTACTTGACCCAATCGGCCGCCTCCTGGGGCGTGCCCTTGCCGAAGTTGACGGTGAACATGCCTTCGTTCCCGGTGCGCTTGAGCCATTCCAGGAATTCATCCGTATCCACCATGCCGTCCTTCTTGTCCAGCACTTGCCGCCAATGATCGTCGTCGGCGCGCAGCCCGCCGGGGTAGCGGACCACCTGGTGGCGCGCGGCTTTGACATACGCTTCGGTCTTGCCGTCCAGGAGATCCCCGTCCCAGAGGGCGGCATTGATTCCGAACAGGCCGTCATTGATCTTGGCCGTGATGACCTGGCCGGGCTGGCCCGACACCTGGAAATCGCGCCGAGCGACCACGGGCCGCTTGGGGGCCTCGCGCAGATTGGTCAGGGTCACGTCATCGACCCGGTAGGATCCGCTGGTGCCGTCCCCGGCGGGCTTGAAGTCCAATACCCGGACCGATTGCAGATCGAGCTTGCCGTTCTGCACCGCGTCCGGCGGCTGGTAATAGGGGAACTTCACGAAGTTGCGGAAGGGCACCAGGATATCGTTCCATCCCCGGGTGGCGCCGGTATTGGCCACGAAGACTTCATTGCCCGCGTCATGCACCTGGATGGTCACGCCCTGGAAGGCCTTGGGCGTATAGATGGAGACCCGGATGCCGTAATGGCCCGTCCAATCGCGCATGCCCCCCGGGCTGCCGTTGACATCGTATCGGTAGAGGACGTCGCACCAGTCCGCCAGGCGATAGGTCACGCCCAGGGATTTCCCGGGGCGGCCCTTGATCGCGTCCGCTTCGAAGGCCACCTCGGATTTGGGTCCCTTGCCGGTTTCCCAGCCTTTCCCGCCCGCTTCGAAATCATGCAGGAGCAGATCCGGCGATTTGGAGGAGAAGGCGTTCCAGTATTCGTCCGGATCCACGTACCCGGGGATATCCTCCGTGATGACGATATCCTTGGCGTAGAAGGCGATGGGTTGGCCGGGCGGGATCTTGTTCTCGTCCTTGTTCTCGGAAAAGCGGATTTCGTTTATCTGATCCCACTTCACTTCGGTCGAGATCTCCGCCGACTTGGCCGCATCCCAATACATGCCGGTGGCGCCGAACCTCTTCAGGGGGATGCGGAAATAATTCCATGCGGTATCCACCGGGCCGAAATCCCCGAGGACCAATTTGCTCTGGGCCTTGATGCCGTCCGGGCGGCTGTCCAGAAGGCCCAGATAGATGCTGCGCACCCCGGGCGCGCCCTTGCCCCAAAAGCAGAGCGCCCCTTTGGCCGCGCGGAGACCGCGCAGGTCCAGGTTTTTGCCTTCGCCCAAGGCCAGGGTCACGCCGGAATATTCGTTCGGATCCATATAGGCCGCCAGGGTCCCTCCGGCGGGGCTTCCAGGCTGGACCTTCGCGGCCGTCTTGCCACCATAGACATAGGTGAAGCCGCCTTGGGGCATGGCGTCCCCGAACAGGGTGTGGAGCACCTTCCCGCCTCCGGCCTGCGCCAGGGGCATGGCGATGGTTTCCTGCTTGTCCTGCCAATCCTCCGAGGGCTTCTCCTCGACGGCGTCGTATACGTCCCGCAATACGGCGATATCGTCGACCCAGACCCGGAAGGAGGGGTTCTCCGCCTTCTTGATCTCGATGCGGAATTCCGTGACCGCGTTCCAGTCGAAGGCCATCGGCACTTCGATGCGGTTCTTGGCGTCCCAGAACACGCCCTTGCGGCCGAACTTGGTGAGGGGAATGGAAACCTGGCGCCATTCGTTGGTGATCCCGCCATTGTCGTTCAAGGGGATCCGCACCACGGTCTTCTTGCCGTCCCGGTTCTCATCGTCCACCAGGGCCACCCAGGCGATTTCCCCGCCGCGCGCGCCCTTGATCCAGAACCGCAAGGCGCCCCGGGAATAGTAGGGCGTGAGGTCGTACATCAGGTTGTACAGGCATACGGAGCCGCCGGAATAATCCCCGGCCTCCAGATCGAATTGCAGGGAGACTTCGCTTTCATGCCCGGACTCTTCGGGTATGAAGACCTTGGCCGCATCGGGATAGGTGTACTGGTACCCGCCGGCCACGAAGTCGTCATCGAAGAAGCGGGCCACCATGCGGGGATCGGATTGGGCCGCGCTTCCGGCGCCCAGGGTTGCGGCCGGATCCGGAAGCGGTTTGAAATGGAGGGCGCAGCCCCAAAGGCCCAGGGATGCCAGGATGGCCAGGAAACCCATGGGCGCGCGGTCTCGTTTCGGATTCACAAAAGCCACGGCAGCTCCCGGGGGTTCAGAAGTGGACGGTCAGGAACAGATCGGTCTGCAATTGGGAGAAGTCGTTGTCCGCGGCGCCATCGGGATTGTCGACCTTGATCCGCCCCAGGGAGAAGAGCAGATGCGCTCCCGCGGCCACCTTGTAGTCCAGGCCGCCCGCGTAATGGGTCTGCACCTGTTCGGTTTCCGCGGCGGGGCGGGAGACCGTATTGACGATGCGCTGATACCCGCCCAGGATGGAGAATCGCTTCCAGAATCCGAATTGCCCGCCGGCATTGAGGAAGTCGCTCGTCACCTTGGCGGCGGCGTGCAGGGAATCCCCCGCGATGCCGGCATTGTCCGCCGTGGACCGGACCAGGCTGCCGGAAAGGGTGAAGGGCAAGGCCAAGCCCATCAGGTCCCCGGCTTCTACCTTCAGTCCGCCGCCCATCTGGGAGAATTCCGTATTAGGCATGGCCCGGGAAGAGTCGACCATGACTCCGGTGACGTTCTCCAGCCTGGCGAAAACCGCTTGCGCCTCGATGCGATCCTGGAGGAAGGAAAGCGTTAGCTCCGATTGCAGGCCCCCGCGGTTGGGCGTCGCCGGCCCGAACGGCATGAGCAGTTGCAGGGCCGTGTCCGCGCGCGAGGCGGCGAAGGCGGCCATCTCGCCCTGGGTCATGATGGAGCTCTGGTAGGAGTTCTTGGAAAAGGGCGCGCGCTGCCAGAGATTGGTCTGCTCGCTGGGGGCGAATTTGAAGACATGTTCGTACATGGCGTCGAAGGTCGAGTAATTGCGGGCGCGTACGTCGTTGGTCCTTATCTTCGCGGTGTCGTTCTCGATGTTGAGGATGCGCTCGCCCATGAATACAGGGCTTTGCGCCAGTTCGTTCCGGAAGCCGGCCTCGTTCCTGATATAACCGAGGTTCATGCGGACGCGGAAGGAATTCGCCGGTTTCCAGGAACCGTAGAGCCGGGCGGACAAGGCCGACCCGTCGATGGAGTTCCGGGTGACCACGCTATCGGTGGAGGTCGCATAGTAGTTGGTATCGTCCTTGGAGAGCGCGTATTCGGCCGAGACGCCCAGATTGAAATCCGGGTTCCCGGTCAAGGTCGCCAGATCGAACCCCGCCCGTCCCGCGACCACGCCGGTATGCTGGGCCGCGGTGTCCGCCTCGCCGGTCCCGGCATAACTGCCTTGCTTATCGAAGATGGCCAGGTAGGTCCCTCCCAAAGAGGCGCCCACGGGCGATACGAAGTCGGCATTGGCCGATCCCAGGAACTTCTCCACCGGGGACCTTTCCACCGCGGCCGTCGCCTTGTTGCCGTTCTGGATGCTGGTTTCGACGTTGCGCAAACGGGAACCCAGAACGTTCAGATGCGCTTCCTTGAGGAGGCCCTTGGCGCCATGGTCCACCGCCGCGTCGAAGTCCAGGTTCACGCCCTGAAGCAGGCGTTCGCCGGCGCCTACGAAGGCCTCGTCCATGGCCTCCCGGCGGTCCCCGGCGAACACCGCGGGTTCATACAGGACCCCGAACTCGGGGGCGTACAGGGTGAGGGGGCTGTACTTGCGCTTGAAGTCCCCGACATCGTACCCGAACATCCCCTTCACCTTGCCGTCGATGCTGATCCAACGGGTATTGATGGGATTCCCCACGTCCGAAAAGAAGTTGCGCCAATCCTGGTGCATCCGGACCATCAGGCGTCCCTGGGTCGCGGTATTCGGCCGGGCGCGGATATCGAAATCGACGGACGTGAATTCGACGGACTCCTCCGATCGGCGGGAACTGATCGCGGCGGGGCCGCCCAGGGACGAATGGAGGTATTGGGATCGGAACGCGCCTCCCAGGGAGATGCCTTCCTTGGACATGATGCCTTCGAGGGCTTTTCCGTATTCGCCCTGGACCGGACGGGCGTCGGGTTCGGCTGTCCCTGCGGCGCCGGGGACGCCGGAGACCTGGGAAAGCGCGGCGTTGGGGAATCCGCACACCAGGCAAGCCAAGGCGGCCGCAATCGGGCGGAACCGGGCCGCCTGGAGTATTGAAGTCGACATTTGCGCTCCTCTTAAAACCACATCTTGATTTCCGCGGAGACCAAGGCGTTGGTCCAATCGTTCGCGGAAAAGAATTCATCCGTATGCTTCATCCACTTGTAACGGCCGTGCAGTCCCGTCCGGGAGGCGAAATCCCAGTCGAAGCCGCCGCCATAGGCGTAGTCACGGTAGGCGATAGGCACGCGCACCACGGCCCCGGAGGCCGGGTCTTCCATATAGGCCTGGTCGGAACGCCAGTTCTCGAATCCGGCGAGGCCGAGCAGGTAGAACTTGTCCGTCAGGGCTATGGCGGGCTCGGCCCGGAAATAGGTGCCCCAGAGCATCAGGTCCGCGGGCGAGAATGCCAGGGGACGGAACCGCGAGGAGACGCCGTTGAGGGCGAAGTAACCGCTGAGGAATAGATCATGGGCATACCCGATGCGGGGTCCGATGTCCGCCGCGCCGTCCAGCTCGAAGTTGAAGGCCCACTTCCGATGCTCGGGGACGAAGGGGGAGCGGGTCAAGATGCCGGTGGGGTGGGTGAGGTTGGAATCCGCCTGGGCGGCGTTATCGTACGGGACGAAGCCTTCGTAGATGGACAGGTAATCGCTGCGCAGGCCGCCGGCCTCGGGGCCGTAGGGGTTCTGGTATTCCGGCGTGCGGAAGCTTTCGTCGCCCAGGCGGCGCGGATATTTGCCCGTCGTCAGGGAATGGTCCACCAGGTTGTTGCCCCAGCGGTTGTAGGAAGTCTGGAACACGCTGTTGAAGTCCTGGCCGTTCAAGCGATAGGGGAAGTACAGGACGTCCCGCGCCACGGAAGGCTGGAAATGCTGGCCATAGCCGACGCGGAAGTGGCCGTATCCCACATTGGGCGAGACCGATAGGTTGAGGCCGGCCATGTTCTGGGAATAGGGCGATCCCTCCCCGCGGCCGATGAATTTGCCGGCGCCCACCATATTAGAACCCACGGGGAAAAACGCGTCCACGGGGGTGGCGAAGGAGAAGGGCGAATAGAAGCCCTTGGGGATATAGGCGATGTCCGCCTGGACCGGGATGCCATACCGGGAACGGATGCGCGCGAATGCGGCGGGTACGGGGTCGGCGGATGCGGTTCGCGAGGAGGCGATGCCGTTGTAGCTTTTATGGCCGAGGGAATCCGTCCCCGCGGAATCCACCGAGTAGCGCATCCAGACTGTGTCCAGCAGGCCCAAGGCAAGGTCGAAATGGACGTCGAGGTTCTCGTTGACCGCGCCCTTGAGGTCCATGGACCAGACCTTGGGCTGCTTGTAGAAGCCCTGTCCGTTCAGGAAGCGGAGTTGCCTGTTGTTGGCGGTATCCGCGATCAGGGCTTCGCGCACGGAGAAGTTGTTGCGCCAGGCCTGGTTCAAGGCGATCTCGGATTTATAGCGGATGCCCACGGTATTGATGCCCAAGGTCAGTCCGCCCAAGGCCTTCTCCTTGGCCAGGCGCGCATGGTACATATGGCGGAACGAATCGCCGATGCCCTGCTGCTTGGCGTCATTGGCGAGATCGGCCAGGGCCAGATCGCTGGAGAAGTCGACGAATTCCCTTTCGAAATTGTCGTAACGCTCGAAGGTGCCCCAAAGCAGGGCGAGCTGCAGGCCCGCGGGCAGATCGATGCTGCGGAGGTCCACGCCGTTGAAGGGCTTCTTGTTCCAGGCTGCGCGCCCGGATTTCTCGCCCTTGGCGATATTGTATTCGTAATAGCGTCCTACCGGCTGTTCCACTTCGTAGGGCAGGTAATCCCAGGCGAAGGTGCGGGGCTGGGCCTTCCAGATGGTCAGGGGCGAAGCCTCGGTCCACAATACGTTCCCCATGCGCACCCAGAATGAGGCCGGAACCGTACGTATGGCGAGTCCCGCTGCCATGTCCTCGTGGATGTTGGCGGTCACTTCGCTCTTATCGTGCCGGTTCTGGGCGCGGGTGAATCCGCTCCCGTCGGCGGCTTCCTTGTTGAGGAAAATCCCCGGCAGGGTGTTCTGGAATCCCAGCTTGGACCAGAGCACGGCATTGCGGCCCGCGCGCACCACCATCGCCAGGCGCAGCATGCTTTCATTGCCCTCGTAATCGGCCTGGGTCCAGGTCTGATCGCGGATCAGGTAATTGGGATACTCGGAGAAATCGTGCTCGGAGATGCGGAGGCGCGCTTCGCCCGAAAAGGAAACCGGGCTGGATCCGCCGAAGAGCAGGGTCGAACGCACCTTGGACTCGAGGACGTCCCCGGAGGGCAAGTCCGCCGCGGCGCTATCCGTCTTCCATGCGACGGCCGCTTCGGCCCCATCCGATCCAGGCGCGGCGACCGGATCGGCCTTGGCCTTCACGTCGCTTCCATCCGCCATGGCCGGCGAGCCCAGCCCCAACAGGCATGCGCTCAACAGGGCCAGGCAATCATTTCCAGAACGGATTCTTGTCATTGCTGTTCCCAAGGCTCCTGCGCGTGAAAGACCCGCATCCCCGGGCCCGCTTCGGTCCCTACTTGGTATCCGAAAGGGCGGATGCGGTTTGGATCCGGGGATTATTCCTTGACGGCCCCGGCGGTCAGGCCGGAAACGATATGCTTCTGCATCAGGAAGAAGAGGATCATGACCGGGATGGTCGAGACGGTGGCCGCCGCCATCATCAGGTCATAGCGGTTCTGGAAGTTCCCCACGAACAGCCGGATGCCCACCGGTATGGTATAGGTCTTTTCGTCCGTCAGCACCCAGGCGAACATCAGTTCGTCCCAGGCCGAGAGGAATACGTAGACGCCCGTGGCGATGATGCCGGGCAGGGCGGAGGGGATGATGATGCGGAAGAAGGCCTGGATGGGTCCGCAGCCGTCCACCAGGGCCGCTTCCTCGAGTTCCTTGGGCAGGGAGGCGAAGAAGCCGCGGAGGATCCAGATGGAGAAGGGCACGAAATAGGCCGCATAGGTCAGGATGAGCCCGCCGTACGAGCCCTTGACCACAAGTCCCGTGGCCCGGCTGAAATTGATGAACATGAGGTAGAGCGGAAGCAGCAGCATGATGCCCGGCACCATCTGGGTCGCGAGCACGGAGTAGCCGAACAGGTTCTTGCCCGGGAAGTTATAGCGCGCCAGGGCGTACCCGCCCATGGAGGCCAGCACCATGGCCACCAGCATCACGCCGATGCAGACGATGAAGCTGTTCTTCAGGTACAGGCCGAAATCGATATTCCGCCACAGGTCGACGTAGTTGCGCCAATGGATATAGATGGATGGCTTCGGCGCCAGGGCCGAGGCGACCGGTTTTCCCGCGGCATCGAGAAGGGAGAGGGCGCCTTTCGGTCCTCCGAGCAAGGCTCCTCCGTCCAATAAAGGCAGGATGGCCGTGATCCGGAGGGAGGTGATGTCCGCGCCGGCTCCCGCCAGGGAAGGAAATCCGGGAGTGAAGGTCCGCGCCGCGTTCACGGGAAGGCTGTCCGCCCTTCCGGCAATGCCGTCAACGGAAGGCTTAACGGCTTTCATCGGCATGCCTGCCGGATCCGGCAGGGATGTGGCTCCCCGGGAATCCCCCAGCCAGATGCGGCCGGGAGCGCGGGCGAATGCGGTGATGTTGCCGCTGCCGGGTTCCCGGTCCAGCCAGGCCAGCACGGTATCGGCCTCGATGTCGAAGATGAAGGCGCGGGAGTCCGCGCTCAGGAGCATGCGTCTTCCGTCCAGGGCGCATAACCGTTCCGGCAGGGCGGGCAGGGTTCCGGCCGGTACGGCCTTGCCCGGGAGACCGGACCGGGGGGCTTGGAGGGATATCCCCTGGGTGGTCAGAAGCACGAGTTCGGGATCCGGCCCGGTATCGCCGCGGGCCGGAATCACCATGCGGATTTCCCCTGATTTTTTCGAGGCGAAGCCCGCCATGGGCGAGAACCGGCCCGAGGCGGGGGAGAAGGACGTAACGCCCGGGTATCCCTTGATCCGGTAGGAAAGGTAGAGGGCGTCCCCGGAGCGGGCCAGGCTCGAGCCCGCCACCTCGTTCACCCAGAGGGTGCTCCAGGCCGATCCGTATGCCGCGGCGATTTCCTCCACTCCATGGGCCTTAAGGAGGGTCAGGCCCTCCGCATCCACCTCTTGCAGGCCGCGGTTGCTGGAAAGCACCCAGAGAGTGCTGCCGCCCTTGGACGGGCCCGGCTGATCCCGCTCTCCATCCAGGAAGAAAGACGTCGCGAAGGTTCCCAGTTCCAGGTGCCGGATTTTCCGTAGCCCCTTCTTTTCGAAAAGGGTCAAGCCCCCGTCCGCCGTACCCGCCAGGTAACCCCGTCCGGTTTCCCGCAGGAATACGATCTCGTTCTGGCGGCGCCCGGGGAGCACCTTTCCGGAGAGGATTTCCTGGTTGTCCTTCAACCCGCAGTACACCATCCAGGCGATGGGCACCACGTGCAGGACGATCAGGATCCAGGTGAGTCCGGTCAGGAACCGGCCGAAGGTCTTACGGCTTTTGGGCTGCATTGGTTAACCGATCATTTTCCCGTGAGCTGATCCCTGAAGATGCGGTACCACAGGAAGACCAGGGTCATCATGGCCAGCATCAGCAGGGAGGACATGGCTGCGCCGGTCCCGAAATCCCACATCTGGAAGGAATTGCGGAACAGGGCGGTCATCAACAGATCCCCATGCTTGCCTGGGAAGCCCGCGCCGTTCCCGAACATCATGATCACGATATTGAAGGAGTAGACGTTGAAGATCAGCCCGTGCAGGATCAGGATGGCCCAGACCGGTTTGAGCAAAGGCCAGGTGATTCGGCGGAAGGCCTGCCAGGCGTTCGCGCCGTCGATTTCCGCGGCCTCGTAGACGTCCTTGGGGATTCCCTGGAGCCCGGCCAGCAACATGAGCATCGAGAACGGCCATTGCCTCCAGATGGTGGGGACGATGATGGCCCACAGGGTGTTGGGGCCGATGAGCCAGGTGGGCTTTTCGGAAAAGAGGTGGAGCCAGTCCACCAGGACGATGTTGACCAAGCCGACCTCGCGCTGCCACAGGAAGCCCCACAACAGGCCCACCACATAGGTCGGGACGATCCAGGGGAAGAGCATCAGGGTGCGCGCGGCGGCGCGGAAGCGGAACTCCCGGTTGACCAGCAAGGCCGCGGCGGTGCCGACCGCCAGGGTCCCGATGGTCACGGCGATCGTATACAACGCCGTGTTCCGCACCGCGTCCCACAATCCCGATCGGATTGGGCTGTCCGGATTGAAGAGGATTTCCGCGTAGTTCTCGAACCCGGCCCACGGCGCCGAAAGGTAGTCCAGGAGCTTGTCCTTGCGGCTGCGCAGGAAACCGAGGTAGAGGCCTTGCAGGATGGGAGCGGCCTGGAGCAGGAGCATGCCGATGATGGTCGGCAGCAGGAAGAAATACGGGACTTTGTTCCGCCTTACGGATCGCAGGAGCCTTGACAAGGGACCCGGCGCGGCCGGTTTCCCGATCCGGATTACAGCGGTATCGGCGTCCGGGGTCGGGTCCTGAATCGCGAGGGTTGATCCGTCAGGATGCACGACCGGCTCGGAGTCGGTGATCGGAGGCTTCATCAATTCGCCACGGCCAAGGATTTGTGCAATAGCTCCACATGTTCGGGATGGTTCCTGAAATGGGCCTGGATCTGCCCGTCGATGTCCCGCACGGCCGCGTCCACTTCCGATTTCACGAGCGCCTCGGAGTAAGGACCGTTCACCTCGGCCGCGATGTCGAACAGGTTGCCCAGGCGCTTCATCAGGATGGCGGTTTCGATCTCCCCCCAATACGGGACGGCGGGATAGCAACGCCCGTAGGCGACGATGTCCCGGAAGACGCTGCGCTTGGCGTCCGAGGAGAAGTAGGGGCTTGCGAAGGCGGATTTGAGAGCGGGCAGGAAGCCGGAGATTTCCGCATAAGAGAGCTGGGCCGAACTGTCGGCCGTCATGTACCGGACCAGCATCTTGGCCAGGTCGGGGCGCTTGGAGGATTTGAATACGGCCAGGTGGGAACCTCCCATGAAGACCGAACGCATGGCGGGACCGGCCGGGGGAACGAGCACGCCGTAATTACCCGCCACATGGCTGTTGGCGGAGCCGCCCTGCTCCGGCGGGCGCTCGAGGTAGACGTTCTTGATGGTGGATTCGAAGAAGGTGGCCAGGCGGCCTGCGTCGAAATCGGCGGAGACCTGCGCCGTGTTCTTCTCCATATTGGTCCTGGGGTTGAGGCCCTTGCGCACCATGTCCAGGTAGAAGAGGATCCCCTTCATGGCTTCGGGGCTGTTGAGCACGCATTTGTCGCCCATGGGATTGAGGAAGTCGCCTCCCGCGCCCCAGATCCAGGGAGCGAAATTATGCACCACGTTCCAATCGTTCTTGCCGGGGAAGCCGATGGGGGAGACCGTCTCCCCGTTATGCCTGATGCCCGCCGCCTTGATTTTTTCCAGGGCGGCCAGATACCCCTCCCACGTGCCGAGGCTCTTGGGGTCCACCTTCGCCTGGGCGAATACGTCCGTGCGGTAGAACATGGGCCTCACGTCGATGAACCACGGCACCGAGGTGATATGCTCCGAGGTGCGGGGCTTGGCGGCGGCCCAGGTGGAGGGAAGGAAGGAATCCTTCACGTGGATTTCGCCGTCCAGATCGTCCAGGGGCAGGAGGGCGCCGAGATCGGTCAGGAACGGGCACCAGGTGGTCCCGAGTTGCACCACGTCGGGGCCATCCCCGGAGATGGCCGCGGTGGTGAGCTTGGTCCAGGCGCTGCCCCAGTCGAGGACGGAGATTTTCACCGCGATTTCCGGGTGGGCCTCCTTGAATGGCTCCAGCAACGCTTCCATGTCCTTTTCCGGGCGCGGGGAATTCGGCATCACCCAGACCAGCAGTTCCCCCGGTCCGTTGGGCACGGTCGCGTCCGCCGCCTTGGCGGATCCATCCTTACCCGCCTTGTCGCAGGCGGAAAGGGAAAGGACCGATGCGAAGGCCAAGGCGAAGGCCGCGGTCCAGGCCAGGCAGGATAGGGCGACCATCAGGGCCAGACGGCCCCGTCGGCTCAGGCGTGCCTTGGCTCCAAGATCATCGTCCGTTCCTGCCGTCATCCCGCTTCCGGAATCGTTCATGAGGGTTCCCCTTCGAAGAAATGCATATGGGCGGCCTCGGGGTACAAGAGCACCTGATCACCCCTTCCCACCGCCAGATCGGGATGGACGCGGGCCACGGCGCGGTGCGCGCCGGCGCGGCAATAGACCAGGGTTTCGGCCCCCAGGGGTTCCACCACCTCCACTTCCGCGGCGATGCCCGTCCGGGTCCCGCCGGTACCGTCGGATGCGCGTTCCAGGCGCAGGTGTTCCGGGCGCACTCCCATCATGGGCTTCGGGGCTTTTCCGTCATCGGCCAAAGTCTTCTGGCCGGACTGGAAATCCCCTGACCGCAAGCCGGTGGATCCGGCGCCCGGGATCATCAGGGTTTCGCCGAGCCATTCGCAAGGCAGGAAATTCATGGGCGGCATGCCGATGAACCCGGCAACGAACCGGTTGGCCGGGCGTTTGTACAGTTCCATCGGCGTGCCGTATTGCTGGATGACGCCGTCCTTCATGCAGACGATGCGGTGGCCCATGGTCATGGCCTCGGTCTGATCGTGGGTCACGTAGATCATGGTCGTCTGCAACTGGCCCGAAAGGCGCGAGATCTCCACCCGCATCTGGACCCGCATCTTCGCGTCCAGGTTGGACAGCGGCACGTCGAAAAGGAAGACCTTGGGTTTGCGTACGATGGCGCGGCCGAGGGCCACGCGCTGGCGCTGGCCTCCGGAGAGGGCCTTGGGCTTGCGGGACAGGTAGGGGGTGATGGCGAGCATTTCCGCCGCCTCGCCCACGCGCCGGCGGATCTCCTCCTTGGGCAGCTTGCGCAGCTTTAGCCCGAAGGCCAGGTTCTCCTCCACGGTCATGTGCGGATACAGCGCGTAGTTCTGGAACACCATGGCGATGTCCCGATCCTTGGGCGCCATGTCGTTGCAAAGCCTGCCGTCTATGCGGAGCTCGCCCGAAGAGATTTCCTCCAGGCCCGCGATCATGCGCAAAAGGGTCGATTTGCCGCAGCCGGAAGGGCCCACCAGCACCAGGAATTCCTTGTCCCGCACGGTGAAGGACAGATCCTTCACTGCCGTGACGCCGCCCTCGTAGACCTTATGGATGTTCTTCAGGATGACTTCAGCCACGGAATCCCCTCATGCGCCATGCGCCTCGTCCGGCCTGCCGGAGAGCGCGCCCAGACCTGGGCCGGCGCAACTGGATTAGTGGGAGATTCCCGCGGAGGGTTCGCATCGATAGCCGTTTTGTGTTTCTATCGCCGGCGCCGGGGTTTTCCCAAAATCCCGTCTTCGCGATCCATTATCGGGGGCTCTCCTTCCAATCCGGCGTTTTCGGACGAACCCGGTCCGCTTCCGGGGACACTAATCCGGATGCCACCGCGCCTGAACGCGGGGCAACCTCAAATCAAAAAGACCGGGACGTATATTTCCCCGGTACACGGGAAGGGATCCGAACGATGAAGGCCAAACTGGAGAGGAACATGTTCCCGGAGGATTTCATCTGGGGTTCGGCGACCGCCTCTTTCCAGGTGGAGGGCGCGGCATGGACCGACGGCCGGGGCGAGAGCATCTGGGATCGTTTCTGCCGCATCCCCGGCAAGGTCGCGGGCGGCCATACCGGCGATTTCGCATGTGATCACTATAACCGTTGGCCGCAGGATATCAAGATGATGAAGGACCTGGGCATGCAGGCCTACCGGTTCAGCACCGCCTGGCCCCGGGTGATTCCCGGGGGCCGCGGTCCCGTCAACAAGGCCGGCCTGGACTTCTACGATCGCCTGGTCGACGGACTCCTGGAGGCGGGCATCGTCCCCTTCACGACCTTGTTCCATTGGGATCTGCCGCAAACCCTCCAGGACCAGGGAGGCTGGGTCAACCGCGATATCATCGAGGCCTTCGGCGTTTACGCCGAGCACGTGGTCAAGCGCCTGGGCGACCGCGTCAGGAACTGGATGACCCACAATGAGATCCCGTGCTTCGTCGGCATCGGTTACGGGGAGGGCCGGCACGCTCCAGGCCTGCAGGTATCCCGGAAGGAACTGAACCGCGCCTACCATAACGCCTTCCTGACCCATGGCCTCGCGGTCCGCATCGTGCGCGAATTCGCGCGCAAGGACGCGGAAGTGGGCCTGGTCAACAACCCGCTCATCCCCGTGCCGCTCGCCGAGACCCCGGCCCATGTGGAAGCCGCACGCAAAGCCTTCATCCGCATCGGCGCCAACCTCGCGGAACCCATCTTCAAAGGGGCCTATGCCCCCTGGTGGCTCGAGGAGCAAGGCGCGGACGCGCCGGAAATACGTCCCGGCGACATGGAACTGATCTCCTCCCCAACGGACTTCCTGGGCATAAACATCTATTCCGGCGTCTTCGTCGAGCCCTCCGAGGACCCAATCGGGTACCGCCAGTTGCCTTTCCCCAAAGGCTATCCCCATCTCGCCCTGGATTGGCTGAAGCCCGTACCGCAGGCCCTCTATTGGTGCTGCCGCTACTACCGGGAGGACTACGGCGTCCGCAAGACCTATATCTCCGAAACGGGCTGCGCCTGCGACGACGAGAAGGACCCGGCGACTGGCCGCGTCATCGACCTCGATCGGGTCCAATGGCTGCGCAGCCATGTGAAGGAGGCCCACCGGGCGGTCGGCGAAGGCCTGGGCCTGGCGGGATTCTTCCAATGGAGCCTGATGGACAACTTCGAATGGGCGGAAGGCTATTTCAAGCGCTTCGGCATCGTCCACGTGGATTACGAAACCCAGGAGCGTACGCCCAAGGAAAGCGCCTACCTGTACCGGGAGATCATCCGATCGGGGTTGGTCTGAACGGGTGGGGCGGGATGGGAGCCGAAATGGAAAATGGCTAAGGCCACTGCACCTGACCGGAAACCTGGTAGAGCGAGGTTCCCAGTTCATGGTAGCGGAAGGCATAATGCACGGAGATCCATCGCCAGGCGATGGACGCCCCTGCGCTGATATAGTCGTCGTCCAGCCCGGCCCGCACGTATAGCATGTCCTTCAGATCCCATTCCACGCCGAAGCCCGGGATGGCTCCTCCTTCGGACCTCTGGGTGAATCCGGCCGATAGGGTGCTGGCCAGATCCGGGAAGCCTTCTTCCCAATCCGCGGACATGCGCCACCGGTAATCCATGCGTTCGTAGACCTGAACGCCGCCGAATTCGCTTTGCTGGCTGGTCGGCAGGATCTCGAATCCGGAAAACTGGATCTTGATGTTCCTGTCCGAGGATTTGGTGACGGGGTTGTAGCCCCAGAGGAACTTCATGCACAGGCCCGCGTCCAGGTTCAGGTTCTGGGCCTCATAATAGTCCGCGCCGAACAGCTCCTCCCAATAATATTTGGCGGTGAGGCCTCCGCTCAGCTGGATGGGGATGGGCCGGCTGGAAATGTCCAGGCGCGGGAACTCCATATCGTACTTGCGGGTGAAATTGAGGGCGACCAGGTAGACCGCGTCCGTCATCTGGGCGCAGCCATTGCAGGCGACCGGCCGGAAACCGGGATCGTTCAGACGGTCCTCGCGGGAGCCGCGGAGCAGGGGAAGCTCGGAAATGTCCGGGGTGGTGACGATCTGGCCGAAGACGCTCATATGGGTCCGCGGGTCCAAGGCATATCCGAAGGCGCCGTCCCAGGTCTGGCTCAAATCCCCGAACATGGGCAGGCTCGCCATCTCGAGGCGGAAAGTCTTGGCATCCCCGAAGTCCCCTGGGAAATCCAGGAACTGGGTCGCGGTGTAGATCCGGGAGGGAAGGGCGGCGGAACTGCCGTTATCGGCCACGCTGGAACCCAGGAGGTATTGCTCCCCGGTGAAATCCTCGCTCTCCGCCCCGATCAAGGCCAGGAGGATGAAGGCTGACGCTACTCGCACCGAACGGGCTCCGTCTGGAAGCGTACCGCAAAATGGCATGCGGCTGCCGCATGTTCATGCGGCGGGCTAACTTACTACGGAGATTTTAATCTACGAGGATGCCCGAAGGCAAAATGTATTTTTCGGGGTTCTGAGGGGCGCCGTCGCGGTGTACCTCATAATGCAGGTGGATGCCCGTGGCCCGGCCGCTATCGCCCATATAGCCGATCAGGCCGTACCGCTTCACCAGTTGTCCCTTTTCCACCATGATCTTGGTCATGTGCCCGAACTT
The DNA here is from genome assembly GCA_028287465.1 of Fibrobacterota bacterium. Taxonomy (GTDB): domain Bacteria; phylum Fibrobacterota; class Fibrobacteria; order UBA11236; family UBA11236; genus Chersky-265. The sequence goes on from JAQBPO010000082.1 coordinate 80,425, forward strand.
GGTGGTATAGCCGTTCCCATGGTCCAGGACCACGAGGTTCCCGAAGTTCCCGCTCTGATTGCAGGTGGTCACGATCCCGTCGGCGGTGGCGAAGATGGGCGTCCAGCGGCTGTTCGCGATGTCCAAGCCTTCATGGAAGGCGTTTTCCCCCGTGACGGGATGGAGCCGCAAACCGAATCCGCTGGTAATCTGGCCTTTGGCCGGAAGGACGAAAGGCGTATGTTCCCAGAGATTGTGACGGTAACGGACGAATTCCTCGATTTGCTTGAAGCTGCTGCTGGTAAACGAAATCTTGCTCTGGAGCTGGCGGTTCTTCAGGCTGGAGTTCAGGATCTGGTCCGAAACCGCCGAGCCATAAGGACCGTTAAGGACGGGCCGGCGGCCGCCCACGCCGAAGGCCATGAAGGCCTTATCGTGGGAGTTCATTCCGTAGAGCGCCCGGATCTTCTCCTCGAGGCGGCCCAGGCTGTCCAGGCTGGTCTCGACCGACTTCTGGTCCGCGAGGACGGTGCGGAGTTCGGTCTTGAGCGAAGCATTGGTCTTATAATGGTATTGGAGGGAAACCTGCCGGTAGGTCCATGCGCCGAATTCCCCGATCAGGCAGAAAATCCCCAGGCAGGCGATACCGGCGGCCACGAGGATGGCGTGGCGGACGTTGGAATTCAGGGGGATGAAACGCGCGGCGCGAAGGGCGTCCCATTCAACCGAGACCAGGTAATCCTTACCGGCCACGATATTGAAGAGTTTGGCGAATAGTGTTTCGCCGATGCCGGGTTTTTTGCTCATTAAATCCAATGACGAAGCCATCGAAAGTTTAATGACAGGGCCCGGTCTAGTCAAGGAGTAATCCTCCCCGTAAGTGACGAAACCCCCTAGCCTTGGAAAAATGGGCGAAACCCATCGGATCCTTGCCCCGGCTTTTACTTTTTTGGTACCATGGCCATGTCCATGAAAAACCCTCTCATCCTGGCCTGGTGGCTTTTCCTCTTGACGTCCCTCGAGGTCGCGGCCCTGATCCTCGATCGCTTCCACCACCTGGAATGGGGCCGGATCGGGTTGCACCTGGTAAAAGCCGGATACCTGGGGTTCGCTTGCGTCCTCTTCGTCCGGTACCTCTCCTTCAGGTCCCAGAAGAATTTCGAAATGCTCGTCGAGTCCTATAACCGGGTCGCGAAAAAGACCTTCGAGGCTCCTAAGCAACGTAAAGGATCATGGGTTAACCCCTTCTGGAACCTGGTGTTGGTGGTTCTGACCTCGATCGATTTCTCCCTGGTTTTCCAATGGAATGAATCCGTATTCAAGGCCTCCGTGGTCCTGGATTTCCTCATCTGGATGCTGCTGCTCCGTTGGCTTTGCCGGACCTATTGGCTCAAGTCCAAGGGCACCCGTGAGCGCCTGAAGGAGGTTCTCGACGATGCCCGAAGCCGCATGCGGGATGCGATCGATCCGGAGCCGCAGGTCTTGGAAAAACGCGTTTCCAGGTTCCCCTTCGCTCTGCTCGCCTCCTTGGCCGTCCTGGTCGGCGTTGGCGTCAGTTTCCAACGTTGGACGGAGGTGAGGGACGTGTTCCGGGTGGATGACCTCAAGTCCTGCATGGATCGATGCATGCGCTTGGCCGCGGTCCGTTTCTACCATGACGGTGAATTGCAGGTCGGGATGGAAGGGGAACGGTGCGTCCGGGAAAGGCTCGGCCGCGTGAATATGACCTTGGATCTGCATCAGGGGGAATTGCTTTTGCGCGCCGTAGAGAGCGATTCGGTCGATTATTTCGGGAACGGGAAGATGGGGGACGAGGGTCTGGTGCTCGATGCCGGAGGCCGCTTCCGCAAAGCCTGGTCGACGAACTTCACCGAGCCGGAATAAACCGGCAAAATCCGGATTAGGCTGCCTTCGCCTCTTTGGCTTCCTTCATCGAGCTGAGCACCTTGTACGGGATTCGGAGGCTGCCGGGGCAATTGCGGCCATCGTAGCGCTTGACATGGAAGTCCGCGCCGCCGGTGCAGATGAGGTTGTACTTCAAGGCGAAAGTCCGGTACTTCTGGTATGTCGCCTGGGTCTGGCCATGGCAGTAGGTTTCGATCCCCATCAAGCCGGCTTCCACCATCATTTCCAACAGGTCGTCCCGATTGGTCTTGGAGGGGTGGGCCAGGACCGGCACGCCGCCGGCCTCGAGGATCAGACCGATGGCTTCGGCAGGGGTGAGCTTGACGGTATCAAGGTCGGCCATGAGGGAGGAGTCGTTGCCGAGGTATTTCGTGAAGGCGTCCTGGAAGGTGACGACGAATTCCTCTTCCACGAGCTGGGCGGCGATATGGGCGCGCCCCACGCTTCCGCCTTGGGCGCGGGCGACCACGCGATCGTAATTGAGACTGATGCCCTTGCCTTCGAGCCGATCCACGATTTGCCTGGCGCGGTCCACGCGGCGGGCCCGGAGGTCCACCAAGGTGCGGTTCAATTTCAGATGGGTGGGGTCGAACAGGTAGCCCAGGATATGGATATCGCTCCCGCCGATGGACGAGCTGATTTCCACCCCGGGAATGTATTCGATGCCCTGATCCTTGGCGTATTCCCGGCCCTCTTCAAAGGAGTCGATATTGTCGTGGTCGGTGATGGCGATGGCGGATAGGCCTTGGACGCGGCAGAGATCAATCAGGTCCCGGACGTGGAGGGCGCCATCGGAAAAGGTGGAATGCATGTGCAAATCCACGAAATCCTTGGTTGCGGCCTGCTCCTTGACCTGGCTGGCGAACTTGCTGGATTTCATTGTTTTTTGCCTGAATTCACCGGAAAACCTGATGCTAAGGGTATACCGTATTATAATACAATCCCCGGGCCAATACTACGCATCTCTTCGCCAAGGGGAGGGGTTCCACCAAGCCGGTGTCGACGTCCCAGGGTTGGATTTGGACCCGTTCGACAGTACCTTTGTGGGCCAAACCGACCTTTTTCCACCATTTCACACAGAAGAGCCCAATGATACACCCTATCGTGATGGCAGGCGGCAAAGGCGAGCGCTTTTGGCCGTACAGCAACGCCGAACACCCCAAGCAGTTGCTTCCCCTGGTCACCCAAAAGACCATGCTGGAAGACACCATCGGCAATCTCCGCAAATTCAAGAAGGGGATGAAAGTCCGGCTCATCATCGGCAAGAACCTCGAAAAACCGGTCAAGAAGCTCCTGGGCAAGGCGCCCGGGATTGAAGTGGTGGCCGAACCCATAGGGCGCAATACCGCCGCGGCCGTGGCCTTGGCCTGCCGCCTTATCCAACGCGAGGATCCCCAGGGGGTCATGCTGGTCCTGACGGCGGACCATGCCATCGCCCCGCCCGCCAAGTTCGCCCAGGCCATGAAGGCCGCCGCCTCCGTAGCCGCGGAGGGTAACTCCCTGGTTACCTTCGGCATCAAGCCGGATCGCCCCGAGGTGGGTTTCGGTTATATCGAGACGGACGGAGACCAGCGCAAGGCGGAAGGCCTGGATACCTTCGCGGTGAAGCGCTTCGTGGAGAAGCCGGATCGCGCCACCGCCCAGGGTTACGTGGACTCCGGCCGGTTCTTCTGGAACAGCGGCATGTTCGCCTGGCGCGTGGATTACCTATGGAAACAGTTCCGCAGGCACCAGCCGGAAATCGCCGGGATTTTCGAGAAGGCGGGAGACCTCAATCCGAAGAGTCCCGCGTTCGCGGCCAAGCTGGCGAAGATCTACAAGACCGTGCCTGAAATCTCGATCGACAACGGGATCATGGAAAAAGCGGATCGCATCCGCGTCGTGGTGCCGGAATTCAGCTGGGACGATATCGGATCCTGGTCCGCCCTCGATCGCCTGCACAAGCCCGATGCGGGAGGGAACCGGATGGTGGGGGATTGCCTGGCCCTGGAGGCTTCCAACAATACGCTCTTCGCCGAGAATGGCCTGGTGGCCGCTTTCGGGGTATCCGATCTGCTGATCGTCCAGACCGGCGGGGTCACCCTGGTGCTGCCCAAGGCCATGGCACCGCGCCTCAAGGAAATGGTGAAGTTGGCGCAAAAGAACGCGAAGTTGAAGAAGTATTTGTGAGGAGGTAAAGAACGTCTTGGGTCTGGAGCGGGGAAAAACCCTGGAGTCCTTTTAAGTGGGGCAAAGCGGTATGCCCTTCTTTCTTCTCTTAGCTCCAGAATCCAGACTCAAGACTGCTTCGGCTTCTCGGCCCTCTCCTCATACCTGACCTTCAGCCGCGGGTTCAGGAACGAGGTGTCCCACACGGACTCTCCCGCCTCGAACCGGGCTTCCACGTCCGTATCGGCCATGCCGGCCAGTTGCACCAGGGGCCCGTTGAGGCCGATGCTGCGCGACGTATTCGCGAACAATCCCAAAAGCAGGCCGGTGGAGTCGACTTCCAGGGCGGGGGTTGTCAAAATCAGGTCCTGGGGCGGGGGAGAGCTCCCGTAGAGGGAACCGGAACCGTTCACCACCACGAGGGATTGGGCCGAGCCTTGTTCCGCCCGCTCCGAAACCGCTTCCCGGAACAGTTCACGCTGACGCCCGGGATCCCGATCCTGCCATAGGAACAATCGCGTGCTTTCCGGCCGGACCCCTTTGGAGGCGAGCCGCGCGGCCGCCTCCTTCCGGTTTTCCGGGCTCGCGGCCAGGCGACTCCATTTGGGAACGATGGGCCGTTCGGAAAAATCCCACAAACGCAGGGTCTGGAGGAAGCGGCGAAGATGATTGGCCGGCTCCGCAGGCTGGAGGATGACATTCGAAAAAGGACGCGGGGAATCCCCCATGACCCGGACACGGATGGGCGCCAGGGTGGAACGGATCAGGAAATGGAGCAGGGGAGGGGTTTCCTCCCGAAGGTCCATGGTAAGTTCCGGCCTGAAGGCGGCGGCAGCCCTCGTCAGCTCCTGGAAATGGGCTTCGCCCCAATGGAAATCGCCCCAATGGATCCCCAAGGCGCTGTCCGGACCGTACAAGGCGGAAATGAATCCCGCCGAGCCCTCGTCGACCAGGAAACGGAATTCGGCGCCCGGAAGACCCTGGACCAGGCTTTGGATCACCGGAAAGGCGACCAGGATCTCCTGAAAGCCATCCGGAAGGGCGATCAGGATCCGGTTTATCGCGGAAAGGGATTTGCCGAGCTCGAAGGGCGCCTCAGGAAGGCTTCCACCGGATTTCCAAGCGAGGTACTTCCATAGTTGCCTGGGCGGCAGGTAATTAAGGGCTTTATATGGCCATCGCTTCCCTATAAACGGGCCGCGGCCTAGATTTCTGCGGGGCATATGTCTTATACTAGGAAAGATAATTCGAGAAGGATTGAAAATCAGGCTCGCCATCCCCAATATGAACCTCGAAACCGACCCATCATGGCCATTCTAAACGCATTGCAAATCGTTCCGGCCCTGCTCCTGGTCCTGGTGGGGGCGCCCATGCTTCCCGTGCTGCCGGCGGAGCATTATGAGGCGACCCTAATGGGGGTCCTGGTGGCGGAAGCCCTCCTGCTCCTGTTCCTGACCCGGGCGGCGGATACCCAATACCGTATCGCAAGCTTCGCCCAGGCCGTCTGGCTCTTCGCCTTCGCCTGGGCCTCCATCCATATGCTGGGCGGCATCCAGTTCCGCATGAACCTGACCATCGCTTTCGCGACCGCTGCCTTGATCGGCACCCAGGCCCATCCGGTCCATTCGGTCTATATCATCCTGCTCACCATCGCCGGGGCCATTTCCGTCGTGACCAACCGTTTGTACGGATTCCTGCCCGGCACCCCGCCTTCCACCATCCAGAACATCCCCGAATTCGTCTTCTCCGTCTTCTTTCCCGTGGTCAGCGTGACCCTTTTCCAAATCGTATTGCTGGGCTTCAAACGGGGAAAGCCCGTTGTCCGGCAGGCGCAGGCCGCCGAAGTTCCGGTTCAGGCCCCGCCTTCCAACGACAGGCCCACGCCCAAGGAGTCCGTGATCATGACCGCGGAGCATGAGATCGCGGATCCGAACCAGACCAGCCAGCATTTCAACCGCGTCTACCTCGCGAACCAGGGGGACCAGGCCCTCAAGGACATGAAGGACATCCTGAATACCGTCGTGTACTTCATGAGCCGTAACTTCAAGGCCTACACCTCCCTGGGATTCCTGGTCTCGGAACTGGGGGACAAACTCACCCTGAACGCCGTGGTCACCAAAAGCCGCAACCTCAATTACGAATGCGTGATCGAATTCGGCAAGGGCGTGATCGGGTCGGCGGTCAACAAGCCCGCGGGTTTCATCACCGGCAACCTCCGTTCCTACACGGGCGACCTGGAATACTACAGTCAGCCGGAAAACATCAACTCCATGATGATCATGCGGGTGATGGACAACCAGAGCAAGCGCATCCAGGGCCTTTTGGTGGTCGATTCCGAGAACATGCGCGCCTTCACGGACGAGCATAAGGAGCTGATGTACCGGTTCACCCAGATCGCCTCGGCCATGATCACGAGCGCCAAGCTGACCTACCAGATGAACAAGGTTGCCATCCAGGCGGATCTGCAATACGAGATAGCCAAGAAGCTTTCCGAATCCCTCAAGGTCGAGGAAGTCATCGACGTGCTCACCCAGTCCCTGATGCGGACCTTCGAGCACGACCGCCTGATCATCGTCGCCTACAACTCCGCCACCGCCAAGGGCGCGGTCTGGCGCATCATCGGCGACCCCGGGAACATCACCGAAGGGATGGAATTCGACATCCACGACAACCGCAGCCTCTACGGAAGCGTCTTCCGGAACCGCCGTTCGGTGGTGAGCCAGGGGTTCCGGGTGGAGCAGCGCTTCGTACGGTTCGACCGGGAGGAGCCGGCGGAAATGAAACCGCAGGACATCCTCATCGCCCCCATCCATGACGATCGCCAGGCGGTATGGGCCGTCGTGGGCCTGGAATCGAACCGGGGCGGGGTGTATTCCCAATCCGAATTGCAGCTGCTCAAGACCATCATGGCCAACGTGACCACGGCCCTGACCAAGGCGCGCATGTACACGGAGATGGAGAAGCTGGCCACGATCGACGGCCTGACCCAGATCGCCAACCACCGTAAGTTCCAGGACATCATGACCATGGAGCTGGAGCGGTCCCAACGGTACAATACGCCGATGACCCTGCTCTTGATGGACATCGACCACTTCAAGAAGTTCAACGATACCTACGGGCATCCCGTGGGGGATCTGGTCCTGCAGATGGTCGCCAAGGCCCTGCAAGGCTCCATCCGCAACACGGACTATTGCGCCCGTTACGGCGGCGAGGAATTCGTCGTGGTCCTGATCCAGGCGGACGAGGCGCAATCCCGCATCCTGGCCGAGCGGATCCGCAAGGCGGTGGAATCCCTGCAGATCCAGAACGACGACAAGATCCTCCGGGTCACCGTCAGCATCGGCAGCGCCACCTTCCCCTTCGACGGGTCCACCAAGCAGGAGCTGATCGACAATTCGGACAAGTCCATGTACGCTTCCAAGCAGGGCGGACGGAACCGGGTTTCCTTCTTTTCCGAGGTGAAGCATACTCCCGCGGGAATAGCCCCGGCGCCCCATTAGGGCCCTACGGGCCTTTTTATCCGAAGAAACCCGCCCGAACGCTCCGGGACCGGCACCACCGGTTCCATAGCCCTCTTCCGCTTCTCTTAATACATTTTCCGCATGGCCAAAATCCTCGTCGTCGGATTGAATCCAGCCTGGCAAAAGGTCCTGGAATTCGCTGATTTCACCCTCGGCGAAGTCAATCGCGCCAAAAACCTGTCCTCCCTTGCCTCGGGCAAAGGGATCAATGCGGCCAAGGTCCTGCGCCGCCTGGGCCATGAAGTCTGGGTCCTCCAGATCCTGGGAGGTGAGAACGGGAAGCTCTGCCTGGAGGCTTGCGAGGATCTGGGCATCCGCAGCCTCTACTCCTGGGTGGAGACGGAGACCCGCCAATGCCTCACCCTTTTGCACGGACCGGGCGGGTCCCAGGGTAATCCCGCCGCTACGGGATCCCGCGGCGGCCAGGCGGATCCGGCCTCCAGGAAGCCGGGCGGGACCACGGAAATCATCGAGCCGTTCCGGGTCAAGGAGCCGGGAATCGCCGATGCCCTGCTCGGCGTCCTTCCCGAGGATGCCGAATTCTTCGACGCTGTGGTCATTTCCGGAACCGTGCCCTCCGGCGTGGACGACCGCATTTATGACGCGATCCTGGAGCGGTTCGATCCCATCATCTCCGTAATCGATGCCTGGCAAGGCCTGAGTCCCGGATCCCTGGCGCGCGCCACCTGCGTGAAGATGAACCACGAGGAATTCCGGGCCCTGACCGAGCGGCTGGGTCCGGGCGGGATCGGGGAGACCCTGTACCTGCTCACTTCCGGCGGAGGGGAAGCTTCGATGTTACGGTCCGGGAGCACTCTCGCGCGGCTCCTCCCGCCTCGGCTTTCGGAAGTCCTGAATCCCATCGGGGCGGGGGATACCGTCACCGCTGGCCTCACGCATTTCCTGCTCGCGGGACTTAAGGCTTCCGAAGCCTTCCGCCACGGCCTGGCCATGGGATCCGCCAGTTGCCTGCATCCGCTTCCGGCGGAATTCACGGACGAGGATTACCAGGCCCTGCTTCCCATGGTGGAACTGCGCCGATGATCCTGGTCTGCGCGGCCACCGCAAGGGAGCTGGGCGCCTGCCTGGAACCGCGGGGGATATGGTTCGAAGGGATCGCGGCCCGGACCGGGCGTTCCTGGGCACGCCCCAGCGGAGGCAACCTGTACGCCGTTACCGGCGTCGGCATTCCATTGACCTTGACCCGCTTGCTTCCATTGGCCGCATCGTTGAAACCGGACCTGATCCTGAATGTGGGGATCGCGGGGGCCTACCCGGATTCGGGCTTCTCGATAGGCGATCTGGCGGCGGCGGAATCCGAAAGCTTCGGCGATCTGGGGATGGAAACGCCGGGCGCGGAGGCCTTCCTGCCCTTGGCCTCCTTCCCCTGGGCGGACGACGACTATCGCCGGCCCCTTCCGCTCACCCTGGAGCCTTTGCAGGCGGCCCTCCCGACGCATCCGGACGGGAATGGGGCCCGGTTCCGGCCCAGGCCCGCCCGCGGCTGCACCGTGAACCAATGCACCGGCAGGGAGGAAACGGGCCGGAAGCGCAGGGACCTCTTCGGAGCGGGTTTCGAGACCATGGAAGGGGCCGCCGTCGCTTTGGCGGGCCGTGAACTGGGCATCCCGGTCTGCCAGGTCAGGGCCATCAGCAATTTCGCCTCCGCACGGGACATGCGGCCCGAGAACGTTACCCTGGCCCTGGGTAACCTGGGCGTTTACATGGCGGGGTTGCTGGGGCGCCTGGAGGCCGTGCAGGATGCCAAAGCCGCAGTCGATGGGAAGCCGGCCGGAGCGGGGAAGGGGGAGGCTTGAAGATCCGGGCGGCCATCTCCCCATGCCCCAACGATGTCTTCATCTTCGCCGGGCTCATCCTGGAACGGATCCGCGTTGCCGGCCTGGAATTCGAATTCGCCTACCATGAGCTGGAAACCCTGAACCGTGAGGCCAACGAGTCCCGCTGGGACCTGGCCAAGATCAGCTATGCGAACCATGTTTCTTGCGCGGCGGATTATTCCCTGCTCCGCTGCGGGGGCGCCCTGGGCCGGGGCTGCGGGCCACTGCTGCTTTCCAATCGTCCCTCGCCCGGTCCGGCCGGGGTCAAAACCGGTACCTGGGATCCGGCCGCGGAGGTTCTCGCGCCCGGACGGCATACCACGGCCAACTTCCTCCTGGATTTCTTCGCCCGCGATGGCGGCCGCCACGGCGACGGTGACGGCGGCGCACGGCCGCCGCGGCCTCTCCGCAAGACCTTCCTGCCCTTCGACGAATTGTACCGGCGCCTGCTGGGGCCGGATCCTTGCCAGGGGGTGGTCATCCACGAAATGCGTTTCACCTACGCCGCCGACGGTCTCTACCTGATTGGCGATCTCGGGGCCTTCTGGGAGGCACGGACCGGTTTCCCCATCCCCTTGGGTGCGGTCGCGTTGAACAGGCGCCTTGAGGCGGCCCAGCCCGGCCTTGCCGGAATCGTGGAAGCGGCCATCCGGGAGAGCCTGGATTGGTCCTACGCGCATCCCGCCGAGGCCTTGGCGCTGTGCCGCGCCCATTCCCAATCCATGGCCGAAGACGTGCTGAGATCCCATATCGACCTTTACGTGAATGCCTTCTCCCGGGACATCGGGCCGGAGGGCGAGGCCGCCGTGGCCTTTTTCCTATCGCGGCAGACCGAAACCGAAACCGGAAGCCAATCCGGAACCGGACCCGATTCCCGAAGTCAGATTTAAAGGGAAACCTCCAGGGAAGTTTTTTCCCAACCTCCCCAAATCCGGGCATATTTTTCCAGGATCCAGGATCCGGGCCCCCAAACCCGCAGCGATAGCCCTATCCCGGATTGGTCTGGTATTTGCTTTCTGCTACCCTGTCGGAGGCAGAACAAATGGTAAACGGACTTTATACGGCATCGCGGGCCATGACCCATATCCTCTCCAAGCAGGACGTGCATGCCCAGAACCTGGCCAACACCAGCACCAACGGCTTCAAGATGGCGCGTCTCGTCAGCAAGTCGGAAGTGTCCATCGGCCGCAATGAGGACGGCGAGCTGAAGCAGAAGGAAAACCAGGAGTTGAGCGAGGTTTTCACCAGCTTCCAGCAGGGTCCCATGGTCCTTACCGGCAACAAATTCGACCTGGCCCTCAGCGGTCCCGGGTTCCTGACCGTAGAAGCCGAAGACGGCACCCGTTATACCCGGAATGGCGGGCTCAGCCTGAATTCCTTCGGCGAACTGGTGACCCTTTCGGGAAAGCGCCTTCTGGACGATGGCGGAGCGCCCATCATCCTCAAAGGCGACGATGTGCAATTCGGGGCGGACGGCTCGATTTTCATGGACGGGAAAAAAACCGCCACCTTGGGCGTCGCGGATTTCGCGGACACGAGAAAACTGCAATACGGCGCCGACGGCCTTTTCAGCAATTCGGATCCCGAAAACAATCCTGCGCATGCGCCGGAAGGGGTCGAAATCAAGGCGGGGTACCTGGAAGGATCCAATGCTGATCCCATTTCCACCATGGTCAGCATGATCGTGGACTACCGCAGCTATGAAGCCGACCAGAAGGCCCTGAAGGCGGTGGACGATACCCTTCGGCAGGCCGTCACGGAAGTGGGCAAGGTCTGATGATTATCCCGGCTCGGTTCGGTAATGGCCCCATAGGCGGGCAGCGAGGAATGAAATGATACGCAGTCTGTATACATCGGCGACGGGGATGAAGGCCAACCAGCTTTACATCGACAACATCTCCAACAATCTGGCCAACGTGAACACCACCGGTTTCAAGAAATCGAAGCTGGAGTTCCAGGAACTGCTCTATCAGACCCTGACCGATCCCGGTTCCGGCAACTCGGAGGGGGCCAAGTCCCCCGCGGGCCTGCAGCTGGGCCTGGGCGTGCGCAGCATTTCCAATCAGAAGATTTTCGCCCAGGGAAACATGCAGGAAACCAAGAATCCCTTCGACATGGCCGTTACCGGCCCCGGCTTCCTGCAGGTGCAGCTTCCCAGCGGCGAGATCGCCTATACCCGGGACGGGTCCTTCAAGATTTCCAACGACGGCACCTTGGTGACGTCGTCGGGTTTCCCCCTCGAACCCCAGATCAACGTTCCGGACGGCGCCCATGACATCATGATCGACCCGACCGGTCGCGTATCCGTGCAGATGGACGATACCGGGACCGCCGAGGAGATCGGCCAGATCGAAACGGCCAAGTTCCTGAACGAAGGCGGGCTCAAGTCCATGGGCGGAAACCTGTACCAGGTTTCGCCGGCCAGCGGCCAGCCCGAGACCGGCGCTCCCGGAACCAACGGTCTGGGCACGGTCGCGCAAGGATTCCTGGAAGCCTCCAACGTGGAACTCGTGGAGGAGATGGTGAACATGATCGTGGCGCAACGCGCGTACGAAGTCTCGGCGAAGGCCATCCAGACCTCGGACAGCATGCTCCAATTGGCGAATCAACTGAGGGGATGATGAATACCATGCTTGCCATGCTCCTGTCGCTCTGCGCGGCCCTCGCCGCGGAAGCGGGAACGTCCGGGGGCGCGAAAACGCGCGCTCCGGTATCGATCCGTTTCAGCGATCAGTCCACGGTGGCGGGGGAGACGATACGGTTGGGCGATATCGCCCGCATCATCGCGGGAGAAGCGCCCGCCGTCGCCGAACTGGAGACCTTGGAAGTGGCCAAGAGCGCCGGCTTCGGGCTTTCCCGCATGGTGGATACGGAAGTCCTCTACGCCCGCGTCCTGCAGGCTTATTCCGGCCGATTCGAGTTCGACTTCGATCGGAAGGTCATCCGCGTCACAACCCGGGCCGAAAAGCTGCCCATGGATTCCCTTTCCAGGATCATCGATGCCTTCGTGGCGCAGATGCCCAAGCGTTCCGGTGAGGCGCGCCGTTGGGAAATCGTCCGCGCCCCCGCCGAAATAATGGTTCCCGCCGGTCCTTACGGCCTGGAGCTTTCCTTTTCCGGCGCCAAGCGCAAAGGCAAGGTCGACATGACCCTGGCCGTCCGCTCCGAGGCCCGCGTTCTCCGCAATATCCCCATTACCCTGAACCTGCGCGTCGAGGAACCCGTTCTGGTGGCCAAGGTGCGCATCGATCGGGATACCCCCCTGGACGCTTCCAATGCATCCATCGAGATCCGGGAAACCACGGACATGAACGAAATCGCCGTGGGGAACCCCCGCAAGCTCCTGGGTTACCTGGCCAAGGTGACCATCAATCCCGGCCGCATCATCACCCCCAGGGTGGTGGCCATGCCGCCCACCGTTAAACGGGGCCAGGAGGCCCAAATCGTCTACCGTAACGGCGGAGTGAGCGTAAGCGCGGGAGCCGTATGCCGCCAGGACGGCCTGCCGGGACAGATCATCACGGCCAAGAGCCTTGTGAGCCAGCGCCTGGTGCGGGTACGAGTGACCGAAGACGGATGGTTGGAGCCGGTTCCGGGCGGGTAGGAATCCGGGCGGATAGAAATCCGGGCGGATAGAAATCCGCATCGGACAAGATTCCGCTTCGGCGGAGAGCAGGAGTAAGTATGGGATACAGCAGCTTCATGAAATCGATGGCGACCCTGGGGGCCTGCGCCTCGCTCGCCGCGGCCCAGGCCATGCCGCACAACTATTCCCTGTATACGGACAAGAAGGCCAAGCGCGCCGAGGACGTCATCACCGTGCTGATCATGGAGAACGCCAAGGCCAGCAACGACACCAAGAGCGCCACGGACAAATCCCAGGATGCCGGTATCGACATCAAGCCCTTCAACGTGGCCTGGAATGGGCAGGCCGCGACGGAATACACCCCCAAGGTCGGCTTCGGCGGGGCCGTGCACCAGAAATACAACGGCAAAGGCGCCACCTCGCGCGAAGGCGAGGTCAAGGCCACCCTCTCGGCCCGCATCGTGGCCGTATACGACAACGGGAACCTGCTGATCGAAGGCAATAAGGAAGTGGAAGTGAACAACGAGAAGGAAATCCTCCGCGTCTCGGGCATCGTTCGTCCGGAGGATATCTCCCCGGACAATACCGTGATGTCCGAGAAGATCGCGGATGCCCGGATCCAATATACCGGGACCGGCGACAACCATCAGGCCGCGCGGCCCGGTTTGCTGGCGCGATTCTTCAACTGGGTCTTTTGAACGAGGCGGATCATGGGTAAAACGAACGTAAGCACCAATCTCATCTGCGGCCTCGCCCTTTCCCTGGCCGCGGCCGCTCAGGCGTCCCGCATCAAGGACGTGGCCAAGCTGGAAGGCCTATCGGACACCCAGATCATCGGCTACGGCCTGGTGGTAGGCCTCAAGGGCACCGGCGACGGGGCCCGCACCCAGTTCACCACACAAAGCGTGGTCAATATGCTCCGCAATACCGGCATCGAGGTCCCGCGCGAACGCATCCAGGTCCGCAACGTGGCGGCGGTCATGGTGACCTCCAAGCTCAGCCCTTACATGAAACGCGGCTCGACCCTGGACGTGACGGTATCGAGCATCGGCGACGCCAAGAGCCTGGAGGGCGGCACCCTGCTGATGTCCCCGTTGCAGGCCACGGACGGCGAGATTTACGCCTTGGCGCAGGGCGCCCTCAGCGTAGGCGGCATCAACAAGGAAGGCCCCCAGGGCAAGTCATCCTTCACCAAGAATCATACCCTGGTGGGGGAAATCCCCAATGGCGCCATCATCCAGAAGGAGGCTCCGGGCGGGCTCATCAGCTCGGAGGATTTGCGCATTTCACTGGCCAATCCCGACTTCAGCTCGGCCGTGGCCATGGCCAAGTCCATCAACGCCAATTTCAAGAAGCCGGTCGCCGAGGCCAAGGATCCCGTCACCGTGAACGTCAGCGTGCCCGAGGAATACAAGGCCAAGCGCATGGAATTCATCGCCGAGGTTGAGAACCTGGATTTCCTGGTTTCCACCATCGCACGGGTGGTGCTTAACGAAAAGACGGGCACCGTGATCGCCGGTGGAAACGTCAGCATCTCCGAGGTCGCCGTTTCCCAGGGAAGCATCACCATCCAGGTCAAGGACAACCAACAGGCCCAGGTATCCAATACCGCGGTGCCCAATGGCGGCACCACCACCAATACGGCGAGCAGCCAGAACGAGGATCTCAAGGTGGACGAGCCCAAGGCGGAGATGAAGGTCATGCCTTCCAGCTCGAACGTGGCGGATCTGGCGAAGTCGCTCAATTCCCTGGGCGTCAGCCCGCGCGACATCATCTCCATCTTCCAGGCCATCAAGCGCGCCGGGGCGTTGAACGCGGAGCTGGTGGTGATGTAACGCGGCCTGCGGCGGAGCGGCGGCTACTTGGCCGTCAATACGCCCTGCATCACCGCGAAATGACCGGGAAAGGTGCACAGGTAGGGGTATTCTCCAGCCGGGAGGGTAACCTTCAAGGTATCGCTTTCCCCGGGACCCAAGAGACGGGTGTGGGTCACTACCGAGGCCGCTTCCGACGCGGGTTGATAATCCGTATCCTTGGCCGCCATGGCCTTGGTGGCGTAACCGGGCAAATCGGTTCCCGGATTGAGTATGGTCAGATTGTGCCCCATCGCTTCCTTGGCCATGGTTCCGACGTTTTTCATGATGATGACGGTTTCCTTGCCGGCCGGGACTTCCAGGGTCTTGGTGCTGAACTGCATCTGGTCGTTCGCCGTTATTTCGATGGCTGCCGCCGCAGGGGCCGCGGCCTGGGGCGGTTCCGACTTGGTCTCTTCCTTCTTATTGCAGGCGGCCAGAAGCAGGCCTCCCATCAGGACGGGAAGCAGGGCATTCCGTAAAGAGAGGATACCGGGATTCTTGCTGATGTTCATGATCGACTTCCTTCGTTTGTGAGTGATGCGTAACAGGAAGAGGATCCACCTTGGAAATGGGATCCTCCTCAGAAATGCTTGAGCGGCGACTTTCCGATGGCGAATACGTTGAAGCCCAATTTGAACAACTTCCGGTGGTCAAGGATATTGCGGCCGTCGAACAGGAAGGCGGGCTGGCACATGGACGCCAGGATGCGCTCGTAATCCAGATCCTTATACTGGTTCCACTCCGTCATGACGGCGATGGCGTGGGCGCCCTTCGCGGCCTTATAGGGATCCGGCTCGAAAGTGACCCCGGTCTTGACGTCCTTGAGATCGTCCTTGGCATGGTCCAGGGCCTTGGGATCGGTGATGATGACTTCCGCTCGCTCTTCCAGGAGGCCGCGAGTGATGGCGAGGGCGGGGGATTCCCGCGTGTCGCCGGTATTCGCCTTGAATGCGAAGCCGAACAAGGCGATGCGCTTGCCCGCGACGGTGTTGAACATGCTGCCGAGCATGGTCTGGATGAACCGCTTCTGCTGCCACTGGTTGATCTTGACCACGGATTCCCAGTATTCCGCCACTTCGTGCAGGCCGTAGCTGTGGCAGATATAGACCAGGTTAAGGATGTCCTTCTGGAAGCAGGAACCGCCGAACCCCACGCTGGCCTTGAGGAAGCGGGGGCCTATGCGCGTATCCGTGCCTATGGCGTAGGCCACTTCGTCCACGTCCGCTTCCGTCTTTTCGCAGAGGGCCGAGATGGAATTGATGGACGAGATGCGCTGCGCCAGGAAGGCGTTGGCGGTGAGTTTGGACAGCTCCGCGCTCCAGACGTTGGATTCGATGATATTGCCCTTGGCCACCCAGTTGGCGTAGATGTCGACGACTTCCTGGCGGGCCTTGGTGCCGTCCGGGGTTTCGCGGGAACCGATCAGGACCCGATCCGGTTTCTCCAGATCGGCCATGGCGCTTCCTTCGGCCAGGAATTCCGGATTGGACAGCACTTCGAAATGGATGCCCTTGGTATTGGCGTTGAGAATGCGTTCCATGGCTTCCGCCGTGCGCACGGGCAGGGTGGATTTTTCGATGATGATCTTGTTCGAGTCGGAGTTGGCCAGGATCTGGCGCGCGGTCTTCTCCCAATACTGCAGGTCGGCGGCCATGCCGGCGCCCTGTCCGAAGGTCTTGGTCGGGGTGTTCACGGAAACGAAGATGATGTCCGCTTCGCGGATCCCGCGATCCGTTTCCGTCGAGAAAAACAGGTTCTTGCCCCGGGTCTTGGCGACCAGTTCGTCCAACCCGGGTTCGTAGATGGGGCAGGTACCGCTGTTCCAGGCATCGATTCGATCCTTGTTGAGGTCCACCACGGTGACCTTGTACTGAGGGCACTTGTGGGCGATCATGCTCATGGTCGGGCCGCCGACGTAGCCGGCGCCGATGCAAAGGATGTTTTTTTCGAATTTCATCGATGCTCCGTTGGTGACCGGGTTCCCGGAGCGCGTCAGCCCGGGACCGGAAGCCCTTAGAAATACCTTAAATCCGGCTGGAATTCAAGATTATGCGCCGAAAGTCAGGACAGGAAAACCAGGCTCGAGCCTGGATTCCCGAACTCCTGGCGGAAGGTCCGCACCTTGCCCTTCCAAACCGTTTCCAGGTTGTGCAGCAACATGCCTTTGATGGATTCCCTGGTTCCCGAGCTCTTCCCATGGATGACGCGGATGCAGGCTCCGGAGCGGTTACGCCATCGGGCCAGGGCCAATTCCACCTGGACCATGGCCTCGTCGATGGCCAGGCCATGCAGATCGATTTCCTCTTCGACGGCCGCTTCCGCCCGGATGGGGAATTTGGGTTCGCCGGGTTCGCGCCTTTTTTTCCCCTTATGGCCCATCGTCGGTCTTTCCGGCGAACCGGGAAAGCAGTCCGGCGATGGTGGCGTAGAAGGGATGATCCGGATTCCAGTTTTCCGATCCTTCGCGGCTTCCGTATTTGGTCCCGGAATTCTGGAGACCGAGACGGGTCGCGATCTTCCTGACGGCGCGCACGACGGACTGGCGTTTTTCCACGCGCTCGAGGCTGTCCCTGCTGGCCCGGATTTCCGCGCGGAGGAATTCCGGATAATGCAACCGTTCCCCCGACTTGCGGAGGAACATGATATCCCCCAACATGCGGTAGCGCGGATCCGGCGAACCGCTGAGGGCCAATTGGGTGAGGATCTCCGCATCCATTTCCCGCGTGAATCCCTTGGCATGGGCGGCCTCGTGGCAGATTCCGATCAGGCGCCAATAGCGCGGCGCCGGATGATCCTCCTGACGGATCATGGCCATCTCCCCGAAGAACGGATCATGGAAGGCCGGTCCGCCGTAGCTGAGGCCCAGCACCGTCGTCAGCGGACCCATGGGTTTCATTTTCCCCACGGGCCGGCCAGGGAGCAGATGCAGGGAATCGAGCACGCCATCCAGGGCGCGATCGCATCCTGCCAGGATCTCCTCTTCCCCAAGGGATTGGTAATAATCCGGGGAGAAGGAGACGAGCAGCCGGTTTTCCCTGCGATGGAGCTCCTTAAGGAAATCGGCATAGGGCAGGGGAGGCCCCGCGAAGGTTTCCGCCAGAGGCGTACGCCAGGCGGTCGGGGCCAGGCTATATGGAAACGCGCCCTGGCCCATGCCCATGAAGGTAAGGAGAATCGGGCCGGACACGAGAACGGTGAAAACCTTCCGTTGCCGCCTCACATGCCGCCAGCTGCCTGTTATCAGGCCTATGAGCAGTATGAGGCCGCAAGCCAATCCGATCCAGATCATGGCCTCGACCAGGGAAAATGGTACCTGGTCCACGACCAGGCCCTTGATCCTCGAAATCGGGAGGCCCAAAAACCGCCAGTAGATTGGAAATAGCGACGCCACGGTGGAAAAGTAGCAAAGTGGCAAGGGGGGAATGCTTGCAAATGCAAGCAGGTTGCATTTGGATCGCGGTAAAACTATCTTCGGGGCATGTCCGGAACCATTCTCGCCCTGGGACTCCTCATCAGCGGCTCCATCGGGTTTTCCCTGGGCGCCCGGCCAGCGCAATTGATCAAGGTCGTCCGATTCTTCCGCGGAACGAAGGGGAAAATCGCATTCCGCGCGAAGGGCGCGCCTGGAAGCGCCGCTTCGGAAGCCCAGGACGTCATCGATTTCCTGTATCCGCTCGCGGTCGCGTTCTTCGCCGGATTCGTCTTTTCGACCCTGGTACCGGACGCCCTGACCCATTCCCGGGGATCCTTCGCGGCCTTCGCGGGCGGGGCGGCGGTCATGGGGCTGCTTTCCAAGTTCGTGTTCAAACGCGATCCCTGTTGCGAAGCCGGCCACGACCACCGCGGGTTCGGAGCCATGTCCCTGGTGGCCATGGCCATCTGCTCCCTCAACGACGGCATCCTCATCGGGCTGCTGGATCCGGCCTGGTTCTCCGGGCTCAACATCGGGATGTTGATCCACAAAATCACGTCTTCCTTCGCCATCGCCCAGGTGCTCCGGCAAACCCGCTTCCAGGGAAGGGGTCTGGCGGCTTTCGGCATCGTCTATACCCTCATCAGTCCCGTCGCCTTCCTTTTCGCCCACGGTCCGGTCGCGCATGCCCTCCCCGATCCTGAACCGGTCCTCGCATTCAGCGCCGGCCTGCTCGCTTACGTGACCCTGACCAGCCTGGTGCCCCATGCGCGCGCCATCATCAAACGCAGGCCCCGCACCGCCTATGGATTCGTCTTCGCCTTCCTGATTTCCGTCTCCCTGGGAATCTGGCATACCGCCCTGCATAAACGCATGGAAGCGACCGGAACCGCTCCTGCCCTGGCGACGCCGGATCTGGCCGGACGACCTGAACCGGGTAAGCCGCCATGAAGCGCCCCGATGCGACGGACCCGGCCGCTCCCTTCCTGGACCGGCTCCGCCAAGGCAAGGTAAAGGTCACGCCGAACCGCCGGAAGGTGCTCGGCCGATTCCTGGAAGGGGACAAGCCTTGGACCCTGCAAAGCCTCCATCGCAGCCTAAGCGAGGGGGAGGATTGCGATCTGAGTTCGGTCTACCGCGCGCTTTCCGCCTTGCACGTCGCCGGTTTGCTGGAAGAGTTCCGCCTTCCCGGAGAGAAGCAGACCTTCTATTCCCTCATCAGGCATTCCGAACCGCCACGGACCCCTGGCACGCGGGCCTTATCGCCCCGTTCCAAGGGCCAGACCCAATCGAATGCGCATCACCACCACCATATCGTCTGCCAGGATTGCGGCAAGGTCTCCCATTTGGACATTTGCCTTCCGGCGGGAGTCATGGGAAAGGTGGAGGATGCTTCGGGGTTCCGCATCACGGAACATCATCTCGAGTTCAGGGGAATCTGCGGCAAATGTAAGTAGGCTCGCCGCTCCGGAGTTTGCTTAAGCAAACTCCACGCGGCTCGCATAATGGCCAATTGGTAGGCTCGCCGCTCTGGAGTTTGTCTTTGCGAACTCCACGCGGCTCGCATAATGGCCAATTGGTAGGCTCGCCGCTCTGGAGTTTGCCTTTGCGAACTCCACGCGGCTCGCATTATAGAATTGGTAAGCTCGCCGTTCAGGAGTTCCTTAGGGCGATCTCCTTGGCTTAGCCATCAAGCCCAACCCAGATTCTTGAAACCGCCTTCGAGGTACGGTACGTAATCCTGGATACCCTCTTCGAGCGACAGGATCGGCGCGTCGTAGCCTATCGCCCGGATCTTGGACAGCTCCGCCTTGGTTTGGTACTGGTATTTGTCCCGGATGGACTCAGGCATGGGGATGAAGTCCACCTTGGGTTCGCGTCCCAGGGTGCGGAACAGGGCGGTCGCCAGGTCCATCCAACTGCGCGTCTGGCCCGTCCCTACGTTATAGATGCCGCCCGGACGGGATGGGTCGAGGAAAAAGAGGGTCATGTCGATGGCATCCTTGACGTACAGGAAGTCACGCAACTGCTGCCCGTCCCGATAATCGGTCCGATGGGATTTGAAAAGCTTCACGCGACCCGAATCCTTGATCTGCTCGAAGGCCTTCACCACCATGCTGCGCATGTCCTCTTTGTGGTATTCATTGGGCCCGAAAACGTTGAAGAATTTCAGGCCCACCACCCGGTCGAGATGGCCTCGTTTCAGGTTCCACAAGTCGAACATATGCTTGGAATACCCGTAAGGATTGAGGGGGCGCAAAGCCGGCAACAGAACATGGTCGTCCCGGTAACCTTGTTTGCCATCGCCATAGGTCGCGGCCGAAGAGGCGTAGACGAAGCGGATGGAACGGCGCAGGCACCAGTCCGCCAGGATCTTGCTGTATTCGAAATTGTTCTTGGCCAGGTAGGCGGCGTCCGTTTCCGTCGTGGATGAGCACGCGCCCATGTGGAGCACGGCCCGGATTTCCATGGTGTCCAGCCGTCCGCCCGAAACGGCCGCGATGAAATCGGCCTTGTCCATGTAATCGTGGTAGGCGATGGGGACGAGGTTCTTCCATTTGGAGGACTTGCCGAGTTCATCCACCAGCAGGAGGTTGTTTTCGCCTTGCTGGTTCAACCGCCAGGCCAAGGCGCTGCCTATGAATCCGGCCGCTCCCGTGATGATGATGATTGGTTTCTGCATGCCCATAGTATTGTTATTTTCCGGTCCGGGAACAAGTGGGAGGTCCCTTATGACCAAGAAGGAAAAGGCGGCGGGAATACTCGAAATCCTGGAACGGCTTTATCCGGATCCGCCCATACCCCTTTACCATACGAATGCGTACACCATGTGCATCGCGGTCCTGCTTTCGGCCCATACCACGGACAAATCCGTGAATGGCGCCACCCCGACCCTGTTCAAGCTCGCGGACAATCCGGCGGCCATGGTCAAGCTGTCTCCGGAACGGATCCAGGAAATCATCAGGTCGGTCGGTCTCTCCGCGACCAAAAGCCGCAATGTCTGGAATCTCTCCCGGATCCTGCTGGAAAAGCACGGCGGCAAGCTGCCCAGGACCATGGAGGACCTCGAGGAACTGCCCGGGGTGGGGCATAAGACGGCTTCCGTCGTGATGTGCCAGGCTTATGGCGTCCCCGCTTTTCCCGTGGACACCCATATCCACCGCCTGGCCGAACGGTGGGGCCTCTCCACCGGTAAGAACGTGGAAAAGACGGAGGAGGATCTGAAAGCCGTCTTCCCCAGGGAAAAGTGGATCAAGCTGCATCTCCAGCTCATCTACTATGGCCGCGAGCACTGCCCGGCGCGGAACCATGACCTGTCGCGTTGTGAGATTTGCAGCAGGTTCGGGACGGCTGAGGTCAGGAAGGCCTCCCGGTCCAAGGCCGTCCTGGACAAGGCTGCCAAGGATTCCCTGGTGTCTGCCCGACGGAAGAAAGGGAAATAACCGGGGATTTGGCCTCCGTGGCTTTCGCAATTTGAGGACGGCCTCCCGGACACCCGTCATCCGTATGGTTTATTTCGCGTGGAACCATCCCGTTAGATTGCAAATTACCCGGAATTGAGGCATTTTTGGTGGGGTTCCCAGGGGTGGGAAACCAGTATTGGAGACAAACCCTTTGCCGCTACCATCTTTCAAGCCATTCGCGGCGGTTGCGTGCCTTGTCGCCGCGCTTCTACTTCCGGCCCATTCCGAGTACGAACATAAGGTCAGGGCCGCCGGCGATCTCGAAAAGCTCGCTTCTGAAATCCAATCGAGCCAGGACCGGGGCGGGCATACCGTCAATTTCGATTACTACGGTTCGGTCGGGACATTCAAGGTGGACGCCCCCTCGGACAAGGTCGAGTCCCTTACCTTCAAGCGCAATTCGCCGGACTCGGAAGCCGTCATCCGCGTGGACAATACCTTCCTGGATATCAAACGGATGCCCGTATTGGTAACGCTGAAGGGCCTGGCATTCCAACTCATGCCCAAATCGGTGCTTATCGCCGGAGCGGATGGATCCAAATTGAACGGCAGCCTGCTGATCGATTCCTGTTTCATTTTCGCGGACGACCTGGACAATACCTTCCTTAGCTGGTGGGCGGATAATGCGAGCTCGATCGAAATCCGCAACAGTTTCATCGTCATCAAGGGAAGCAAGGCGGCGACCACGCGGATTGCGCTGACCGCGGGCAACATCCGTTTCACCAATGACCTTATCAACTTCTCAGGGGCGATTTCCGGGACGGGCATCACGAAGAAGTTCGACTTCCTCTCCAATACCGTGAACAAGACCCAGATCGAATTGGGAGGAAAGCTGGACGCGGGCCTTCTTCCCACCTTCGAATTCAACCAGAACCTGTTCACCCACCATGGCGCAAACGATGCCTTCGGGGGCCAGAATTTTTTCGTCCTCAGCTACGGATCGTTCAATGAGGCCCGTTCCTATGTCCAGAACAACAAGGTATACAAGACCTGGAGCGGTTTCGATTTCCCCGCGAGCGCTCGCTTCAAGGCGGGGCCGAACGACTTGATCGATACCCTCGTGGGCAAACGTTCCACCGAGCTTTGGAATTGGTATACGGAAAACCTGGACTCCAACAAGACCGGCCTGTTGAGCGGGGAGTTGAAGCTGGAGAAGTACAATGTCATGCCCCAGGATTCCGTCTACTCCTGGAACTTGGCCAAGGGCAATCTCAAAGTCTCCTTCCAACCGGAAGCCTATCCAAGGATGATCAAGCTGGATACGCCCGCGACCAAGGTGGTCCTACCGGCCGATTCCGCCCTAAGGCGTATTTTCCCTTCGGCGGGATATGCCCACTTCGGTCCTTTCCGCGTCGGCAGGATTACCTTGGGCGCCGAAGCCATCCACGGGAGTCCGGTCCTACTCGCAAACGACGCCGCGCTGCCGGCGCAATACCAGGCCCAACCGGGAACCTCCCAGGTCAATTCGAACCCGAGCTTCTTCGAAAATGCGCAACCCACGGCCCGCAATTTCATCCTTGCGAACGCGGGGAATACGCCCGCCGGGGTCTCCGTGATTCCCCAGGTGGATGGGCAGCTCGGAACCATGGACAAGCTGGTTTTTTCAAAGGTCGATTCCGCGGGTTATACCGTGGTCCGCGCCCCTGCGGCGCAGAACCTTCCGCCCAACCTCCGCAGCCTGGAAACGAGCTTCCGGGTCACCACCACGGCCGTGATCAATTCCCGGGTCGATCTCGGCTCGAAGGAAAATGTTTCTCCTTACTCTTCCGACAAGGTCTTCTGGTTTTTCAGGAATCCGGATACCCTGATCCAGGCCACCAAGGCGCTTAAAGGCCGTGACTCGCTCAAATACACCGCGTCCAAGTTTTACTCGTCCGCCAAGGGCGACCTCGAGGCGTATCTGGTCGAAAAACTGAGCGTGCCGGCGGGCGGAATCACCATACCTGTCGCGGACGGCTCCATCCGGGTGCAATCGGTCGGCGGATTCCAGCTCACGATAGATAGCGCCCAGGTCCTGGACTCGTCCGCATATGGTCTTCTCTCCGTCCATGGATACTCCTTCGCCTGGCCGTTCAAGACCGCCAAGGACTCGATATCCGTTTCCTTCAAGGCCAATCCGGATCAGGACCTTTTCGTGAAAGTGGGTACTGCCTCTCCCGTGCCTTCCGGGTTCCTCCGTGACTCCACGGGAAACAACATCAAGGGCGTTATCAAGGAAGAGGACAAGGGCAAAACCTTCTTCCTGGGGATCGAATACAATATCCTGAAGGGCAACGCTTATAACGGCAGCTACGGGAATAACGTCACCCTTTCCGGATTTGAATCCACGACGTCGGGAAAGCTCGCTTATGATTCCCTCTCTTCCGGATTGAGGGCGGGCCTGGTGGGGGTCGTCAAGGATTTCCGCTACCTCGGCGGAAGGGAGATGAAGGCCATTTCCGTTTCCACCATCACTCCCAAGGTGGCTTACGGAATGCAATTCCCCGTCAAGGCCTCCCAGAATTCAGCCATGATCGAAGCGTATATCCATGACGGTCAAGCCTGGCTTCCCGTGCCCTTGACCGGATCCATTTCGGGCGGGAAATTCGTACTCTCCAACCTTCCCCCCAGCGCCCGCGCGGTCGCCGTGGTGGAACGCCTCATGTCCGCCGAAACCTATGTCGGGGGCAAGCCCGTCGTAACCGGCACGACCCTGACCTTGACTCCGCAATATATCTTTACAGATTCCCTGCATCATATCACCCATTATTGCCTGGAGTTGATGTCAGTGGATCCGAGCGGGACGGTGGATACGGACACGTGCAAGGACTCGGACAAGAAACCGATAGGCCAGGAAACCTCGGTCCCCCTGGTACCGAACTGGGCCTATCAATACCGGATCCAGTATTACATGACGGACGAGAAAATCGACGGGAGGAAATTCGAGATCCTCGTCGGAAGCACGTTCAATCTGAAATCGGCCGCGCAACCGCCCGACATCGCATCCAAGGCGAGCAAACGATGGCATCTGGTCGGGTTTCCGATGGAGGGCCTTTTCTCCAACATTCTCCGAAAGCAGCCCGAGACCGTTCCGGATTCCATCAAGGACACCACCTTCGTCTTGCGGTTCCATAAGGACAAACCGACCGACAAGGTCAAGGTGGCTTTCGATACCCTGGCTGGTTGGGACACCCTCACGGTGAAACGCGGGCAGGGATATCTCATGGCTTCGGCCCACCCGTTCAAGACGGTCGTTGAGGACTCCGACAAGGCCCTGGCCCTCCAGCCGGATACTCTCAAGCTTGATACGGGATGGAACTTCATCGCCAACCCCTTTCCGATCAACATGCTCGTGACCAAGATCCGATGCCTGCCGAACCGCCCACTGAAATTCTGGCGTCTGGACACGGCCGTAACCGGTTCCGCTAAGCGCAAATACCTTTGGACCCGGGAAACCACCTTGCGGCCGTTCTTCGGATATGCCTTCCATGCGGAATCCGGGGACCGGTTGGTTTTCGATCCACTGGCCAATCCGGCAACGGACCTGGCCAAGACCGCCGCGGGGACCTCCGGGACGGAACTGGAAGCCCGCATCGATGCCCCCTGGGGTTCGTCCGCCATGACCCTTTCGACCATGCCCAGGCAGTCCAGCATCCCCTTCCTGCCCTTGCCTTTCGCGGGTCCGCAACTCCTGGTTGGAGGCGGGGGAGGGTATATGATCAAGGCCATCGCCAATGAGGCCAACATCGATGAACCCGTCGTGATCCTTTCTCCCCAGGCCGGCATCGCCACTTTCTCCCTGACCCGGCCTTTCCGGACCGGCATGGCCATGCGCCTCATCGACCTCGAATCCGGTACGGTTTACGATGAGGCCGGCGCGCGTGCCCTCCCGGTTACGGAAGGCCGCCAATCCTATCGTCTCCTCGCCGGGGATCCGGCCTTCGTGGAAGCGGGCACCCGAGCCTTCCTCGCCTCCGCGCCCGCCGAAATCGGGATCTCCCAGAACTATCCGAACCCCTTCCGGGGAAGGACCCAGGTGGAATTGCGCTGGCCCTCCTGGCAAGGCGGCTCCCGCACCGCGATACTGGATGTCATCGACATGCAAGGCCGTACCGCAACCCATATCGACCTCGGGGAAATCCGGGTCGGCAAACAGGTCCTGACCCTCGATGGCGCGGCCTGGACAACGGGCGTTTACCTCTATCGCCTCACCGTTGCCGCCGGCAATCGCCGGATCCACCTCCAGAAGAGAATGTTGGTGTCGCCATGAGCCGAATCCTCCCCAACCCCAAGACCGTCATTGCCGGCTTAGCCTTATGGCTCGGCTCCGCCTGCCTCGCGCCCGTCCTGGCCTCGAGTTGCCTGGACAACCGCGACTTCGACCAGAGTCTTCCGACCGTGATCGGCAAGGAGGACCAGGTCGGCAAATTCCCCTTCGCCTTGAATTGCGATACCGTATTCGTGCGCAAGGGCGTGACGACCACGGTCCATCCCGGCACCATGCTCTATTTCTCCCGGCCTTCCCTGAACAGCGTCATCAAGGTCGAAGGAACCCTGATCATCAAGGGAACCAAGAACTCCTACGTATCCCTCAGCGGATCCCTGGACACCACCCGGAACGGAATCGAGACCGGCAACCGGCCCTGGGGCGGCATCGAGGTCGCGGAGGGCGGAAAGCTTGTTATGGAATATGCCGGGGTCATGCGCGCGCCTACGCCCATTACCGCATTCTCCTTCCAGGTTAAAATCCTGAACAGCTGGTTCAAGGGGAGTTCCGGCATGATCCTTCCCGACGGAACCCTGTTCGCCATGGAATCCAAATGGCAAGCCGTGAACAGCATGGATTTGACCAAGGGAAATACCGATCAGCGGGCGAATGAATCCGAGCGTCCCAAGGACGCGATCAGCCAGAAAGAGAAGAACGAGTTGCTGGCTAAGGATTCAGGTTTCTGGACCTGGAAGAAGGCCGCCATGGGCGCCGGAGCCCTTGCCGTAGTGGGCGTGGGATTCGCCGTCCTCCTGGCCCCGGACGAGGACGGTACCCCTGGTCCTGCCGTTAAGACCGCGAAGTCCAACATCGACGAATTCAATGCGGGTTACCCCGAATAGATTGTGGAAGAGGTAACCGGTAAGCCCTTCAGTTGCCGGACTCGAACCGCTTCAACTCATCCCGGATCTTCGCCGCTTCCTCATAATGTTCGGCCGCCAGGGCCCTGCGCAAATTGTCCTTCAAGCGCTCGACCTGGGAGATATGGGTCTCGGGTTCCGCTTCTTCCCCTGATTCGACCTCGGAGAGCACGCCTTCGCCTTCCCCGGTTTCCTTGACGACGATGGCCGCGCTCTCGTACACGTCCTTATGCACGAAGATTGGCGCCTTATAGCGCAAGGCCAAGGCGATGGCGTCCGAAGGCCGCGCGTCGATGTCCAGGTCCTCGATGCCTTCCCGCTTGAAATAGACCCGGCCGAAGAAGGTGTTTTCGGTAAGGGAGGTGACCTGGACCTTGGTGACTTCCACGTCCAGCATGCCCAGGACGTTCTTCATCAAATCGTGGGTCAGGGGCCTGGGGGGCACCTGGTTGTTGTAGGCGATGGCGATGGACTGGGCTTCGTTGGCGCCGATGAAGATGGGGAGGACCCGGTTGTCCCCGTCCGCCTTCAGGAAGACGATGAAGCCTAGATTGCTTACGGAAATGTTGTCGATGCCGGCTTCGAGGAAATCCTCCTCGTTCAGGTCGAAACGTTCTTCCGGTTCCTCATCCATCATTCCGTCCTTGGCCGCGGTTGTTCCATTCCAAAATAACCTGCCTGCTTCCCGGATGCACGGAAATTGAGGCCCAGGCGAGCCGGGACCCTTCCCGATCAAACGTTGAAGAGGAAGTGCATGATATCGCCGTCCTTGACGATATATTCCTTGCCTTCCTTGCGGACCAGGCCTTTCTCCTTGGCGGCCTGCCAAGTCCCGTATTTGAGGAACTCGGGGTAGGCCAGGGTTTCCGCGCTGATGAAACCACGCTCGAAGTCGCTGTGGATGACGCCCGCGGCGTTCGGGGCCGTCCAGCCCTTGTGGATGGTCCAGGCGCGCACTTCCTGTTCGCCGGCGGTGAAGTAGGTCTGCAGACCCAGCATGGAGAAGCCCTTGCGGATGACCATGGACAGGCCCGATTCCTTAAGGCCCATCTCTTCGAGGAAGGCGGCCTTTTCCTCATCGTTCAATTCGGCGATTTCGCTTTCGATCTTGCCGCTGAACACGAGAACGTCGCTTCCCTGGGTCTCCGCATAGGCCACCATCTTCTTCACATGGTCGTTGCCGGTATGGATTTCCTCTTCGCGCACGTTGGCGCAATAGAATTGGGGCTTGAGGGTCAAGAGGCCCAGGTCCCGGACCAGGGCGGCCTCTTCCTCGTTGATGCCGGCCGAGCGGGCGGGGTTGCCTTGGTCGAGGACGGCCTTGAGCTTTTCCAGCACGTCCACGCGCGCCTTCGCCTCTTTGGCTTCCTTGGTGGCCAGGACGGACATCTTCTTGTCCTTGTTCAGCTTCTTGTCCACGGTATCCATATCGCGGAGGGCCAGTTCCATGTTGACCACGTCCGCGTCCCGGACCGGATCGATGGAGCCGTCCACGTGGGTGATGTCTATGTCCTCGAAGCAACGGACCACGTGCATGATCGCGTCGGTTTCCCGGATATGCGAGAGGAACTGGTTTCCCAGGCCTTCACCCTTCGAGGCGCCCTTGACTAGGCCGGCGATGTCGACGAACTGCATGACCGCGGGAATGGTTCCCTTCTTGGGCTTATAGACCTTGGCCAGCTCTTTGAGGCGCGAATCCGGGATGCCGACCATGCCCACATTGGGTTCTTTGGTGCAAAATGGGAAATTGGCCGCTTCCGCGCCCGCGCTGGTCAGGGCGTTGAAAATGGTCGATTTTCCCACGTTTGGAAGACCGACGATGCCGCATTTGAAACCCATTGAAGAATACCTCGTTTTAACCGTTTTTCACGGTTTTGCTTTGAAATCGAGAAAAAGTACGATTTTATAGGGAAGGCTTGGGAATTTATTTTGTGGGAGTCCATCGGGAATGGTACTTCCTCCATGGGGTATCCCGAACTAAGGGATTTCCGGATCCGATGCAATATGGGATAATATAGCAGGTCCAACCGATGTGCGTCCAACTCTTCCAGAATCAGGGACTTAGGTCATCCCATGCAGGACGATCGGAGGCGTCCCATGTCTAGGCTGCGGGCCCAGCTTCTCCGGATCCAACGGGAGAATTATGAGAAGAACCTGCGTCAGGTCAAGCGCAGCCTGGGATCCAATTCCTTCGTCGCCAAGTATGGCCGCGAATACCATCGCTACCTGAAGTCCTATCAGGATATTTCCAATAAGAACGAACTGCTCCGCCGGGCTTTGGCCAGTGACGTGGTATATCATGGTGACTATCACACCTTGCGTCATTCCCAACGTTCCATCCTGGCCATGCTCCAGGAATTGGCGGGGAAGCGGGATATCATCCTCTGCCTGGAGATGTTCCATGGCAAGGATCAGAAATGGGTCGACCTCTACATGGCAGGCGGCATCGAGGAAAAGGCCTTTCTCAACAAAATCCATTATGCCCGCAAGTGGGCTTACAATTGGAATCCCTGGAGGCATATCCTGGACTTCTGCAAGGAGCGGAAAATCCCGGTCCTGGGCATCAACACCCAGGTCGAGGATCCGGAGAAATCCCTTCAGGCCCGGGACGTATTCTCCGCCCAGGTGATCGGCCAGGCCCTGATCCGCCATCCGGGATCCTTGGTCTATGTCGTGGATGGCGACTATCACATCTCGCCGAACCACCTTCCCAGGGAGGTGGACGCCAGGCTCTTGCCCTTGGGGATAACCCCTCAGCGTACCATCGTCTACCAGAATGCCGAGAACCTGTACTGGCGCCTGGCGGAGGAACGCAAGGAGGAGGCCGAGGTCCTGCAAATCGGTTCCGACAGCTTCTGCCTGATGAACACGGTACCGGCCACCAAGCTCCAGTCCTACCTCGATTGGCTCGAATACGCGGAGGAGGGTTATTTCCCGGTGCGCGGGAATTGGGCCGAGCTTTCCGGCGAGAATTATTTCTCCCAGCTTCAAAGCATCATCCAGAATCTGGACTCGCTCTTCCAATTCCGGTTCCCGATGGAAAGCTTGGAAAGGCTGACGGTCTATTCCTCGCGGAACCTCGACTTCACCGAGGTCATCCAGGGCACTCCGGAGCTGCGGGGGCAGATCCGGCGCATAAACGAGAAGATCCGCAGGGGAGAGGGGTTCCTGCTGGAGTACAAAGAGGGTCGGATGGATACCTATCTGATCTACCTCCCCAATTCCAGCATCAACCAGGCCGCCGAGGAAGCGACCCATTTCATGAACGTGGTGCTGCGGGGCCCCCTGGAGGCCGTGCCCGTGGGGCAGGACTATTTCTACGCCAACGTGCTCACCGAGGCCTTGGGTTTTTTCGGATCGAAGATGATCAACGAGAAGCGCAAGGCGCCTACGGAATCCTCCTTGCGGCTTTTCCTCGGCAAGGTCAAGCAGGGGCTGGACTCGCCCAATCAGGCGGAAACGGTGAAGGTCTCCCGGCTGATCCTGCAACACCTGCACCTGGAAAAACGCAGTTCCCGGGAAATGGATTTCCGGCGGAAGTTCGCCCCCGTTTTCTCGGACCGGACCTCCATGCCGCAAATCTTCAGCACCCAATTGGGATACATGCTTGGAAACCGCCTCTATTATGCGGTGAAGAAGGGGCTTATCCCGTTGAAGGATATCCGCGCCCTGTTCTACGAGAACCTCTCCCATCCCGGACTGGCCTTTGCGGCCTATGCCCGGTTCGTCCAGCAGCTCAAGCGCATCCGGCCCCCCATGCCCGGCGCCCGGGAAGAGAATTCCCGCCCCTTCGCCGCCTCGGCCTGACGGGCCATTGCGGCTTCGGCCTTCGGAATATTCCTCCGCGTCGGCCTTCGGCCTATTCCTCCAGCCCCGGAATCCGCTCCGGGTAGTCCTTCCGGCCCGGCTTGAGTAGTTTTCTCCTATGCTTCGCCCTTCCCCGATCCTTCCCGTCCTGCTCGCCCTCCTTTCCGGCTTTTCCATGGCGCTGGCCGAACTCCCCAACGCGCGCGTGCGCAAAGCGGTCTTCTCGGACCAGCAACTGTTCTGGCCCCAATTACAGGGCAAGGCGAAGCCGGAAGGGAAATCAAAACCGACCGGGACCAAATCCACGGCCGGGTCGAAAGCGCATCAGGCCGGTGGGGAAGGGGCACCGGTCCATATCGCCGTCCTTCCCGTCCAGTTGAAGGATTACCGGGAATCGCTCCCCTGCGACTCCTGCCACCGGCTATCCGCGAACGGCATGGAATTCTTCCTGGAGAATTACCTCAAGGACAAGATCCATGACCGGTTCCCCAACCTTGCGGTCGAGCTGGTCGCGCCGAATCAACCCTTGCTGGAAACCAAGGTCAATCTCCTTTCCTATATGGACAGCCTTGAGTTCCCCTGGAGCCGTTGGCTCCCGGATTCGGAGGAACAGGTGGTCTACCGTCCCCATGACCGTTTCACCAAGGCGGCCACGCGCAAACGCCTGGACAGGCTGGGGGGGATGTTGGGGGCGACCCATCTCCTCGTGCCCGGGCGCATGAAGGTGAGCGTAACGCCCCGTTCCTCGATCACCCATGAGGGCGGCTTGGATTGGGGCTTCTCCCTGGTCCTGTGGAACGTCGCCGAAGGCGCGCCGGAATGGGCGCTGCAATTTTCGGAGGAAAACACCCATATGAACCTGGATGAATCCCTGGACGGCCACCTGGACAAGGCTCTGGGAGCGGCCTGGGACGGCCTTCCCGGTGAACTCGGCTCCCTTTGGAACGCCGAGCCGCATTGAGGGCGGGGCGGGCCAGCTTCCGCCATTCCGGCGCTCGCCCGGCCAAAATGGCATGAATCCTTTAGGTATTGTGGTTTCTTTGAATATTCCCAGGCGGGGGATCCGTAAGGCAGCTTGATTAAAGGGAGCGATATAACGATAAGATAGACAGGAGGTCCGCCCAACCATGAAGGTCATCCGCCCCAATTGCCGTACCCAGTTCACCCCGGCGGACTACGATTTCATCGCATCGGTCCTCCCTTCCCTGGATGCGCCGACCTCCGGAATCATACGCCTGGTGCGGGATCCCGAAATCCTGGACCTGGTCCTGGACCAACCCTCCCTGTTCCGCGCCGTCCTCGACCTGCGCAGCTGCCTGAGGGTCTCCCTTCGGTTTTACTTCTACGTACTGGTGCGCCATGTCCTCCTGCGCGAGGAGATCCACGATCGGGATGTCGCGGACTACGTGGCCGAGGTGCTCGCCGAATTCTCCCTGCTGCAACGGATGCGGAACCCCGATCCCGAGGACGGCCGCCACCTCGATTACCTGCATGAGATGCTCGAGGCCCTGGAACGCATGGAAGAAGAGGAACGCTTCGCCATGCAGACCCATATCGGCAATTACGCCCTGGTCATGGCGGGGATTTTCCCCGGTCGCCTGCAGCGCAGGGTGGAGAGGCGGGCGGCTCCGGGCTTCCGTTTCTACGAGGAGTTGGGGGCGGCCCATTTCCGCATGGCCGGCAACCATTACCTGGCCCGGCGCATGGATATGGTATCGGTCCTGATGACCCTGGGCCAGGCTTTCCATGTCACGCGCCTGGCGCTGAACCATCTTTCCGAAAAACTGGTGTTCATGGAGACGGATCGCGCGGTGCGGGATTTGTTCCAGGAGCTGGAAAGGCCCGATGAGCGGAAGAATGGCGAAGTCGATTAAAAGGTCAGGCGGCCGCGGCGTTCCCAAGCGGGAGCGGCTTCACAAGGTGAAGGCGATTCACAAGGTGAAGCGGCCCAGGGACATGATGAAAAGGATCACGTTCAGGGCCATCAAGATAGCCCACCCTATGACGCATACCCCCAAGGCGCGATAGGTGCTGGTATAGTCCAGCGCCTGCCTGACCGCGATCACGAAGGCGGCCAACATCCAAACCGCCACTCCCAGCCGGATGAATCCCCCCAGCCCGGGAAGGAATCCGAAAACCTGCAATAGTCCCGGCGCGCTGGAAAAACCCGTGCAACGGAGGAGTTCGCCCATGTCGGCTTGGGTCTGCTTTTCTGGAAGCAGTTTGCTTCCTATGAAGAAGCTCAGGAAGGCCCAGACCAACCATCCCACCAGGGCCACGACCGTGTGGAGGAGAAGACCGTACCAACCACCGCTCAAGGCGCCGCCCACGCCTGCGGCGAGGCTGGAAAGCAGGACGGTCAGAACGGCCTGACCGTTGGCCGTATGATCGGCTTCCACCTCTTCGTACAATTCCGGATCCAGCTTGATGGCCCGGACGAGACGGTCGCGATACGCGGTCATGGCATTCCTCCATGGAGCCCTTACCCGGGGGAAACCGGGTACTCCATCGGCTTAAAGCTAAATTTATTGGTGTAGGACGGGAATCCGCCGCGGTTGGCGCCCTTTCCTTGACAACGGGATTCTTTTAGGCTATCTTCATCCCACACCAATTCGGTGCGGGGTGGAGCAGCCCGGTAGCTCGTTGGGCTCATAACCCAAAGGTCTCAGGTTCAAATCCTGACCCCGCTACCAACATTAAGGCACCTGGGGCAACCCAGGTGCCTTTTTCGTTTCCTGGCTTTCCAATCCTCTCCATGCGAACCTTCCCGCCGCTCCGTGATTCCCGGGATCCGCCATCCCGCCATCCCGCTGCTGCCATGTCGACCGCCAAGAACCCAATCCCTTCCTCACAATTTTCCGTACCGTCCGCGACATTTCCAATCCCATTCCACTCCTGTTTTCTCACCTGTGAATGCGCACCGGATAACGTGAAACTCGTGGCGCGGATTGCGCCACCTGCATCCGGATCCGTGTAAGGCCTTATCCGGTCTCCAATTGCCGGGGAATATCGGATGGGTTGTAAATATTACCGGCATCACCAATAGAAATGGTGCTGATTTTGTTTATCGGTTTTCCAAATCAAATGTTACTCTTTTGACGCTGAAATAGAGTTTTGTCCCGCTCCACGCGCCTTTACAACCTTCCCGTTCCCGGAGACCTACATGAATCCCATTCGCATGCTCTTGTCCTCTTCGCATTCCATGGGAATCCGGAGAGCGGGCCGAATCATGTTGTTGCTGTTATTGATCGCGATCCCGGCCAAGGCTTCGAACATTCTGTTTCTCGTGGCGAACCTCACCCTATTGCCGGGCGATGCCGCGGCCAAAGCCACCATGGAAAGCATGGGGCACGTGGTGACGGTAAAGCTCGGAAGCGCGTCCGTGACCGCCGATGCCGCGGGCACCAATCTCGTTGTGGTTTCCTCCACCATCGCCTCCGGAGATGTGGGCGCCAAATTCAAGACCGTGACCCAACCGGTCATTGTTTGGGAGAACGCGATTTTCGACGATATGGGCCTTACCGGCACCTTGGCTGGAACCGATTACGGGACCACGGCCGCCCTGTCCCAGGTCGTCATCCAGACGACCGGACACCAGCTTTCGGCCGGACTGACCGGAACGCCCAGTGTGACCACGGGAACCCGCACGCAGAATTTCGGCAAGCCGGGTACGGGTGCGATCAAGATCGCCAATCAGGTGGGAGACGCGACCAAGCTGGCGTTGTTTGCTTACGACGTGGGTGGAGCCATGGTCGGCCTCAATGCCCCCGGCCGTCGGGTGGCCATTTTTTTCGCGGACGATTCCCCCAATGCCCTCACGCCCGAAGGCCTTAGCCTTTTCAAGGCTTCCGTCAGCTGGTCCCTGGGCATAGTGCCGCCCACCATCACCACCCAACCCGCCAATGCCAGCGTGACCGCGCCGTCCACGGCGACGTTCAGCGTGGTGGCTGCCGGTTCGGCTCCGACCTACCAATGGCGCAAGGGAGGCGTCGATATAGCCGGAGCCACCGCAGCCTCCTATACCACCCCCGCGACTTCGACCGCGGACAATGGCGCTTTGTACTCGGTAGTCGTAACCAATTCGGCCGGCACGGTCACGAGCGCGAACGCGGCCCTGACCGTGAATACTGCGCCCTCGATCACGACCCAGCCCGCCAATCAGACCGTGACCGCGGGGCAGACCGCGACCTTTTCCGTAGTGGCCTCAGGCAGCGCCACCTTGACCTACCAGTGGCGCAAGGCCGGCGTGAATATCGCGGGCGCCACGGCGGCAACCTATACCACTCCCGCGACCGTCACGGGCGACAACGGCTCGCTGTACTCGGTGGTTGTGACCAACGGTTTCGGCAATGTCACCAGCGCGAATGCGACCTTGACCGTGAACGCCGGTGGAATTGCGCCCGCGATTACCACCCAGCCCGCCAACCAGTCCGTGACCGTGGGCCAGACCGCGACCTTTTCCGTGGTGGCCACGGGAACCGCGACGCTCACCTACCAATGGCGCAAGGCCGGCGTGAATATCGCCGGAGCCACGGCCGCAAGCTATATCACTCCCGCGACCGTGATCGGCGACAATAACGCCGCGTTCTCGGTGGTGGTGACGAACGGTTTCGGCACCGCGACCAGCAATAATGCGATCCTGACCGTGAACGCCGCCGCCACGGCTCCCGCCATTACCGGCCAGCCCGCAGGACAGACGGTGGTGCTGGGCCAGACCGCGACTTTCACCGTTACGGCTACCGGCACCGCTCCCTTGACCTACCAATGGCGGAAGGGCGGCGTGAACATCGCCGGCGCGACCTCGGCCAGTTACATAACCCCGGCAACCGTTGGGACCGATGACGGCGCGCTCTTTTCCGTGGTCGTGTCCAACTCCGCGGGCACCGCGACCAGCAACAACGCCACCCTCACCGTCGCTTCGCCTCCCGGCATCACCTCCCAACCGGCCAACCAGACCGTGACCGCACCGGCCACCGCCACCTTCAGCGTTACGGCCACGGGAACCGCGACGCTCACTTACCAATGGCGCAAAGGCGGCGCGATCATCGCCGGAGCGACCGCAGCCAGCTATACCACGCCCCCGACCACGGCCGCGGATAATGGCACGGTGTTCTCCGTGGTAATCGCCAATGCGGCGGGAAACCTCACAAGCGGCAACGCCACCCTGACCGTGAATTACCTGCCCATCATAACCGCCCAGCCGCAGTCGCAAACCGTGTCATCGGGTCAACCGGCAACCTTCACCGTGGCCGCAAACGCCAATCCCACCGCCACCTACCAATGGAAGCGCAATGGGGCGAACATCTCCGGGGCGACCACGGCGAACTATACCCTGGCCGCTGCGGCATCGGCGGACAATGGCGTCTCCTTTTCGGTCACCGTGACCAATTCCGTGGGACCGACCAACAGTTCCGGAGCGGTTCTCACGGTAGGGGCAAAACCCACCTCTCAGACCGTCAACCTTTCCGGTGAACTCTTCGACAACGCGAACAATCCAATCGGCGCCGGAACCGCGGTCAATCGCGACGTGACGGTGAACCTGTATGCTGCGGTGACCGGGGGTTCGGCCTTGTATACGGAAACCTTTCTTGCCGCCAATGGCCAGGCGGTTTCCGTGCAGGACGGTTTGTTCACGGTGCGTCTGGGCATGGGCGCCGCCAGCCAGGATCTGCAATCGGTCGTTTCCGCCAATGCGGACCTTTACGCCGACTTCCTGATCGGGACTCCCGGCGCGCAAGAGCTGATCCAGCCTCGCCTTCCGGTGTCGGCACCGCTTCTCTCCGGCATCCCGCGAGTGCTGTCCGGCACGGTGGTCCCGACGGCCGCGGCGCCCCTTGGCGCGTATTACAGGAATACCACGGACAACAGTTTGTGGGTCCGCATGTCGGACGCCTGGATCAAGATTTCGCCCTGACCTTCTGAGCCTAAGCACACGGTAAACGCAGCAACGCTCAGGAGCCCAAGAGATGAAGACCATGAAATCGACCCGCTTCGCCTTCGCCCTCGCGATTTCGATTGCCGGATTCCTGGGAACGGCCCGGGCCCAAGCCAGCGCCAACTACAAGGTCAAGAACCTTAAGGTGGACGGTTCGCTTGGAAGAGGCGGGACCTCGGCCCAATACAAGGTCCCGCTCTACTATCTGGGAACGCCCTCGGGCGGCGCCGGTTCCAGCGCCGGTTATTTCCTGCGGATTCCCGCGACGCCGCGCCATCGTACCGGAGCCGTTTCCCAAGGCCCGAGCGTGGTCATCACGCGTCCGGCAGGGGATACCGTAGTGCTGGTCAACTCGCTCACCGTACTGTATACCGTCAACGGCACCCCGGGCAGCCAGGCCTTTTCCCTTGTTGAAGGCCTCAATACGCTCATCGTCACCGCGTCGGACGGCTTGGGACATACCGGCGCCGATACCGCCTACGTTACCTACGCGATAGTCCCTTCGATCACCTCGCAGCCGCCGGCCCGCACCATCCTGGAAGGCCAGACGGCCACGTTCACGATGGCGGCCACCGGCACGGCTCCGCTGGCTTACCAGTGGCGCTTGGACGGATTCGACATCGCCGGGGCGACCTCGGCTTCGCTCACGACCCCGATCGCCGGCCTCTCCGACAACGGCAGGCTGTATAGCTGCGCCGTTTCCAACGCCGGCGGCCAGGTCGTCAGCAATAACGGCCAGTTGATCGTCAATCCGGTGGCGCCGAGCCTGACCCGCCAACCCGCTTCCGTTTCCGTGCTGGATGGCGATGCGGCCTCTTTCAGCGTTACGGCAGCCGGTTCCCTTAGCCTGACCTATCAATGGCGCCGTAATGGGACCAATATCGCGGGAGCCACCGGGTTCGCGTATACCACCCCGGCCCTGAACCTTTCCAACAACGGCAATGCCTATTCCGTGGTCGTCACGAATGCGGCGGGAAGCGCGACCAGTTCGAATGCCGTGCTTACCGTAGCGGCCCGCCCCGCCGGCTTCACCGTGCATCCTGCCCCGATTTCCATTTTCGAAGGCCAGTCCGCGGTCTACTCGGTAGTAGCGGTGGGAACCGCCCCCCTGACCCTGCAATGGCGGCGCAACGGCGTGAACATCGCAGGGGCGACGGGCTCGAGTTATACCACCCCGCCTGCATCCTTGACCGACAGCGGAGCCAATTTCAGTTGCGTGGCGACGAATGCCTCGGGCACCGTGCCCAGCTTCAACGCCTTGCTGGCCGTGAAAACCATCCCGCCGGCGATCACGAGCTTCCTCTCCAACGACGTCTTTTTCGATTCCTATGGGCGGATTACCCTATCCGCCACCGCCAGCGGCAGCCAGCCCATGACCCTGACCTTCGTCAAGCGCGGGTTGACCGATCCGACCTGGTCCGGAGTCAACCTGCCATCGCCCACGCCGGGGACGGGCATCGCCGACAACCTGCAGCAGTCCGATTCCGGATCCTACCTGCGCTGTATCGCCGCGAACGCGGCCGGCTCCATTACAAGTTCGGAGATCCAGATCCACTACAAGCCCAATTCGCCCCGTGTACTGGTGCAGCCCCAGCCCGCTTCGGTCGTGGTCGGCGACGCGGCGAGTTTTAGCGTCGTGGCCAATGGCGGCCTGAGCCTCACCTACAAGTGGACTCGCAACGCGGTTGATATTCCCGGAGCCACGGGCGCGAGTTATACCACGCCCGCAACGACCATGGCGGACGATGGCTCCCATTTCCAGTGCGTGATCCAGAACGAAACAGGGTATACTTTTTCCACGATAGTGAACCTTACCGTCCTGGCCGTTGCTCCGGCCATCACGCAGCAACCCCAGCCGACGACCGTCACCTTCGGGCAACCCGCTTCGTTCACGGTTGCCACGAGCGGTACCCCGCCCTTCGCGTACAAATGGCGGCGCGACGGGATAATCATTCCGGGCGCCACCACGGCGACCTATACCATTCCCGCCACCGTCATGGCCGACAGCGGACGCCTTTTCAGCGCCGAGATCACGAATTCCGGGGCCACCGTGACAAGTGCCACCGCTATCCTGGAAGTCATGCGTATCGCGCCCGTCATCACCGTCCAACCTCCCAACCGCGTCATCAATTGGGGGCAATCCGCCGCCTTCCCGGTTTCCGTTTCGGGTACCGCGCCTTTTTCCTACCAATGGCTGCGCGATGGAAGCCCCGTCGCCGGGGCGGTCTCGGCTTCCTATACGCTCGTGAACGCGAATGAAAGCGACAACGGGGCGCAATTCTCCTGTATGGTGAGCAATACGACCGGCTCGGTATACAGCAATACGGGATTGCTGACCGTGAATCCCGTTGCCCCCGCAATTACCGCCCAGCCCGGTTCCCCCGCCATATTCGAGGGCGAAAGCGCGGTTTTTACCGTCGCGGCAACCGGAACTCCATACCTGAATTACCAGTGGCGCCGCGCTGGCGTGGATATCCTGGGGGCCACCTCGCCCAGCTTCGCATACGGTCCTGCCGCGCTCGCCGATAACGGCGTGCATTTCCAATGCAGGATCACCAACGCCACGGGCGGCGTTACCAGCGCCGATGGAATCCTGACCGTGAATCCCATCGCGCCCGTAGTGACGCTTCAGCCGGTTTCCAAAACCGCGATGGCGGGGCATGTTTCAGCCTTCACCGTGGCGGCGTCGGGATCGGCGACCTTGGCGTACCAATGGCGAAAGAATGGCGTGGATATTACCGGCGCCGCCTCGGCTTCCTATACGACCCCTGCCGCGGTGGCGGGGGACAACGGCGCTGCCTTCGCCTGCCGCGTTTCCAATGCGGGCGGGAACGTCCTCAGCGCCAGTGCGGTCCTGACCATTGCCGCCACCGCCCCGGTCGCCCGCATTTCCGCCGGCAGCGATCACGCGGCCGCCGTGGCCGCCGATGGCCGTGTCTGGACCTGGGGGACCAATTCGGCCGGCCAATTGGGCCAGGGCTCCGCTCCCCAGGCCTATTTCCCGGACGTGGTTCCAGGCCTGGCCAATGTCTCCAAGCTTTCCGTGGGTCAGCAGTTCAACCTCGCCGTCCGCGCCGATAACACCATCTGGAGCTGGGGAGTGAACGCCGCCAGCCAACTCGGCCGATCCGTCGCCGTCATTCCCGCAGGCACCCCCGGCCAAATCACCGTGGCCGCTTCGACCAATGCGTCCGCAGGCGGTTCCCATGGCCTGGCCTTGCTTTCCGACGGCACCGTCCAGGGTTGGGGCTCGAACAGCAACGGCCAAGTGGGGGACAATACCTCCGGAAACATGCGCGCTACCCCGGTGGCGGTCTCCGGCCTGACCGGAGCTTCCCAGGTCTCCGCGGGTGGGCAGCATAGCCTGGCCCTCAAGTCCAACGGGACCGTGATGGCATGGGGTTCGAACGGCGCGGCCCAGCTCGGCGACAACAGCTTTACCGATAGACCGGCCCCGGTCGCAGTGGCCACCCTGACGAATATCACCTCGGTTTCGGCCGGCGGTTTCCATTCGTTGGCGCTCAAGTCCGATGGATCGGTATGGGCCTGGGGTTGGAACCAATATGGGCAGATCGGCAATGGCACCAGCGGCAATTGGTTGCAGGTTCCGGTCCAGGTTCCGGGCCTTTCCGGAATCACCGCCATCGCGGCGGGCGCGGGACATTCCCTCGCCTTGAAATCCGATGGTACGGTGTGGGCCTGGGGATACAATCAGTTCGGCCAGCTCGGCGACGGCTCCACCACGAACCGCTCCGTTCCCGTCAAGATTACCGGACTCGAAGGGGTGGTTTCCCTTGCGGCAGGCGGCAATGCCGGCTATGCCGTTCGGGCGGACGGCACTTATTGGGCCTGGGGGGAAGGCCAGTATTTCCAGACCGCTTCCGGCGGCTTGGCCGATTTGAGCACCCCCTCGGCATTCACAGGAATCGAAGCGGGCCCCAAGGTCGCTACCCCGGTCCTCAGCATCGAGGGTGGCAACCTGGCCGCTCCGGCGTCGATCATCGTCACTTGCGCCACGCCATCGGCCACGCTCCGTTTTACGACCGACGGGAGCGAGCCGAACGCGGCCAGCACCCTCCTGGCCAATGGCGGTTCCGTGGCGGCGTCCGCCGGCCTAACCACCCTCAAGGTCAAGGCTTTCCTTACGGGATCGGTCGCCAGCGCCACCAAGACCGGCAATTATTCGGTCGGCCCTTCTTTCGCCGCGGGTTCCGGGCATACGGCCATCCTGGAACCGGATGGACGCGTCTGGACCGTGGGCCAGAATGCCTCCGGACAACTCGGCCTGGGAACGTTCCAGACGGGTTACCTCCCGGAGAAC
Organism: Fibrobacterota bacterium; assembly: GCA_028287465.1. Classification (GTDB taxonomy): domain Bacteria; phylum Fibrobacterota; class Fibrobacteria; order UBA11236; family UBA11236; genus Chersky-265. Next base: position 121,303 of record JAQBPO010000082.1, read on the forward strand.
GTCACGGGCTTCGCGGCCGCGGTCCAGGTCGGCGCCGGCTTGCAGCAGACCTATGCCTCCATGTCCGACGGAACCGTATGGAGCTGGGGCGCATCCGGCAATGGGGAACTGGGCCGGGTACCCGGAGGCATTCCCCAGGAAACAGCGGGCCCGATACCTGGACTGGCGAACGTTAAGCGATTCTCCGCCGGGGCCAGCCATGTCTTGTCCTTGCTGGGCGACGGCACCGTAAAAGCCTGGGGCCTGAACACCTATGGACAGGTGGGAGACGGGACCTCAGGCAATTCGATCAGCGTTCCTGCGGCGGTATCGGGGCTTTCCGGCGTGATGGCGGTGGCGGCAGGCGGCGCGCATAGCCTCGCCCTCAGGTCCGACGGTCGCGTTTGGGCCTGGGGATCGAACTCCAGCTACCAATTGGGAATTACCCAGGTGGGCCAGCGCGCCAATGCGATGCCGGTGCCGCAACTCGAAGATGTGACCGGGATATCGGCGGGCTCGGTGCATTCGCTGGCGTTGAAATCCGATGGTACCGTCTGGGCCTGGGGCGCTAGTTATGAAGGCCAAGCCGGAGACGGCCAACCGGCCGGTTTCCGGACGGCGCCGGTCAAGGTCCTGGGCCTCGCCAACGTTGCGGCAATCGTCTCCGGTTACGGCCATAACCTGGCCTTGAAGCGGGATGGAACGGTGTGGACCTGGGGCCTGAACGATTTCGGGCAATTGGGCGACGGCAACCTCGTGAACAGCTCCCGCAATACGCCCCAACAAGTTCCCGGCCTCACGGGCGTGATTTCCATCGGGGCCGGCCAGCGGCATAGCTTCGCGGTCAAGGCCGATGGTTCGATCTGGGCCTGGGGCGCCGGAACCGCCGGACAGCTCGGGGACGGATTCGCGATGGATCGTTCCTCTCCGACGCAAATCCCTTCCGTGGATGCCATGCCGCGCGTGGCCTTGCCGGTGCTTAGCCGGGAAGGCGGTCCCGCATCGGCGGCGTTCACGCTCACCGTCTCGAACCCGACTCCGGGTACCGACATGCATTACACCCTCAACGGAACGGACCCGACCCAGGCCAGCACCACCATCGCATCGGGCGGCACCGTGTCCATCGGGGCGGGTCCCACCAATTTCCGCGTCAAGGCCTTCAAAACGGGCATGCTGGCCAGCTTCACCAAGAGCGCCATGTTCCAGGTAGGCGCTTCCATGGCGGCGGGCGGCGACCATAGCGCCACCCTCGCTCCCGATGGGCGCGTATGGACCTTCGGCCGAAATGACCAAGGGCAATTGGGGGATGGGACCCTGTTCCAGGGCTTCTACGCCAAGTCCGTTCCTGGCTTGACCGGAATCGTCCAGGCAGCTGCCGGCCTGGCGCATACCGTCGCCCTGAAATCGGACGGCACGGTTTGGACCTGGGGCGCGAATGCGAACAATGAATTAGGGCGATCCCTCGCGACCGTTCCGGCTCCTCAGCCCGGGCAGATCGCCGGCTTTACCTCCGTATCCTTCGTTGCCGCCGGTTACAATCATAGCCTTGCCGTCAAGACTGATGGCACCCTTTGGACATGGGGATCCAACAGCAACAGCCAACTCGGGCTCGGAAATACCAACCCCGTTTCGGTTCCGACGCGCGTGCCCCGTTTCACCAATGTCGTGGCCGCAGCAGGCGGCGAAGGCCATTCGCTTGCCCTTACCGGCGAAGGCCGCGTTTGGTCTTGGGGCCTGGGTACCAACGGCCAAATCGGAAACGGCAGCAATGCGGGCTCGTCCGACCCCGTTCTCGTCGCCGGCGTTTCCGGAATAGCCGCCCTGGCGGCGGGCGGAGCCCATAGCCTCGTGCTCAAGGCCGACGGGACGGTCTGGTCCTGGGGTTCCAACAATCATGGCCAATTGGGAACGGGTCCGGGCGCGGATCGTTCCTTCCCCGCGCAGGTCCCGGGTCTTTCCGGTATCGTCGCCATCGCCGCCGGTTCCGAACACTCGCTGGCCCTGAAATCCGACGGAACGATTTGGGCCTGGGGTTTCGGCAACTACGGGCAATTGGGCGACGGCTTACAAGCGGATCGCAACACGCCGGCCCAACTCGCGGGCGTCTCGGGAGCGGTCGCCATTTCCGCCGGGCGATTCCATAGCCTCGTCGCCAAGTCCGATGGAAGCTACCTCGGATGGGGCAACGACGGCTATTCCCAGTTAGGGGATGCGGGTTTCAACTATTCGTTGACGCCGATCGCCATCGGGGGCATCGAAGCGATCGCACCAGTCGCCATGCCCACGGTCAGCGAGGAAGGTGGGAAATACCCCGTGGCCTTACCGGTCACCATCGCATGCGCGACCAGCGGCGCCACCATCCGCTACACTTTGGACGGAAGCGATCCCACCTCGGCTTCGGCCACCATCGCCAGCGGCGCGACCTTGCCGATCCCGAGCGGTCTAACCATGCTTCGGCTCAAGGGTTTCAAGAGCGGCCTTACCGCGAGCGCGACCAAGAGCGCCGTATACAGCGTGGCTACGGGATTCGACGGCGGAAGGAGCCATAGCGGCGCGGTGAATTCCGAAAAAAGGTTGTGGTCCTGGGGCGGCAATTCCGACGGCCAGCTCGGGGACGGTTCCGCGATCCAGTCCGCATTGCCGAAGCTCCTCGCCAATCCCGCCAATGCCTTCCGCTACGCAGGCGGGGGCCGTTTTTCCCTTACGGTCAAGGGCGACGGGACCGTATGGTCCTGGGGCCTGAACGCCAAAGGTCAGCTCGGCCGTACGGGAACCGCCAACTTTCCCGGTCAGATCGCCGGCATCACCACCGCCAAATCGGTCGCGGCGGGCGCGGAATTCGGTTTGGCCCTGCTGGCCGACGGCACCGTACGGGCCTGGGGCGACAATACTTTCGCCCAACTGGGCGATGGCAGCACCGCCCAGCATAACACTCCGGTTCCGGTTTCCGGCCTGACCCGCATCGTGGGGATATACGCGGGCGAATCCCATGCCTTGGCGGTCGATCAGGATGGCCGGGTCTGGGTCTGGGGCTCGAACGGCTATGGCCAACTAGGAGATGGCCGTGCCTCCTCCAACGCCTTTTTGCCTACGTCGCTCGGTTCCCTTTCAGGGGTGATCGCGGTGGCCGCCGGCTCGGATTTCTCCGCGGCCCTCAAGGCCGACGGTACGGTGTATACCTGGGGTAACAATGGCGCCGGCCAACTCGGCGACGGAACCAATTCGATGCGGACCTTGCCCGCCTCCGTTCCTGGCCTTACCGGCGTGCGGGCCATCGAAGCGGGAGCCCAGCATATGCTGGCCCTCAAGTCCGACGGAACGATCTGGGCCTGGGGTTCCAATAACTCCGGGGACCTGGGCGATGGGAGCCTCATCAACCGGAATGCGCCTGTGAAGGTGTCCGGGCTCGTCTCCATGGTTTCCATCGGCGCGGGCGACTACCATTCCTTCGGCACGCAATCCGACGGCACGGGATGGGCCTGGGGCTTGAACGACAGCGCCCAGGCGGGCGACGGAGGGCGCGGATTCCGTACCCTTCCGGTCGCGCTCCTCGACTTCCAGGCAGGCGCCAAGGTCGCCACCCCGGACGTGAGCCTGCCCGGCGGAAGTTATCCAATCGCTTTTTCCGTCACCGCAACCTGCGCGACCGTTGGAGCGGACATCCACTATACCCTGGACGGCAGCGAACCCACCGTCGCCTCGACCCTCATCTCCACGGGGGGGGCCATCGCGATTCCCGCCGGCGTCACAACCCTTCACGTCAAGGCCTTCCTGGCCGGGTCCATAGCCAGTTCAACCCGCGCGGCCAATTACGCCGTGGGAGTGGGTCTTGCGGGCGGAGGTAATCATACCGCGGGAGTCTCGGTCGATCAGCGCGTCTGGACCTGGGGTACCAATGCATCCGGCCAGATCGGTAACGGGGGAACGGTCACCGGATTTCTCCCGGAAGCCCTTTCGCTTTCCGGCATCACCCGCGTCGCGTCCGGAACCGGGTTCACCCTGGCCCTGAAATCCGACGGCACGGCCTGGAGCTGGGGCGATAACGCAGCCGGCCAATTGGGCCGCATTACCGCCACTCCACGCGCGCCCGGCCAAATCACCGGCCTCGCCAACGCCAAGGACCTGGCTGCCGGTTTCGGCCATGGCCTGGCCGCCACCTCCTCCGGTGCCGTCTACGCCTGGGGGAACAACACCGACGGTCAGATCGGCGACGGGACCGTAGGCAATGTGCGCACTACCCCGGTGGCCGTTCCCCTGGCCGCCGGAGCCGTAATGGTATCCGCGGGCAAGATCCACAGCCTGTCCCTCAAGGCGGATGGAACCGTATACGCCTGGGGCGGCAACGCCCACGGCCAACTGGGCTCGGGCGACAACAACCCGCTCATTACGCCTTCGCCGGTTCCCGGCATCGCCAAGGTCGCAGGCATCGCCGCCGGTTGGGAACATACCCTCGCTCTGAAGGCGGACGGCACGGTTTGGAGCTGGGGATATGGCGGCTACGGGCAGCTCGGTCTCGGCGACTTCCTGGATCGCAACCTGCCCTCGGCCATTCCCGGCCTTTCCAACGTGGTCGCGGTAGCGGCGGGCTCGCTTCATTCCCTCGCCCTCAAGCGCGACGGAACGGTGTGGGCCTGGGGCGCGAACTCCTCGGGCCAATTGGGCGATCCAGCGACCACCTACAGCTTCGTACCCTTCCAGGTGCCCGGCATATCGGGTATCGTCGCCATCTCAGCCGGCGCCGAGTTCAGCATGGCCATCAAGGCGGATGGTACGCAATACGCCTGGGGCGCCAGCCAGGGCTATCAGCTCGGGGACGGGATAAACCTCAACCGCGCTTCACCGGTCGTGGTGCCTTCCTTGCCCGCCGTCTCCCCGGTGGCCGCGCCGGTGGTCAGCGTAGATGGCGGCATGTACAATGCGACATTCAGCGTGACGATATCCTGCGCCACTTCGGGCGCCGACCTCCATTACACGCTGGATGGCAGCGATCCCACCCAAGGTAGTACCGTAATCGCCACCGGGGGCGCCCTTGCGATTCCAGCCGGCATCACTACCCTACGCGTCAAGGCCTTCAAGACCGGCATGCTGCCCGCGGTGCGCAACGCGAACTATGCGGTCGGCATGATGCTCGACGCGGGCGCAATGCATGGCCTGGCCGTCGGTCCGGACCGACGCCTCTGGGTTTGGGGTAGGAACGTGGATGGGCAACTGGGCAACGGGGCCGTCGCCGATGTTCTGATTCCCGCGCAACTTTCCGGCTACACCGATGTGATCCGCGCCAGCGCCGGCGAATCCCATACCTTGGCCTTGCGCGCGGCAGGCACCGTCTGGAGTTGGGGCAAGAACGAATATGGCGAGTTGGGCCGCGCCACGGCCACACCCGGCACTCCCGGGCAGATTATCGGCCTCACCGGCATCAAGGCTCTCGCCACCACGTTTCGCCACAGCCTGGCTTTGCGGACCGATGGGACGGTCGCGGCATGGGGCCTCGGAAGCCAGGGCCAATTGGGCGATGGAAACTCGACGAACAGCCCCGTACCGGTGAACGTTTCCGGCCTCTCCAATATCGAAGAGATAGCCGCCGGCGTCAATTTCAGCATGGCCCTCCGCCGCGATGGCCGCGTCTTCGTCTGGGGCGCCAGCCTCGCCGGGGACGGGATTTTCGCGACCCATTCCACCCCGGTCATGGTGGCGGGTCTTAACGACGTGGTTGCGATATCCGCGGGCGGAGCCGGCGCCATGGCTTTGCGCGCCGACGGCACCGTTTGGGTCTGGGGCGACGATTTGGGCGATGGCGGCTCGGCATTCGTGGACGCTCCGAAACAGCTCGCCGGAGTCTCCAATATCGTCTCCGTGGCCATGGGCGGCAGCCACGGGCTCGTCTTGAAGCGCGATGGCACGGTCTGGTCCTGGGGCTATGGCGGCACCGGCGCCCTGGGCGACTATTCGACCGGGATCCGGGCCACTCCCGCGCAGGTCCTGTTCCTGACGGGCGCGACCGCCATCTTCGCTTCGGCGGATATCAGCCAAGCCGTGAAGGGCGATGGGACGGCTTGGGCCTGGGGCGGCGGCGGAGTCTACGGCCGCATAGGCGACGGCATGGCGTTCGACCGGAAGGTTCCCACGCCCATCCAGGGAATAGACCTGGGCGCAGCGGTGGCGACACCGACGCTCTCGCCGTACGGCGGGGATTTCCTCACGGCCCAGACCGTCACCGTGGCATGCGCGACCGCGGGAGCCACCCTGAGGTATACCTTGAACGGAACCGAACCGACCGCGGCAAGCGCCACCATCGCCAGCGGCGGCACTCTGGCCATCCCGGCCGGAATCACCGCCCTGAAGGTAAAGGGTTTTCTCGCAGGCAGCCTGGCCAGCGCGACCAAAACCGGGTTCTACACCATCGGTGTCAAGTTGGATGCGGGCGCGGATTACTCCACGGTCCTGACCACGGACGGCAAGGTATGGGCCTGGGGACTCAACACCGACGGCCAGTTGGGCTACGGAACCAATCTCAACGAGCCGACCCCGACCCAGATCGCCGGGCTCTCCAATATCACCGATGTGAAGGCCGCCTCCACCCATACCCTGGCGCTCAAGTCCGATGGCACGGTATGGAGCTGGGGCAATAATGGCCGCAGCCAATTGGGCCGGGCCACCTTGCCCACCAATACCCCCGGCCAGGTCACCGGCCTTACCGGTGTCCGCGCCATCGGGATAGGGGAGGGCGTAAGCTATGCCATCAAGACCGACGGCACCTTATGGGCCTGGGGCAGCAACCTGTATGGCCAAATGGGCGACGGCAGCCTGGGCGGCAATCGGCCGACTCCGGCCGTGGTTCCAGGCCTGGCCAACATGGTATCGATCGCCGCCGGTGCTTCGCATACGCTTGCGCTGCGCGGCGACGGTCGGGTCTTCGCCTGGGGAACGGGAGGCCTATTGGGCGATGGCACGGATACGCCCCACGAAACCCCCATCCCGGTCCAGAAACTGTCGGACATTGTCGCGGTCCAGGCCAGCCCGAACGGTTCCATCGCGCTCAAGGGCGATGGAACGGTATGGACCTGGGGCGCCTGGGACATCACCGGGATCGGGGATGCGCAGAATCCCAATTACCACGAACCCACCCAGGTCACCTCGATCAGCGATATCGTCTCCATCTCCATGTCCAACGGGCACGTCCTGGCCCTCCGGAGGGACGGCATCGTCTTCGCTTGGGGCGATAACACCTTGGGCCAGATCGGAAACGGCATCTTGGGCCAGATGGGCAATTGGGGGACCTATGATGTCCAGGGACTCCCGATCCAGGTCGTGGGGATCCCGGCCGCGGTAAATATCTCCGCCAGCAACCATAGCCTGGCCGTCGGCGCCGACGGCTTGGTCCTGGCCTGGGGCTATAACAGTTCTTTCCAGTTGGGAGACGGTACCCAAGTCAACCGCGGCCTCGGCCAACCGGTCAATGGCACATTCAACACCGGCAAGACCCTCCCGATCCGCGAAGTGACCGCCCTCAAGGACGGTTATCCCGATTCCACCAACATGGAGTTCACCTTCAAGGCCGGTTACGCCGGCACCGTGGTGGTCAATATCTACAAGTGGAAGGATCCCGCCGTGGTCAAGTCCATCAACGTAGGCTCCGTTGCCGCCGACGGCAATGCCGTCCATGTGACCTGGAACAGCCGAGATAATGCCGGTAATCCCGTCGCCGACGGCATCTACGTACCGGTCATCCAGCTGACCAGCGCCGGACACAATATGACTTGGGGATCTTATGACGATGCGGGCCGCAACTCGGTTCCGTTGATCAATCCCCGCTCCATCGTCCAATTCCCGGACGTGTATAAGAACGTCCCGTTGATCTACCAGTTCACCTCGGATGGCTGGGGACGGGCCTCGTGCTATGCCGGACTCTATTGGTACGACTCGTGGCGTTCGCCGCCCTTCGAAGTGCACCCGGGGGTGAACACCTTCACTTTCGACAACCGCGACGTTTCGGGAAATCCGGTTTTCGCGACCGGCACGGCCTTCACGTTCAACGTCCAGGAGCTCCCGTGGGCCACCCCGAACAATCCGACCCTGTATCCGGCGCTCTCCTTCAAGGTGCGCCGGCCCAGCGTGGTCGCCGGCATCCGGTGGGGCGCGTATGGCCTGGTCCAGGCCGATTGCAACGTTTCCAATATCGAGGTCAATCTGAACGCGCCCGCGGGCATCAATGCCAAGTATTACCGCGGGACGGAGCTTGTGGCTACCATGGGACGCCTGGACTCGCTCTATGCCGTGGGCAAGTCGCGCGTGGTATGGCACTCGACGTGGGCCAATAACCCGGATGAGGTCTGGCTGCGCGCGGGCGACTACCAAGTGACCCTCACCGTCCGCCGCCAGGACGGCACCGATGAGATCCATCGCGGCACCGTAGCCGTGTACCCGCCCGTTACCCCCGACACCGCCACGGTTTACAAAAAGACCGCCGTGGCCCTGAGTCTTGCGAAATCGGGAGCCAAGGCCCTGGCCAAAACCGGCGGGGGAGGAGGCGCGGGCCAGGCAGCCACCGCCCCGGACTATGCCCGGTACACCCTCAACCAGCCGATGGATTACTTGCTGGCGTTCAAGTCCGTGGATGCCATCACCGACCCAAAGGTCACAATGGGCACCCTCCAGGCCAACGGATTCGCGACCGTCGAACTGTTCCTGGTTTCGGTCAAGAACGCCCTGGATCTGATCCCGCGCGATACCCTGGATCCCAACTTGACAATGGTCTATGATCGGGCCCTGAAGGATTACCGCGGCATCGTCCACCGCAACTGAGAAGAACATGAGTATACCCAAGCGATTCCTGATCCTGTTCGCGTTCGCGGCCCCCTGGGCCGCCGCTCCGCAACGGCTATGTTACCTCTCCCCGGTGGACGGCTACTGGCAGGTGGTGGTCCGCAACATGGACGGCAGCGGCCGCCAGGTGCTGACCCGCTCGCCTTTCGATAAGAAGGACCCGGTCTTCCATCCCGACGGCAGGCGGGTGTTCTATTCCGGCGTCACCGAAGGGGTATTCTGCTCCACGGTTCCCAAGGGCAAGCCCGGAACCAAGGCCGCGGCCAAGTCCACCGAAAAGGCCATCAAAACCGAAATCGCCGGCATCCGCGGCATCCGTTTCTCCCGGGACGGCCGCCGTACCCTGTTCTACCGCGCCCGCACCGATATCCACGATCAAAGCGAAGTCTGGCTGGCGGACAGCGCGCTCCAGCATGCGGTCCGCACCATCTACCGCCCCGGCCTGCAACGCTATCCGGACGCCAATGCCGACTTCAGCATGATAGCCTATCTCTCGGGCCGCGCCATGACCGGCCACGATATCTGGCTCTACCAGGTGCCCCAGGACAAGCATGTGCAAATCACCAAGGACATGGTTCCCGAAGGGGCTCCCGTGATCTCGCCCTCGGGAAAAAGCGTGGCCTTTCCGTCCTCGACCCTGGGATCCTACAACGTCTACATACTCGACGTGGCTTCGGGAGACTATCGCCTTTTGTTCCCCAGCGAAGACAATCTGCTGGATCTGGAATGGATCAACGACGAAGCCTTGCTTTGCGTTCAGATGCACCCGGGACACGAACCCGCCCTGGCCCGGGTCGATGTGCCCGCAAAGACCATCACCCCGCTCGCCTGGCAAGAAGAACATGGCATCCGCAGCCCTTCCATCCTTAAGGGGCCCTGAAGCATGCGCCACCTGTATTTGATTCCCATTTTCTCCGCTGCTGCCCTGTTGGCCTTCGCTGGTTGCGCCTCCGCGCCCTTGCCCGCGCCCGCCCCCAAGTCCGAGGCGTCGCCCGCCGTCGACACATCCGCTCCGGCTCCCGTAGCCCTTGCGACTCCGGTAGGCCCGCTCTTGTACCTGTCCAAGTACGCCGACCCGGCCGCAGCCGCCTCGGCCCAATGGATGGTCGTGCCCGCAAAAACCGGGAACCTGGAGTTCCGCATCTATGATGAAGGCGGACGCGTGGTACGCGTATCCACCCGCCCGGCCAGGTCCGGCGACAGCGTGCGGGTCGCCTGGGACGGCAAGGACAGCGCCGGCGGCGCGCTTCCCTCGGATGCCTATTACCTCCGAATCACCTTACGCGACAGCCTCGACTCCGCCGTATACGACCCGCGCTGGACCACCGGGGGAGAGGTCATCACCGCCCGCGACGCCGTAACCCAGGCACTCGACTCCGGACGCTTCCAGGTCGATTTCTACCTGGCCAAGGATTCCCGGACCAACCTCAACTTCGGCATCCTGGCCGGCGCCCTGCTGCACCATCCCGTCTGGATGAAGGCCATGCCCGCCGGTAAGCGGCGTTTCGTCTGGAAAGGGTCCCAGAACCGCGACAGCCTCGACTTCGGCAAGTTCCACAACCTGGTCCATACCGTCACCGGCTATTCCCTTTCCGAGAACGCCCTCTTGGTGCTTTCCGGATCCGACCCCGATTTCGCCGCCCTCGCCATGGAGAAGCCCCCCATAGCCCGCCTGCTGCGCCCGGTGGCCACCCAGGCGCGCCATCCAATCGGCGACATCCTCCCGCCGCGCTTCTCCATCCGCATCAAGAATCCCCTTGGCCTGGCCCCCGACGGCACCCCGAAGATATCCGGTAAGGTCCAGGTCGAAGTCATCATGGACGATGCGGAGCGCCTGCGCGTCATGAGCCAGCGATTCGAGATGATGTTCTTCTCGGATTTCTTCGCCATCTTCGAGGACGAGGAGGCGGCCGTGCCCTTCACCTTCACCTGGGACGTATCGGCCTACAAGGCCGGCACCCATTACCTGACCTGCAATATCGACACGTACGCGCAAGCCTCGGCCGCGCGGACCCTACCGGTGACGATCGTGGAAAGCAAGGATAAGAAATGACCTGGAAGACCCTGAGACTTTTGGCTCTGCTGGCTGTGCTGGCGGGGCGCGCCGAGCTGGCGCTGGCTTTCGACGATTGCACTTTGTGCGGGGGAAGCGATGTGCCGGGTTCCAACAATCCTCCCGAGTCGAAACCACCTCCCGACAATCCGCCACCTTGTCCGGCCACGAGCGGGAGCGGATCTGGAAACGCATGCAAGGAGAAAACTGCATCCCCCCCGGCCTGCGCAGGTGATCCAGTTGCCCTCGGCGGGGGAAGCATCAATATTTCGAGGACAGATTTCGAATTACCAGGAATCATTCCAATCAGGATGGATTTCAATTATCACTCATCAAGTAATATTGCTGGGCATTTCGGATTCGGTTGGTATTTCAATTACGAAATGCGGATTAAAGCAGATGAAGACGGGAATTATTTTCTGCGGACCGAATCAGGTGCGGTAAGAAAATATTCCCCCGTTGGAGAGCAGATAGCGGGAGAGGCTTCCCAGGATCTGTTCAAAGTAAATTCAAATGGGACATATACATTAGAGCGCTTCAATGGGAGACTTTATGAATTCAATTCATGGGGCACACTTTCATTTGTAACCGATAGAAGCGGAAATTACTTGCACTTTATTTATGAAGATGGGGGTACTGGTAATCCCGTTAAAATGCCGATATATGGAACCTCGAGAAATTTGCCATATACAGATTATTTCGAGATAGCGGGTTACGATTACAGGCTAAAAAGAATCGAGAATGGAGCAAGCCCAGCTAACCAATCCGTTGATTTCAGGTATAATAGTTTTGGGTATGTGGACCAAGTAACTGACCACGCAGGAAGGACATTCACTTATTCATATGATCCGAATTTCGGGACGCTGCAGCGGGTCACCAATGCGGTTGGCGAATTCGTCTACTACAATTACAATCCGTCCAGTCCACTCCAAGTCACATCCTTTATCAACCAGGCTCGATGCAATCAGGATGGGAATGAACTAGTGTCGAACGAATATGGGACTGATGGAAGAATAAGCCGCCAAACCTTTAATGGTAAAGATCTCTTGTTTTCTCCCATCACGGAATCATCTTCTCAATCGCAGGTCGTCATCGGAAGCCAAACGACGACTCGGACCACCGGGGTAGCACGAAATTATCTTACCACGAAGAATTTCGATGCGTATGGTAACCTGCTCAATACCCTTTTCACTACGTACATTGATTCGACGATTAAGTTCAATCCCCCTGTAGCCCCATCCGAAACGTATAGGATTAAAATCGATAGCTTTGACGTTATTTTGCCGAACCTTTCAACGGCCCCTCAGGTTATCAAAGAGGTAGAAGTGATAAACCAAAAGGGGTTGCTTGTAAAAAAAATCAAGCCCGATGGATCTTATTCGCAATTCAAATATGATGCCAGGCTAAGGTTAACCGAAGAATTGATGAGCATATTCAACCCAGTTTCAATGGATACCGGCCGGTATTTTGTTAGGACGACTTATTTTTCAAATACAAATCTACCGACGCGTATTTCCACAGGTGAAATTGGAATCGATTCAACATTCACCAATTACGAATACGATCCGATTTCCTACAATTTGCGGTTTGAGAAAATACCCATTGACCCCTCAAATCCTTTTACAAATCTCGTTAAAGAATATCGATACGACAACAGAGGATTAAAGGTTGAGGTTATCGATTTCCAGGGAAATTCGTCACGTTTCGAATATGACGGCGTGGCATTTGGCACCCCTAATAATGTGGGTACTGGATTCCTAACAGCCAAAATCGACCAGCTTGGCAACAAAACTACCCTGGTTAATAACCCTATTGGGAGTCCCCTTTACGAAACGGATTCGAAGGGCGGACAGAAAACCTGGAATTATGACGCGATGGGAAAACCTATCCGCGTGTGCGATGAGGATGGCATTTGTACAGTAAATACCTACCTGAACTCGCAATTAATTCGTAGTGAGGATGGAGTTATAGGTTCGGCTGGGGGCCGTATAACTCGCTTCGAATATGATCAGAATGGTCGGTTGACACGGAAAGTGCGAATAATGGAGGACGGCTCTGAATTCATCCTGGCCGGAATGCTTTACGATGCAGACGGCAGAATTGTCCGGGAATACGACCAAGCCGGGGTAAGGAAAAGATTCGAGTACGATGCAATGGGCCGAGTTGTTTCTGAAATAGATTCCCTGAACCATATTACCCGTCTCTTCCATGATGTCAATGGAAATCTTTATGCGAAACTCGATCCCGTTGGGAATCTGGAGTTAAATGTTTTTGATGGACTGGGACGGTTGTTAAAAAAAACCGATCCGAATAATTCCGTTCTTCCTCCCGCTTCAAGGAAAAGTGAAAAATGGGTGTTCGGCTTCAGGGACGTTCCATCAGTCGAAGAGGATCCACTCGGAAATGTTGTTCATTATAAATATGACGGGCTTGATCGCAAGATTTTCAAAGTAGGGTTCATTTCCGATACGACTCTTTGGGGCTATACGGGGGAGAGATTGACTTCCATCCGTACTCCAGAAGGACGACTCACAAGGTTTACCTATGATAAAGTCGGCCATATGCTGCAAAAGGTTATAAAAATTGGTGATAATAATCTGGTCCGAGATGCTAATGACTGGGTAGAGGAATACCAGTACGACAAAAATGGAAAACTATTGCGCGAAGTGCGGCAGGGAGTAATCGCGAGGCGCTTAGGGTATAATCTTGCATCGAAACTTATTAGCGATACCGACGGCGTTGGTTCTGCTATTTCAATCGAATACTACCCAACTGGGGAAATCAAAGATGTTAAACTTCCAACGGGTGCCCAATTCGATTACTTCTACGACAATCTTGGAAGATTGATCCGAACAACAGATCCTTTGGGAATACAGAGAACTTCCATTTTCGATGCCCGAGGAAATACCATTGAGGACAATTTTCCGGGGAAAGGCAGCATTCTAAGGGAATACGATGGAGCCGGCGGACTTACAAAATCCAAAGATTCCGCGGGGATTTTCACCCAATTTACTTTGGATGGAAATGGCCAAATCATCGAGACGCAAAATAACCTCGGTTATAAAACCAAAAGTACTTTGGACGGATTAAGCCGGATTATAACACGCGAAGATGAGCGGGGATTCAAGATAAATACCGCCTTTGATGATTTGGGCCGGATTATCAGTATCAAGGACAACGAAGATCACGAAACCAAAATATCTTATTTGAATTTGCCTATGGGGGTGCGTAAAACCACGATTTTTCCGGACAATCGGACCGAGATCGAAGAATTCAATAGGGAGCGGGAGCTGGTATCCAGGATCGACCCCAAAGGACAGCGGTCGGATTTTTCATATGATACTCTCGGCCACCTGTGTCAAATCCATGTTGTCGGAGGGGCGACAATACGCTACAAGCGCGATCCACAATTTCGGATGAACCGGATGGAAAAAGGAGGAATCACGACTCAATATTCCTTCGACATGGCGGACCGTGTTATCTCGATGGTGCAGACTCTAGACGGAAAGGATTTCAGGTTTGACTACAGCTATGACGATGCGACGAACACGGACAAAATTAAGTATCCTGGCGGGATGACACTGATTGTGAAAAAGGATATTCGCAACCGGATTTCAAGGCAAATGCTCGGAACCCGATTGGTTCACCAGTATGTTTATGACGGCTTCAAATTGGAAAAGAACATTTTAGGAAATGGGCTGACTGAGAACTACGTATCAACCCCATCAGGTAAAGCCGAAAAGTTCCAGGTTACCGGGGGTACCGGGGTTTTCCCCGCTTTTGACGTCGGTTATGGCGCTTCGGGAAATGTCGATTTTATCAGGAAGTACCACGATGCATCCCGATCGCAATCATATGGATACGATAGTTCCGGCCAGATAACATCCTATCGCGAAGGCCAATTAAATGCTTCAAACCAAATATCGAATCCTTCTTTGCAATCCGGCTGGTCTTTCGATTCCCGCGGCAACTGGACCCAGATTTCGCTTAATGGCGCAATCACCAGCCGGAACCATGACATTCTCAATTCGGTGCAATCCGAGGGGGCGTTGCAAGCCACGTACGATGATGCCGGGAATCTACTTTCCTATGCTGGAAATTCCTTTTCATGGGATCCTGAGGGGCATCTCGCCTCCGCAAACGGTTATCAATACGAGTATGGTGCTGATGGGAATAGGGCAGTGGCGAGGGCGCCGGGAGGGAATGCAACTTATTTCGTGGCGGATGGGAGCAGGATCCTCTACGAAGAAACCTCCAGCGGGGATTCAAAATCCTTTATTTATGGTTCATATATCGATGAGCCAATAGCTGTGGTACTGAAAAGATCGGGAATCCAGGACACGATGTACTACATCCAGGGGATAAACTATAATGTAGAGGCCTTGGCCAATAGTACCGGATCGCTAGTCGAAGTATATGAGTATGCGCCATTCGGTAAACCGAAGATCCATATCGGACCTGGTGTGGACGGCCAGTGGTATACAACAGATGATCAAATTGGTTCCGCAAGCTTGTTTGGAAATTATTATATGTACCAAGGACGGCAATTTGATTCAGAAAGCGGGCTATTCTATTTTAGGAATCGGTATTTCAGCACCACATTGGGGCGGTTTATCAGTCGTGATCCCGCTGGCTACAAAAGTGGAGATGTGAATCTGTACCGCTTTGTGCATAACCATCCCTTCTCTCGAGATCCTTATGGACTTAAAGAAACTTGTCGCATCCTTAGCGTAGTACGGTATTCCAAATCCGAAGAAATTATGCCCGGGGAATGGCTTCCTGATGGGGTAAAGATTATAGGCGATGCAGGGAAAATCGGAACCGAAGTATCTATCGGTGCGAAAAATGCACCGGGGATGTTTGATCGCAAGTCCCTTGATTGGGGTTGCGTTTGCAGACTTTACGAAGTTGGAGAGTATTTCATAGTCCGTATGAAATCCTCTTACCAAGAGGACATTGTCCGGGAGTGCTGCACTGGCGATGAGTGCTCGAAGAGGTGTAATCAACAAAAATCGAGTGAAATTATCACAGACAGAATTTGGAAAAAAAGACACTACGAGGAGCATCCAGAGCGGATTTACATTGAAACCAAATATAGTTCACCTATGGCTACTGGGCCGGGAGGATGTACATGCGGCTCAATCGATCAGTAGGATCCAGTCAAAGCGAGCAGAAGGCAACACGAAATATGAAAAAAGCTTTTCCAAGTGTCATCATTCTACTTTTGGCTCTCCAGCTTATCGGCTGCAAACAAAAAGCCGGAAACGACTCTACAGGAATATCATTTCCTCTGACACGTGATTCCACGTACTTGCCGGTTCCCAATTCGGCGGTTCAAAAAACTGAACTGGACAATCCGGAATGTTTTACAGGCTGGAACTTCAAAATAAAGGTTCCATTTAAATCACTCGTTATATTTGAATATTACGATTCGGTATTCGCTTCATTTGGATACCGGAAAGTCGATTCCTCGATTGGGATAGGATTGGGCTGGAGAACGAGCCCCTCTCTAGCACCACTCGATTCGTCATCCGAAAAATCGTTCATTCAACAGGAATACCAGTCGCCAGATGGTAAGGTGAAATGCCGGGTTTACCTAGAACACAATGCAAAAGCACTTGGCCGCTCTGGCATTCAACTTCTTCCTGGAGAAAATGCACAAATCGTTACTTCCATTTGCGCCACCACTGTTGCCGAATTGAAAAATCGGTGCGAGGAGTAAGCAAATAATTGAACCGGAATTTGAGATAATACCGATCCGAAATATGAATAGATTCGTGTTGGCCGGAATTGCATGTATGTTCATCTCAAAGGTTCCCGCCCAACCCGCCCGCTTCAACCCCGTCGACTCCAACCTCTACCGCGGCGCCGCCCCCGAGACCGTCCAAGAGTTCGCCTTCCTCAAGGAGATCGGCGTCAAGACCATCATCTCCGTCGACCGCGCCAAGCCCAATTTTAAGGTCGCCGACTCCCTGGGGATGAGGTACATCCAAATCCCCATTGGCTATGACAAAGTACCCCGCGAAAAAGCCATGGACTTCCTCAAGGCCATTCAATTGTCCCAGTTCAAACCGCCATTCTTTCTCCACTGCCATGCGGGAAAATTCCGCGGCGGGGCCATGGCGGCCGTGTATCGGATGACGGTGGACAAATGGCCCATGGATTCGGCCTACACCGAATTCATCAACCTGGCCGGGAGCGATAAGTACAAGGGCCTTAATTCCAGCGTCAAGGCTTTCAAACCTCCTACGGCAGGGGAAATCGCCGCGTGGAACTATGACCCTGACAAGCCCCTTCCGGCCGCACCGCTGGCGGAGCGTATGAGCGATATCGATAGGCTTTGGGATGATCTCAAGAAGTTCGGTCGCGATTCCCTGGAGCAAGGCGGGACAGCCCTGGCTTTGGAAGAGCAGTTCCTGGAAATCAACCGGATCAAGGCCTGCGAGAAATGCGACGAGGCGACCTACAAGGAAATGGTGGAAGTGTCATACCGCTTCCAGGAAATGCGCAAGTCGGGTGCATACCCCAAGGAAAAGATGGACGCGGTGCAACAGGCCTGCGATCGGTGCCATGAGAAGATCCGGAATTAGCCGGTAGAACCATCCCTTTTGCAGGACTTGCGGTCCGACATCACGCTCACCGCTTTGACAAGGCCGCCTACTCCTTGGGCTGATCGATCCTGTGGGTCTGCGACTCGAGAGATCGCTATTCAAGATTCATTTTGATAGAATGAATTCGAATGGGGAGGTAATGATCGAACCGGAACATTCCTATACGGTGTCCTTACGCATCTCCGGAAAATCACCCAATCCGGATTCAATTGCCGCTGAAATATCGATCCCGGACTGCGGGATTTCCCGATTGGGAGAATTAAGTGAAGCCGGGGTCATTTACCAGGCATCGACCATTTCTTTCAATGGCTCGGACAATGGCGACGACGGTTACTTTGATGAAATCGGGGATAGGTTCAGGTTTCTGTTTGAGTATGAGCATCCACAAATCGTTTGAATTCGTTATGGCTCTCCCGGTATCGGTGGATGCGCATGCGGATCCTCGGGGGCTAATACGGAGTAGCCATCTCAATGTGGGGCGAAGTCAACAAAGAACTTGAAGCGAGGACTGCGAAATGAAAAGATTGGCGCAAGGACTCGTAGTCCTCTCAACTGCGGTCCTCACGGCGCTTTCCTGCCATAAAGACACATCCAAAGGCCACGTAGATCAAGCTGTGCGCGCATTCTCGGAGTTCGCAGCGACGCATCCCATGCTTATTCGGGATTCCGCCATAGGGATATTCAATTCCAGTGTCCATGGTTGTTCGGAAAACCGCAGTTATATGGTAAAGGTCCCCTTCAAATCCGAGGCCGTGATTGGATTTTACGATTCGAGTTTCACGGCGGCGGGCCTATCCCGTAAGCCAGGAGTCAACGGGAGGTCCGATCAATGGATGGAGTACCGATCGAAGGGAGATCCTGGGTCGAGTACAAACCTCCTGACTACTGAGCGGACCTACTTGTCCGGGGATAGATTGGTTCGCTGCCGGGTCTCCTTGGTATACAACCAGGACAAGCAGGCCTCCGGCCCCGGGAACTTCGCTTGGGCGCAAGAGTTGCAATCCGTCCTGGTCGCATGCGAACCGAACCTCCCGGCTGCCGAAAACCCATGCTACCACACTAAAAAATAAACGGGCTCAAAGTGACTTTCAAATTTGTCTTCGGTTATTCTGGACCCTCGATCCGAAAAGGATGGAGAACCGGTAAATGAAAGGCCATAGCTACTCCGTAGAATTCCGGATCAATTGCAAACAAATCGACCCCGGATTGATCACGAATGAATTGGGTCTAAAACCCGTTCGACTTTGGGAGGCGGGCGATCCTTATCTGAAAGAAATCAGGACCACTTCCCTTTGGGGGTTCAATGGAGAAGGAGAGGGTGATGAGCGCGAATGGGAGACACTTGAAGAAGGGTTGAACTCAATTCTCGATGCCCTTTGGCCACGCCGTGACATTATCGATCGGTAAAAAAGGGAGTATCGGCTCTATTGGTGTTGCGGGCATTTTCAAAGCCCATTTGGTGGCGGGCCCACTTTGTCGCCTCAGATACTCAAGCGAGTATCGGATTTCGGAGTTCAACTCAGGCTGGATTGCCATTTTTTCGAAGAGGATGTCAAAACCGGATTGGACCCATCATGAAATTACGACCCATTAAAGTGTGCGCGATTGTCCTTGGGTTCGGTTCACTAAACCTGGTCCTCTTATCATGCCGAAATCAGGATTCAGGAAAATCCCGGACTCACCGAATGGAGGATTTCTTGGCTGCGGGTAACCTCTTGCCCGTTCCGGACTCCGCCCTTGAAAAAGTAAAGCTCGATATCCCAGGCTGTGAAACGGGATGGAATTTCAAAATCAAGGTTCCCTTCAAGTCTCCGGCTATGTTTGAAATGTACGGGAACAGGTACAGGAAAATGGGGATGGATTCGGTTCCCTATGGGGCCATTGGAGAAAGGTCATGGGTGCAATCGCCCTCGCTGAATCCGGTGGATTCCGGTGCGCAAAAATTGTCCTCACAACGCATGTATGCCGACAAATCCATGGAATGTTCCATTTATGCATGGTACCTGCAACTGCCCATTGGGAATAAGGCGACGGATTCCCTGAGGTGGGATGGCGATACGCAAATGGTCACCGTGGTTTGCGGGCCCGACCTTGGGTCTAGCGCCAAAAACTGTTTTAGCCTATGAGGGCTTCCTGTTCGGGCTCGCTCCATCCGGGGTAGGCGGCAGGATCCGGTCTCCGCAGGCCTGGAAAATCGGCCCGGGGTCTAGTAAGTTGTCTGGCTCTCATGAACAACGCCATGTCCGTCCTTCCCCGGTATACCGCCCCCCTCTAAGACCATGGTGACCTCCGAGTCCATACCTCCCCGTAGCCCCGATCCGAAGCCGAAGCGTGCCCGGCCCCGCAGGCTGCGGCTTTTCTTCCTGAGGCTTTTCCCCAGGCGGAAACAACTCCATGGCGGCTTCCTGCATCGGGTCCTGGGGGAAGGGCTTTTCAATAAACGCCTCTGGAAGCCCGAACGCGGGACTTTCGCCTTTGGCATGGCCCTGGGGCTGTTCGTCGGACTACTGCCCACCTACTGGGTCCAAATCGTCTTTGCCGTAGGGTTGGCCTATCTGTTCCGGGTGAACATCACCGCATCCGTGCTGGGAACCCTGATCACCAACCCGTTCACCACCATTCCTATCGTGGGACTGCAGTATAAGATCGGGGTGTGGCTCATCGGACCGCCGGATCCCCATGAGGGGGAGCGCTACCATGGTTGGCTTAAGGTGATCCTGAGCCATGGCAAGCCTTACCTGCTCGGCGGCGTCCTGACCGCGGTCGCGGGGGCCATCCTGGGCTACTTCGCCGTCATCATCTTCTGGAAGGCCGGTACCAAGGTCAAGGAAGTCCGCGTGAAGCATAAGGATATGGATAAAGAAAAAGATATGGAAAAGGACTCCATACCCAAGGCGGACTGAGGCGCCGGGACATGGGGCGAGGCCGGTTTACCGCGGGTTTAGCGCGAAGACGGCATGCCGCCCAGGGCCCGACCGAGGGCCGCGCGGGCTTCCGGCAGGTTGGGTTCGATGGCCAGGGCCTTGGCATAGAGGTTGATGGCCTCGGGCACGTTCCCTTGCGACTCGGCTATCTTGCCCAGACCCATCAGCGCCCGGGCGTCCCGGGGATTGCGCGCCAGGGATTCCCGGAAATCCCGTTCCGCGTCCCCGGCGCTGCCCGATTTCAGGGACGCCTCTCCCAGGGCCGTACGGAGGTCCGCGCGGCCGGGGAATACATTCAGGGCCGCGCGTAGATGCGGGATGGCCTCGGCGGGCCTTCCCAGGCCAACCAGCAGCATTCCCAGCCGCCCCTGAGCGTCGGCATCCCCGGGATCCTTTTCCACCACCACCGCGTATTCGGAAGCGGCCTCTTCGATTGCGGCCGGGGAGCCTTTCCGGACCAAGGCGTCCGCCAGGTAATGGCGGGACATGGGATTGGTCGGGTCGAGCCTGACCGCCCTGCGGTAGTGGGGGAGGGCTTCGTCCTCCTTGCCTTCGCGTTCCCGGGCGGCCCCTACGAACAGGGAGCTCCAGATGGCTTCCAGGCCGGATGAATCCGTGGCCAGGGCGCGCTCGGCGATGCGGGCCGCGTCCGCGTGCTTGCCCGCCCAGTTCACGACCTTCGCGAGATTGTGCAGGCCTTCTCCGAGCTCCCGGGGTCCCATCTTGGCCATCACCCTCGCGGCCGTGGCCTGGACGACGGGATTGCCCTTGAAGGCGGTCTCATCCCAGCCCGGTGCCGTTTTGGCCATGCCCCTTTGGGACATCTTGCCGATGATGGCCAGGGCCATGTAACGGTAATCGTCGATGGAAAGGTGGACATGGTCGACGAAGTCCGGTTCGCCCAGGACATCATTGCCGCTGTCGGCTTCGGTCTTTTTCTCGAGAAGCCCTGCGAAATCCAGGGCCTGGGCGCCGGTGGCGGAGGCGGTGCGCAGGACGATGGAGCGCATGGGGGTCAAGGCCCGCAAGGGGCAGATATCTTCGTCCAAGGCCCTCTGGAAAAGGGATTTGGCGCGGGCAGGGTTCCCGGCGGAATAGGCGATTTTTCCGGCCGCGTATAGGAGTCCGGCATTGCGGCCGTCCAGGCTCAGGATGGAATCGTAGAGGGTCAGCGCTTCTTTGGCCTGTTCCGGATGGGCCGCAAGGGTATCCGCCGCGCGCTTCCAGGTTTCGATGCGGGCGATATCGCCGACGCCCAGGCCCGGCGTGGGCTCGCTCTTGAAAGGCGCGCAATCCTTTTCGTTCCCGGGGGTGGTCAGGAAGATCACCTCCGCGCCGGCGGCATGGGCCAGTTTGGCCATGCGTTCCAGGGAGGCGCGGTAATGCTCCAGGATATCGTTCCGGAGGGTATCGTCCCGGGTATAGGAGGTGGGGCCGATGGTCTTGGCGAGCACATCGTCCACTTCGCCGGCCATGTTGAACGCGGCGCCTTTTTTGCCCGCCGCCTGACCGCTGGAGGCCTCCCTTTCCGCGGCCGGTCGGATCATCAGCCGCCGCAGGGCGGAGTACGTGCGCGTATGGTCCATGAGGGAACTCAGTTCCCGTACGATGACCGGGATCCCCGCCGTGCTGCGGTAGGTGCGCTCCTCTAGGAATTCGTTATGGCCGCTGTAGACCAGGAACAAGTCCGGCTGGTATTTCGACAATTCCGCGATCAGGCCCGCCTCGCGGTAGCTCGCATAGGAGATGCCGCCGGCATTGATGACCTCCCATTTGCGGCTCGAGTCGGCCTGGGGGAGCAGCTCGCGCAGCCATCCGCTGAAGGAGACCGGATCGCGCCAGGGATGCCCGTAGGCGGTGGAGCCGCCCACGCTGAAAATACGGAAGGTCCCCTTTTCCTTTTGGACGGGAAAGCTCTGGGAATTGAAGTGGGTAAGCTTGACGGGATTTGTGACCATGATCCGTTCGCCGGACGGCGATTTGGATTCCACGAAGAGGGGTTGCGAGGAGGCGAAACCGACATAGGGATCCTCCGTCAAGGAAAGGGGGCGCACCCCCGCCAGGAAAAGGACGGCTTCACAGACCGCGAAAACGGCCAGGGGCGATGCGATCGCGAGACCGAGTTTCGCCCAAATGGAATCGCGGGTCGGCATGGTTGGTTAAAATGCCAAATAGCGGTCGGTCGGTCAATCCGGTTGACTTTTGCTTGTGGAAATTTTGTTTGTAAGTGTCCCGGAAAAGGAGAGACTCGCGAAATGGAAGCAAATGCCCAGGACCAGCTCTCCAAGCGTTGCGCCAAATGCCTCGCTCCCATGCCCAACCCGGATTGGGTCGTGAACAAGGATATGGCCTATTGCGCGGATTGCGCCTCCCTGCTTCATCTGGGGGAAAGCAAGGAGAGCCGGATGTTCAATGATATGAAGGACAAGAGCGCCGTGCCCGGGGCCGGAATCAGCCCGGATGAAATTCCGATCCCCATTCCCGATGAGGATGACGTGGAGGAGATTCCCGACTGAATTACTAGTTTACGTCCATGGAAGTGACGAAAACGCCGCTTGATGGCCTTTTAACGATCAAACTCCGCGTCTTCCGGGACGATCGGGGATGGTTCCTCGAAAGCTATAACAGGAATACGTTCCAGGGCGCCGGCCTCAACGACACCTACGTCCAGGACAACCACAGCAGTTCGGCGAAGAACACCCTTCGCGGCCTGCATTTCCAGAACCATCCAGGGCAGGCCAAACTCATCCGCTGCACGGCGGGACGGATTTGGGACGTCGCCGTGGACATCCGCCCTTCTTCGCCCACCTTCGGAAAGCATCATGGGATGGAATTGACCCAGGACGAGGGGATGATGGTCTATATCCCAATCGGGTTCGCCCACGGTTTCCTGGTCCTCTCGGACCAGGCCGAGGTCCAATACAAATGCTCTTCGGTCTACAATGCCTCGACGGAATCGGGCATCCAATGGGATGATCCGGAACTGGCGGTCGCATGGCCCCTTGCGGGTCAAACCCCTTTGGTTTCGGAACGGGACCGGAAAAACCAGTCCTTCGCCGAGTTCCGCAAGAAGATCCTGGCCTGACCTTCCGCTAAGCGGATTCCACTTCCAATCCATCGTAGGCGACGCGGATCCCCGGCGGCAAGCCGTTTTCCGTTTCCTCGTGCTCCAGCTCATGGGTGAGGTGGATGAGGTAGGTGCGTTTGGCCCCGATGCGCTGGGCGTACGCGACCGCCTGGTCGAGGGAAAGATGGGTCGAGTGGGGCGTTTTGCGGAGGCAATCCAGGGCGAGCACGTCCAGGCCTTCCAACAATCCCAGGGTGGATTCGGGAATGACCGTGACGTCCGTGATGAAGGCGAAGTCGTTCACGCGGAAGCCCAGGATCGGTTCCGGCCCGTGCATCACCGGCAAAGGGACGATGCGCCAATCCCCTTCCCGGAATCCGCCGGTTACCTCGCGCAGGTCGAATTGGGGCGTTCCGCCCCCGTATTCCTTGGGCGGATTGAAGGCATAGGCGAAACGCACGCGGATATCCTCCAGGGTGCGCCCGTCCGCGTAGATGGGGACGGCGCTGCCTGATGTCTGGGAAAAGATGCGCAGGTCGTCGAGGCCGGAGATATGGTCCGAATGGGCGTGGGTCAACATGGCGAAGTCCAGCCTCTTGAGCCCCCGGTCGAGGCAGGCATTGCGGAACTCGCTTGAGATGTCGATCACGGCGGACCGGCCGTCCGTCCTCGGCGGAAGCGATCCTTTTGAGGCCGCCTTCGTCTCCGCATGGCCCTTTTCCGTCAGGTCCCTGCCCTCATGGGGCGGTCCATCGTGCAACCAGATGCCGATTCGATTGCGCCGGTTCTTGGGGTTGGGGGAAAGGCAAACATGGCATGAACATCCGATCACGGGAATGCCGTGGGAAGTCCCCGTGCCCAGGAAGGTGATCCGCATGGAGGGAAATATAATTCCCTGGAGGCGCCGGTGCCTTCCGTCACAGCCAGGCCCTCCGAACGGGCTTAACCTTCCACCCCGATGGGCCATTCCGGTCCGTAGGGAGGAAGAAATGGAAAAAACGCATTCGGCTTTTCGGCTACTGTTTTTGGCTTCGATCCTGTCAATGCCCGTCCTGGAGGGATGCCTTTCCGGCAAGGGAGGGGCGACCACGGGTCCAGGCGCGGCAGGGACCGCCCAGGTCCGCTTATCCCTGACTCCGGCCGCCTTGGTGCGGTCGGACGCCGCCACGGCGCCCGTGCTGGACTCGGTATTCATCCGCATCACGGCGGAAGGCATCGCCCCCCTGGAGTACTCGTATTCGGGGGATTCCATGGCGGTTACCCTGGAGGGCCTGCCCGCAGGGGACGAGCGCCTCGTCAGCGCCTGGCTGTTCCGCGCGGGAAAACTCCTGTACGCGGGACGGGGCAGTTTCACCTTCAGGCGCGAGGCGAGGACGGACGCGGCGTTGCGCTGCGATCCCCAGTTCTCCCGGGTCAAGGCCAGGTTCCATCTGCCCATCGGCCTGCCCGCCTCAATCTCGGGAGGATTGCTGAAGCTATCGGGTTCCCCGGGGCAGTTCTCGGCCGCCTTGCGCGTCACGGATGAATTCGGTTCCTTCCTGGTGGATGAATTGCCCGGCGGGGTCCGTTACGACGTCACCATGGCCCTTTCCGACAGCCTGGGGAAGGTCCGGTACCAGGCCGACCGATCGGGGGTCTTCCTGCCCTTGGGCGAGGAAGCCAGATGGGACCTCTCCCTGTTGCCCAGCGAGGCCTCCGCGGGGATCTCCTTGAGCCTGGGCGCGCCGAAGGAGGCGACCCTCGAAGCCGGCTTCCCCTCCCGCAAGCGGAAACCGGCGAGGCCTGGAGAGGTCATCCTCAGCGAATTCTACGCGGCTCCTGGGGAAAAGGATTCCGCATCCCAGGGGGAATGGTTCGAGATCTTCAATCGGAGCGGGGACACCTTGGCTTTGGGGGGCTGCCGGGTATCCCGGGATCGTAGCACAGGCGTTACCCGTTCATACGCCTTCGATTCCGCCCAGACCCTTGAGCCCGGCAAGGCCCTGGTGCTGGGGCGCACCGCCGCCCGCGCGGACGTCCACTACTCCGACTTCTCCTTGGTGAATACCGCATCGTCCTTGGTGATCCTGTGCGCAGGGGATTCCCTGGTGGCGGATTCGCTCCGGTATTCCTCCACCGCTTCGGATTCTTCCGCCATCCCGATCCGCGATGGGCAGGTCACCAGCCTGGATGCGCCGAAAATGAGCCGACGCGGACTGCCGGGCAGTTGGTGCCTGACCAGGCAGGATGCGGGGTCGGGAACGGGTATGGCGGGTAGCGCGGCTTCCGCATCCCCGGGCAAGGTGGAGTCTTGCCGGGAATGAATGCCGGGAAGCAAGGGAGACCGGCCGCGGTTCAGTCGCTATTGGGGGCGGTGGTAGCGCCTTCGATCATCCCCTTCTTGAGGAAGCCGAAAGCGAATCCGAAGACGCCGTAGAGGAGAAGCATGACGTAGAGGTATTCCGGGAAGACCATGCCGAATCCGCAAATGTACCCGACGATGATATTGGCGATTTGCAGGAGGTTGAAGGCCTTGTTCTTCCGGCTCACCAGCTTGGGCAGGTATAGGGGGCTGACCATCAGGATGCCGGTGAAAATCAGCATGAGAGGGAGGATCAGCAAGGCGCCCTGGAAGCGGTATGCCACTTCGTATTTGGAATACAGGATGACGGTGATGGCCATGAATCCGCCGGCGAAGGTGGAAGGGAGGCCGTGGAAATAGTTCTTCAATTCCTCCGAATCGATGGCGTTGTACCGGGCCAGCCTCATGGAGGCGCAGAGCATATAGACCGACAGGGAGATGATCATCAGGGGGCGATGGCCCGCGAACCACGCATAGTCCAGGTTCTGCAGGTAGAAGAAGACGAGGAAACCGGGAGCGATGCCGAAGGCGGCCATGTCCGCGAGGCTGTCG
The DNA here is from genome assembly GCA_028287465.1 of Fibrobacterota bacterium. Classification (GTDB taxonomy): domain Bacteria; phylum Fibrobacterota; class Fibrobacteria; order UBA11236; family UBA11236; genus Chersky-265. The sequence goes on from JAQBPO010000082.1 coordinate 147,653, forward strand.
AATTGGGCGCCGAAGTCCGAGGATGCCTTGAGGATCCGCGCGGCGAATCCGTCCAGCTTGTCGAAAAGGACGCACCAGAGGATCATCCAGGCGGCGAGGATGAGGGGCGCCTTGGTGAACCCCAGGATGGGTTGGCCAGGGGTGGCGCTGGTGAAGGTCTCGTGCATGACCAGGATCGAATAGATCCCGAGCAGGAAATTCAGTCCCGTGAAAAGGTTCGGGACCAAGAATCTGGATTTCACCATGTTTGCCGCTTCCGTTGGCTGTGTGGATCCATTAATAATTAAAAATTTAGCGGCCCGGTGGAAGGGAAAATCCGCCTTATTAGACGCCCTGCGACGGAAAGCTCAGGATGAAGTTGTCCAGGGTGCCGATGAAGATGGAGTTGCCGAAGAGGATCGGGCTTCCGGGCAGATCAGGCAGGCGGTATTTCAGGATCAACTCATGGTTGAAATTGCGCTTCTCGAGGGCCGGTTCCGTGGTTCCCAACCAATAGCCATGATCGATGACGGTGGGGCGGTTGAAGAGATAGGATTGGATGCGTACCTGCGAGAGGATGGATCCGTTGGAGGCCTGCACGCAGATCAGCTTTTTGGAAGCCGTGGTCAGGACCAGGGTATTGTCCCGATTTCCCGAAAGGCTGAAAATCTGTTCCCCGAAGTCCAGGCTCCAGGCTATGGCCTGGCGGTTCCTGTCGATGGCCACCAGGGTGCCCTGGCTATAGCCGGCATAGATGTAATCCTTGTTGGAAAAGGTTTCCGTGATGGTCCCGGGAGGCAACCTTAGGGACCAGGCGATCTTGCCGGAGGTGGGTTGCACGGCGAAGTAGTTCCCTTCCAGGTCCACCACGTCCAGGTATTCCGATGTCTTGACCTTGCCCAGGTACAGGCCGCTTTGGCCAAGTTGGCGTTCCCAACGGGACGTCCGATCCGGGAGGCCGATCATGTTCAACCCCCCGTACCAATCGCTGTACACGATCCCGCCGTTCACGGCCTGGGCCTGGCATACCGGGTTCTTCAAGGGGAATTGCCCCAGGCCTCCGGCGGTCTGGGTGGGGGAGAGCAGGTATAGCCGCGAAGGGCTGCTGACGCATATGGTATCGTTCTTCCACAGGGCGATTTTCATGTCCAGCTCTTCGGAGAAACGATAGGAGTTGACCAGGTCGCCCGTCTCGTGGTTGATGAGGACCAAGGTCTGGTTGTCGTTCTCCAGGTAAAAGCTGTAATCGCGGTGCGGGATGAGGTTGGGATAGAACTTGGGGCCGTATTGCCGTTTCCAGACCCAGTTCGCGCCGACTCCCGAGGCGAGCCCCTTCAAGACGGGTCCATTGCTCCAGTTCGGGGTATCCTGGGAGCGGGAGGCCTCCACCAGGGCCTGCACCTGTTCCGGTTTGGAGGACCCGAGGTTGCGCAAGGCGCCCGCGCGGAACTTCCAGGCTTCGCCGTTGCCCGGCTCAAGGGAGAGCACCTTGCCGACGGCCGCCAAGGCCCCTTTCCAGTCCTTTTCCGCCTCCCGGGCGCGATAGTCCAGGAACTTGAATCCGTCCGAGTTCCCGGTGACGCGCAGCAGTTCCCGATTCAGCTTGACGCGCTTTCCGTCCCCGTAATGCATCACCACCCATTCCTCGTTGGGCAACAATACGGGTTCGCGATCCCAACCGTACTCGTAGGTCCATAGGGGTTTCCCGCGGATGTCCATGCAGACCACGGTCTGGGCGAAGGTCGTGGCGAATAGGGCGTTGTCGAAGGCGTAGACCTGGCTGGCGAGGATGTCCCGCTGCCATTCCAACTGGCCGGATTCGAGCATGATGGATTTGACCGAACCCTTGGTGGTGACGAGGTAGGCGCGCCCGTTTCCCAGGACCAGCTTTTCCTGCAGCAGGCTGGGCAGGCCCCACTTCACCAACTCGAATGCCGCGCCTTTGCGGATCTCGAACCGATCGATATATCGGACGGCCAGGTAGTCCCCTTGCCAGGAGACCTGCAAGGCCTTGTCGGTTATGCCCGTCACCGGTTTCATGGTCTTCTTCCGCGCATCGATCAGGAACACCTGGTTGTCGGCGCATTGCAGGATGCCTTGCTGGGACCGATCCGGCGGGGTGCTCCAGGCGCAGCCTTCGTGGTTCAGGGGGGCTTCCCAGTAAGGTTTGCCCGACTTGAACACCCGCAGGCTTCCCGCGCCCACCAGCATGAAGGATCCGGGCTCGCCCGAGAACAAGGACCCGACCTCCACCCGCGCTCCGCCCGGGGCCTCGAATTTCCTGCCCCCCTTCAAGGGGATCAGCGAGACCTTGCGGGATTCCTGATCCAGGATCAGGCATTGATCCGCGTCCGCGTCCAGGACCTCCTCATGACCGCTCAGGGTTATGTCCAACCGGTGGAAATCCCCGTTCTCATCCTGGGTGCCCAACTCCTTGGCCCGCTCCCATTGCCCGTCCGGAGGTCCGCGGAATTCCAGGGTGTAGACGGTACGCTTTCCGCTCTTGGACGGGAAGGCGCGAGCGGGACCCGATTTCGCTCCTGGATCGGCGGCCAAGGGCTGGATGGAGGATGGGCTGAGGCTCAGGAGCCTTTTGTACAGCCAAAGCTTTTCCGGCAACTGCAGGCCTTTGCCCGTCAAGGCCAGGCGGTAGGCGGCGAGGGCGGAATCCCTTTCGCCCCCTTGATCCAGGATCCTGCCCAGCAGGTAACGGGCCTGAGTCCTCACCTCTTCGTTCCGGGATTCGGCGAGGAGGGCGTTGAGCCGAAGCCGGCCGGATGCCGCATCGCCTTCGATCCGGTAGAGATGGCGGGCCGATTCGATGGTCTGCTGTTCGTCGTTGTAGTTGAGATCGCGATCCTGGGCGGAAGCGGGAGCGGGAAGGATTAATCCTGAGAATTGCGAAATGCAAAACGCGAATCGCAAAATGCGGATCCGGACCCTCATTTCCCTGCTTCCGGCGGATCGAACTTATACCCCACGCCGCGGACGCTCTTGATGATGAGCGGATTCTCGGTATCCGCCTCGATCTTCTGCCGCAGCTTGACGATCTGGTTGTCCACCGTCCGCGTGGTGGGCATGTTCTCGATGGAATAACCCCAAATCGCCTGCAGCAGGTCTTCCCTGGTGACGACCTCGCCGCGGCGGGTGGAAAGGTATTTCAGGATCTGGAATTCCTTGGCGGAAAGCTCCATGGGCTTTCCGCCGCGGGAGGCCTCGTATTTCCTGAAATCGATGCGGACATCGTGGAACTCCAGGATATCCGGGGTGGTAGGGGCGGGGACCGTGTCCTGGGAGACCCTGCGCAGCATGCTTTTGAGCCGGGCCATCAGTTCGAACACGCTGAAGGGCTTGGTCACGTAATCGTCCGCCCCGATTTCCAGGCCCTGGATCTTGTTGATCTCCTCATTCTTCGCGGTGAGCATCATGATGAAGGTCTGCGGAAAGGTCTTCCGGATATAACGGCATACGTCGTACCCGCTGACCTTGGGGAGCATCAGGTCCAGGATGACCAGGTGGGGCAGGAACTGGCGCACCTTCTCCATGGCCTCTTCGCCGTCCACGGCCACGGCTATCTCGTAGCCTTCGATTTCCAGCAAATCCACCAACCCCAGGCGGATCGCCTCTTCATCCTCGACAATCAGGATCTTATGCATGCTTGCCCTTCGGGAAGGTGATGATCATTTCCGTGCCCTCGTCCAGCCTGCTGTTCACCTTGATCTGGGCGCGGTGGGAATCCACGATCTGCTTGACGATGGCCAGCCCCAGGCCGCTGCCCTTGGTCTTGCGCGTCATCTCGTCCCCGGCCCGGTAGAACTTGTCGAAGATATGCTTGAGATCCGAACCGGAGATCCCGATTCCCTGATCCTTGACCCTCAGCACCGCCTTGTCCGGGGCGTTCTCAAGCTGAACAGTTACGGTGGTCCCGGCCTTTGAGTACTTGAGGGAATTCTCGAGCAGGTTCTGGACGACCGAGCGCAGGGAATCGTAGTCCCCCCTCAGGGTGGTTCCCGGATCGAGCTGGAGGGACAACTTGATCCCCGCCTTCTCAAAGGCCCCAGACATGAGACCGGCCACTTCCTGCACCGCCTGGGTCAGATCCAGGTCGGAGAAATTCATCTTGACGCGCTTTTCCTCGAGCTTGGTGAAATTCAGGATGCCTTCGATCATGCCGTAGAGCCGCATCGCCTCCTCGCCGATCAGGGTGGCGTAGCGCTTGCGCTTGTCCTCCTGGGTCTGCTTGCCGCTTTCCAGGATCTCGGCGAACATGCGGATGGCCGTGAGAGGCGTCTTGAGCTCGTGGGAGACCGCGGAAAGGAAATTGGACTTCATGCGCACCATCTTGCGCTCGTTCTTGAGTCCTTGCAGGACGGAAAAGGATCCGATCAGGAGCGCGGCCAGGGAAAAGGCGAGCAAGGTGTAAAGCAAGGTCAGCTTCCGCCTTCCCAGGGCGATGACGTCGCTGTCCTTCATCTTGAAGATGACCAGCTTCCAGGCGGGAAAGTCCCCGCCCAAGGGCCTTTCCATGGCGACCTTCCGATCGGCGAGGGAATCAGTCGTCATCAGGATCTCGTCCTTCTGGCTGAGCAGGGCGAAATCCATGGTCTTCCAGGAGCTCTTCTTAGACTGCAGGATCTCGCCTTGGACCGCTTCGTTGAAAACGGATTCGTTGAGCCGGGCTATGATGCGCGTTTCCTTATCGAGCCAGGGATACCCGATGATCAGATAGGGGATCCCGTCCAGGTAGTTGATCTGGATGGGATTCTGCATGTCCAAGGCCTGGGATCGGATCAGGTATTCCGGGCTGGCCTTCCACTCCTGCGAGACGAATTCGGCATTGACGAGGAAGATCTCCGATTTCTGGTGGATGGACCAGAAGTAATCGCGGATCTCCCGGGGGAGGTTTTCCATCGAGGTGAGGAGGTTCACGGTCTCGGCCAGGTAGAATTTCACCTGATGGTAACTGGAGAACCCGTTTCCCCGCAGCAGCGCCTGGATGAGCTCGCGGCCCCGTCCCACGGCCTCTTCCGTCAGGTTCAGGGCGATCAAGCACTTGATTTCCATCAGCCACAGGCCGTACCGGTATTGGGATCCGGCGCGGGTGGAGAACAGGCTGTCCGAGGCGTGGCTGAACGCCCGGATCATGCGCACGGTATGCAGGAACCTGCCGCTGTGGTATTCCTGCTGGATGTAGTTGATGGCCTCCTGCGCGCGGGGGGGGAGGTCGAGGGATTCCGAATCGCCTTGCGGTCCGGCGCCCATCGCGCCCGTGGCGGAGACGGCTGCGATGGCGCCCGGAGCGGACGGATCGCCGGAATCGGCCTGGGAAAAGGTATCGCCGAAAGCCAGGCGGCGAGGGAACACCATCTCTTCGCGGCGGAAGATGGCGAGGGATTGGACCAGGGAATTCTCCAGCAGATCCGTGGCCAGGAAAAGGTAATTGTCCGGCGCGGAAGACGAGCTCGAACGCTGCAGTTGTTCCTGGAGGCGCGCCAAGTGCTCGGCCTTGGTCTTTTCCAACACGCCCTGCACCGCGTCCACGAATTCCTCGTTCCGGTTCTCAAGGGACTTCTCGATCAGGATACGCTCGTCCTTGACCGTGCGGAAGCTCAGGTAGGCCAGGATCAGGCCCGGCACCAGGATGCTGGCCAGGAAAATCTGGTAGAGGTACTTGGAGAAGTTCACCGATCGGCCGATCGCGTCAGAATAGGACCGCTTCTATGGCGAGCAGTACCGGTTCGCCCAATTGGCGGTAGATGAAATTGCGGGCGAAAGGGAAGTCGTAGACTTCGAAGCAGAGGAGGACCATGGTGAAGACGATGAAGGTCACGAAGGAACCGATACCGTAGTAAAGCAGGAAGAACAGGACCCTGCGCGGTTCCCGGGTGCGCTTGTCTATGGTGACCGCGTAGAGGAAGTTCAATAGGAAGGTTGTCATAGGCGAGCGTGCCGCACGGACGCCGGTGCGGCGCCCGGAGGGGCAATTCCCCTCAAAAACTATAAAATACGAGGGCCGGGGGGAAGCGGGCGCGGCATGGAAAGCCGCCGGGAGGACGTATCCGGCTAAAGCACGGCGGACTGGATGACCATGGTATAGTCGCCCCGATTGATGATGCCGGGATAGAGATCGCGGATGAGGATGGTGGCCGTTTTGTCCCCGACATGGACCACGATGCCGTCCCCGAGCACCTTGTCCGTCATTTTGCCTTCATTGCGGTTGAAGAACAGGACCATGTCGCCCGCGCGGTACCCTTTGGCGCTGCCCCGATCCACGATGGCGTAGGAATACGGCTGCGGGAACTGCTGGGAAGAGGTCACCCATACCACCTGGGCCGCGAGTTTGCCGTCCGTGGCGGGGTTGTATGCGGTGGCGGCAACTTCTTCGGGCGGGGTCAGCGGAGTGGCGCGGGAATCCCGGGAAATGGTTCCGAAGCATTTGACCAGGCGGGCCACCGAGGATTTCGGGCCGACGCGCATCACCTCCACGATCCCGTTCGTTTCCACCAGGTGGCCGAGGCCGCGTCCGGAAGCGTAGGAGCGGTAGGCATCGCCCACCTGATAGGTCCGGAACAGGTCGCCCGTCTTGACGCCTCCGTCCTGGCCCACGGATAGGACGACTTCCTCGAACAGTTGCAGGATTTCGGACTCATTGGACCCGCTATAGCGGACCTTGCATTCGCGCGGGAAATAACCTCCGCCGGAAGGTTCGGCGATGAAGGGCGTGGTCAGGACGATGGACTGCGACAGGTAATGGCGCACGGGACCGTTGGCTACCGTCCTGGGCGAGACATCCTGAGGGGGCATCTGTTCGATGACGGAGGGCATCAGGGGGGCCATCTTCTTCATATAGGCCTGGGTACGCCTCTCCTCGCTCCGCTTCCAATCGGCCTTGGCCTTGGCGGGAGCGGGATCGTCGACCTTCGTTTCCGATTCGTAATTGTACTCGCGCGACCCTTTCCAGGATTGCATTCCGCCCGGATCGCCGGCCTGCGGCGTCAGGCGCCAGATGCTGGGCCAGCGGAATGGGTCCTTGATATGCTGCTTGCTGATCTCATAGAGGTTGTCGGACACCTTTCCCGTGGCGTTCTCCTCGCCTCGTGCCTCGAGGGGGGAGAGGTAAAGGATTGCGGCCGTGACGGACAGGGACAAAAGCGAGAGTTGCAGGCGCATAGGGTCGACCAACCTCATTTAAGGTTTTTGGGCCGTCATGGCCCTCGTATATGATGGACCTTCCGGCCTGCCCGAGGCAAGGATTTTCATGGATTGGGTTGTTTTGGCCTCTTGCGGGCTTGGGGGAGTTGGCGGATTGGGAGCGGCGTTCCACCCGGCCGGATTGGGGGCGGGCCTCCCGATGCGGCTTGAGGAGGGGTTTGAAACCGGGTTTTTAACGCCCTTTGTGGGGATTCGCATGGGGGTTCGGCTCCCCGGATGGACGGCGGCTCCGGTGGCGACTTCGCGAACCGTTCATGGGTCGGATTCGCGGGGGCCGAAATCCCCGGGAATCCGGGAAGGTTGGCGGGTAGCGTAACCCATTGGAAAAATACGGCGTTAGGCCTTCCACCCCGTACGATCTGTATACGTCCCGAAAAAAGGAGGTTCAGATGTACAGCCTGAACAGTTCCAATCATCAACCCTATCACACCACCGGTCAGGTGGCGAAGGCGCTTCGCGTCTCCGTCTCGACCTTGAAGCGTTGGCTGGAAGAAAATCCCAGCCTGGCAGGCTTCAGAACGAACTCCAGCGGATGGCGTTTGTTCTCGCTCGAGGAGATCGAGCATATCCGGGAGCATCAGCGAAGGCGCAAGAAGGAAGGCAAGACCTTCAAGCCGGACACCCTGAGGCCGGTAAACGATGAGTAAGATCGTCTCTGCTCTCGTATCGCTCGGACTCCTGGCCCATTCGGTCATGGCCGCGCAAATGCGTTCCCGCGCCGAAGGCGTCCCGGGAGTGCTTGCGTCCAATACCGTCGGGTTAGGTGACATCTGGGTTACGGGTGGTATGAGCTCTTACTTCCGCATCCGCCCGGTGGCCAACGATGTGTTGTCCAAATCGGTCGATTCGGTCTATCGCGACGATTTCCGCCAGCTGTACGGGTCGGGAAACAAGTTGCAGAGAGACCTCCTTTTGGTACCCAACGTAGGGGCCGCCATCGGCCTCGCGAATTTCCTGCATCTGGAAGTGGAAAGCGTTCCCTGGGACGGGGAAAAGCTGGGAGCGACCACGGCGCGATTGAAATTCACCACGCCCGGCAACGACAACCTGCGCGTATTCGGGTTGGGGATCAGCCTGAACGCCACCCTATCGACGGAGGAGGACATCTATTCCAAGGGGGAGACGACTCCCGGTTTCGATCCGCTGCTGTATTTCAGCGTGATGGCCGACCTGGACTGGATCAAGATCCAGCCTTCCCTGCCCGTGAAGGTATACCTGAACTATTCCGGCCTGGACGATTACCGCCTGGCCCATGCCTATACCCAGCACCAGATCCGCTTCGCGGCCGAATACAAGGGATACCGCAAGGGGTATTACCTGCGCGGCTCGGCGATGCTTTACAAGCCTTTGGCGACGAAATTCAATCCGGAGCCCGGAAAGGGATTCCTGCCCACCTTGTTCGAGCTTGGGGCCGGCTACCGCACCATTTTCGGGGAGCGGTTCACTTTCACGGCGGATGTCAGCCTGGATCCGGTGAATCCCCTCTCCTTCTACAGCAAGGAAGTGAGCAAGCCGCCCAAGATCCAGGTCGGAATCGAAGCGCCGCTGGTCTACAACGAGACCCGGGCCGAAGCCATCCGCGCGCTCATCTTCAACGAGGAGCAGCGCAAGCGCATCCGCGCCCTGGCGGCCAGGAATCCCGCGCCCAAATCGACGCAAAAGGATTCTTCCGCCGGCCCGGCCGGGCTCAAGCTGGACGAGATCAGCCTGGAGGACCAAAAGTCCTCGAAAGGCAAGGACGTCCTGAAGGGCGTTTTGGACGACACGGAGGGGGAAGTGACGGAGAAGCGCAAGCTCATCCGCTCGGAACTCAAACAGATTGAGGATTTGCTGCAGTGAAAACGGGAATGAACGGTGGCCGTATGGGGAAGGTGGCAAGGGTGGAACGGTTGATCGCGATCGTATGCCTGATCCTGGCCGTGGCGCAAAGCGCCTCGGCGCAGGCCCGCCGTTCCCGGCAGGATGGTTTGAGCACGACCATGTCGTCTTCCACGGCGGGAGCGGGGAACCTGCATCTGACCTTGTACGGCCGGACCTTCCTTTGGGACAACGCCGCCAACCAGAAGATCCCGCCGGTCCTGCCCCATGTGGAATTGAATTACGGGCTTACGGACTACCTGGATTTGACCGCGGGGCTCAATGCCATTTCCTACGTGCTGCAACCGGGATTCATGTACGGCCGCGCGAAGATCACGACTCCGGACAACAAATCCCTGCGCCTGTTGGGGTTCTCCCAGACCGTGGAAGCGAAAAAGATGATGTTGGACTTCTTCCCATCGAACGGATTCCGCGTGCAGAAGGAAGGGTTCGGTCCGGAGGGCTTCATCCTGGGGAATACGTCCACCGTCAATTCCTGGAAATTCACGACCACGGCGGACCTGGAGATGATCCGGATATCCTCTTGGCTGCCGTTCAAGCTTTACGCGAACCTGGGCTGGGAAGGGGAGTTCTCCTCCTATATAAACGACGACAATGCCGCGAGGGTGAAGGCGGGCAAGGGCAAGTTGAGGATCCCGGAACAGGATTTCTCCATGATTCCCATGGCCCTGGGCCTGGAATTGAAGACCTTCACCACGGATTTCTTCGCGGAAATCGAGGCCCAGCCGTTCACGGCCCAAATCGCCCACAAGATCCGTGCGGACTTGCGGGGAGACGATGCGGGGGAATACACCCGCTTCCGGATCGTGGAAAAGGTATTCGACGTGCATTACCTGGAAACGCCCATCTACGTGAATTCGGGCGCCAAGCTCAAGTACAAGAACGGCTTGGAGTTGCAGGGCGGCCTTTCCTGGCTGTTGAGCTCCGATCGCGGACCGGAATTGGGTCCTTGCGACGAGCGCTCAAACAAGTGCCTGGATGGGGCCACGGACGGCTACTCGCCCTTCTTCCCCCAGTGGAAGGTGTTTTGGCTGGTGAGGTACCCGTTCTGGTTCTCCCAGCCGTCGAGCGAATTGTACCGATCGTTCCTATTGAGGCGTTATCAGGACAAACGGAAGAAGGTCGATCTGGAATCCACGCTGGCCAAGCCGGCGGAGGATGCGGAGCAACTGGACGCCGCGGAGAGGAAGAGAAGGTTGGAAGAGAGACGCAAGGAGGCCGATGGCAAAGCCGTCGATCTCAACTAGGATGCTGCAGCGGCTGATGCCGCTGTTGCTCCTGGTTCTATCCGCCCTAAGCGCGCCCGCCGGCGGCAGCCTGGGACCGAACACGCCCTCCGCAAGCGGCCCTGCCGCCGCGGACAAGGCGCTTTGGTCCCAGGCCGACGCCATGGTGAACCGGTTGCGCGAAGAGCGGCGGAAGCTGAAGCTCATCTTCGAGGAGCTGGAACGGCTCCAATACATGGGCCAGGATTTCCGCGATCTCCAGCTTTATCCCACCCGGGTCACCCACCTCGGGCCCGATGACGATATCCGCCTGGATCGCATGATCGATGTCCTCGAGAAGAACCTGGCGACGACGCGCAAGCAGGTGATCGAACTGGAGAAGCCGCTCGACGACGCGTACTTCATCGCCAAGGAAATGCTCCAGGAAACGCCGAACCAGGATATGGTGGACCTGCTCCTCAAGGACAACGTCGAGCGGATCGGCCGCTTGGTGCTGGTGCAGAAGGAGCTGAACAAGCGTTGGGACGATGCGTTCGCCCTGATGGCCGAATACCGCTCCCGCATCGGCCTGGCGAAGCCCGGGCGCGCAGGAAGCCTCATAGAGGACGATTTCTTCAAGGTCCTGATGGCCAACGTGGGCCGCGCCTCCCAGCGCTTCTACGGCGAGATGAACGATTACAAGGATTCCCTGGCATTCCGCAGCAACAAGCAGGAATGGGAGAAGATGGCCAACCTGGATCTGGCGCGCATCAAGGCTCGCCTCTCCTCGAAGAGCATCGAAATGGTCCAGGAGGACCTGGAGCGCCTCTCCCTGCGGTTCCACGGGAAGATCTCCATCGGCAAGATCAATTACTTCCTGGGGGCCAGCTTCATGGTGGGCGGCAAGCCCTTGAAGGCCGCGGAAGCGTTCGGGAAGGTCTCCTCCGACAGCCGCATGTACGGACCGGCCTGCCTGGGCATGCTCCAGGCATTGTTCGATTCCCGCCAGGACGATTCCCTGGTGGTCCGGTACAAGGCCTTCATGGCCGCGAACGCTTTCGATGGCAGGCTTTTCCCGCCCGCGCGTTACCTGGCCGTCCAGAGCGCGTACACCCTCGGGATGGATTCCATCGTGGAGTCCGAGATGGTCGTGGGCGGGAACAAGGACGGGTACCACTTCAAGTCGCTGTTCGTCTACGCGAAATCCCTGGTCCGCCAGAAGCGGTATCCCGAAGCCCGGGCGGTGCTGGTGACCCTGGTGAGCGAGTCCCAGCTCGATAAGCGCCTGCACAACCAGGCTGAATTGGCGCTCGCCCACCTGAATTTCGAGGAAGCCCATTATGAACAGGCCTTGAAAGGCTACCAGAACCTCCTGGATCAGCAGGGATTCCAGGCCGAAGCCCTTTACGGGATGGTGTGGAGCAATATCCGCATGGGAGACCTGGACGCGGGCGAATTCATCCTGAAGAAGCTCATCGCGCAGTACCCGGACAACCCCTGGGCCATCGAAGGCTTCAACGTGCTGGTGCGCAAGGTCATGATCAAGGCCAAGAACGAATGGGGCTTCCGTCTCCAGGTGGAGAGGCAGGCCGATCAGTTGCAGGAATTCAACAGGAAGCTGCATGATCGCGAGGACGGGAAGCAGATGTCCGAGGACCAGCTCGCCGCGGTGAAGGCCAAGCTGGAAAAGGCCTCGGCCGCCCTGGCCCGCCAGAAGCCTCTATCTCCGGAAGCCATCGCCCGCCTGTACCAGCAGGGCCTTGGCCTGGTCGAATTCGTCGAGGAGCGGTACAAGAGCGGCGAGTATTCGGAGGAAACCTATAATAAGGAGCGCGAAGGCGTGCTTGCCAAACTGATCGAGCCCACCAGGGCGGACGCGAAGGCCGCTACCGCGGCCGGGGCCGATTCCGCGACCGCGGACTCCCTCGGATTCCGGAAGCAGATCAAGCAGAAGCTGTTCGAGAGCCGCGCCTTGGCCCTGGATATCCATGTCATCCATAAGGCCTGGCTCGAGGAACTGCTCAAGTACACCCAGAAGACCCTGAACCTGGAACTGGCGTCAATCCGCACCGATACCGCCAAGGCGGCCCTGAGGGCCGAGCTTTCCAAGCGTTCCCACGTATTGGCGGACGACATCTCGGAGCGGTTGGCCGGCAAGTCGGACGATATCCTGCGCCGCATCCGCGAATTGGGCGAGGACCCCAACTCGGCCGGGATCATGGACTGGCTGCTGTTCCAGAAAGGCTACCTGAACTACGGCCTGGAAGAGGACGCCCTGAGGAAGCGCACGGCCTCCTTCCAGTGGCTGGAAGCCCAGGCCGGAGGCCGGATCCCGACGGGGCAATCCGAACCCGCCCTGGACGCCGGGAGCTTCGAAGCGCCGTGGAAGGAATTGATAGAGAAGTTCCCGGAATCCCCGTGGCGTCCCGCGGCCCTCTATTACATGGGATACACCCAGACCTTGCGGGGCGAGTCCGTGACCGGCCTGCGTTATTTCGAGGAATTGGCGGAAAAGTTCCCGCAGTCCATGTACACGCAGCAGGCGTTGATCTTCATAGGCGAATACTACTTCAATGAAAACAAGCTGGAAAAGGCCGCGGAGGCCTACGACAAGGTCCTGGATTTCGCGGATTCCAAGTACTTCGAACAGGCCCTGTACAAGCTGGCCTGGACCCGCTACCGCGCCAATTCCTATAAGACGGCCATCAGTTCCTTCACCTTCATCCTTGAGGAATCGGCCCGTAAGACGAAGTCCCAACAGAGCAAGTCCGCGCTCACGAGCGAGGCCCTGCAGTTCGCCGCCTTGTCCATCGCGGAAAGCGACACCAGCGGCGACGGCGGTCTCAACCAGAGCAAGGCCTTCGCGGAAAAGCTGGGCGATTCGCGCCTGGGGGCGAAACTGTTGCACCGCATGGCGGTCATCTACACCCAGGCGGGCCGCATGGACCGTTCCAAGCGGGCCCTGGAAGCCCTCATGAACGGCTACCATGATTATGAGAAGATGCCGGAAGCCATCATGGAACTGGGCCGGGCCTATGAGAAGGAACAGAATTACCTGCGAGCCGCCGAAGTCAGGGAGAAGATCTTCCGGCTCTATTGCCGCAACAGCGAGTGGTACAAGAAGGTGAACTCGCCGGAAGCCAGGGCGAACGCCGATTCCGTCAGCGAGCAGGCCATCGAACTGGTGGCCCGCCACTACTTGTATGAAGCGAAGCAATTGGCCAACGCGACCGGCGACGGGGCCCGCACCCGCGAGACCTACCTGAGGAAGGCCATCTCCGCCTACGAGGCGTTCCTCGCGATTTACCCGGAAAACCCGAACCGGGCTAAGTACAATTACCAGGAAGCGGAAGCGTTCTACTCCCTGGAGGACTTCGGGGCGGCCGCGAAGAAGTACATGCAGGTCTCCAAGATGGGGGATGCCAAGCTCAAGAAGACCGCCGCCTTCAACGCCATCGTAGCGGCCCAGGAAATGCTGAAGAAGACGGAAGATGGAAAGAAATAATCGCCCGCCCCCATACCTCGCGCTCGCGGCGGCAGCCTGGCTGCTCGCCGGGTGCGGGGCGTTCAAAACCCTCAAGCATGAGGAGAAGAAGGAGGCTGCGCCGCCGGCCGCGGAAGTGAAAGCCGCCGCACCCAAGGGAGACAGCGTAGGTACGGTTGACCTCGGACTGAGCAAGAACGATACGGGCAAGGTATTGTCGGCCTCGGCCGGGGAACTGTACCTCCAGACCCTGGACAATTACCTGGCGGTTTCGCCGAACGACGAGAAGACCCCGGAGGTGATGGTCTGGAAAGGCAACCACCTCTATAACCAGGGGGTATTCGACAAGGCCGTGGGAATCTACGAAGACGTCAGGAAGAAATATCCGACCCACACGGTGAGCGCCGAAGCCGCCCAGATGGCCGCCCAATCCTACGCCCAGCTGGGAAGGCTCGAAGAAGCCGAGAAGATCTACCGCTCCATGTTGAAAGGCGACGATGCCTCGGCCATCGGGGAGGCCAAGGAACGCTTGGCCCAATCCGTCTATCTCCAGGCGGAAAAGGCCGAGAAGGAGGGGAAGCTCCAGACCGCTTCCGAGATCTACCAACGCATCCCCAAGGAGTTCCCGGCCGTGGAAATCGCGCCCGTGGCCATGTTCAACGCGGGCGTGATGCAGGAAAAGCAGAAGCGCTGGAAAGACGCCATCCGCATCTATACCCTTTTCTTCGATGCGTATTTCGAATCCAAGCTTCTCTCCAAGGTCCTCTTCCGCGAGGCGAAATGCCGCGAGCAGGACGGCCAATGGCAGGTCGCCGGCGACAAATACATGAATCTGACGCGCGCGCATCCTGAAAGCCCGGAAGCGGAACCGTCCCTGTACAATGCCGGATTCGCCTACCTCAACGGAAAGCTCCAGGATTCGGCCGCGCGGGCCTTCGAAGCCTACGCAAAGAAATACCCCCAGAAGGAAGAGGCGCCCAACCTCCTGTTCCGCGCCGTGGAATTGTTCGCGGAATCGCAGAATTGGGACAAGGTCCAGGAGCTGCAGACCCTGTTCACCCGCCGATACGCAACCGATAAGGCCCGCAATATCCAGGCCCTGTGCATGGGAGGCGCGGCCGCCTTCGCCCGCGGGCGCAGGGAGGAGGCCGTCCAGCTCATGAGCAAGGTGGTGTCCGAATTCTCGGCCATGAAATCGGCCGACCCCACCGCGCGCTTCTATGCCGCGCAGGCCCAGCATACCCTTGGCGAACTCGCCTCGAAAAGGATGCGCGAGGCCGCCGTCAGGTCCGGAACCTACGATTCGGATCTCAAGGCCAAGACGGCCCTGCTCAAGGCCGCGGTCGACGAATACCTCAAGGTGCTGGACTATCGCATCGTGGACTGGGCCATACGCGCCGCCTATTCCCTCGGCGAAAGCTTCGAAGAGTTCGGGACCGGGGTCTATTCCGGGCCCCGCAAGCCTTCCCGGAGCGCGTCCGAGCAGCTCGATCGGGAGGAAGACGCCATGGCATCGCTGTCCGCGGCCTACGCCAAGGCCCAACAGCAATACCTGCAGGTGCTATCCATCGGCCGCAAGCAGGGCGTGAACAACCGCTGGGTGGGGGAAGCCAATACCCGCATGGTGGCCATGGCTTCGCGCTACGTGAACTACCAGGTGAAAGCCATGGCCCAGGTGCCGTTGGTCCTCAGGGTGGACGTTGGCACGCCCGAGAAGGCGATCGCGGGAAAGCTGCAGCAGATCGGCCGCATAACCCCTTATCATGAGCAGGGGACCAAGTACTTCATGGCTTTCCTGGACATCGCCCAGGAGTACGAATTGGATCCCAAGGCTGCCGATTCCCTGGGATCCAAAATCCTCGGGAGCATGCGGTCCCTGGGAACGCATTATACGGACGCGGCCGAGTTGGCGCGTTCCGCGCCCTTTCCCGGCGGCTTCCAGCCGATGGAACGGTTCTTCTACCAGGTCAAGCTGCTGCAGGAAGGCATACCCAAGCTGGAAGAGAAAGCCATCGGATACTTCGAGCAGGGCCTGGAATTCGCCGGGAAATACAACCTGAAGAAGGATCCGCAATACGACAGCCTGCGGTTCTCCCTCGGCAAGGCCGTCTATATCCAGGCCAAATGCCTGGATCTGCTTTCCCAGGAAGCCCTCATCAAACCGCCCATCCCGCCGGAAGCGGGACCCGAACAGCGGAAGACCTACCAGGAGAAACTGGAGACGGTGGGGTATCAACTGCAGGATCAGGCCTTGGAGAAATACCATATCCTGATCCAGAAGGTCGTTGCCGGCGCGATCCCGGTCGAATGGGGCGAGATGACCTTCGCGCGCCTTTACCAGATCGAGCCGGACAAATGGAGCCGTAGCGCGGAGGTGGACACGGCGATGGATGTGTTCACCGGAAAGGAATGGAGCGCATTGCAGGCCCTGCCTCCGGGCGGTTGGCCGGCGGCGGATGCTCCTGAATGGAAGAAGGTCCGCAAGGGTCTGGTTCCCAGGGCGGATTTCCCGGAGGAAGTCAAGGCGCTGCCCCGTTTCCTGTGGTGCGGCGATAAGGGCCTTGGGCCCAAAGTGGACACTGCGACGTCGAATTACATTCCCTGGAAGCAGGTTTGGGCGCAAACGCCCTTCACGGTTCCCCCTCAGGCTACGGGGATGGAAGTGGAGGCGGTGGGGCAGCAGGAATGGACCATCCTTATCGACAAGGACACCGTTCTGAATCAGAAGGCCTTGACCGGACCCTGGAACAAGGGCGTCAGCAAGGATGTCTGGCCCAAGGTGGGGAAGAAGGTGGGCGCCGGCGAGCATTACCTGCGCATCGTGGCCCAGAACCAGAAGCCTTCGGAGGGATTCGGCGTATGGGTCCGTCTCCGCGTCCATTATAAGCTGTCCGGCAATGGCGGGCCGATTTTCCCCTGGAACCAGGTTTCCCCGCCGCCGGAATACCTGAAAGGCCTATTGCAGCGGGAAATCCCCATCGCCAACTTCACCGGCAGGACGGTCCGGTGAAAAAGCTAAAGGATGCCCCGGGTATGCCGATACCGTGTAACGGAATGGCTCCGTTTCACCCTCCCATCGGCCGGATGGCCCGTATTCTCGGACTTGCGGCCCTATTCGCATGGGTGGGGTCGGCGGAAGCCGCGAAGAAGAAATCCAAGCCGGTCATCCCCCTCGTGACCCCGGCGCCGAAGGCCGATGCCTCCGCCGCGGCCCCGGCAAAGACGGGCCTGTCCGGCGACGCCGGCGGTTCCGGGACCACCTTCGCGGAAATCAATTTCAACCGCACCCTCGTGATCGAAGGAAAGGTGGAAAAACCCGCCGTACAATTCACTTTGTTGAAAGAACCTCCCCCCGAGAAGGAAATCCGATTTGAAACCAGCTTCCTTCAAAATATATTGAAGCTGGATCGGGAAAATACCTTCAAGGCAGGGGAGACATATGGGCGGGAATGACGCGACGGTTCTTCGACTACACCATCTAGCCCTTCTGGCGTGCTTCTGCGCGGCATCCCTGCCCGCCAAGGAAGCGGCTACGGCGCCGTCCCCGCTTCCGGAAGCCGGGGATTTGGCCCAACGCATAGCCGCCCGTTACGGTGCCGACGATTTCCACCGTATCAAATCCCTTCATTACGTGTTCCACGTGAAATTGCCCGGCAAGAAGATCGAACGGGAATGGACCTGGTTCCCCAAGGAGGACAGCGTCCTCTACAAGGGGGAGGATCCGAAGGGCGTGAAGCTCACGGCCGCGTATAGCCGAAAGAACACCTTCAGCATGGGTTCCGAAAGCGTGGCCGCCATCGACAAATCCTTCGTCAACGACCAATACTGGCTGCTCTTTCCGCTGCACCTGAAATGGGACAAGGATCTGACGCTCAAGGTCTCTCCCGGGGAGAAGGCGGGCGAAGCCTATCACCTCATGGTCATGTATCCATCGACCGGCGGATACACTCCGGGCGACGCCTACGACCTTTTCGTGGATTCCTCCGCCACCCTGAAACGCTGGGTCTTCCGCAAAGGCAATTCCCCCGAACCGACGGTCGAGGCGAAATGGTCCAAGCCGGTCAAGGTGGAGCCCCTGGACCTTTCCCTGGAGCATCCCGGTCCCGACGAGAAGAAGTTCAAGCTCTGGTTCTCGGACGTGAAAGCCGAGAGCGACCCCTCCTGATCCGCGGCCGGGTTCCCGGCCGGGCCCGGAACCCTATTTGAACTTGATGATGCTTCGGTCCCAACCGTCCTGGGCCTGGAAGCCCAGCAGGTTCACCGTGGTGGACGCGATGTTGGCCAGGCCGAATCCATCCCCGTCGATGGCATAGGCGCCGGCGTTCCGCTTGTCGTAGAAAATGCACGGCACGGGATTCAGGGTGTGGCTGGTCTTGGCCTTGACCCGGCCGTCCTTGGCGTAAAGGGCCTTTCCCGTCTTCTTGTCCAACTCGTACATCTCGTCCGCGTTCCCGTGATCGGCGGTGATGATGGCCATGCCGTTCAGGTCGTCGATGGCCTTCAGGAGCCGGCCCAATTCCAGATCCACGGCCTCGATGGCCATGGTGGCCGCCCGCAGGTTGCCGGTATGGCCGACCATGTCGCCGTTGGGGTAATTGACGCGGGCGGTTTTGAACTTCCCGGTCCGCAACTGCTCGATCATGGAATCGGTTATTTCCGCGGCCTTCATCCAAGGGCGCTCGTCGAAAGAGACCCTGTCCGACGGGACTTCGATCCAGGTTTCCAGCTTGTCGTCGAACTTGCCGCTGCGGTTGCCGTTCCAGAAGTACGTCACATGGCCGAACTTCTGGGTTTCCGAAATCGCCAGCTGCGATACGCCCGAGGCCGCCAGGGCTTCGCCCATGGTATGGCGGATTTCCGGCGGGCTCACCAGGTAGCGTTTGGGGATGTGCAGATCGCCGTCGTATTCGAGCATGCCGGCGTAAACCACCCGGGGTACCCGCACGCGGTTGAAGGCGGGCAAGGTCTCGTCCTCGAAGGCCCTCGAGATCTCGATGGCGCGATCCCCGCGGAAGTTGAAGAAGACCACGCTGTCCCCGTCCATGACGGCACCGAGCGGTTTGCCGTTCTCGGCGATGACGAATGGCGGGAGATCCTGATCGATGACGCGCCCGCCCTCGTTGCGCAGGGTATTGATGGCTTCTTCGGAGGATGCGAACATGCGGCCTTCGCCGAGAACATGGGTCTTCCAGCCCTTTTCCACCATGCCCCAATCGGCTTCGTACCGGTCCATGGTGATCTTCATGCGCCCGCCGCCGCTGGCGATACGGGCGTCGAAATCGGCCGAGGAGACCTCCTTGAGGAAGGCCTCGAAAGGGAGCACGTAGTCCAGGGCCGAGGTCTCGCCTACGTCGCGGCCGTCAAGCAGGACATGGATGCGGACCTTGCGGGCGCCTTCCTGCTTGGCCCGCTTGATGAGGGCGGTGAGGTGGTTGATATGGGAATGCACGTTCCCGTCCGAGAACAGGCCGAGGAAATGCAGGGTGCCGCCGTGTTTGGCGTTGGAAATGATGTCCTTCCAGCCTTGGCGTTCGAAGAGGGCTCCGGAAGCGATGGACTGGTTCACCAGGGATGCACCCTGCTCGTAGACTTGGCCCGATCCGATGGCGTTGTGGCCCACTTCGGAATTGCCCATATCCTCCTCGCTCGGGAGGCCTACGGCCTTGCCATGGGCCTTGAGCAGGGTGTGGGGGTATTTCGCGAAGAGTTCATCGAGGACCGGCTTGCGGGCCAGGGTGATGGCGTTGCCTTCAGGATTGGACGAGATCCCGTATCCGTCCATGACCACGACCACGACGGGCCCCTGGGTTCCCGGGAAGGAGGACAAACGCTTCAGCATATCGGATTCCTTGGCAACGAGTGAAATCCAAATATAGCACATCGGGGTTACCGGAGGCGCCGCCAGGCCAGGTAGGGCGGTTACGGACGGGATTCGCCGTTTCCGGACGCGGTAGGACGGGATGTAGCGAAAGGGGGCCGCTTAGGGCCCCCTGTCAAGGAATCGTTAAGCCGGCTTAGAACTTCCGGCCGCGAGGCTTCCCATCCCTCGGCTTGCGATCCCGCCGTTGGGTACGCCCAGGTCGGACGTCATTATCGGGAAGGCTGGGATGGTCGCCATGATCCCTGCCGGTGGGCGGCCCCTTCGGTCCACGTCCGGGACCCTTTGGACCCCGACCTTTGGGGCGCGCTGCGGTCCGCGGGGAATCTTCGCCGCGGGGACGGAAATCGTTCCGATCCGGCCGATCGGCCTGGGGGCGGCCTTCATTGCGTTGCGGGCGAACCCCTGAGGGGCGGCCGGTACCGCGCGGGGGACGGTCGCCTTGGGCGCGTCCCTCGCCGCGTTGAGGACGATCGCCATGAGCGCCGCCCTTTGCGAACCTGGGGCTCTCGGCTTGGTCGCGGAAACCCGGCCTCTGGGGTTTCGCTCCGAAGGTCCGACCTTCCGGCTTTCCCGGGCCGCGGCCTTGGCCGGGACGGAAGGACTTGCCTTTGGCGAATCTTTCCGACCGCTCTTTTTCGGTTGGGAATCCATCCTCTTCGGAAACGCGACCCTTGCGCAGGCCGCCCGGTCCGGGCCTGGCCGCGGCGCGAGGGCCGGCCTTGCCCGAACGGGAGGGAAAGGATTTCGGCGCTTCATCCTGGTCCAGGAGCGTTTCCGGATCCTCATCGCCCTCGTCCTTCGTTTCCGTGCGCGACTTGTCGATGCGGTTGAGGATGCCGTAGCGGTCCGGGATGAACAAAACCATGACTTCGAGATTGTCCGTTCCCGGGAACATGTCGAGGGGCACGACCTTGGAAACCATGAAGCCGGCCTTGCGCCATTGGTTCACTTCCTTGGGAAGCACGTCCAGATCGCAGAAGATATGCAGGACGCGCGCCGGGTTGCGGGAAGCCAGGGCGCGGATGACTCCGGGCTCCGTTCCCTGTCGAGGGGGATCCAGGAGCAGGGCTTCCGGCTTTTCCGCGGTGGCCGCCGGCAGCAGCTTTTCCAGGTTCTTGAGCACGATGCGCCCGGCGCGGAAGCGCGAATGGGCGGAAGGATCGGCGGCCGCCATCCTTTGCGCGGATTCGATGGAGGCCGATCCCAGATCCACTCCCAGGGCTTCCCCGTAGTTGCGGCCCAGGTGGAGGGTGAAAAAGCCGAAACCGCTGTAAAGGTCAAGCAGCCGGTATTCCGGCTTCGGCTTAAGCAACTGATCCGCCTTTTCCAGGAACTGGGGGAGGATGGAGGCGTTCACCTGGCAGAAGGAGGTCGGATTGAAAGAGTAGGTGCGGTCCAGCACCTTGAGATGGAGCTCGTCAGGACCGTAGATCTTCTTCATCTTCCAGGGCCCTTCCGGGGAGCGCGCCTCGAAGTAATAGTCGGACTTGCTGGGGTCGTAGAAAATGAAAGCGGAAATGACCTTGGGATCGAGCACCTTGAGGTGGTCGCCCATCAGCTTCGCTTTGCGCACCACGTCCGCGTTGAGGCGGTGCACGTTGAACAGCACGGTGAAGCGCTCGTAGTCGCCCCGGATGATAAGGTAATTCAGCGCGCTGGCCAGGCTCGAATAGGCGGGCGTATTCAGCTTGGACAGGATGAAGGCGTAGATGGCCTTGTGCTCGCGCGGCTCTACAAGCGATTCCGCGCCCGCGCGCGGATTGGCGGCCAGGCTGCTTTGGGTGAGAAAGGTCAGCTCGTAGCCGCCCTTCATGGGGACCACCCTGCGTTTGGTCGTGGTCCGGTAGCTGCGGGGCCGGGGAGAGGGAAGGATGCGGTTGGGTTTGTCGGGAAGCCCCCGCGCCGTCCAGAACTCCTGGAATGCGCGGTTCTTCAATTCGAGTTCCACCTCATAGTCGAGACGCGCCAAGGGCTCGGGGTGGTTGTTCCCCTGGACCTTGTCCGGCGCCTCGCGGCGTGCCAGTTGCATCAGGAGATCGGAAAAGCGGATTTCCGAATCATCGTATTGTTCCTCGGCGGCATCGCGGCCTTCCCCGCCGCGCACCTCGCCGCGCCGCGTCCCGGACCTGCCGGTCTGCTTGCCGGCGCCCGTTCCCCTGCCTTCTTCCCGGCCCTTTCCGGAAAAACGCCCGCGACGTACGCGGCCGCGCCGGCCGGTCTTGGGTTCATCGGGTTCTTCTTCACGGCGGACTGGGGGACGGCGGGATCCTGGGAACTTGGTATTGGGCTTGGACATGGGAATGGCAAGGTAGGAAAATCCGCGGCCGGTGGGCGCGGGTCAGCCGAATCCGCCGGCCTCAAGGAGGAAGCCGAAAAAGGCCGGATGCCGCCCGACGGCCTCTCGCAAGACCAGCTTCACCCCGGGATTGGCGGACCGCAACCGCTCGAACTCGGCCGGAATGTCCTCCAGGACATGCTTTCCGGAAAAGAAGAACAGGGGTAGCACGTGGATTTCCCCGGCTCCGGATTCCACCGCGGCCGCGACCGCCTGGGACAGGTCCGGCTCCAACAAGGTCAAAAAGGCGGTGGAAACCGTGAGGTTCGCGGAGGAATCTTGGAGTTTTGCGGCCAGGTCCTCCATTTCCTCCAGGGTCTTGGCGGTCCGGCTCCCATGGCCCAAGAGGATCAAAACGGGCTTGTTTTTCAAAGGGAAAATCCTTTATGAAGGCGGTCAGGCATCCGATGAATTTAACAAGGACCCGGCGTTCCGGCCTCAAGCCGGCGCCCGGACGGAATGCACGCGATTCCCCCGGATGCCTGGTTGCTTCCCGACGGCGTATAAGGCTAGAATAGGAAGGTCTGAACAGATGGGCTTATTAATGGCGCAATCGAGCATCAAAGTATCCAGTTACGAAGGCGAACCTTGCATCGAGATCAAGGGCGAATGGGATCAACCCAGCCTGGATTCCCTTATCAAGGCGTTCCAGAAAACCATCTCCAAGGTGGAAAGCCGGCTTTTCCTCAAGCTGACCGAGGCCGACTACCTCGATAGCGCCGGTCTGGGCGTCATCATGTTCAATATGAACGAGTTGGCGAAGCGTAGCGCCAAGCTGATCCTTCTCGATCCCTCCGCCGAAATGCGGCAGATCCTGCGCACGACATCCCTCGACAAGGTCCTGGAAATCCGCTAAGCCGCTCCTGTAACGCCGCGCTTCCGGGTCTGGGCCCGGAACGCCTTCCTCCATTCCTCCTCCCGTTCCGCGACGATTCCCCCGATTCCATCGGCATCCGGGCCAATCAAGCTTTGTAAAGCCCAGGGCCTTTGAGTATATTTTGTGCACTATCGGCTCCCGAGCCCAATGGGAAGGGGCCTCCGCGCATTCCGGGGCCGGCCCGATCGGAAATCGCAACCAGGGAGCAAGGTGACTTCAGGAAAAAAGACCCCGCTATACGACATCCATGTGGCCCTGAACGCCAAAATGGTCCCTTTCGCGGGATTCATCATGCCCGTGCAATATTCCGGCATCCGCCAGGAGCACGAGGCCGTGCGCAAGACCGTCGGTCTATTCGACGTTTCCCACATGGGAAACTTCTTCGTTACGGGCAAGGGCGCGCGCGGGTTCCTCCAGCGGGCCGCCGTGAACAATGTCGACAAGCTCAAGGACATGGATGCCCAGTATTCCGCCCTTTGCTACCCTAATGGCACGGTCGTGGACGATATCCTGGTCTATCGCCTTTCCGCCGAGCGGTACAAGCTCGTGGTCAATGCCTCGAATATCGACAAGGATTTCGCCTGGCTGGAAGGCCTCCGCAAAGAGGATCCGGAGGGCAGTGAGGTGGTTCTCAGGGACGCCAGCGCCGAATTGGGGATCCTGTCCCTCCAGGGGCCGCATGCCCTGGACGTGGCCCGGCAGGTGATGGAGGCCGATCCGGCTACTATCGGCACCTACAAGGCCGGCCGTGGCATGGTCCTGGGGGTCGACACCCTCTACAGCCGAACCGGCTATACCGGTGAGGACGGGTTCGAGTTCTTCCCGGAAAACAAGGACCTGCCCTCCCTTTGGAGGGCCCTGTTGGAAGCGGGATCACGGTATGGTATACTCCCCATAGGCCTGGGCGCGCGGGATACCCTTCGGCTGGAAGCGGGCTATTCCTTATATGGGCACGAACTTACCGACAAGACCAACCTCATCGAAGCCGGGCTCTCGTGGATCACGGATTTCACCAAGGGTGACTTCACGGGGCGCGCCGCCCTGGAACCCAAGTCCCGCCCGGGCGGAATGGAACGCAGGGTCGTCGGGATCGAATTGCTCGAGTTGGCCATTCCGAGGGAAGGCAGCGTGATCCGGGCCGGAGGCAAGGATGTCGGCGTCGTGTCTTCCGGCACCATGTCGCCCACCTTGAACAAGGGCATCGCCATGGCTTACGTGGACGTCGCCCATGCCAAGATCGGCACTGAATTGGAAGTCGTCATCCGCGACTCCGGGAAAAAGGCCAAGGTGGTTTCCCGGAACTTCTACAAACGGGCCAAAGCCTGAAAAGCCGGATTCGAATCGAAAACCTGATGGGGGTCCTCCTTTGTCCATGAAAACGATCAAGCGCAAGGCGAAGAAACCGGCGCCCAAATCCAGGGGCAAAGCGGAACCCGAGGTCGGAGACGATCCTTCCCATTCCCTGATGCGGGAGGGATGGGGGCTTTTGCTCCTGTCCGTTTCCCTGGTCACCGTCATCGCCCTGCTTTCCGGTTTCGCCAATCCCGGGGAAACCAATATCCTCGGTCCCTACCTCGGCGACTGGTGGGCGGAAACCTTGAACCGGTTCGCGGGCGGATTGCCCGTCCTGTTCCTGGTCGCCGCCGTGGCCACCCTCGGATTCAAGCTGGTGCTGGCGAAAGGCGGCCTGCGCGTCCGCCTGGTTCTGGCCCTCCTGCTGCTTTTCGTTTCCACCGGCGTCCTGCTCAGCATCAAGAACATCGCCAAGACCCAATTCCAATCCGTGGACTACCAGGTATCGGGCGGATATCTCGGCAACTTCCTGGTCCAGAAACTCTTCCTGCCCGTATTCGGTACCGGCCAGTTCGGTCCTTATCTCATCACGGCCATCGCCACCCTTTTCGTCCTGATCTGGGGCTTCCGCATGAGCGTGGTATCGGTATCGGAAAAATCCGCCGCATCCATCGTCCTGGTCGGCCGTCCTTTCTTCCTCGGTCTACGCCGCCTTTGGAGCCGTCCCGAAGGCGAAGAATTCGAGGATGATGAGGACTCCCGCGATGGGTCGGATGCCGGCGCCGCGGCCGCCGAGATCGCCAAAGCCCGCGCCGGCGCCAAAGTCGAACGCGGCAGGCCCGCCCTCGCGAAATTCCCCCTTCCCGATCCCGAACAGCCAAAGCCGGAAGGCCGCCGCAAGCGCGGAACCGCGCCCGAGCGGGACGAGAGCCCGGATGATCGCTACGCGACCGCCTCCCTGCAGAAGTCGCCCGTGGTCTCCTCGGACAATTATCTGGGTAAGCCCAACGGCGCCCAGGGATCGGAAGACGGCGCGGCCGACGTGGACGAGGACATCGAATTGCTCGATTTGAACGATCCGTTGGCGGTGCGAAAGTCCCGCGATCTCCATCTCGAACGGAAGCGCGTAAACGAGTTGAACGAGTGGGAGATCAAGGCCCGCGATCCGGAAATCGCCGGACTCCTGAAAAAGGCGAAGGACCGCGCCCGCGAGGAAGCCATGGATGGCGGCGCGGTCCAGGCCGCGCCCGCTGAAACCGCGACGGATTCGGAAGACGAGGACTCCTTCGATTCGGCACGGTCGAAAAAGAAGGGCCGCAAAAAGGATAAGCCCGCGGAATCCCTGGCCAAAATCGTTCCCGCCGCCTCGGATTACGAAGCCCCCGTCCCTCTCAAGCGCAAGCCCATGGAAGCCGAGGATGAGTCGGGCGAGGATGATGCCGATGAAGAGACGTCCGCGCTTGATTCCGTTTCCGGTGAGGATACGGATCAGGCGCCCGTGCCCAAACCTCCCAAACCCGAAGTCAAATACGATCCCTACCGGGTCCCTTCCCACGACGAGATCTTTTCCGAACCTCCCAAGCAGCCCCTGGAGTTCACGGAAGAGGAATTGCGCGAGCAGTCCAAGGTCCTCGAGGATCAGTTGATCAATTTCAAGGTCATGGGCAAGGTCACCCAGATCTGCCCGGGACCCGTCATCACCCGGTACGAGGTGGAACTCGCGCCGGGCGTAAAGGTGAGCCGTATCAGCACCCTGGCGGATGATCTCGCCCTCGCCCTTAAGGCCAAGAGCATCCGCATCCTCGCGCCCATCCCCGGCAAATCCGTGGTCGGCATCGAGGTGCCCAACCGCAAAGCCCAGATCGTCTACATCAAGGAAATCCTCCGTGCTCCCGAGTTCGCCGTGGAAGAGGACACCCTGAAAATCTGCCTGGGAAAGACCATCGCGGGCGAGCCCTATGTGATGGATTTGACGCGCGCCCCGCATCTGCTGATCGCCGGCCAGACCGGTTCCGGAAAATCCGTTTGCATCAACAGCATCATGGCGTCCTTCCTCTGCTCCAAATCCCCGGATGATCTGCGGATGATCCTGGTCGATCCCAAGGTGGTGGAGCTGAAGCCGTACGATGCGATCCCGCATCTGCTCTATCCCGTCATCACCCAGCCCGATGTCGCCGTGCAGGCCCTCAAATGGTCCACCTTCGAAATGGACCGCCGCTATGAGGTCCTGGCCCAATGCGGCGTGCGCAATATCAAGGGCTTCAACGCCAAGGTCAGGGAAGGCACCCTCCCGGATGCCATGGACGACGTGGACAAGAAGATCATGCCCTATATCGTCATCGTGATCGACGAGTTGGCGGACTTGATGATGGTGGCCGGCAAGGAGGTCGAGACCAATATCGCGCGCATCGCCCAGAAGGCGCGCGCGGTGGGCATCCACCTGATCCTCGCCACCCAGCGTCCTTCCACCAACGTCATCACGGGCACCATCAAGGCGAATCTGCCCACGCGTATCTCCTTCCAGGTGGCCAGCCAGATCGATGCGCGCACCATCATGGACAAGATGGGCGCGGAAAAGCTCCTGGGCCGCGGGGACATGCTGTTCCGGCCCATCGAGTTCCCGGAGCCGGTGCGCTTGCATGGGTGCTTCCTGGACGACAACCAGGCGGAAAAGCTGGCCCTGGTGGCTTCCGAGCAGCATGTGAACTATCCGCAGATACAGAGCTTCAACCTGGAAGACGATCCTTCCGGGGACGGGGGCAAGGATGAACCCCGGGACGAGAAGTTCCGCGAGGCCGCGGAGCTGGTGGTGCAGGTGAAGCAGGCTTCGGTTTCGCTGTTGCAGCGGAGGCTGGGGATCGGGTACGCGCGTTCCGGGCGCCTTGTCGACCAGCTTGAGCGGGCGGGGGTGGTGGGCAGGGAGCGGGGGAGTAAGCCTCGTGAGGTGCTTATGAATCCCGAGGAGCTGCAATCGTTCCTGTCCTCCGGTCTCAACGACGATTAAAACCGCCCCCTCGCGCCGCGGGGCCGTTCCCGCTCAGACTTTCCAGTAATCCGATTCATTGGGTCCTCCGGTCTCCGCATCCTTGCGCGGGACCGCGAATGGGCGCCTTTTCTGAGCGAGGTCGCGCAGACGCGGTCCGTCCTTACTGCGGGTATGATTGCGCAAGGATGCGGAGCCCTCTGGAAAATTCGCGGGAACGGCCCCGCGGCTCGAGAGGGCCGGTAGCCCGCCGGGCATTGCGGGGTCTATGGTTCGGCTCTGGGATGGGGCTTTGGGGGTCGCCTAGGGCACGCCGCGGGGCGCTGGGTCGGGACGGTGGAATTGCGCGCGGCGTTGGGGTGGGTCGGTGGGTCGTGGAGGCTCGCCGCGGTTGCGTTGGGTCTTTGCTTCGGAATGCGCGCGGCGTTGGGGTGGGTCGCTGGGCCGTGGAGGTTTGCCGCGGTTGCGTTGGGGCTTTGCTTCGGAATGCGCGCGGCGTTGGGGTGGGTCGGTGGGTCGTGGAGGTTTGCCGCGGTTGCTTTGGGGCTTTGCTTCGGAATTACGCGCGGCGTTAGGGTGGATCGTGGGGCACGCCATGGATTCGAAATCCCGGCGATGGGATGCTTCGGTTTTGGGCGATTCGGGCGGTAACCTTGGGGTCTCTTTCCCGATAGCGGATTTTTTACTCCTGTTCAGAGCTGGTAATTTATTTATTAGACCCACCAAACCAATAAGGAGGACAACATGTCCAATTTGACCTTGGGCTCCGTGGCCCCGGACTTCACCCAGAATTCCAGCCAGGGCAAGCTCCACTTCTACGATTTTATCGAAGGCAAATGGGCCATCTTCTTCTCGCATCCGGCGGACTTCACCCCGGTGTGCACCACGGAGCTGGGCATGACGGCGAAGTTGAAGAAGGAGTTCGAGAAGCGCGATACCAAGGTGATCGCCTTGTCCGTCGACAGCGAGGAATCGCATACGAAATGGATCCCGGACATCAACGAGACCCAGGATTGCGTCGTCGATTTCCCCATCATCGCGGACGAGGACAAGTCCGTTTCCATCGCCTATGGGATGTTCCAGCCTTCGGCCAACGACAAGTTCACGGTCCGTTCCGTTTTCTTCATCGATCCGAACAAGAAGATCCGCGCGAACATCACCTATCCCGCGTCCACGGGCCGCAACTTCCAGGAGATCCTGCGCGTGCTGGATTCCCTTCAATTGACCGATGGCTACAAGGTGGCGACGCCCGTGAATTGGAAGGATGGGGATGACGTGGTGATCGCCCCGGCGCTCCAGGATCCTGAGGATCTCAAGAAGCGCTTCCCCAAGGGTTGGAAGGTGCTGAAGCCCTACCTGCGCATGACGCCGCAGCCCAACAAGTAAGGGCTTCCTTTTCCGCCTTGCAGGTGGGAGCGGCCTTCAAGCCGCTCCTGCGCCGGGTCCTGGTTTCTGAGGGTTGACATAAGTGTCAACGGTTTCACGGCCTGGGTCCCGGATCCAAGGTGCCTGAACGGGGTTGCGGATTACCTTTACCGGTATGTTCGTGCGCCTCAAATCCCTTCCCGTGCTTTCCAAAATCCTCATCGTCCTGAGCGTTTCAGGGGGATGCCTTACGTCGATGGCGCAATCCCTTGTCCCGCATGTCCCTGCCCGGGTCATCCAGAATTTGGAGGCGGGAAAGAAGCAGACCCTGGTCGCGTTCGGGACCAGTCTCACGGCCGGTGGCGCGTGGGTGGGATTGCTGGACGGATATCTCAAGGAAAAATATCCCGGATTGGCGACCGTCTATAATGAAGGTGCGAGCGGCCATGGTTCCAAATACGGATTGACCATCCTGGGGAACGTGACGCGGCATTCTCCCGACGCCGTGTTCATCGAGTTCGCCATGAATGACGCCTATTATCCGGAGCAGGACGGATACAAGGAGGGCGTACCGGTCGAGACCAGCCGTGCGAACCTGGGGGAAATCATCGACGGCATCAAGGCGGTCAATCCCGCTTGCGAGATCATCCCGCAGACCATGGATTTGCCCCTGGGCATCCATCTGAAACGCCGGCCGAAAATCGCGGCGTATTATGCGGCGTATCGGGATTTCGCCGGCGCGGAAAACCTCGTCCTGGCGGATCATGAACCCAATTGGAAGGGCATCCTGGAATTCGATACCGCCTTTTACATGACTTGGCTGCCCGACAGCATCCATCCCAGCGCGGCTGCGAGTTCCATCATCACCTTCCCCGGGGTGCTTTCCGTCCTCACCGGGGCGCGCATCGAGATAGCCTCCCCGGCACCCCAGGCGGTTTATGCGGTGGGTGCCGAGATCGAATTGAAGGCCGTTGCCACGGCCCCCGTTACCCGGGTTGATTTCTACCGGGGGAAGACCCTGATCGGTTCGGACAGTACCGCCCCTTTCTCTTATACATGGAAGGGGGCCGCGGCGGGAAGATACCTGATCATGGCCAGGCTGATGCGGAAGGAGACCCCGATGGCCATCTCCCCTTGGGTGCGCATCGACGTCAAGACCTCAACGGGTCTGCAATCGAAGGGCGGCCCGGATTCAGGGGCGGCCCACGGAAGCGGGTTGGCTGGGAAGCGACGCGTCCCCGTATACGGTTCCGCCTTGAAACTACCGGGTTTCTGGTTGGGCCGAAAATCCCATCCGCAATAGATCCCCGGCGCCGCTTCCCGTTTCATT
Organism: Fibrobacterota bacterium; assembly: GCA_028287465.1. Lineage (GTDB taxonomy): Bacteria > Fibrobacterota > Fibrobacteria > UBA11236 > UBA11236 > Chersky-265. The sequence continues at coordinate 177,475 of JAQBPO010000082.1, forward strand.
CCTGCTGCAGCGGCCGCAGAATGCGGCATCGCATAAGGCCGTCGCGTTCTTGGCCTGGAAGTATCCGGCGATGGAACAGGTCTCCCCGTTCGCTACCTGATCGAACCTGCCTGCGAATATTCCGCAAGCGTGGGCGATCGCGGCATGGGCTTCTTCCGGGAGGTATCCCGCTTTGGCCATCAACCGGTAGAAGGAGAGGCAGATCGCGCCTATGCGGACCGCGGCGCCCGGATTGCCCGCCTTGCCGGAGGGGTCGCCCTGGTGGAGGCTGACGTATTCCCACATCGACTCATCCATCACCTGCATCAGGTCCTCGCGGGACAGCCGGTTCTGGAGCACCGTTTCGAAGCAAAGGAAAAAGGGTCTGGGTATCGGCTGCATGGTGCCGGAATGCCTTCCTTCCTGGCTCCAAAGATATGACCCGACGGATCGATTCGCTCCTATCCGGCAACCCGCATCCTCCCTTAAGGGCCTGACGCGGTTCAAGCAAGCCCCATAGCGATGAGCCGATCCTTTTGAACGCGAATCGCGTGGAGTTTGCGTAAGCGAACTCCCTAGCGATGAGCCTATAACAGCTCTTCCTGGGCCGCAGCAGGCGAAGGCGGTATCAGGCCCAGATGGCGGAATGCATTGGCCGTGGCCATGCGCCCGCGCGGCGTGCGCTTCAGGAAACCCAATTGGATCAGGTAAGGCTCGTAGACCTCTTCCAGGGTCTCGGTCTCCTCCCCGAGCGAAGCTCCCAGGGTGGAAAGGCCTACCGGGCCCCCTTCGAACTTGTTGATGATGGTCTTCAGGATGTTCCGATCCATCTCGTCCAGCCCGCGGGGATCGATGCCAAGCATGTCCAGGGTCTTGGTCACGATCACGTCCCCGACAACGGTCGTACCTTTGACCTGGGCCACATCCCGGCAACGGCGCAGGACCCGGTTGCCCACGCGGGGCGTGCCGCGGCACCGGGCGGCCAGGAGCTCGGTCCCTTCCGGGGTCAGGTCCACCTTCAGGATGCGCGCGGAGCGCAGCAGGATTTTCTTCATCTCCGCGTCCGAATAGGTTTCCAGGCGGAAGGTGATGCCGAAGCGATCGCGCAGGGGAGAGGTGAGCATGCCCGTGCGGGTGGTAGCGCCAACCAGGGTGAAGCGCTTTAGGGGCAGGTTGATGCACTTCGCCGAAGGCCCCGACTCGAGCATGATGTCGATCTTGAAATCCTCCATGGCGGGGTAGAGGAATTCCTCGATGACCCGGCTCAGGCGGTGGATTTCGTCGATGAAAAGGACATCGTTTGTTTCCAGATTGGTCAGCAACCCGGCGAGTTCCGAGGGCTTGTCCAGGGCCGGGCCGGAGGTGATCTTCAGGTTCGCGCCCATTTCCCTGGCGATGATGTGGGCCAAGGTGGTCTTGCCCAGGCCGGGCGGGCCCGCGAACAGGATATGATCGATGGGTTCCTTGCGGTCGCGGGCGGCCTGCAGGAAGACGCTTAGGCTCTCCTTGAGCTTTTCCTGGCCCACGAAGTCGGACAAGGTGGCCGGCCTCAGGGACAGGTCCTGATCCTGGTCGTCGCCGAATTGCTCCGGGGCTATGATGCGATCGGCCATATCGGGTAAACTACACTTCCTGCAAGGCTTGGGTTATCAGCTGGCTCGTGGTCGCCTTTTCCCCCAGGTTGGTCAACGCCTTCTGGACGGCCATCTGGGCATTGGCATCCTTCACCCCGAGGGTGATCAGCGCCATCACCGCATCCCGGGCCGCTTCACCGCCGGCGTCCAGGACCGCAGGTTTGCCGTCCACGGGAGCGCTCAGATCCAGTTTGGTCATCGAGGCGCGCAGGGACGCCACCATCACCTCGGCCGTCTTCTTGCCGATGCCCTTCAGGGCGGTCAGGCCGCGGATATCCCCGCCGATGATCATCTGGGCCAACTGGTGCGGCGCGACCGCGGACAGGATCCGCAGGGCCAGGCGCGGGCCGATCCCGGACACGCTCAACAGTTTCAGGAAGATGGCCTTCTCGACGGCATTCTGGAAACCGTAGAGATCCAGGCCTTCTTCGCGAACATGGAGATAGGTGATGATCTCCACGGTCTCGCCTTCGTGGGGATACAATTCCGCGGTGCGCAGGGAAACGTCCACGCCCATGCCCACGCCGCCTACGTCGATGACCAGGCGGGCCGGTTGGCGATGGGCAAGACGGCCCCGGAGGAATTCAATCATCCTGCTCCCATGGAAGGCCCTGAATCTAGCAAAACCGGGGGGGTATGGCCATGACGGCGCTCGCGTCCCGGATGTAGATTCTACCCGCCGACCCGCCTTTTTCCGGACCCTTCCACTCAACCTTCGGGGCAAATCATGCTGAACAGGAACGCCTATTTCATCCGGGAACACACGGGTTTCCTGAAGCTTTCCGATACCTACGATATCCTCGATCCGGAAACCCGGGCCCAATTGGGAATCGCCCGGGAGAGGCCGGGTCTGGTCGTGCATCTGCTCCGTTTCTTCGTCAACAAGCGCCTGTTGCCCACGGCCGTTTTCGTTTACGAAGGCGCCGATGCGGAGGCTCAAGGCCGGTTGTTGTTCTCCATCCGTCGCGGGTTCACCCTGCTGAAATCCAGGGTCGAAATTTGCGACCGGGACGGAAAGGCGGTGGGGTCCCTGGTGAGCAAATTGTTCTCCTTGGGGGGAGCCTTCCGGGTCTTCGATGCAACCGGTATCCAATACGCAACCGTTCAGGGAGATTGGAAAGGCTGGTCGTTCCGCATCACGGACATGTCGGGGAATGAAATCGGAGCGATAACCAAGAAGTGGGCCGGGATCGGAAAGGAACTGTTCACCACGGCGGACAATTACATGATCGCCTTGAAGGATCCCGCTCCCGGCAAGGCCATCCTGCTTTTGGCGGCGGGCCTGGCGGTGGATACGGTCTACAAGGAGAAATAGATTCCCGGCGGACGGCGATATCCCTGGCCCCTTCTTGAGTTCTTGCCTAGAGGGCTCTTTGAGCCTGGATAAGATGGCAGAAGGCGATGGCCAGGGCGTCCGCGGCATCGGCGGGAGTGGGGGGAAGTTTCAGCCCCAGGTGGCTCTGGATCATGATGGCTACTCGCTCCTTGGTGGCGCTGCCCGTTCCCACCGTGGCCTTCTTGACCAGGCGGGGGGCGTACTCCGCCACGGGGATGCCCATGGTCTGGGCGGCCACCATGATGGCGCCGCGGGCATGGCCCAGGATCAGGGCGGATTGGGGGAAGTGGGCGAAGAAGATGCTTTCCAAGGCGAGGGAGCCTGGGGAGTAGACCGTCATCAGGGCCTTGAGTTCGCGGTGGATCTTTTCAAGGCGCAGGGGCAGGGGGTCGGTGGCCTTGCAGCGTATGACCCCATACTCCAGGACCCGGATGCGCCCGTTTTTCGATTCGAGGAAGGCGTAGCCGGTGCGGTGGGTTCCGGGGTCGACCCCCAGAACTATCACAGGTTTTCCAATTCCTTCTGGTCGAACTCCGCATTGGTATGGACGTTCTGGACATCGTCCTGCTCATCCAGGGCTTCGAGGATGCTCAGTACCTTCTCCGCGTCCTCGCCGGTCACCTTGACCATATTGTCGGCGATCTTCACCACTTCCGCGGTCAGGGGCTTCAGGCCCTTCTTTTCCAGGGCTTCCGTGAGGGCGTGGAATTTTTCGGGCTCGACCTTGATTTCGTATTCCGTACCGGATGAGTCCAGATCCTCCGCGCCGGCGTCCGTGACGATTTCGAACAAGGCGTCCTCGCCGATGGCTTCCTTGGCCAGGGTGATGACTCCCTTGGCCTTGAACATCCAGGAGACGGAACCGGCTTCGCCCATGTTCCCGCCGTTCTTGCTGAAGATATGGCGCATTTCCGCCACGGTGCGGACCTTATTGTCCGTCATGGTATCCACCATGATCGCCGTGCCCGCGGGGCCGTAACCCTCGTAGGTGATTTCCGAATAGGTGACGCCCTCGAGTTCGCCCGCGCCCTTGGCGATGGCGGTCTCGATGTTCTTGTTGGGCATGTTGGAGCCCTTGGCCTTCAGGATGGAGGCGCGCAGCCGCGGATTGCCTTCCGGATCGGAACCGCCCATGCGCGCGGCCACCGTGATCTCACGCAGGATGCGGTTGAAGACCTTGGCGCGGGCCGAATCGATCTTGGCTTTTTTACGCTTGGTTGTCGCCCATTTTGAGTGGCCGGACATGTTGTGGACTCCCGGTTGTTAGGTCGCTAAAGATAGAACTCAAAACGCGGAATGATAAAGGCAAAATGGGAGGCGGGGACGGGCGCCGCCGGCGGAAATCATTTCTCGCCTTTCCTTTTCGCCTTCCCTTCCTTGGCCGTGGACCCGCCCATCGCCTTGCGGTAGGCGTCGATGGATTTTGAGAGGCGCTCCGCGATCTGCTTCTGCCCCTTTTCGGAGGACAGGATGCGGCGGTCCTCGTCATTGGTCAGGTAGCCCATTTCGAAGAGCACGGCGGGCATGTAGGCGCCCACCAGCACGTAGAATCCGGCCTGGCTGGCCCCGGTGGCGTATTTGCCGATCTGGAAATCCCCGAATTCCCGGATGATTTGTTCCGCGAATCCTTCGCTTTCATGGGAGTAGAGGTTGAGCTGGTGTTCCAGCAGGATCCACTCGACCGGGGAAATCTCCCCCTTGCTCTTGCCGCTTTCTTCGCTGATGGCTTCGTTTTCGCGCCGGGCCAGGGCCTTGTCCTCTTCGCTTTCCCCTTCGCGGAGGATGTACGCGATAAAGCCGGAAACCGTCTTCTTGCGTTTCATGGACCCGCCGATGGAATTGCAATGCAGGCTGATGAAGAGGTCGCCGCCCTTTTCGGAAGCGAACTTGGGCCGGTCGGGCAGGCTGATGAACTGGTCATCCTCCCGGGTCATGAGCGCCTTGTACCCCAGTTTGCCCAAGGCCGCCTTGAGCTCCTTGGCCACCGCCAGGGTGACCTGGGCTTCGTTCACGCCCCCCACCATGGCGCCTTGATCCTTGCCCCCATGGCCGGGGTCGATGATGATGGTGGAGATTTTCCCCGGGCGGCCCTTCTCCTGGCCTCCGGTCGCGGCGGCCTCGCTTTCGGCCGTCGCCTTGTCCTTTTCCTTTTCGCGTCTTTCGCTCTTGTCGCTCTTTTTCCGAACCGTTACCTGATAACCCTGGGACTCGCCGGAATAGGCCACTTCCACCGTATCGATGGCCCTGGGGATGTTCAGGGTCAGCTGGACCATGTCCTTCTCCTGGACGGTCATGATGTTCTTGACCAGGCCCTGCCCCTGCGCCTTGAACGGGAATTGCGGCGCCAGTAGGCCGCCCTGGAACTTCAGGATGAAATGGGGGGGGACCCAGAAGCTTTCGTATTCCATGGGACCGGCCGTCCGGACGGATACCAAGGTTCCGTTCTCACGGTCCTCGGTGCCTATGTCCAGGATGTTCGATCCTCCGGGTAGGCCGATGGCCTTGGAAGGCGCCTTTTCCCGTTTGGCCGGGGCCTCCTGGACTTGTTGGACGGCCTCGGGAATGGTGATGGCCAGACCCATGCGCTGGTTCAGGAGCCGGACCAGGGAGGTTACCGGCAGGTACAGGAACTCCGCCCCGCGGCGGACCGGATAGACCAGGTTCACGACTTCGTCGCCGATGTTCATATAGGGATTGTCGATGGTGAAGTACCATTTCCTGCCGGAGGTGTCCGGGATCACGAATTTCTGGCGGTCCGGGACCCAGCTTCCTTCCCGGCCGAAAAGGCCTTCCAGGACCTGGGAAGAGACGTAACGGATACCTTCGAAGGACGTATCCGGAAAGGTACCTCCCCGCCACTTTGGGCCGCCGTCCTCGGCGGACAGGTTGGGCTTGAGGGAGACGGTGGCGGAGGCGGGAACGGGAAAGAGGGCGCCGAGAACGGTGAGGGTCGAAAAGAGGAGCAGGGAAGACCTGGCCAGGATGCCGCGGAACGCCCGATGGGACGTGGGCCAACGAGGGCGGCTCAACGGTTCCGTTCCTTCAGGGCCCGATCGATTTCGCGCTTGGCTTCCTGCTTATGCTTGTCCTGTCGCTTGTCGCGATCTTCCTTTCCCTTGCATACGCCCACTTCGAGCTTGAGGTTGCTGTCCTTGAAATAGGCCTTTAGGGGGATGATGGTAAACCCTTTCATCTCCGTGGCTTCCTTCATTTTGGTGATCTCGGATTTATGGGCGAGCAGCTTGCGTTCCCGGCGGGGGAGGTGGTTGTAGATGTTACCCCAGTTGTATTCCTGGATATACGCATTGACCAGCCAGAGTTCATCGTTGCGGACCATCACGAACGCTTCGGCGAGCTCCAGTTTTCCCACGCGCACGGACTTCACTTCGGTCCCGCGCAGCATGATGCCCACCTCGTAGGTGTCGAAGACATGGTATTCGTGCCGTGCCTTGCGGTTCACGGTTTCGGGCATGCTTTGACGCTTTGTATTCATGGCTGGAGGGACAATTTAGTAAGAAGTCCTCGGCAGACCCTGGTTCGGGTCGGGTGGAAGGCCCGGAGTGCGAAGAATGGGAGGGAGGGGGAGGCGCGTCGGGAAACGCGCCGGCCCCTATCCGGAGATCCGGAACCGAAGGGTTCCTATCAGTCCTCTTTGGCGGCGGTTCCGGCTTCCGGTTCCGTTCCGTCCGAGTTCAAAACGTTCTTCAGTTCCTTGCTGGCCTCGAAAATGGGCTTGAGGCCGGCATCGATATGGACCATTTCGCCGGTGCGGGGATTCCGGGCCGTGCGGGCCTTCTTCTCCTTGACCTTGAAGCGCCCGAAACCGCGAATCTCGATGTTCTTGCCTTGTACCAAGGACTTCGCGATGGCGTCCAAAAAGCATTCGACGATGATTTTGGTGTCCACTTGCGTGAGGCCGGTACGGGCCGCGATTTCATCCACGATGTCTTTTTTGGTGACGTTCCCCATAGGGCTCCTGTGGTCCGTAACAGTAGGTATAATAACACTTTAGGTATAGGCACGCAAGATCGGCCTAACCTTTTTTACCGGAAAAACCGGAGCCATGGGTTCTTACCGTGATTGGTGTAAAGCCTACCGGCGGGCTCAGGACCATTGCTTTAGCTTGAAAAGCACCACTTTATTCAGGGGATCAAGCTCGTAGGCCCTATTGAGGTAAGCGCGGGCGCGTTCGGGTTGCTTGAGGTTTTCGAAGGCTACGGAAAGCTGGACCAGGGTCGGGACATGGCTGGAGTGGGCCTTCAGGGAGGCTTCCAAATGGCGGATGGCCTCCTTATACTGGCCATTCCCGTTCAGGAGCACGCCGACCCGGTAATGGGCCTCGGCATGGTCGCGGTTGAATTCCAGGGCCTTGAGGTAGCATTCCATGGCATCCGCCCGCAGGGTCTGGATGGCGGTCGGATTCATTTCCTTGTTGGCTACCGACATGCGCAATTCGCCCAGATTGAACCAGGTATTGTAATCCTCGGGATTCATGTCCAGTTCGGCCCGGTAAGCCTTCTCCGCTTCGGGGTCCTTGCCCAAGTGGTATAGGGCCATTCCCAATTGGCCGTACGCCTTGGCATTGCGCGGATCCAGTTTAATCACCCGGCGGAAAGCGATCTCGGCGTCTTTATAGTCGCCTTCCAATTGGGCCTTGCGGCCTTGCAGGTAGACGGCCGGGGCATAGTCCGGCTTCAATTTCAGGGCCGCTTGCAGGGATGTCCCATAGCCTTTGCGGCCCGGGCCCATTTCCACTTCCATGGTGGCGAGCAGGGTCACCATGGCCAGGTTCCCCGGATGCTCCTTGAGCGCGGATCGGGCTTCCGTGAAAGCGGCGTCCACTTCGCCCATGCGGTATTGCGCTTCAACTCCCTGGACCCGCACCGGCATGTTGGCCGGGTTGAGCGCCAGAACCTGTTCCGCCGTGCCCCGGGCTTCCTCGTAATTCGCCGTACCCAGGAAGATATCCGTGGCCATGGCCAGCAAGCGCTCTTCGCGGGTGGGCATGCGCAATACGCGCCTTAAGGGCGTTAAGGCCTTCTGCAAGGCGCCCGCGGCGTATTGGAGTTCCACGACCTGGCGCAATGCGGCGACCTCTTCGCGCGACGGCAGGTACCGGGGCGCGTCCGTTCCGCCATCCCCTTCGGTTTCCCCGGCAGGGGCGGCGGCCGCATGGGAATCGGGTTTTTCGTTCGGCTTGGAGTCATGCTCGGATTCCGCTTCATGGGCGCTCGGATGCGAGGCTTCCGGGGCCGCTTCCGCGGAGCCGATCCCGCGTTCGCCCGATTCGTCCCCGTGTCCGGGTTCTTCCGCGGAAACGCTCGCCAGGGAAATACCGTGATCCCCGACGTCCGCCGCGGTCCCGGCCGGGCCGCCGCTTTCTCCGTGGCCGGATTCGGCCTTGGCTCCACCGTGGCCAAGGTCGCCGGTCCCGGAAAGGCGCTTTCCATCCTTGAGAAGGAAGAAAGCGGAACCCGCCGCGATCCAGACCATGGCGGAAAGGATGCCCACGATCTTCACGAGCTTGGCGCCCTTGGGTCGCTTAGCGGAAATCCGTTTCCAAACCTTGTCCATCATGGGAAGGACCCTCGGCCGGATTTTTGGAACCGGCCCCATGAGATTCTAAGGGGAGGGGAGGTGTTTGAGCAAGACTTGAAGCGGATCTTCCACCGGATTCACCGTAAAATCCCGCCCCGCTTCAGCTTGTGGTGGTTAAAGCGGGGCCGATCAACCGGCCTTGGAGGCCCGGCTTCGCTGCGGGGGTCCGGGTGCTCAGTCGGCCGAG